>NZ_VFWA01000001.1:0-1042974 GCF_006442295.1 Mesorhizobium sp. B2-3-2 | reverse complement strand
CCGCTGAATACGTCAAGATCTGCGACGTCTACGGCGCTGGCTACTTCTACATCCCCGGCACCGAAACCTGCCTGCGCATCGGCGGCTACATCCGTTATGACATCGGCGTGGGCGACGTCGGCACGTTCAATGGTTCGAAGACTGCGGACCACGAGGACGGCTCGGTAAACGACACCTGGCACAAAAATGCCCGCTTCACGCTGAAGACCTGGACCGGCCAGGAAACCGAACTCGGCACCTTGAAGACCTACACCGAGACCCGTTTCAACTTCGGCAACGATAATGACATCGAATTCGCCAACACCGCCCACAACAAGGACGTCTCGCTGAACTTCGCCTGGATCCAGCTCGGTGGTCTGCGCGTCGGTAAGGACGAATCGGCCTTCGATACGTTCATCGGCTACGCCGGCAACGTCATCCAGGATACGCTGGTTCCTTACGGCGACTTCGACACCAACGTCGTCCAGTACTACTTCGACGCAGGCAACGGCTTCTCGGCCGTGGTCTCGCTCGAAGAAGGCCAGGGCGTTGTCGGCACGATCGACAGCTACGTTCCGCATGTCGTCGGCGGTCTGAAGTGGACGCAGGGCTGGGGCGCCATCACCGGCGTCGTCGCTTATGACAGCAACTACGAAGAAGTCGCCGGCAAGGTTCGCCTGGACGTGAACGTCAACGACGCATTGTCGCTGTGGGTCATGGGTGGCTACGGCACCGACGACAACCTCAACGATCCGACCTACGCTATCCCTGCTGGCGGCCGCGGCTTCTACAAGCAGTGGGGCGGCAACTGGGCTGTCTGGGGCGGCGGTACCTACAAGTTCAACGAGAAGACCTCGTTCAACGCGCAGGTGTCGTATGACGATTGGAAGAACCTGGGCATCGCGGCGAACATCGCCTACGACGTCGTCCCGGGCTTCACGGTCACGGCCGAAGTCGACTACCTCAACGCAGGCAAGTTCGACGACGCCGACTTCTCCAACTGGACCGGTGCCGACAAGAAGAGCAGCATCGGCGGCATCCTCCGCTTCCAGCGCTCGTTCTAAGGGCTGGCTCCATACAGGTGAAATCCAGCCCGGGCGCATCAACGCCCGGGCTGTTTCTGTCTCGTGACTGGATCAAGGCAAATAGAAGGAACAGGGGGTAACGGTAGCTGAATTGGATCCGTGAGTGGTTTCGTGGGATCCACCGCCTGGTGGATGAAATCACAAATGCGTGATTCAAAACTCTTGAAAGGACGCTTCCATGTGGGTTAGGTGGTTGACCTGTCCACTCGGGGGTGTGGCAAATGATGACGACCGAAGCGATTCAAGAGGGTGAGCCCTCCGATCATTTTTCGATGTTTTCTTCTCAGAATTCAAGGTTTAACTACACCTACAATAAAATACGAGAAGTAAAGTCGCATAGGGTTGGAGATCTTTTTTCGGCATATCGAGACATATTGTGGGATGATGGGCGGCATAAGTACAATGTCAGCTCGTTCATCGGCGAGATAGACGAGATTCTGCTCGGGGAGCGTTTCAGCGCCTTTGACCAGAGTACCCTGGACACCCTTATCGGCACCTTGCGCCAGCGCGGCAACAGCAACGCAACCATCAATCGGAAGATGGCTGCCCTCAGCAAACTGCTGCGCAAGGCCTACAAGATGGGAGATATCCACAGCCTGCCCGAGTTCCGCCGCCAGAAGGAGCGGTCGGGACGGATTCGTTTCCTTGAAAGGGACGAAGAGGCCAGGCTGTTTGCCGCCATCAGGAGCCGCAGCGAGGATGCTTACCGGCTTTCCGTCTTCCTGGTCGACACTGGCTGCCGCCTTGGCGAGGCGCTCGGGCTGATCTGGAACGATGTCCAGGAGCATCGCGTCTCCTTCTGGATCACCAAGTCCGGCCGCAGCCGCACCATTCCGATGACCGAGCGTGTCAAGGAAGTGATCAAGCTGCCTCCCGGCGAAGGCCGTCGGCCGAAAGGCCCGTTCACCACATTCAGCCAGGCTCAATACCGCGCCATCTGGAACGACGCGAAGGCCGAAGTCGGTCTGGCCGCCGACGACCAGGTGGTGCCGCACATCCTGCGCCATACCTGTGCCTCGCGGCTTGTCCAGGGCGGCATCGATATCAGGCGCGTGCAGATGTGGCTTGGCCACCAGACCCTGTCGATGACCATGCGCTATGCGCATCTGGCCACCAACGATCTCGACGGCTGCGTCACCGTGCTGGAAGTACCCCGGTCTGGCGGCGCCGACAACGCGAAGGCAGCGCCCGAACCGTCCCCCCGCGCCGCTGCGCGCCGTGCGGCGGACGAACCGGTTGCCGTGAAGACCACGGCCAAGGCAATGAAGAAGGCCTCAAAGTCCCGATAAGTTCACGCTTTGAAGGGGCTGTAGGCGACCAATCCCGTGGGTCCCCGATCCGCGGGTCGTTGGGGCATGCTATCCAGGCTGCGAAGCCTGCCCTTGGTCCACTGCTGTCGTTTTGCCTTGCGGGCAACGGTTTTTAAAGGCGAGTCGGCAGCCGCTCGGCTCTGTTGAGGAAAGCGGCGATGTCGCCCGGCAAGGTTCCGGTTTCGAGGAAAGGGGCGTGACCCTGACCTTCAACGGTGATCGTCTGCATGGCCGGATGGTGCTCCCGCATCTGCCTGTGTGTGTCCACCGACAGCAAACTCGAATTGGCGCCGCGCATGGCGAGCATGGGAAGGGCCGACAGCGCATCGAATTGCGGCCACAGCGCCGGTAGCGGCTGCGTCAGGTCGAGATTTGCAACAGTGTCGACCAGCTTCGGGTCGAAATCCGGCAGCAGGCCCTGGTCGGTTTCGCGGTAGAGCGCCAGCACCATGCGCTCCCAGTCCGCATCGGTGAGCGCGGAAAAATCCCGGCCATGAACGCGGCGCTGGGCCGCCACTGCTTCGGCGAAGGTCTTCGGCTTCGGTTCGCGCTGGAGATACGACTGGATAAGGGCAAGGCCGGCCGGCTCGATCACCGGTCCGATATCGTTCAGCACGATCGCTTTCAATATGGCCGGCCGCAGCGCGCCCAGGACATGAATGATCAGGCCGCCGCGCGAGGTGCCGATGAAGGCGGCTTCCTCGATTCCCAAGGCCGCCAGTCCGGCAAGAATGTCGTCGGCTTCGACGCCGACAGTATAGCGGCTGACATCGGGATCATAATCGGACTGCCCGCGGCCGCGATAGTCGAAGGCGACGACCTTGCGCGGGCTTCCGGCTTTGCCGGCCAAATAGAGCGCGAGTTCATGGAAGTCGCGTGCATTGCGGGTGAGGCCGGGCAGGCAGACGACTGGCCAATGTCCCGAATTTGCTTCGCCATAGATCCGGGCATGCAGCTTCAGCCCATCCGGCGCGGTGTAGAAGAAATCGGAGAAACGTTCGCTCGCCATTGGAATGCTGTCCCTTGCTCTCGCCCGATCGTCCGTCTGCTACAGGCGGGGGAAGGGATGGTCAAATGGGGCAGTTACTTCTCCTCTTGCGGGCCGAAGGTGGCGAGGCCCTTCACTCAGCCAAGACGGGCGGATCCGCGCGAGGCCAACTCCTCTCGCAAGGAGGAACGAAAGCCGTCAACTCCGCCCGTTCACAAGATCTCCCACAATGTCGTACTTGCCGGAAATGCGCATCTTGTAGACCTCGTAGTTCTCCATCACGCGCTGCACGTAACTTCTTGTTTCCGTGTAAGGAATCCGCTCGATCCAGTCGACGACGGCGTCGATGTCCTTGCCGCGCGGATCGCCGTATTTCGCCACCCATTGGGCGGCGCGGTTGGGGCCTGCATTGTAGCCGGCGAAGGTCAGCACATAGGAGCCGTTGAAGCGGTCGAGCTGCTGGCCGAGGAAGGCCGAGCCCAGCGTCGCATTGTAGCCGGCATCGGTGGTCAGGCGTGCCTGCGAGAATTGCAGCCCGGCCTTCTTCGCAAGTTGCTTGGCGGTTGCCGGCATCAGCTGCAGCAGCCCCCGCGCGCCGGCGCTCGATATGGCGCTGATGTTGAATTCGCTTTCCTGGCGGGCGATGGCATAGGCCAGTGCCTTGCCCGAACCGGAAATATCGGCGCTATCGGGTATGACCCCCAAAGGATGCGACAGCGCGCCGACATCGATGCCACGCGCGCCGGCGATCTTGCCGATCTTGAGCGACATGAAGTGGTTGCCCTGCTTTTCCGCCAGCACCGCCAGCAGCGCCAGTTCGCCCGGGCTGGTCAACTGTCCTGCGAGGTCGCGATAGAGAGTCTCGGCATAGCGGTCGTAGCCTGCCTCCTGCAATCGCTTGATGGCGGCGACGGCCTCGCGGCCGGCAAAACTCTGGCGATCGGCGGCGCTCGGCGTGGGATAGGCGATGTTCAGCACCGGGCGACCAATGCGCTCGGCGGCGAGCTGGCCGTAGAATGTCGTGCCGTAGGCCGCCGCGCGCGCAAAATAATCCTTTGCGCTACCCGGGCCGCCAACTTCGGCGGCGCGGCCGAGCCAGTAATAGGCGCGCGACAATGTCATCGGCCCCTGCGCAAGGTCGGCGATGCGCGCGAAATGGGTTGCCGCAAGCCTGGGATCGTTCAAGCCGCGCAGCGCGTACCAGCCGGCATGGAATTCGGCTTCGGCGGCGTTCGCTGTGCTTTCGGCCGCATGCATGGCGACGATCTTGTAGGCGGCTTTCATGTCGCCCTTGTCGACCAGCTCGCGCGACAGTACCCGGCGCTCCACCCACCAGGCATCCGGGTCGACCAGCGCTTCGCGATCCGTCGGCGCCTTCATCACAATGGCGGCGGCGTCGGCAATATTGTCTTGCTTGCGCAGATATTCGGCTTGCGCGAAGAAATAGCCGGCCGAACGCTGTGAAGCCGGTACCGCCTTGAGCAGCTTGGCGGTGTTCTTGTCGCCCTTGTCGGCGGCCGCCCAGGCGGTGGCCAGTTGCTGCGCTTGCGCCAGGCCGGCGACGCGCTGCGCCGCGCCGACCCGGTCGGCGTAGAACATGCGCTCCATGCGGAACCGGTGATCGGCCGCCGGGATCAGCCCGCCGAACTCCTTGATCAGCGCTGTCTCGTCCTTGGCGTCCAGGATCGCGGTGCGCCAGAACGGCACCAGTACCGAAAGCGCCGCCTTGGTGTTGCCCTGCGCCACATAGGCGCGGGCAAGAAGCATCACACCTTCGAATGTCTGCGGCTGGCTGCCGTCGAACGCTTGCACGACGACGTCGGGGGCGGGGTTTTCGCGATGGAGTGCGCGTTCGCTGTTCTTGCGCAGCGCGGTTGTCCCCGGCCAGTTGGGCAACATCTTCGCTGCGGCCGCAATGTCGCCGCTCGGCACCTTGTCGCCGCCATAAAGCGCGATTGCCCAGGCAAGGATGTGCTGGTCGAGCGAACGGGCGGGAAGGGCATCTCGCGCGGCGCGGGCACCGGGAATGTCGCCCGCCGCCAGTGCGTCCAGACCGCTCTTCAACTGCACAATGCTGGCAGAGGGGGCCGTATCGCCTGGACCCGCATCTTGCGAGCCTTGCATGCCGGGCATCGGAATGGCCGATGTCAACTGCACGTCGACGCTGCCGCCGATCGCCATCTCCGGCATCAGCGCGACGACCGCGCCCAGGAGCGCGAAAAGATGAGGCCGCCTAGTCGGCATCGTTCAGCCTTTACACATCACCAGCAGGCGCGGAAGCTTCGCGACCTGGACCAGACCGTAAGCTTAGGTCATGAAGGGCCAGTTAACAAAAGGTTATCGAGGCCGTTCGAATTGCGTTTGCTGGCAGCATGGCAATGCTTGCCGCGCAACCATGTCGAGACTATGGTGCGCCGCCTCGCTTTCGGCTAGAAGGCGCGACATTAAGACCAGAAACGAAAACCCATGCATATCGCCCAAAAGTGGCTACCGGTTTTGGGATAACGATATGCGTGAACAAAGAAGTCCCAAGGAGTTGGACGACATGCTGAGAGGCTCGCTGACCGCGCTCGTGACACCGTTCGAAAAGAGCGGGCGTTTCGACGAGAAAGCCTTTCGCGCCTTTGTCGACTGGCAACTTGCGGAGGGCACGACAGGCCTGGTTCCCGTGGGCACCACCGGCGAGTCGCCGACGCTGTCGCATGACGAGCATCGTCAGGTGGTCAAGGTCTGCATCGAGGCGGCCAGGGGCCGCGCTCCGGTCGTCGCCGGCGCTGGCTCCAACAACACCGCGGAAGCGATCGGCCTGGTCCAGTATGCCGAACAGGCAGGCGCCGACGCTGCACTTGTCGTCACTCCCTACTACAACAAGCCGACGCAGCGCGGTCTCTATGAGCACTTCGCCGCCGTCGCCAGGGCAACCAAGCTGCCGATCATCATCTACAACATCCCGCCGCGGTCGGTCATCGACATGATGCCGGAGACGATGGGCCGGCTGGCGCACGACTTCAAGAATATCGTCGGGGTCAAGGACGCGACCGGCAAGGTCGAACGGGTTTCCGAGCAGCGTATGACTTGCGGCAAGGATTTCATCCAGCTTTCCGGCGAAGATGCATCCGCGCTCGGCTTCAACGCGCATGGTGGTGTCGGCTGTATCTCGGTGACGGCCAACGTCGCGCCGCGGCTTTGTGCCGAATTCCAGGAGGCGACGCTGTCCGGCGACAGCGCCAAGGCGCTGGAATTGCAGGATCGCTTGCTGCCGCTGCACAAGGCGATCTTTATCGAGCCCGGCGTGTCCGGCGCCAAATATGCGCTCTCGAAGCTCGGCAAGGTCGAGAACGTGCTGCGTTCGCCGCTGGTCACGGTCGAACAGTCGACGGCCGAAAAGATCGACGCGGCGATGAAGCACGCCGGCTTGATTAATTAGGGATGAGGCGCCACCTCTCCGCATTATGAATCAAGTCAGAAAAGCCGATCCCAACAACAAGACCGTTGCGGAAAACCGCAAGGCGCGGTTTTCCTATGAGGTGCTCGACACGGTCGAGGCCGGTCTGGTGCTGACCGGCACCGAGGTCAAGTCGCTGCGCCAGGGCCAGGCCAACATCCAGGATAGCTACGCCTCGGTCGAGGGCGGCGAGATCTGGCTGATCAACTCCTACCTCCCGGAATATCTGCAGGCCAACCGCTTCAACCACGAGCCGCGCCGGCGCCGCAAACTGCTGCTCAACAAGCGCGAGATGGCCAGGCTGTCGCAGAGCGTCGACCGCGAAGGCATGACCTTGGTGCCGCTGAAGATCTATTTCAACGACCAGGGCCGCGCCAAGCTGCTGCTCGCCGTCGGTCGCGGCAAGAAGCTGCACGACAAGCGTGAGACGGAAAAGCAGCGCGACTGGTCACGTGAGAAGGGCAGGCTCTTGAAGGAGCGCGGGTGACAACCATCAGGTGGTAGCCAAGCGGACGAGTGTTTGGCTTCAGGCTCGAGCCAAGGAGCCAGAAATGCCGGAGGGGACAGTCTTGAAGAACCGGATCATCCTCTGGGGATCGGTCAGCCTGGTTTTTGCAATCCTCATCGTCGCTGGCGGCTTCTATTTCCATGCGTTTTCTCCGGATCGCGGCAAATATCCTGTCAGGGGCATCGACGTTTCGCATCATCAGGGCCGGATCGACTGGCGGCGCGTTGCCGCCGCCGACGTCGCCTTTGCGGTCATCAAGGCGACCGAGGGCGGCGATCATGTCGACGATGCCTTCGTCACCAATCTGCGCGAGGCTCGTGCTGCTGGGCTCGCTGTCGGCGCCTATCACTTTTTCACCTTCTGCCGGCCGGGCGCCGACCAGGCGAAGAATTTTATCGCCGTGGTGCCGCACGACCAGCCTTTGCTGCCGCCGGTTGTCGACATCGAGTTCGGCGGCAATTGCCCGCAGCGTCCTTCGCCCGAACAACTCGACGCCGAACTCCAGGCCTTCCTCGGTCCAGTTGAAGCCGCCTTTGGCAAGAAGGCTATCATCTATATGACGGACGATGCAGCAACGGCCTATGCCGGGCAGATCGCCGCCCGCCCGCTCTGGCTTCGCTCACTGCTGCTCGAGCCGGGTCGCGACGATTGGGTCTACTGGCAGTATCACAACAGGGGCCGCGTCGAGGGCATCGTCGGTGACGTCGACCTGAACGTTTTGCAAGGCGGCCAGGAGACGCTGGCCGCATTGTTCGCACCGGCGTTGTAAGGGAATTCCAGACTACAAGTCGAGGAACGCCGCGATCTCGCTGAAAACGCTGACGAACATCGCTTCGGTCAGCACGCCGGTATTGGTGTTGTAGCGCGAGCAGTGATAGCTGGAAAACAGCGTGATGCCGCCGGCCTCCTGCCGCCCGCCATGCTTGAAGGGATAGGCGGCGACGCGCTGGCCCAGTGCGCGCACGGTCGACTGGTGCGCGATCGAACCAAGTGCCAGCACGGCGCGCAAATTGGGAAACCGTGCGATCGTCGGCACAAGGAAGGTCCGGCAGGTGGCGATCTCGGCGCCCACAGGCTTGTTCTCGGGCGGCACGCAGCGGACGGCGTTGGTGATTGCCGTTCCAACGAGCTCCAACCCATCGTCAGGCCGCGCCTTGAATTCGCCGCGCGCCAAGCCGTGCGCGATTAACGTGCCGTAGAGCAGGTCGCCGGCATAGTCGCCTGTGAAAGGCCGGCCCGTGCGGTTCGCTCCGCGCAGGCCGGGCGCAAGCCCGACGATCAGCAGCCGGACCGAATCGTCGCCTTCGGGCGGCAGGAAGGTCGGAACCGGGGCGTTGAACCACGATGGCTCGCGTTGCCGCCACTCGGCAATGAAACCATGCAGCCGCGGGCAGAGCGGGCAGTCGCGATCGGGTTCCGGGGAGGCAGCGAGATGTGCGGCCAACGCCGCCGTCCTCAGTACTCGTCCTCTTCCGTCTCGGCCGGTTCGGGTCGGCGCACCGGCCTTTCGGAGGGATCGCGGCCCACTTCGTTCTTCAACGTCATCAAGTCGATGAAATGATCGGCCTGGCGGCGCAGATCGTCGGATATCATCGGCGGCTGCGAGGCCATGGTCGAGACGATCGACACCTTGCGCCCGCGCCGTTGCAGCGCCTCGACCAGCGTGCGGAAATCGCCGTCCCCGGAGAAGATGACATAGTGGTCGACGACATCGGCCAGTTCCAGCGCATCGACGGTCAATTCGATGTCCATGTTGCCCTTGATCTTGCGGCGGCCGGTCGAGTCGGTGAATTCCTTGGCCGGCTTGGTCACCACCTTGAAGCCGTTATAGTCGAGCCAGTCGATCAGCGGCCGGATCGAGGAATATTCCTGATCCTCGACTAGGGCGGTGTAATAGTAGGCGCGCAGCAGGTAGCCGCGTTTCTGGAAGCTCGACAGGAGCTTGCGATAATCGATGTCGAAACCGAGCGCGCGCGACGTGGCGTAGAGATTGGCGCCGTCGATGAACAAGGCGATCTTTTCACGGGGGTCGAACATGGAAAAATTCCTTTTCGAAATAAGCGGCCGTTAAAACGAAATGCGACTATCAGTAGGGCTCGCAATAAACCGGCTGACCTTACGCTTTTCGAAATAACGCCAGTTTTGTGGCAATCCAAGGGTGCGTTGCCGCACTGCAAGCAATTGTGATCGCCGGCTTGGTACCGGGCGCACCGGAGCTCGACTGAAACCGGTTTCGGGGGAAATCCGGCAAAGCAATGACAGATCGTCCGTTCTCCGGCCCCGGCATTCCATAATGCTTGTATTTCGGCGGCGTTCGGGTTATTGACCGCGCCTGTTTTCCATTAAATCCAGGCATGAAAGGGGCAAATCCATGGCCCGCGTAACCGTTGAAGATTGCATCGACAAGGTCGACAACCGCTTCGAGCTGGTGCTTCTGGCCGGCCACCGTGCTCGTCAGATCAGCCAGGGCGCGCAGATCACCGTCCCGCGCGACAATGACAAGAACCCGGTCATCGCACTGCGCGAGATCGCCGACGAGACACTGTCGCCCGATGACCTCAAGGAAGACCTGATCCATTCGCTGCAGAAGCATGTCGAGGTCGACGAGCCCGAAGCCGATGGCGAGGCGATCGCCGATCAGACCGGCGCAGCCGTCACGGCCGCCGATACCGATGATGCCGAGGACAACATCGCCTTCGATCGCATGACCGAGGAAGATCTGCTGGCCGGCATCGAAGGCCTGGTGCCGCCGGAAAAGAGCGACGACTACTAAGACTGCTTTGCGGAGGCGCCTGGAACAATCTTCCGGCACTTCCGTCCCGGCAGTTTCGTGGCTATCTAGTACCAACTGTCGCAAATACCGGATGCAGTTTTGGCCGTGCTTGGCATAATGCGTGAATCTGGTATTTGCGACAGTTGGTGCCGGACATGCGCCGTGCGGCAGTGCGGCGCATGATTCATTTCATCGCCGAGAGATTCCGCCCATGATGCGTCAGTATGAGCTTGTCGAGCGCGTCCAGCGCTACAAGCCTGACGTCAACGAGGCGTTGCTCAACAAGGCCTATGTCTATGCCATGCAGAAGCATGGCCACCAGAAGCGCGCTTCCGGCGACCCCTATTTCTCGCATCCGCTCGAAGTCGCCGCCATCCTCACCGAGATGCACATGGACGAGGCGACGATCGCCGTCGCCCTGCTGCATGACACGATCGAGGACACCACGGCGACCAGGGCCGAGATCGACGAACTGTTCGGGCCTGAGATGGGCAAGCTGGTCGAGGGCCTGACCAAGCTGAAGAAGCTCGACCTCGTCTCCAAGAAGGCCGAGCAGGCCGAGAATCTGCGCAAGCTTCTGCTGGCGATCTCGGAAGACGTGCGCGTGCTTCTCGTCAAGCTCGCCGACCGCTTGCACAATATGCGCACCCTCGACCATGTGCCGGAAGCCAAGCGCCTGCGCATCGCCGAGGAGACGATGGATATCTATGCGCCGCTGGCCGGGCGCATGGGCATGCAGGGCATGCGCGAGGAACTGGAAGAGATCGCCTTCCGCTACATCAATCCGGAAGCCTATCGCGCCGTCACCGCCAGGCTCGCCGAGATTTTCGAGCGCAACAAGGGTGTGCTGTCCGAGATCGAGAAAGCGTTGTCGGCGCTGTTCGAGAAGCACGCGATCAAGGCCAGCGTCAAAAGCCGGCAGAAGAAGCCGTGGTCGGTGTTCCGCAAGATGGAGGCCAAGGCGCTCTCCTTCGAGCAATTGTCCGACATTTTCGGCTTCCGCGTCGTCGTCGACAATGTCGAGGACTGCTATCGCGCGCTTGGCGCCATCCACACCGCCTGGTCGATGGTGCCCGGCCGTTTCAAGGACTATATCTCGACGCCGAAGCAGAACGATTACCGGTCGATCCACACCACCATCGTCGGGCCGTCGCGCCAGCGCGTCGAGCTTCAGATCCGCACCCGCGAGATGAACAAGATCGCCGAATATGGCGTCGCCGCCCATTCGATCTACAAGGACACCGGCGGCAAGGCGAACGGTGCGGCCCATTCGATCTCGAAGGAAACCAATGCCTATGCGTGGCTGAGGCGCACGATCGAACAGCTTGCCGAGGGCGACAACCCCGAGGATTTTCTTGAGAACACCAAGCTGGAACTGTTCCAGGACCAGGTGTTCTGCTTCACCCCCAAGGGCATGCTGATCGCGCTGCCGAAAGGTGCCACGCCCATCGACTTCGCCTATGCGGTGCACACCGATGTCGGCGACACCTGCGTCGGCGCCAAGGTCAACGGCCGCATCATGCCGCTGATGACGGAGCTGAAGAATGGCGACGAGGTGGAGATTATCCGCTCCAAGGCACAGGTGCCGCCGGCCGCGTGGGAATCCGTCGTCGTCACCGGCAAGGCGCGCGCCGCCATTCGCCGCGCCACCAAGAACGCCATCCGCAAGCAGTATTCGGGTCTCGGCGCGCGCATTCTCGAACGGGCTTTCGAGCGGGCCGGCAAGAATTTCACCAAGGAAAGCCTGAAGCCCGTCCTGCACCGGCTGGCGCGCAAGGATATCGAGGACGTGCTGGCATCCGTCGGCCGGGGCGAGTTGGCGTCCACCGATGTCATGAAAGCCGTCTTCCCCGATTACAAGGACGAGCGCGTCACGCCGGCGGCGCCCAAGCAGCGCGAGGAAGGCTGGTCGAAGATTCGCAACGCCGCCGGCATGCTGTTCCAGATCCCGGGCCGTGCCGCGCGCAAGGACAAGGACCAGCCGCGCGACGGCGCGGTGCCGATCCGTGGCGTGCGCGGCGACCTGCCGGTGCGTTTCGCGCCGGAAGGGGCGGTGCCTGGCGACCGCATCGTCGGCATCGTGCAGCCGGGCACCGGCATCACCATCTATCCGATCCAGTCGCCGGCGCTGCAGGCTTTCGACGACCAGCCCGAGCGCTGGATTGACGTGCGCTGGGACATCGACGAGCGCACCAAGGAACGCTTTCCGGCTCGTGTTTCCGTCACCGCCATCAATGCACCGGGATCGCTCGCCGACATCGCCCAGGTCGTTGCCTCGAACGATGCCAACATCCATACGCTGTCAATGGTGCGCACCGCGCCCGATTTCACCGAAATGCTGATCGATCTCGAAGTCTGGGATCTGAAGCATCTCAACCGGCTGCTGTCGCAGCTCAAGGACAATTCGAGCGTCAGCGATGCACGGCGTGTCAATGGCTGACTCGGCTGATCTACACGGGGATAGACAGATGAATACGGACGAAGTGCTGGATATTTTTCGTCAGGCTGGTGCTGTCCTGGAGGGGCATTTCATCCTGACGTCGGGTCTGCGCAGTCCGGTGTTCCTGCAGAAGGCGCGCGTGTTCATGCATGCCGATAAGACCGAGCGGCTGTGCAAGGCGCTGGCCGAAAAGATCCGCGCCGCCGTGCCGGGCAAAATCGACTATGTCGTCGGCCCGGCCATCGGCGGGCTTATCCCGGCCTACGAGACCTCGCGCCATCTTGGCGTGCCGGCGATCTGGGTCGAGCGGGAAGGGGGCGAGTTCCGGCTGCGCCGCTTCGAGATCGCGCGCGGCGCGCGTGTCGTCATTGTCGAGGACATCGTCACCACTGGATTGTCTATCCGCGAGACCATCGACTGCCTGCGCGAACTTGGCGCCGAGGTCACAGCGGCGGCCTGCATCATCGACCGTTCGGCGGGCAAGACCGATGTCGGCGTGCCGCTGATCGCGCTGGCCGAGTACGAGGTGCCGGCCTATCCGGCCGATCGGCTGCCGCCGGAACTTGCCGCCATACCGGCGATCAAGCCGGGCAGCCGCAATATCTGAGAGGGGCGGGATGATCATCAGTATCGATCATTTCGTGCTGACGGTGGCGTCGCTCGAAGCGACCTGCGCCTTTTACCAGCGCGTGCTGGGCTTTCGGCGCATCGATACGCCGGGCCTGCCGACAGCGCTGGCTTTCGGCAACCAAAAGATCAATGTCCACGAGGTCAGCCGCACCTTCGAGCCGAAGGCGAAGTCGCCGACGCCCGGCTCAGGTGATTTCTGCCTGATCACCGATCGGCCGCTCGGCGAACTCCTCGCCAGTCTCGAAGCCGATCGTGTGACTGTGGAACTTGGACCGGTCGAGCGGATCGGCGCACGCGGCCGCATGATGTCTGTCTATTTCCGTGATCCTGACGACAATCTGGTCGAGGTCAGTGAATATCTGGAATAGCCGCCCTTAAATCCGCGCGAGATCGAGCAGCATTGCGCAGCGCCGGCTCGCCGGCATGCCGTCCAGGCGAGGTCCGGTATGGAACGAAACGCCAGCCCGGCGGATTGCTCGATATAGGGCAACTCTTTCGCCTCGTCGTCGCGCGCTGGCCGAATGGTGGTCATGCCGGCCATCCTTCTTTTCCTCAGTTTCGCCTCAATGGCGATCTTGTTACCCCCTGCGGCAGACCATCGCGGCAGCGTTTCGTTGTTCCGAAGCCAGCCTGTCGCTATATCAAAGTCGTTGTTGCCTTTCTGCGCCCCGGAAGCGCAAGATAAGTTGCTGTGACCCGGCTTGGGGTGGCAGGACGGCGGGTATTGGTAGATCAGGAATTGGAATAGAGTGCTTTTTCGACGCCGCGAGCCTGATGGCCTCTTGGAGCGGGTGCGTACCTATCTATGGCCGCGCCGGTCGTTTTCGCGCTCGCTGCAGTACTTCTCCAAGCGCATCCTGCGGCTGAAGGCCACGCCGCATGCGGTGGCGGCCGGCGTCGCCGCTGGCGTCTTTGCTTCGTTCTTTCCGGTGGGCTTCCATTTCGCCATTGCCGCGGTGCTGTGCTGGCTCATCGCCGGCAATCTGGTGGCGGCCGCACTTGGCGCCGTATTCTTCGGCAATCCGCTGACGTTCCCGCTGCTGTGGGGCGCCTCCTGGGAGACCGGCAAGCTGATCCTGCACAACCGCCTGCCGGCGCACGGCCCGCCCGCGCACCTGGGCGAGATGCTGCACAACCTTTCCTTCGCGCAATTGTGGGCCCCCGTGCTGAAGCCGATGCTGATCGGTGCGATACCGCTCGGACTGGCCTTTGGGGTTCTGTTCTACGCCATCACGCGCTGGGGCATGAACGCCTTTCGCGAGCAGCGGCGCAAACGGCTGGCGGAGCGCGCGGCCCGCCATGAGCAAGCGTCTAACCCAAACGCCAGCATCGGTTCCACCGCGCGATGATCATCGGCATCGGCAGCGACCTGATCGATATCAGACGCATTGAAAAGTCCTTGGAGCGTCATGGCCAGCGCTTCATCCAGAGAATCTACACCGAGGTCGAGCAGGCCCGCTCCGAAAATCGTCGGGCGCGGGCGGCCTCCTACGCCAAGCGCTTCGCCGCCAAGGAGGCCTGCGCCAAGGCACTGGGCACGGGCCTGGCGCAGGGCGTGTTCTGGCGCGACATGGGTGTCGTCAATCTTCCGAGCGGCGCGCCCACCATGGCACTGACCGGTGGCGCCGAGGCGCGGCTGAACGCGATTCTGCCAAAGGGCCATCGGGCGATGATCCATCTCACCATCACGGATGATTTTCCGCTTGCTCAAGCCTTTGTGATCATCGAAGCGTTGCCCGTCGAACAAGCGCCACATTGATTGCATCTGACCACCGGCATGACGTTGCCCAGCGCGCGCCGAGACTCTATACCATCCAACGCACAATCGAGGACGACATGAGCGTGGCTGAAAAACCCCAGAAGAAATCCGGCGGGCTTGGCGAAACCGTCAGCGTCATCGTCCAGGCGCTTTTGCTTGCCTTGGTCATTCGCACGCTCTTGTTCCAACCCTTTTCGATCCCGTCGGGTTCGATGCGGCCGACACTGCTCGAGGGCGACTATCTCTTCGTCACCAAATGGTCCTACGGCTATTCCCGTTATTCGCTGCCCTTCGGCCCGGACATCTTCTCGGGCCGCATCTGGGGCTCCGAGCCGAAGCGTGGCGACGTGGTGGTATTCAAGTTCCCGCCGGACCCGTCCGTCGACTACATCAAACGTGTGGTCGGCCTGCCTGGCGACAAGATCCAGGTGAAGGACGGCCAGCTGTTCATCAACGGTGTCGGCGTGCCGCGCGTGAAGACCGGACAGATCGACAATCCCGACATCACGGAAAAGGATTATCCGATCGATGTCTATCGCGAGACGCTGCCCAACGGCGTCAGCTACGACACGCTGGATCTGTCGCCGAACTCGATCGGCGACAACACGCGCGAGTTCGATGTTCCGCCAGGTCACTATTTCATGATGGGCGATAACAGGGACAACTCCGCCGACAGCCGCTTCTCCGTCGGCTACGTTCCGGCCGAAAACCTGGTTGGCCGGGCCAACCTTGTTTTCTTCTCGATCGCCGGCAAGGCGAGCCCGCTCGAAATCTGGAAGTGGCCGTCGCTTATGCGTGCTTCGCGCCTCTTCCACTTCGTTAATTAGGGTCATGGCGGCGACAAGACGGCTGACCGCCGACGCGCTCGCCGAAGCGCTGGTGGAGCGCACGGGCCATGCCTTTGCCGACCGCCGGCGCCTGCAGCGTGCCTTGACCCATGCCAGCGCCCGCGGCGCCAATGCCGGCACCGACTATGAGCGCTTTGAGTTCCTGGGCGACCGGGTTCTCGGCCTGGTGGTGGCCGATATGCTGCTGGCCGCGTTTCCCGATGCGGCGGAAGGCGAATTGTCGCTGCGGTTCAACGCGCTGGTCAATGCCGAGGCGCTGTCGGAGATCGCCGAGCACATTGGTCTGCCGGAGCTGATCCGCGCCGGATCCGACGTTCAAGGGCTCGAGGGACGCAAGCGCGTCAATCTGCGCGCCGACGCGCTGGAATCACTGATCGCCGTGCTCTACCTCGACGGCGGCCTGGAAGCGGCGCGCGCTTTCATCCACAAATATTGGCAGCCGCGCTCGCAGGCGTCGGGCGCCGGCCGACGCGACGCCAAGACCGAGTTGCAGGAATGGGCGCATCAGGCGGCAAGCGCCGTGCCCGTCTACCGCATCGATAGCCGCGAGGGGCCGGATCACGATCCGCTGTTCACCGTCAGCGTCATGGTTGGTGGATTTCAGCCGGCTGTCGGCAGCGGCCGCTCCAAACGCGAGGCCGAGCAGGCCGCCGCCGCCGCCCTTCTCATTCGTGAAGGTGTCTGGATCGATCAGGGAGACGCGGCATGACAGCCACGGAAGACACGGTTCCGGCCGCGCCTGCTGCCGTTACGCATTCCGGCTTCGTAGCGCTGATCGGTGCGCCCAATGCCGGCAAGTCGACGCTGGTCAACCAGCTTGTCGGCGCCAAGGTGTCGATCGTCACCCACAAGGTGCAGACGACGCGTGCCATCGTCAGAGGCATCGCCACGCACGACAACGCGCAGATCGTCTTCGTCGATACGCCGGGCATCTTCAAGCCGAAGCGGCGTCTCGATACGGCAATGGTGACGACAGCCTGGGGCGGCGCCAAGGATGCCGATATCGTGCTGCTCCTGATCGATGCCGAGCGCGGCATAAAGGGCGATGCCGACGCCATCCTCGAACGCCTGAAGGATGTGCGCCAGCCGATGGCGCTGATCCTCAACAAGGTCGACCGCGTCAAGCCGGAAGTGTTGTTGGCGCTGGCTGCGGCGGCGAACGAAAGAGTGCCGTTCAAGCGTACCTTCATGGTTTCGGCGCTGACCGGCTCGGGCTGCAAGGACCTTCTCGATTACCTTGCCGAGGCGCTCCCGGTGGGGCCCTGGTATTATCCGGAAGACCAGATCTCCGACCTGCCGATGCGCCAGCTCGCCGCCGAGATCACTCGCGAGAAGCTCTACCTCAGGCTGCATCAGGAATTGCCCTACTCCTCGCACATCGAAACCGAGAAGTGGGAAGAGAAGAAGGACGGCTCGGTGCGCATCGAGCAGGTCATCTATGTCGAACGCGACAGCCAGAAGAAGATCGTGCTCGGCCACAAGGGCGAGACCATCCGCGCCATCGGCCAGGCGGCGCGCATGGAAATCGCCGGCATCCTCGAGCAAAAGGTGCATCTGTTCCTGTTCGTCAAGGTGCGCGAGAACTGGGGCGACGATCCCGAGCGCTACCGCGAGATGGGGCTCGAGTTCCCGCACTAGGATGGATGGATAGCAAGTCGAATATCGACGCAGCTCTGGTCAGCCGGTTGATCGCGGCGCAGTTTCCTGGCTGGAGGGATCTTGCGGTTCGGCCGATTGAACCTGGCGGATGGGACAACAGAAGCTTTCGTCTCGGCGACGAGATGACCGTTCGGTTGCCCAGTGCCGCCGCCTATTCCCTGCAAGTGGAGAAGGAACATCGCTGGCTGCCGAGGCTGGCGCCGCTGTTGCCGCTGCCCATCCCTATACCGCTGGCGATGGGAGCCCCGGCCGAAGGCTATCCGTGGCATTGGTCCGTCTACAGATGGATCGAAGGTGAGACTGCAAAGCGGGAGCGTATCGCCAACCTGTCGGAATTCGCGGCGGACCTGGCCGGCTTTCTGGTTGCGCTGAAGCGGATCGACCCGGTTGGCGCACCGGGGCCGGGCCAACACAATTTCTTTCGCGGCGGTCCGCTGAGCGTCTATGACGGCGAAACGAGACAAGCGATCGCGGCGCTCGACACCCGTATCGATGCCGGCGCGGCCAGCGCTGTCTGGGAAACGGCTCTTGCCGCCCCTTGGCAAGGCCCGCCCGCCTGGTTCCACGGCGATGTCAGCTGGGGCAATCTTCTGGTTGAACACGGCAGGCTAAGCGCGGTGATTGACTTCGGCACCTCCGGCGTCGGCGACCCCTCATGCGATCTGGCGATTGCCTGGACGTTGTTCGAGGGGCAAAGCCGTGAAGTGTTCCGCGCTGGCCTCGGCGTCGACGACGCGACCTGGGCGCGCGGCCGCGGCTGGGCACTGTGGAAGGCGCTGATCACCGCCGCCGGCGAGATAGACGTCAACTCGGCCGAGATCGAACAATCCTGGCGCGTGATCGACGCGGTGCTGGCCGACCACAAGCGCCGGTAATAATGACCAAAACCGTTGGCTGGCGGCTATCGACCAGGGACGCCGAGGCCCCGCGTAGGTCGACTTCTTAGTTGGCCAGCGCGGATTCTTGCAGACGAGTCCGCTGACGTCGGGTTGATCTTCCCATCATGGCCCGTGGTCCGTCCCGGCGTGCCCGTGACCCGCTGAAAAGATCCCTTCGAGGGGATCGGCTTCGGTTTCACGTGGCTGGGGAATGGTTAGGTAGAAACGACCACGGGAGTGGGTTTATTTACGCGAAATTTCTCAAACAATCGGCGTTCGTAGAATATCATCATGAAATTGAAAACATACAAGGAATTATTACGGAAATATGACAATGTTCCATTTGTCCGGTTCTGTAGTTTGAAGTGAATTGGCTAGTGCTATTTTTGCAACACGGATTTAATCTATGTGATCAATTCGGAATGTTTGTGGAATTGTCATTGAAGGCGGAAGATTGATGGGTATGTTCGCCGCGAAAAGGGGGCGCGGTGCGGGCCTTTTTCGTTGTGGGTGAGGCGGGAAATATATCCGCCAACCAAAATCCGAAGCCATTTTTAACTTTGACTGGAGAGGTCAGAAAATGAACATCAAGAGCCTTCTTCTCGGCTCAGCCGCGGCACTGATCGCGGTCTCCGGCGCTCGCGCCGCCGACGCTGTCGTCGTCGCCGAGCCGGAACCCGCTGAATACGTCAGGATCTGCGACGTCTACGGCGCCGGCTACTTCTATATCCCGGGCACCGAGACCTGCCTGCGCATCGGCGGCTATCTCCGCTATGACATAGGCGTCGGCGACAGCGGCACGCTGGATGGCGTCAACAACGTTGCCGATCACATGGACGGCGACAGCCACGACACCTACTACAAGAACATGCGCTTCGCGCTGAAGACCTGGACCGGCCAGGAAACCGAGCTCGGTACGTTGAAGACCTACACCGAGACTCGTTTTCAATTTGGCAACAGCAGCGGCGACTATGAGACGGGCGGCACTGGCTGGCAGGCCGGCAACAAGGCGACCACCCTCAACTTCGCCTGGATCCAGCTCGGCGGCCTGCGCGTCGGTAAGGATGAAACGGCATACGATTCGTTTATCGGCTATGCCGGTAACGTCATCCAGGACACGATCATCCCGTACGGTATCAAGGATACCAACGTCGTGCAGTACTATTTCGACGCTGGCAGCGGCTTCTCGGCCGTGGTCTCGCTCGAAGAAGGTACCGGCGTCAACACGATCGACAGCTATGTCCCGCATGTCGTCGGCGGCTTGAAGTACAAGGGCGACTGGGGTGCGGTCACCGGCGTCGTCGCCTATGACAGCAATTACGAGGAAGTGGCCGGCAAGGTTCGCTTGGACGTCAACGTCGGCAAGGAACTGACGCTGTTCGTCATGGGCGGCTACGGCACCAACGACAACATCAACGACTTCGGCACGGGCCGCACCCAATACAAGCCGTGGGGCGGAAACTGGGCGATCTGGGGTGGCGGCACCTACAAGTTCAACGACAAGACCTCGTTCAACGCCCAGATCTCCTATGACGACTGGAAGAACCTCGGCGTCGCTGCCAACGTCGCATACACGATTGTGCCCGGTTACACGATCACGGCTGAAGTCGATTACCTCAATGCAGGAAAATTCGACGACGCCGACTTCAACAACTGGACCAAGGCCGACAAGAAGAGCAGCGTCGGCGGCATCCTCCGCTTCCAGCGCTCGTTCTAACGGATCGACTGACCCCACCAGACCCGCCCGCAGCTATGCTGCGGGCGGCTTTTTATGCATCCTTGCGAGAGCCAGCCCAGGTACCAAGCCCGTATCTTGATTTCGCCACCCGATCGGTGAAATGCTCCAGGCATGGAATGGCGCGACGAGGGAATCATTCTCGGCACCCGCAAGCATGGCGAAACCAGCGCCATCCTCGAGGTGATGACGCGTGCGCATGGCCGCCATCTCGGCCTCGTGCGCGGCGGGCGCTCGCGCAAGCGGCAGCCTGTTCTCCAGCCCGGCAACCGAGTCGACCTGCTTTGGCGGGCGCGCCTTGATGAGCACCTCGGCACGTTCCAGGCCGAAGCGATCGAGATGAATGCGGCCAGGTTGATGGAGAGTGCCGTCGCCGTCTACGGCCTGCAGACCATGGCCGCGCATCTGCGCCTGTTGCCGGAGCGCGACGCCCATGGCGGCCTCTACGAGGCGCTGGCGGTGATGATCGTGCATCTCGATGATGTCGATTCCGCCGGCGAACTGGTGGCCCGTTTCGAGCTCCTGATCCTTGACGAACTGGGTTTCGGTCTCGATCTCAGCCAGTGCGCCGCGACCGGCACGCGGCAGGATCTTGCCTATGTCTCGCCGAAATCGGGCAGGGCGGTGTCGCGCGAGGCCGGCGCGCCCTGGCGCGACAAGATGCTGGCGCTGCCGGCCTTCCTGCGTGGCTCCGGCCTGCGCGCCGATCCGGCGGCGATCCAGGATGCCTTCCGGCTCACCGGCTTCTTCTTCACCCGTCATGTCTACGAGCCGCGCGGCATCGAGCAACCAGACTCGCGCGCCGGCTTCCTTGCGGCGCTGCGCAAGCACCACACGACCAAGGGCCTGTCCGAAGAAACCGCCGCGAGAGAAATCATCACATGAGCGAAGTGGAACTTTATCCGGGCCGGGTCTCGCCGCTCGGCCTCGGCACCATTCCGCATGCCGACATCCTTGCCTACACCGGGATGGAACTTTTGCAGCGCATCATCGACGGCAAATATCCGGCGCCGCCGATTTCCTTCCAGCTCAGCTTCGCGCTGACCGAAGTCTCGGAAGGCCGTGCCGTGTTCCGGGGTGTGCCGAACGAGCGCCACCTGAATCCGTTGGGGGGCGTGCATGGCGGCTGGGCGGCGACACTGCTCGATTCGGCGCTTGCCTGCGCCGTGCAGACGCTGCTCGCAAAAGGCGAGGCCTATACGACGGCGGAATTCAAGGTGAACCTGACGCGGCCGATCACGCCCAGGACCGGAGAGGTGGTCTGCGAGGGCAAGGTTATTCACAAGGATCGCACGCTGGCCGTTTCGGAAGCGACGCTGAAGGATGCCGGCGGCAAGCTGCTGGCTTTCGGCACCGAGACGTGCTCGATCTTCCCGGCGGCCAATCTGGCGGCCCGATAAGGATCGTCCAAAGGCGCACTGGACGAGCGATGAGAACAGCAGGCGCCTATCCGGCTTTTTGACGTTCCACGAAATCGTCCAGGATCGCGCGCTGGCCTTTCAGGATCTTGAGACCGGCCTCCGACTCTGAAAACCAGCCGGCCCGGTCCACTTCGGGAAATTCCTTCATGGACCCCGACCTTGGCGGCCACTCCATGGTGAACATGTTGCTTCTGATGGCATCGGTGTCGACGTCGGCCTCGACGCTCCACGCACTCACGATCTTGCCGCCAGGCTGCCGATAACTGCCGACAGGCTGGAAATCGCCGTTGATGGCGACGCCGAGTTCTTCTTCCGCCTCACGTCGGGCGGCTTTCAACTCGTCCTCGCCTTCGTCGACGAGCCCTTTGGGGATAGACCATGCCCCCTCATCTTTCCTTGCCCAGAACGGTCCACCCGGATGGACGAGCAAGAACTGGAGGGCCCCGGCGTTTCGCCGGTAGATCAGCAGTCCTGCGCTTCGTTGCGGCATACGTATCCTCATGATATCGCTTGGAGAACCCTTTGCGGCCAAGGGTACCATAGGTCACCGGCGGCAGGTTTGGCAGGCAATGTTTCCGGAAACCGGCCATTCGCAACCGATGCCGAGGGTCAATAGGCGCAAGCCGCTGGCTTTCGACACCGAAACATGCTCGATCTTTCCAGCCGCCCATCCGACGCCGTTGGCTGGTCGTTTGCAGGCCACATTTGATTGTCAGTAGCAACTGGTCTGGTTTGGGGGAGCCGCCATGTTTGAAAGCCTGATCGGCCTTGTCGCCATCATTGCGCTGTTCGTCATCATTTCGCGCCAGCAGAGCCGCATTGGCCTGATCGAACGCGAGCTTGGGGCGCTGCGAAGCCTCGTCCTTTCCGGCGCCGTGCCGCCTCTCGCCAAGCAGTCCGAACCGGCGGCGACCGATGGCCAGCCGGCCGACGCCATTGTCGCTGCGGCCGTGGTCGTTTCGCCAACGGCCAGCGAGGCAGCCACCGGGCAGGCGCCGCCGGCTCTGGAAACCGACGCAGCGACGGACGAGGTCAAGCCGGGGCCATGGACAGCACGCGAGGCGGCGCCCAAGGTGGCAGAATCCGAGCCTGTCGCAGCGGTGAAAGCGCCCGGCAAACCCGATATCGAAACGGCGCTCGGCACCCGCTGGGCGGTCTGGGTTGGCGGCCTGGCATTGGCGCTGGGCGGCCTGTTTCTCATCCGCTACACGATCGAAGCCGGAATTTTCGGCCCCGGTGTGCGGCTGACCATGGCCGGGCTGCTCGGCCTTGTGCTGATTGCAGCCGGCGAATTTATTCGCCGCACCGGCTTCAGGGTGCCCGTGCAAGGCGCCGCAGGCGCCTACATCCCGGCGATCCTGACCGCGGCGGGCGCCTTCATCCTGTTTGGCGCCGTCTATGCCGCACATGGCATCTACGGTTTTATCGGGCCGGCGCTCGCCTTCACGCTGCTCGGCGCCATCGGCATAGGGACGATTGCTGCCGCCCTTGTCCACGGCCAGGCGCTGGCTGGTATCGGCCTCGTCGGCGCCATGGTGACGCCGATGCTGATCGCTTCTCAGGCGCCCAATCCCTGGGCCCTGTTCGGCTATCTGGCGATCGTGCTTGCCGCCACGAGCGTGATAGCCCGCATGCGCGATTGGAAATCGCTGATGGCGGCAGCCTTTATCGGTACCGGCATCTGGACGATCCTCTACATGACCGATGCACCGGGCGCGAATTTGTCGGTAATCCTGTTCATAAACATCGTCACTCTGGTCGTGCTCGCTTTCGTCTGGCTTGGCCGCCGTGGCGACGAAAGCGGATCAGCCACGGCTTTCGACTGGCCCTCCGTCGCGCCGGGCCTGTTTGTTGCCCTCTCGGCGCTGGGCCTTTCGGTCGATCCGGCCTTCGTCGCTGCCGGCGATGCCTTCCCGGGAGCCGTCGTGCTCGCCGCGATGGTGGCCGTCGCGCTCTATCGCTCCCCGGCACTGCCACTGCTTCATGCGGCCGGAGTGGTTACGGTGCTGATCTATCTCGGCATCATCCCGCCGACTTCGATCGTTTCCGACTTTTCGGGCGACGCCTTCGGCATCGATGGCCTGCCGCTGGCGGCGTCGAACGCGCTGACCTTGCGCATCGGTGTTGTGCTTGGCCTTGTCTTCATCGGCGTCGGTTTCTGGGCCGCCCGTAAATTTGCCGCCGCGACCCATTTCCGCGCTGCGTCATGGGCGGCGTGGGGCGTCATCGTGCCGTTGGCCGTCCTGCTGGCACTCTGGTTCACCTTCGGCAATCTCGACCGCGATCTTGCCTACGCCGCCGTGGCGGCGCTGCTGGTCGTGGTTTTCGCTGCCGGCGGCGAGTGGATCGCGCGCGGCGAGCAACCGCCGTTGCAGGGCAGGGCGGCCGTATCCTTCGCGCTCGGCGGAGCCGCGCTCGCAGGCCTGCTGATGCTGCATATGGCCTTCGGTTCCGGCTGGACAACCATCCTGCTTGGCGCGGCCGCAATCGTGCCGGCGCTGGCCACGCGCTGGCGTTCCTATCCGGTGCTCGGCTGGATTTCGGTCGGCGCGGTCGCGGCGGTGCTTGGCCGTGTCATCTTCGATCCGACCGTCGTCGGCGCCGGGTTCCTGTCGGCGACGCCGGTCTTCAACTGGCTGCTGCCGGGCTACGGCGTGCCGGCGCTCGCCTTCGGTTTCGCCGCCTGGCAACTGGCCCGCACCACCGACGGCCGGCCACGCCTTGCCATGGAAGCTTCGGCGGCGCTGTTTGCACTGCTGACGCTTGCCATGCTGGTGCGTCACGCCATGCATGGCGGCGTCCTCAACAGCGATGCGCCCACGCTTGCCGAACAGGCCATCTACACGCTGATCGCAATCGGTGCCGGCGCCATACTCGTGGCCATCGACAGGCGCTCGCCGAGTTCCGTGCTGCGCTACGGGTCCATGGCGGCGGGCGTGATCTCGGTCGCCTTCATCATCGTGCAGCACCTGCTGGTGCTGAACCCGCTTTTCACGGACGAATCGACCGGGCGGATCCCGGTCTTCAACCTGCTGTTCCTCGGCTATCTCCTGCCGGCGGTCGCAGCCGGCGGGCTTGCGCTCTATGCCCGCGACAAGCGGCCGAAATGGTATGCCGCCATGCTGGCGCTGGCGGCGGCACTGCTTGCCTTCGCCTATGCCACGCTGTCGGTGCGGCGCCTGTTCAAGGGCGAGTTCATTGGGCTGTGGAGCGGCCTTGGCCAGTTGGAAACCTACACCTATTCGGCACTCTGGCTGGTGATCGGCGTGGCGCTGCTGACAGCCGGCGTCTGGCTGAAGTCGCAGGTGCTGCGCATAGCCTCGGCCGCATTGATCGCAGTCGCCGTACTGAAGGTGTTCCTCTTCGACATGTCGGAGCTGGAGGGTGTGCTTCGCGCGCTGTCCTTCATCGGCCTTGGCGCCGTGCTGATCGGCATCGGCCTGTTCTACCAGCGGCTTTTGACCAGAGCGGCGAAAGGGACGTGAAGCCTTGTCTCTAGCGTCTTTACGATGTTGTGACGACAAAGCCGATCGGTTCCTTCAACCCGGCTTTCGTCCACAAGATTGCTGGTCTTATTAAAGAGGCGGCTACAAAACGTCGCCTGCGCGGCATAGCCCGAAAATAGCGGGCACCCGGTCCAACCTATTCTGAGCTGCTATTCAAAACTGTCTGGACCGGAGGCCGTCACAACCACTGACGAGCCGGATGCCTAAATCCGGCGACTTGCTTCGATACTGTCATTTGTGGACGCGAGAGGCCTAGTTAGGTAACCCAGCATGCCCCGGGAATAAACCCGCCGCTCCCATCGTTATATCATTGCTTGGGTGACCGGGGCGGTGGACCGCTTCGCACTGGCTGCTTGCGTCGCGCCGCGAAGGCGCGTTCAATCTGATGAATAGGGCAATTCCGAAAACCAGCGGTCATGGACGAAAAGAAGGCAGCAATCCTCGGCGAAATACCGCGCCTGCGCCGCTACGCACGCTCGTTGTTGCGAGACCGCGACGCCGCCGACGATCTCGTCCAGGACTGTCTCGAACGGGCCCTCATGCGGCTCGACAACTGGCAGACGGGAGAAAGCCCCAGGAGGTGGCTGTTTACGATCATGCACCATTTGTTCATTGACCAGATGCGCAAAGTGAATCGGCGCGGCGAAGCCGCGATGCTGCCGCTGGAAGCGGGCGAGGCGGTTGCACAGCCGGCCGAGCAGGTGGAAAGCATCGCCTCGCGCGAGATCGTCGACGCATTGCAGGCGATCAGCCCCGACCGCCGTGCCGCGCTCGTCATGGTCGCGATCGAAGGCTTTTCCTATGCCGAGGCCGCCAACATCCTGGGAGTGCCGGCCGGAACACTGATGTCGCGCATTGCACGCGGGCGCGAGGAGTTGCGCGGACTGCTGGACGACACGGCACGCCGCCGTTCGATAAGGATCGTCTAGAAATGATCCGCCGCGATTTCTCCGAACGCGATATCCACATGGCACTCGACGGCGAGTTGCCGGCCGATGAGCGCGCCGCCTATGACGCATGGCTCGACGCCACTCCCGAGATGAAGGCGAAAAGCGCCCGTTTCATCGCCGACAGGGCGGCATTGCGAGACGCCTTCGCTGGCGTGATCGACGAGCCGGTGCCGGTGCGCTTGCGCAAGGTGGTGCTTGGCGAGGCGCCAGCCAGGGCGCCAATGCCACGCTCGCGCTGGTGGCTTGCCGCCGCCGCTGCCGGGCTTCTGGCCGCGGGCGGGCTTGGCGGCTACTTTGCCGGCAGCGACGGTATTGGCCGGGAAGATCAGGCCGAGGATCAGTTGGCCGAGCAGGCCATCGCCGCGCATGTCATCTATGCCGCCGAGAAGCGGCATGCGGTGGAAGTGCCGGCAAGCGACAAGGACCATCTGCTGACCTGGCTGTCCAACCGGGTCGGATTGAAGCTGGTTGCGCCGGACTTGACCGGCAGCGGGTTCCAACTGGTCGGCGGCAGGTTGCTGCCGGCCGGCGAGAGCAAGGCGGCAATGCTGCTCTATGAAGACGGCAAGGGCGAGCGCATATCGCTCTTTGTGACGGCCGAATCGGTGGAGAACGCCAGGGGAACCTACGCTTCGGAGCAAGCCGGCCCGCAGGCCGTCTACTGGCTTGACAAGGGCTATGGTTGCGCTGTCGTCGGCTCAGTGCCGCAAGAGCAATTGGCGATCGTGGCCAAGAGCGCCTACAGCCAGCTTCTGGCCGGCCTGTCGAGTTGAACAGGATCGTTTTTTGGCAGCGCCGCCTACCCGAAAACGGCGACCTTGTTCGAGGCCTTCATCCCGTCGGGCCGGCGCCGAATCTGTCACAATTCGGCCCGAATCGAGGTGCGATAGCGCTTTATGGACGCTGCCATTTTCGGCTGCTGTCCGGACGTTTCGAATAGGGCCTTCATCACAACCCAATCGAGGTTTTCCAAGCCCGCATGCCTGCCGAGATCCGCACGGCCCGCGCGACTGACGTCGATGATCTCGCCGCCATCGAGAAAGCTGTTTTCTCCAGCGATCGCATTTCCCGTCGCTCCTTCCGACAGTTCATCGAGCGTGAGACCGCCGAGACGCTGGTCGCCGAAAGAGATGGCCGCGTCGCCGGTTATGCGATCGTGCTGTTTCGCAAGGGCAGCGGCGTGGCGCGCCTTTATTCGATCGCCACCAGCCCCTTTTTCGGCGGCCTCGGCATCGGCCGTCGGTTGCTGACGGCGGCGGAGGAAGCGGCCTTCGAGCACGACCGCATGATGCTGCGCCTGGAAGTGCGGGAGGATAATGCCCGCGCCATCGGCATCTATGAGCAGGCGGGCTACCGCAAGATCGGCCGCGAACCCGACTACTACGAGGACGGCGCCACGGCGCTGCGCTACGAGAAGACCTTGCGCGGCGAACTTCCGGTCGCCACCCGCGTGCCGTTCTACCAGCAGACCTGCGAATTCACTTGCGGTCCCTGCTGCCTGATGATGGCCATGGCCAATTTCGATCATGACTTCGTGCCGGACCCGGTCAGGGAAATCCGTCTTTGGCGCGAAGCGACGACCGTCTTCATGATGTCGGGCCCGGGTGGCTGCGAGCCGTTCGGCCTCGCGGTCGCCGGCTATGAGAGCGGCCTTGCGGCCGAGATCTACGTGTCGTTCTACGGCGCGTTGTTCCTGCAGTCGGTACGCAGCGCGGACAAGCGCCGGGTGATGGAGCTGGCCCAAGTCGACTTTCGCCGACGCGCGGAACTTTACGGCATCCCGGTGAATTACCGTTCATTCACCATCGACGACATTCGCGCCGCGATCGCGAAAGGAAAATTGGTGCTCGTGCTGATCAGCGGCTTCCTGATGTTCGGCAAGAAGGTGCCGCACTGGGTGTTGGCCATCGGCGACGACGGCGACCATATCCTGATCCACGATCCCTGGGTCGAGGACGAGAGGCAGGAGACCATCCTTGATGCCGCCAACATTCCCGTGCCTTACGGCATCTTCATGAATATGGCGCAGTTCGGCCGCGACGGACTGCGCGCCGCCATCACTCTGGGGAAGCGCTGATAACAATGACCTGGGTTATCTTAACTGGCCGGCAGAGCGATCTCGACCAGGTGGCGACACCGCACAAGATCATCACCAACCGCGACTATCTCGCGCATCCGGCGCTGTTTCGCGGCCAGCGTCCCAAAGTCATCAACCTGTCGAACAATTACGGCTACCAGAGCCGCGGCTATTATGCCTCGCTGCTGGCGGGTTCGCGCGGCCACAAGGTCATCCCGACCGTCGAAACCATGATCGATCTGTCGGAGCGCAAGCTTTACGAACATGCGCTGCCGGAACTGGAGCTGGCGCTCAACAAGTGCCGCAAGGATCTTGGCGGCGCTTTTCCGGCGAAGGTCTGCATCTTCTTCGGCATTGGCCCGTCCAAGGTGTGGGACCGATTCGCCAAGCTCCTGTTCGACTGGTTCCGCGCGCCGGCGCTCGAGGTCCACATCAAGGACAGCGCCGAATGGGCCTCGATCCGCAAGATCGGCTTTCATCCCCTGGCGCGCATGACCGAGGAGGAGGAGAGCTTCTTCCTGCAATGCCTGGAGACCTACACCAACCGCGAATGGCGCGACACCAAGGGCCGCACGCCGGCGCGCTACACCTTCGCCACGCTGGTCGACCCGCATGAGGAATTGCCGCCGTCGGAAATCTCCTCGCTGCGCTACTGGGCCAGGATCGCCGAAAAGATGGGCGTCGAAATCGAGCCGATCACCAAGAGGGATCTTGCCAAGCTCGCCAATTACGACGCGCTGTTCATCCGCGAGACCACCTCGATCTCCAACCATACCTATCGTTTCGCGCGCCGCGCCCAGCAGGAAGGCATGCCGGTCATCGATGACCCGCTGTCGATGATCCGCTGCACCAACAAGGTCTATCTCAACGAGCTGATGGCCTACAACAAGGTGCCGGTGCCGCCGACCGTGATGATAGCCGGCGCTTCCGACCTTGAACTCGCGGCGCAGACGCTGGGTTTTCCGCTGGTGCTGAAGATCCCGGATTCCTCCTTCTCGCGGGGCGTCAAGAAATGCGCCAATTTCGAGGAATTGAGGACGCTCGCCACCGAATGGCTGGAGGATTCCGACCTTCTGATCGCGCAGAAATTCATCCCGACCGAATATGACTGGCGTGTCGGCGTGCTCGGCGGCCAGCCGCTGTTTGCCGTGCACTACCTGATGGCCAAGAAGCACTGGCAGATCGTCAACCACAAGGCCAGCGGCAAGCCCGACCAGGGCGGCATCAAGACCTTCACGCTGAAGGAGACGCCGCCCCATGTCGTCGAGACGGCAGTCAAGGCGGCGCGCTGCATCGGCGACGGCCTCTACGGCGTCGACCTCAAGGAAACCAAGGACGGCGTCTTCGTCATCGAGGTCAACGACAATCCCAACCTCGATCATGGCTGGGAGGACTCCGGCGAGAAGGACGAGGTCTGGGTACGGCTGACGCAATGGTTCCTGGAGCGTTTGGAGCGGCCGGGCCGATAATCATCCAAGCAGGGGCAGAGATGCTGTTTTTGGTGACCGAGGATTTTCGCGGCTGCGACCGCAAGGAGATCTACCGCCGCTTCCGCGATCGCGGCCGCCTGAAGCCCGACGAGCTTCTGGTGCACCATAGCTGGATCGCGGCGGACATGAGCCGATGTTTCCTCCTGGTGGAGGCCGACGACGTCACGCTGCTGCAGCGCTGGGTGATCGAGTGGGCGGATCTGGTGGAGTTCGAGATCGTTCCCGTGGCGGCGAACAAGGACATGGTCGAAGCATTGAGCGGGCACCTCTGAACCGTCGCCGCTTGCCCACTCAACCGAGCGCCGGCGAGCCCACCACCCGCTGGCATTCATCGATCAGCCAGGCGCGGAACACTGCCACGGCGTCTCTTCTTGCGCTCCGCTGCGGAATTGTCAGGCAATAGGGCTGGCGCAGCGCAATCGCGCCGGCGACAGGCCGGACCAGCCGGCCGTCCTCCACGACCTCGGCGCAATAGATCCCTTGCGCCAGCGCCACGCCCAGACCCGAAATGGCGAGGTCGAGCGCCGCGCGCGAGGAGTTTGCCGACAGGCCGCGCTGAATGCCGCGTCCAGGCGCGATGCCGGCCGCCTCGAACCAGCTGCGCCATGAGGGAAAGGAAGCGCCGGTCGGTCCCCAGTCGGTGTGGATCAGGGGCAGCCCGGCGAGCGGACCGCCATCCGGCTCCAGCACGCTGGCAAGCTTTGGTGCGCAGACGGGATAAACCGCGTCCTGGACAATGTCCTCGGTCGGGTGCTCACGATAGTGCGGACCGTAGGAGAGCCTGACGTCGATCAGGTCGCGGTCGAACGACACCGGGTCGTCATCGCCCCTGAGAGATATGTCGACGGCACCGTGGATGGCGATGAAACCGGCAAGGCGCTCGGAAAGCCAGCCCATGGCCATGGACGGAGGGACCGAGACGACGAGCCGTGGGCGGAACGCATCGCCTGCAAGCTGGCGCGAGACGCTGCCGATTTCCTGGAAGGCCATGGTCAATCGGGGCAGCATCTCGACGCCAGCCTCGGTCAGGACGACACGCCGGTTGGCGCGGTGGAACAGCTTGCGGCCAATTTGCTCCTCGACGATGCGGATGAGCTGGCTGACTGCGGCGGCGGAGACCGAAAGCTCTTCCGCCGCAGCGGCGAAGCTGCCGGTGCGCGCCGCCGCCTCGAAGGCCTGAAGACCTCGCAACGATGGAAGTGCGACCATGGCGGTGACCCAAAAGGATAAGTTCAGCTTATCTATATTGCAGAAATCCTCGTTGTTAGAAAAGTTTCTTGCTGGGGTATGCTGATCGAATGAATTCAATCGGCCGGAATGCCCCTATGGATCATCGCGACGTGATCGCCTCGCTGACGAATGAGGAGCGCAGCCGGCTAACCGGCAAGTCGGATGGGCCCGGCCTCGTTCAGCTCGCTTTCCACCTTGGCGCGATCTTTCTCCTCGGATCGCTGATCGCCGCCAAGGTGCCGTTCTGGCCGCTGTTGATGCTGCCGCAAGGCATGCTGATCGTGTTCCTGTTCACGCTGCTGCATGAGACGGTGCATCGCACGGCTTTCGAAAGGCAATGGCTGAACGACGCAGTCGCGCGTGTCTGCAGCCTGGCGATCGCGCTGCCGGCCGACTGGTTCCGCTATTTCCATTTCGCCCATCACCGTTTCACACAGGATCCCGAACGCGATCCGGAGCTGGCTTTCCCGAAGCCGGAAACCTGGCGGCAGTACCTGGTCCACGTTTCCGGGCTTCCAGTGTGGTTGGGGCATCTGAAGACGCTCTACGCCAATGCAATGGGACGTTGCCAGGACAACTACGTTCCCCCGAAGGGGCGTCCGAAGGTACGCGCCGAGGCGCGCGCCATGATTGCCTTCTATGCCGTCGTGCTGATGCTCGCGCTGTGGTTCAAGGCAACGGTGCTGCTCCATGTCTGGATATTTCCCGCGCTGCTCGGCCAGCCGTTCTTGCGGCTCTACCTGTTGGCCGAGCATGGCCGCTGCCCCTTCGTCGCCAACATGCTGGAGAATACCAGGACGACGCTGACCAACTGGGCTGTGCGCAAGCTTGCCTGGAACATGCCCTTCCATGCCGAGCATCACGCCTATCCGGGCGTGCCCTTCCACCGGTTGCCGGAGTTTCACGCGCTGATCGAGCGGCATCTGAAGGTAGTCGAGCCGGGTTATGTCAGCTTCCACGAAAAATACATCGAGACGCTGCGCTGATCTATGCCGTCAGCCGGTCTGGCTGCGCACCGCGCTCGATTTCAACAGGTGCCGAATCTCCGCAGCGTTTGACGGCACGCCAATCAGATAGCCTTGCGCCTCGACGCAGCCGTTTCGGCGCAGCATGTCGAGCTGTGCTTCGGTTTCTACGCCTTCGGCGGTGACCGTGATCCCCAGTTCGGTGCCCAGCCCGATGATCGTGCGCACGATTGCCGCGGTGTCGCGATTGCCGATATCGGAAATGAAGGAACGGTCGATCTTGATCTTGTCGACGGGAAAGCGCCTGAGATAGCCGAGTGAGGAATAGCCGGTGCCAAAGTCGTCGAGCGCGATGCGGATGCCGAGTTCGCGCAGTTGTCGCAGTCTCCTCAGGACGTCTTTGCTCTCGTCCATCAGGACGGTTTCGGTGATCTCCAGTTCCAGTCGTCCAGCCGGCACGCCTGAGAAGGCCAGGGCAGAGATGACGCTGCGAGCAAAGCCGCCGCTTTTGAGCTGCACGGCGGAGACATTGACCGCAACGCGCAGGCCAGGCGGCCAGGCTGCCGCTGTCGCACAGGCCTTCCTCAGCGCCCATTCGCCAAGCGGCACGATCAGCCCGGTTTCCTCGGCGACCGGAATGAACTCATCCGGCGCCACCGTGCCGCGCGAGGGCGAGTGCCAGCGCATCAGGGCCTCGGCGCCGACGATCTCGCCCGAAGCTATGGCCATGATCGGTTGGAAATCGAGATCGAATTCGCGGCTCGGCAGCGCCGTCTCGAGATCGGCCTCAAGCGCCCGGCGCGCGCGCACCGTGGCATCCATGCCGGGCTCGAAGAAACGGTACAAATTGCGCCCTTCGCTTTTTGCCCGGTAGAGCGCCATGTCGGCGTTTGTCAGCAATGTATCGGCGTCCCTGCCATCGCCGGGAGAAAGCGCGATGCCAAGGCTGACGCCGACATGCATGTCCCGGCTCTTGTCATGAAACGGTTTGGCGATGGCCTCGACAATGCGTTTTGCCAGTTTTTCCGCGCTGGCCAGTCCCTCGACGTTGAACTGGACGATGACGAATTCGTCACCGCCAAAACGGGCAACGATATCCGCGTCGTTGTCCACGCAGCGCAGCAGTCTTGCGGCCACGCCTTTCAGCAGCCGGTCGCCGGCCGGGTGTCCCCACGTGTCGTTGACGGCCTTGAAGCGGTCGAGGTCGAGGGAGAAGATTGCCAGCGGTCCCGCCGCCGCATCCTCCAGTGCCCGGTCGAGCCGGTCGCGAAACATCGAGCGATTGGGCAGCCCAGTCAGCACGTCGTGATGCGCAAGATGGGTCATGCGCTCCTCGGCAAGCCTGCTCTCGGTCACGTCGTCGAAAGTGGCGACCCAGCCGCCGCCGCTCATCGGCCGGCGGGCGATCATCAGCGTTCGTCCGTCGGCGAGCCGGCGGGGCGTCGACCGCGTCTGGCCGGCCAGCAGGCGAGCCTCGGTCCTCGAAACTTCGTCCTCGACATCTATGGGCGCATAGACGCCAAGGCGCACCAGCCGTTCGAGGAGCTCGCGGTGAGTCATGCCGAGCGGCAGATCCGCCTCGGTCACACGATAAAGCTCCAGGATGCGCTGGTTGCGCACGATCAGCCTGCCGCCGGCGTCATACATCAGCAGGCCCTGCGACATGTTCGCGAGCGCCGCGTCGAAGCGGCGATGCTGTTCCTTGAGATCCTGTTCGGCGCGCCGTTGCTCGGTGATGTCTTCGTAGATCGAAACCCAGCCGCCCGATGCCAATGGCCGGTGCGAGATGCTGATGATGCGTCCATCAGAGAGCGCCTCCTCGTAGGACGAGGGTTTCGCTCCATCGATATAGGGCTTGCGGATGGCGTAAAGTTCTTCGGCGCTTTGCGAGGCGATGCCGACATCGACGCTGTGCCGCAGGATGTCGATGAAATGGATGCCCGGCCGCGCTACGTTGGCGTCGAGGCAGAAGATGTTGATATAGTTGCCGTTGCAGATGATCATGCGCTCGTCGGCGTCGAACATGCAAAGGCCATGCGACATGTTCTCGATGGCCGCCGAAAAGCGTTCGTTTTGTTTGCGCAGTTCGTCTTCCATTTGACGGGGACGATCCACGCCTTCGGCCCCCTGTTCAGGGACGGCCGAACCATCCTTGGCGTCAGCGACGGGCATAAGGCTTGCCTGCGGCTCGTGATCGAACACCGCAGTGTCAGCCGTTCCGGTTAATTTAGCGTTTTCTACCCTACCGCTGCTGTAATCTTGCGCCGCGACTTCTCGATAGCGGAAAAACGCTTCAGGAAGGCATTCTGTGCCCAGGTTACCGAGCGCGGCGTGAAATCGAAGCGCTCGGCACTGAAGCCGCGCGGCCGGCCGAAGAACTGGGTCGCCTCCGCGGTCGAAAAACCGGCGAGCAGCGTTGCCTCGAAATAGGCGGCGATCTGGTCCGCGCGCTTGATCTCCTTGCGCAGGCCGGCGCCTGGTTCCGGCGGCAGCGAGAAGCGCAGATGGATGGCGCGTTGCAAGCGCAGTTCACAGTCCTTGTAGCTGCCGCCCATCACCGATTTGAACGGCGAGATCATGTCGCCGATGACATATTCGGGCGCATCGTGCAGCAATGCCATAAGCCGGGCGTCCGCCGGCGCCTCGGGCATCAGGTCGCAAAACAGCGCCTCCACCAGCAGCGAATGCTGCGCGACCGAGAAGGCGTGCTCGCCGCGGGTCTGGCCGTTCCAGCGCGCGACGCGGGCGAGCCCATGGGCGATGTCCGATATCTCGATGTCGAGGGGCGAGGGGTCGAGCAAGTCCAGCCGGCGGCCGGACAGCATGCGCTGCCAGGCACGTGGCGGCGCACCGATGCGGTCGGCCGCCATCAGGCCTCCTCCGTGCCGACGGCTTCCTGGGGAAAGCTGAATTTGGCGAAAGGTGGAATGGCCACCGTAACCGGCACGTCTCCCGCCAGGATCGGCTGACCCGCGTCGAGCGCTGCCTTGATCCTGTCGATACGGGCGATGCCGAGGCCGATCGTGCCGGCGTTCGAGCCGAGCGTCCCCACCGATCGCCCGTCGACGGTCAATTCGACGCCGGCATCAGGCAAGGCCCGTTCGGCCCTGACGATCAGCACCCGCCGCCTTGCGGTGCCACGATGCTGCATGCGCGAGACGACCTCCTGGCCGACATAGCAGCCCTTCCTGAAACCGACGCCACCGGTCTCGTCGAGCAGCACGTCATGCGGGAAGGCGTCGCCGAGCTGGTAGTCGGTGCCGCTCTCGGCAATGCCATGCGCGATGCGCAAGGTCTGCCATGCGGCGCCGTCGTCAGTCTCTTGAGCGCTGCCATAGGAGCGGGTGACGCTTTCATCGCGAAAGCGCCGGTCGGCCAGCACGGTTGAATCCTTTTGTGAGGGAGCTGACTCATTTCCCCAGGCAATTGAGACAAGCGTCTGTTCGGATTTGGCAATCTCGACCTTGGCGCGCAACCTGTACAGCATCAGGCGGCGTACGAAATCGTCAGCGATGTCGGCGCGGCATTCGAGGCGGAACGCGTTTTCACCAGCCCGTGAGATCAGGAAGTCAAACAGGATCTTGCCTTGCGGCGTCAAAAGCGCGCCGGGTTTAGCCTCGCCGGCGCCGAGCGCGTCGAGATCGGTGGTCAGGATGTTCTGCAGGAAGTGTTCGGCATCAGGGCCGGAGATGGAGATGAGCGCGCGGTCTTTCAGCAGGGCAAAGGGCATGGGGCGGATAAAAGCCTGATCTTGCAAAACGGTTGGCCATTACGTAAGCCGCTGACACTCCCCCCGCAAGAGATCGATCAGCATGGCCAACACCTACGACCTCATCCTGACAGGCGGCATGGTGGTCAACCATGCCGGCGAGGGGCAACGCGATGTCGGCGTGAAAAATGGGCGCATCGCCGCCATAGGCGATCTGCACCAGGCCTCCGCCAGCGAGACGATCGACTGCCGGGGCCTGCATATCCTTCCGGGCGTCGTCGACAGCCAGGTGCATTTCCGCGAACCGGGGCTGGAACACAAGGAGGACCTGGAGACCGGATCGCGGGCGGCGGTGCTCGGTGGCGTCACAGCCGTGTTCGAAATGCCCAACACCAATCCGTTGACCACCAGCGAAGAAACGCTTGCCGACAAGGTCCGGCGCGGCACCGGCCGTATGCACTGCGACTTCGCCTTCTGGGTCGGCGGCACGCGCGAGAACGCCAGGGATGTCGCCGAACTCGAGCGCCTGCCGGGCGCTGCCGGGATCAAGGTTTTCATGGGCTCGTCCACCGGCGACCTGCTGGTCGAGGACGATGAAGGCGTCGCCTCGATCCTCAGGAACACCCGCCGCCGCGCCGCCTTTCATTCGGAAGACGAGTTCCGGCTGCGCGAACGCCTTGGCGAGCGCATCGAGGGCGATCCTTCATCGCATCCGGTCTGGCGCGACGAGATCGCCGCCTTGCGCTGCACCGAGCGGCTGGTGCGCGTCGCGCGCGCCGTCCGTGCCCGCATCCACGTCCTGCACATCTCCACGGCCGAGGAGATACTGTTCCTCGAGCAGCACAAGGATGTCGCCACCTGCGAGGCGACACCGCACCATCTGACACTGTCGGCGGACGACTACAAACGGCTCGGCACGCTCATCCAGATGAACCCGCCCGTCCGTGCCCCGCGCCATCGCGACGGCGTCTGGCACGGCATCGCCCAAGGCATTGTCGACGTACTCGGTTCCGACCATGCCCCGCACACATTGGCCGAAAAAGCAAAACCATATCCGGCATCGCCCTCGGGCATGACCGGGGTGCAGACGCTGGTGCCGATCATGCTCGACCACGTCAACGCCGGCAGGCTGACCTTGCAGCGCTTCGTCGATCTTTCAAGCCACGGCCCGCAGCGCATCTTCGGCATGGCCAGGAAAGGCCGTATCGCCGCCGGCTATGATGCCGATTTCACAATTGTCGACATGAAGCGGCGCGAGACCATCACCAATGCACAAGCCGGCTCGAAGGCCGGCTGGACGCCTTATGACGGCAAGGAAGTCACTGGCTGGCCGGTCGGCACTGTCATTCGAGGCCAGCGCATCATGTGGGAGGGCGAGATCGTGACGCCGGGCCAGGGCAGGGCAGTGGAGTTCTCCGAGGCGTTGCCCGCATAGCCATTTCAGATCGTTGGATTCGCCAGCCCGACGTTTCAATCCCCGGCGACGAAAAACGTCCATTGACCGGCGGGCGTGATGCCGACGCGGTAGAAGATGTAGGCGCCGAACTGCTTCATGTCGTCGAAGTCGCTCGCGGTGACGATCTTGAACAGCTCGACCCGTTGCCTGGCGTCGAGCTTGTCCAGGGGAAGGGCAAAGAAATACGGCCAGACATAGAGCTCTTGTGGCGTCCCGGCATCGACATGGACATAGCCGGCATTGAGCACCTCCTCCAGTATGGCGAGAATCTCCTGGCCATCCTGGTCGCCGGAGAGCCCCTTGAGGAAGGTAATGGCGTCGCCATCTATGTCGGTCAGCGATATCTGGGTCATGCCGTCGCCCTTGCCGATCAAAGGCCTCAGTCTTTCGATGTCGCCGCTCTCGCAGGCTTCGATGATCAGGTCATGCATGCGCCGCACCGGTTCAGGCAGCTTGCCGAGGTCGTAGACGACCTCCGGCGTGGGCGCGTCGGGATCGACGCGCGGCCTGTTGGTGGCGCCGTCGCCGTTCGGCGGGGTGACCGGTTCGGCCTTGTCCGGGGCGGTTGGCTGGCTGGTCGAAGATGGCGTTCCGACCGGATCGGGTATCGGCACGGTGCTTCCCGGCGACGACGCGTCATCGTCTTGGACCGGCGAGGGGAGTTCTTCGCGCTTGATCTCGCTCAGCGCATAAGCGGGACTGCTTGTCAGGCACGCAACCAAGGGAATCGCGGCACTGCACGCGGCGAAACAGATGCAAAGGACCAAGCCGTGCGGCTTGCCTGACATAGAAAAGTTCACTGCCCGTCTCCCTGCTTCCGGGCATGATGCCCGAGCGGCATTTGCCGTCAAAGAACCGGACGTCGGTTCAGTGCCGCAGCCGTTCGGGTTCGAAGGCGCCAGCAATCACCTTTTCACGCATGCGGTCGAGCAGGGCAAGGGCCGATGTCTCGCCGTTGGCGCGCAGCATTTCGCCGAACGCGGTTTCAAGCGCTGCTTCGGCGATGATCTCGGGTTCTATGCCTGCCGAAAGACCTTCGGCCCAGGCCTCGCTGTGGCTCTCCACCGCGGTCAGGCGCTTTTCTTCCCTGACCAGCGCGTCGATGTCGTTGACACCATGTTCCATAAGCGATGTCCACCCTTGCAAGCAGCGATCCGTCGATGGATCAGGCTTGATCTGTTCCGTTTACACGCAGCCGCAAATAAGTCTTTGTAAATACGACATTTTTTTGATCGTTCTTTACAGGGGGCCGGTTGCGCTTGCGAAGCTGCATTCAATCCTGCTCAAACTTAGCCGATTAGGCGTGCCTGCGGGGTGAAAACCTTCAGTTTGAGTTAATTCCACATCCGCGCGCTAACGTTTCATTAACGCTGTTGCATAAGCGCAACAAAAGGATTGCACCAGGACAGTTCTCGACACAAGCTGGATATGCCCCTAGCCGCCGGCAATGGACCGGATATCTGTTGATGAAGGCCGGATGCGCTCTTGTGAGGGCACTTTGGCGACATGCGCTAGTTGCCGTAACGCGAGGCGATGTCGCGCGACAGGGTCTCGCCTTCCTTCATGTAGCGTCCGATGGCTTCGGTCGCCGACGCGGTGCATTGCGTGTAGGTGCCGCCGAATGAGCGGTAGCCGCGATTGAAGCTGGCGATGAAGCGGGCGCGCCGTTCCGGATCCGGGTTTTCCGATTCGAGCAGCCTCTGCATCTCGCCGCGCCACTGGTCACCCTTTTCGCCGCACAGATTGCGCAGGAAATGCAGCGATCCCAAGACCTCCGCCAGCCGCATCAGCCCCGGTTCGAAGGGTGCCTCGGCGCTGAACGCCGGCCGTGCCGCCACGGTGCTGACGGCGAGGCATGTCGCGAGAAGGAGAAGAAGGCAACGCATAAGTCAATCTGGCCAAACAATTTGCCGCCTGCAAGGCGATTGTGCCGGGCGAATTCCGGATTTCAGGGTCGCCCAGGGTTTTGCGACGCCCGTCCGAGCAGTTCCTCGGCGACCGCGAGCACCGAACCGGCAAGCGGCAGATCGGCCATTTCGGCCAGCGTGTAGAAGGCGGCGGTCTCGGCGTCGTCGCTGGCCACGGCCTCGCCGCCGGCATGGGCCGCACCGAACACCGTCAGCTGGTAATCGACCGCATGGCCGTCGAGCGTGCCGTCGATGAGAATTTCGCGCAGCCGCCGGTAGCTTTCGGCCTGCAATTGCGTCTCCTCCAGCAGTTCGCGCCGTGCCGCCTGTTCCAGCGTCTCACCGGCTTCGACCTTGCCGCCCGGGAATGCATAGAGCCCTTGCGAGGGTTGTCGCGCCCGCTTGACCAGAAGTACGGCGTCGCCGCGCACAACGGCGACCGAGACCGCGGGAATGACTTTTCGCACTTCGTCCATGGATTTCCGATGACCCTGATTGCGGCAGCCTGTTGTGGACCGGCCGACGCCAGACAGCTTTAACGGTTGCAGTGCTGCTGTTCCATCGCCACTTTCGAAACCGGACATCAGGACCAATAGACATGTGCGGACGTTTTGCCTTGACCGCGACACCGGACCAGACAGCCGCTTTCCTCGGCCTGGCGGAGGTGGAGCAGTTTCCTGCGCGCTACAATATAGCGCCGACGCAGCCGGTGCTGATGGCGATCTCAGGCCCGCCGCGGGCGCCGGGTTCCAACCTGCCTGACCGCCGGCCGATGCTGGTGCGCTGGGGCCTGATCCCCGCCTGGGTAAAGGATGTCAGCGAATTTCCGCTGCTGTTCAACGCACGCTCCGAAGGCGTAATCGAAAAGGCCTCGTTCAAAGCTGCCATGCGCCATCGCCGGGCGCTGGTGCCGGCATCCGGCTTTTACGAATGGCGTCAGGCGCGGCCCGGAGAGGCGGGCGGCAGGAAGGGGCAGCCTTACTGGATCAGGCCGCGGCATGGCGGGTTGGTCGCCTTTGCCGGGCTGGTTGAAACCTATGCCGAACCGGGCGGCTCGGAAATGGACACCGGCGCCATTCTGACGGTCGAGGCCAATTCCGACATCGCGCATATCCATGACCGCATGCCCGTGGTGATCGCACCTGAAGACTTCGCCCGCTGGCTCGATTGCCGCGGGCTTGAGCCGCGCGATGTTGCCGACCTGTTGCGGCCGGCGCAGCGCGACTTCTTCGAAGCGATTCCGGTCTCCGACCTCGTCAACAAGGTCGCCAACACCGGGCCGGAGATTCAGGAGAAGGGGGAGATCGGGCCCGAGCCCGAGAAGGTCAAGCGCCGGAAACCCGACGCGGACGACAGTCAGATGACGCTGTTTTAGCAGAAACTCTGTTCGAGGTGCGGTTTGGCGCCTCGTTCGGACCCTTGGGCCGATCGCGCACTGCTTCAGGCGGCGCGGGGCGATACGATTTTCTGCACCGGCTTTTTCTTCTTCGCGGTGTGGAGAAGGGCGGCGACGATCGCGGCCGGGCCGATTGCGCGATAATGGCTTGCCAGCGCCGGTTGCTTGGCGCGGTTGGCTTCCTGCTTGCTTCGAGGCATGTGTCTCTTCCCAGATAACGTTTCCGTGTCTGCGTTTGGCGGCCGAATCCGACCAAATCGTGACGCAGGTTGATCTAGCCGGCGTATGTTTCATGACTGTGCCGACATGTTTAATAAAATGTTTCAGTGGCTGATTCCGTGTGATCGGGCGACGCATTTGCCAGTTCTGGCGTCGTTTTTCTCGGGATGAGCGACTTGACGGCAACACTGGCCAAGGCGATAAAGCCGCCTATGAAAACGTCTTTCGCCATTTGTGGCATTTGCATTATTGGCTAGCTTCGCGCTGGTCCGGACGTTTTCGCCTCATCTTCCCCTAGATTGGACAAACGCCCCGGCCAGCAGGCTGGAGTCCGTTTTGCGCCTCGGCGCGGAGCTGGCTTCATCCAGGCAAAAGTTCTGAACCGGAAAGGCATGGAATGTCTGACGCATCGAAGGGCCTGCGCCTCTACAACACGCTGACGCGCGCGAAGCAGGATTTCGTCCCGATCGACGCGCTGAACGTGCGCATGTATGTCTGCGGTCCGACCGTCTACGACTTCGCCCATATCGGCAATGCCAGGCCGGTGATCGTCTTCGACGTGCTGTTCCGGCTGCTACGCCATCTCTATGGCGAGACGCATGTCACCTATGTGCGCAACATCACGGATGTCGACGACAAGATCAACGCACGCGCACTGCGCGATTTCGGCAGCGAGATATCAGCCGGCAGACTGTCGCTTAACGAGGCGATAAGGCGGGTGACGGAGAAGACCGCGGGCCAATTCCACAAGGACGTCGCGACGCTCGGCTGCCTGGAGCCGACAGTCGAGCCGCGCGCTACCGAGTTCGTCGAGCCCCGCGCCGACGGCAAGGCAGACATGATCACCTTGATTCAAAACCTGATCAAACGCGGCCATGCCTATGTTGCCGCAGGCGAAGTGCTGTTCGACACCGCTTCGATGCCCGACTACGGCCAGTTGTCGAAGCGAAATCTCGACGAGCAGCAGGCCGGTGCTCGCGTTGCAGTCGACGCGCACAAGAGGAATCCTGGCGACTTCGTGCTGTGGAAGTTGTCGTCCCCGGAGGAGCCGGGCTGGCAGAGCCCATGGGGCAGGGGCCGGCCGGGCTGGCACATCGAATGCTCGGCCATGTCCGCCGCCTATCTTGGCGAGGTCTTCGATATCCATGGCGGCGGTCTCGACCTGATCTTCCCGCACCACGAGAACGAGATCGCCCAGTCACGCTGCGCGCACGGCACCGATGTGATGGCCAATATCTGGATGCACAACGGCTTCCTGCAGGTCGAAGGGCAGAAGATGTCGAAGAGCCTCGGCAATTTCTACTCGATCAACGAGTTGCTGGAGACCGAAACGTTCGGCGGCCGCAAATGGCCCGGCGAGGTGCTGCGGCTGGCGATGCTGATGACGCATTATCGCGAACCGATCGACTTTTCCGTGCGCAAGCTCGAGGAAGCGGAGAACACGCTGCGCAAGTGGAAACGCGCGGCCGATCTGGCGCCGGCGGTCGGGCAATTGCCGGCCGAGGTCGTGCAGGCGTTGTCGGATGATCTCGCCACCTACGCCGCCTTCCAGGTTTTGACCCAGTTGGCCGGCGAGGCGGTCGACTTCGGCGGCGATGGCGAAAACGCCGCAGCGGCCTCGCTGAAGGGTGCGCTTGCCTTCCTGGGTTTCGATGTCGGGGCGGCCAAGGTCGATGAAGCCACGGTCGCCAAGGCGATCGCCGAACGCCTGACGCTTATCGCGGCGAAAAACTGGAAAGAAGCCGACCGCGTGCGCGATGAACTTCTGGCGCAAGGCGTGCAACTGAAGGATGGCAAGGACCCGATCACCGGCGAGCGCATCACCACGTGGGAGGTGAAGCGGTGAGGGTGGCTGCTCACACGGTAGGAATTGAGAGGGTAGCGCGAGGCGCCCCCCTCTGTCCTGCCGGACATCTCCCCCTCAAGGGGGGAGATCGGCCGTCACCTCGGCTTTCGCCAATCGCCGACGTTGAAGGCTGGGTGCAGTCGGCGAAGCTGCTGATCTCCCCCCTTGAGGGGGAGATGTCCGGCAGGACAGAGGGGGGCGCCTCGCCGTGACCCATCATCCTGTATCTCCCCTCAATCGTGGCAACGCGCGCAAGATGCGAAAAGCTATGACCGATGCGGAACTGAAGCTTTGGAATGAGATACGCGCACACCGCCTCATGGGGCTGGCGTTTCGACGCCAAATGCCCATTGCAGGCTATATCGTCGACTTTGCTTGTCCCAACAAAAAGCTGATTGTTGAGCTGGATGGCTCCCAGCACGCTTCGCATGAGGTTTCGGCATCTGACGCAGCAAGAACGGCCAAGCTGGAAGCACTCGGCTGGACCATCCTGCGCTTCTGGAACGATGACGTCATCCGCGATATCGACAATGTCTGCCAGCACATCGTGATTTCGGCCGGCCTGGCCATCGCAGATGTGCCGGAGGAAGCACGGGAGGAGTTCGTTCCATGATCGACCATCTCGGCATCGACGTTGCCGATTTCGACGCTTCGAAGGCTTTCTATGACAAGGCGATGGCGCCGCTTGGCGCCTCGCTGCTCTATATGGTGCCGCTGGAATACACAGGCGGCGCCAAGGTCGGTGGCTACGGCCGCGATCGGCCGGTGTTCTGGCACCAGGAAGGCAAGGAGGGGCAAAAGGCCCGCCAGCACGTCGCCTTCACCGCGCGCAGCCGCGCCGAGGTTGATGCTTTCCATGCCGCCGCTCTTGCCGCCGGCGGCAAGGACAATGGCGGGCCGGGCCTGCGCCCGCACTATCATGCGAACTACTATGGCGCCTTCGTCTTCGATCCCGACGGCAACAATGTCGAGGCCGTCTGCCATGATGCGGAGTGACCTGCCATGAGCCTAGACAACCGGCCGATCTACACCGGCGGCTGCCAGTGCGGCGCCGTACGCTTTCGCGTCGAGGGCGCACTCGGCGATGCCTCGGTCTGCCATTGCCGCATGTGCCAGAAGGCGAGCGGCAATTTCTACCTTCCGCTGGTCTCGGTGCGCGGCGCCAAGGTGGATTGGACGCGCGGCGAGCCCAAGCGCTTCCGCTCGTCGAACGCTGCCTGGCGCGGCTTCTGCGCCGAATGCGGAACGCCGCTGACCTTCGAGGCGCCGGACGGCATGGCGCTGGCGATTGCCGCCTTCGACGATCCGGCTGATATCGCGCCGACCATCCAGTGGGGCACGGAGGCAAAGCTGCCTTACGTCGATTCCATTCCAGAATTGCCGGGCGAGGATACGATGGCGGACATGGGTTCGGCTCCCTATCTGGCCGAGCTTGTCTCCTACCAGCATCCCGACCATGACACCGAGCAATGGCCGCCGGAGAAAACACCATGAGCGAAACCGTTCGAACCGGCGGCTGCCAGTGCGGCGCCGTGCGCTTCCGCATCAAGGGCAAGCTTGGACGCCCGTCCATCTGCCACTGCCGCATGTGCCAGAAACAGTTCGGTTCCTTTTTCGGCGCCCTGGTGACGGCGCCGAAGGACGGCGTCGAATGGACCCGTGAGGAGCCGAGCTATTTCCAGTCCTCGGTCAACATCGATCGCGGTTTCTGCGCCCGCTGCGGCACGCCGCTGACCTACCGCCAGCCTGGCGGCCTGGAGATCGCCATCGGCGCTTTCGACGATCGCTCCGACCTGGCGCCGCAGATCCAGGTCAATTATGCCGCGCGGCTGCCTTGGGTGGAGACGATCTTCGATCAGCCCGTCCACCAGGATCCAGACTATTACGCAAGGCAGGAGCAGATCGTCTCCTTCCAGCATCCCGACCATGAAACAACGGACTGGCCGTCCAAAGGTTTGCAACTATGAACTCTGAACTGCGCACGCTTTATCCCGAGATCGAAGCCTTCGAGAGCGGTATGCTCGACGTCGGCGACGGCCACCAGGTCTATTGGGAACGCTCCGGCACCAAAGGCGCCAAGCCGGCAGTGTTCCTGCATGGCGGGCCGGGCGGCACCATCTCGCCAAAGCATCGGCGGCTGTTCGATCCCGATCTCTACGACGTCATCCTGTTCGACCAGCGCGGTTGCGGCAAGTCGACGCCGAATGCCTCGCTGGAGGCCAACACCACGTGGCACCTGGTCGCGGACATCGAGCGCCTGCGCGAAATGGCCGGCTTCGACAAATGGCTGGTCTTCGGCGGTTCCTGGGGTTCGACGCTGGCGCTCGCCTATGCCGAGACGCACCCGCAACGCGTCAGTGAGCTCGTTGTGCGCGGCATCTACACGCTGACCCGTCCCGAGCTCGAATGGTACTATCAGTTCGGCGTCTCCGAGATGTTTCCCGACAAGTGGGAGCGCTTCCTGGCGCCGATCCCCGAGGCCGAGCGCGGCGACATGATGGCGGCCTATCGCAAGCGGCTGGTGGGCTCTGATCGAAACGCGCAGATCGAGGCGGCCCGCGCCTGGAGCCTGTGGGAGGGCGAGACGATCACGCTTTTGCCCGAGCCGGAGACCAGCGGACCGTTTGGTGAGGACGACTACGCCATCGCCTTCGCCCGCATCGAGAACCACTACTTCGTCCATGCCGGCTGGCTGGACGAGGGGCAGTTACTGCGCGATGCCTGGAAGTTGAAAGACATCCCCGGCACCATCGTCCACGGCCGCTACGACATGCCGTGCCCGGCACGCTACGCCTGGGCGCTGCACAAGGCCTGGCCAAAGGCGGACTTTCACCTGATCGAGGGCGCCGGCCATGCCTATTCCGAGCCGGGCATATTGGACCGGCTGATCCGGGCTACGGATGGGTTTGTGGGGAAAAACTGATGTCGGCGCTCACCCCCCTCTGGTCTGCCGGCCATATCCCCCTGAAGGGGGGAGATCGGCTGTCACCCGGGGTTTCGCAAATTTTCGGCGCCGCAGGTGGTGGCGGGGCATTCGAACTGCCGATCTCCCCCCTTGAGGGGGAGATGGCCGGCTGGCCAGAGGGGGGCGTTCAAGCGCCCACAGGACGATGAAAAAACAACGCCTCTACCTCTTCGACACCACGCTTCGCGATGGCCAGCAGACGCCCGGCATCGACTTCTCGGTCGAGGACAAGATTGCGATTGCAAACCTGCTCGACGAGTTCGGCCTCGACTATGTTGAAGGCGGTTACCCCGGCGCCAATCCGACCGACACGGCCTTCTTCAGGGAAAAGCGTACCGCGCAGGCAAAGTTCGTCGCCTTCGGCATGACCAAGCGGGCGGGTGTGTCGGCCTCCAACGATCCCGGGCTTGCCGCACTCGTCCAGTCGCGGTCGGACGCCATCTGCTTCGTCGCCAAGAGCTGGGACTATCATGTCCGTGTGGCGCTCGGCTGCACCAACGAGGAGAATCTGGAGTCCATCAAGGCTTCGGTGGAAGCCACCATTGCCGCGGGGAAAGAGGCGATGGTCGATTGCGAGCATTTCTTCGACGGGTTCAAGGCCAATCCGGACTATGCGCTGGCGTGCGCCAAGACCGCCTATGATGCCGGCGCGCGCTGGGTGGTGCTTTGCGACACCAATGGCGGCACGCAGCCCTCGGAAGTACGCACTGTCGTGGAAAGCGTCGTCGCCGCGGGCATTCCCGGCGACCGTCTCGGCATCCATGCCCATGACGACACCGGCCAGGCGGTGGCGAATTCGCTGGCCGCGGTCGAGGCAGGCGTGCGCCAGATCCAGGGCACGCTGAACGGCATTGGCGAGCGCTGCGGCAACGCCAATCTGATCTCCATCGTGCCGACGCTGGCGCTGAAGCCGGCCTTCGCCGACCGTTTCGAGACGGGGATTTCCGCCGAGGCGCTGACTGGCATTTCGCGCCTGTCGCGCGCCTTCGACGAACTCTTGAACCGCGCTCCGGAGGCGCAGGCGCCCTATGTCGGCGCTTCCGCCTTCGCCACCAAGGCAGGCATCCACGCTTCGGCGCTCGCTAAGGAACCTGCGACCTACGAGCATGTGCCGCCGGAAGCGGTTGGCAACCGCCGCCGCGTCATGGTCTCCGACCAGGGCGGCAAGGCCAATTTCCTGGCCGAGCTGAAGCGGCGCGGCATCGATGTGCCGAAGGACGACCACCGGCTCGACGCATTGATAGCGGTGGTCAAGGAGCGCGAGGCCTCCGGCTACGCCTATGAGGGCGCCGACGCCTCCTTCGAGCTCCTGGCGCGCAAGATGCTGCACGGCTTGCCCGAGTTCTTCCACGTCACCTCGTTCCGTTGCATGATCGAACGCCGCTTCGATGCCAATGGCCAGTTGAAGACGGTTTCGGAAGCGGTGGTCAAGGTGCTGGTCGAGGGCCAGGAGAAGATGTCGGTGGCCGAGGGGCACGGCCCCGTCAATGCGCTCGACATCGCGCTGCGCAAGGATCTTGGCAAATACCAGGGGGAAATCGCCGATCTGGAACTCGCCGACTTCAAGGTGCGTATCCTCAATGGCGGCACCGAGGCGATCACTCGCGTCCTGATCGAATCGCATGATACGACCGGTGCCCGCTGGTGGACGGTTGGTGTTTCCGAAAACATCATCGACGCCTCGTTCCAGGCGCTGATGGATTCCATCATCTACAAGCTGATGAAGAACCGGGACATGGCGGGCTTGGTGGCGGCGGAGTAAGTTTGAACCATCAGCGAAAGTCCATTGATCCATCAGAACTTTGCGATGGTCTTGCCAAGGTTACTGGGCCATAGCGTTGGGCCATGGCCGCTGAAGCAACTACCCAGGACACAGTTTCAAAAGCCCGCCGCGGCTTCCTGCTGGCGCTGGGTGCCTATTTCTTGTGGGGGCTGCTGCCTTTCTACATGAAAGCGGTTGCGCACCTGCCGCTTGCCGAGGTGATCGCCCACCGCATCGTCTGGTCGGTGCCGATCGCCGCCGCGGTTCTGGTCTGGGCCGGCCGCACGGCGGATTTCAAGGCGGCAATCCGTTCGCCCCGCACCATCGCCATGGCGGCGCTCACGGCGGCGCTGATCTCGGTCAATTGGGGGGTCTACGTCTGGGCGATCGCCGTCGACCGTACCGTCGAGACCGCCCTTGGCTATTACATCAATCCCCTGGTCAGCGTCGTGGTCGGCGCCCTGCTGCTCGGCGAGCGGCTCGACCGGCTGCAGATCGCGGCCGTGGTGCTTGCGGCGATCGCGGTTGCCGTGCTGACGATCGAGGCTGGCAAGTTGCCATGGGTATCGCTGGCGCTGGCCTTTTCCTTCGCCGCCTACGGCTTTTTCCGCAAGACGCTGCCGATCGGCCCCAGCCAGGGTTTTCTGCTCGAAGTGCTTCTGTTGTCGGTGCCGGCCTTGGGTTATATCGCTTGGCTGATCGCCACCGGACAGGACCATTTCGTTTCCGGCAACGGCGTCGATACGGCGTTGCTGGCCGGTTGCGGACCGGTGACTGCGGTGCCGCTGCTGCTGTTCGCATTCGGCGCCAGGCTTTTGCGCCTCTCCACCATCGGCATCATGCAGTATATTGCACCGACCATTGTGTTCCTGATTGCCGTGCTGATCTTCAAAGAGCCGTTCGACACCACCCAGGCTGTCGCCTTTGCCCTGATCTGGGCGGCGCTGGCCATGTATTCCTGGTCGATGCTGGCGGCGGCGCGCAGGGCTACATCTGCCCGAGCCGCCTGACGAAGAGATAGGTCGCTCCAGCGATCAACATCGAAACCGCGGTCACCACCCAGAAGCCTATGGGCGTGTTGACCAGCGGCAAGCCGCCGACATTCATGCCGAACAGGCCCGAGATGATCGTCATTGGCAACAGAACCGCGGTCATCACCGACAGCACGTAGAGCAGCCGGTTCGACTGCGTCGTCAGCTTGGCCATCAGCTCGTCCTGCAACAGCCTGGCGCGCGCCTGCAACTGCTCGCCATCATAGTGCAGCGTCTGCGCGCGGTGTGAAAGTCGTGCTGCCATGTCGTTGATCGAATCGGGCAGGTCGTTGCGGTGCGAATGGTCGAGATGGCGAAACAGATTGGTCAGCGTCGCCATCTGTCGGTGGATCACCACCAGGTGCCGGCGTGCATCGACGAGTGCCTGCCGCTCATTGTGCCATGCGTCGCAGACGATGCGGTCCTCGATGCCGTCGAGACTGTCGGCAAGTGCAGCGAGTTCCACCGCCATGCCGTCGAACGACTGGCCCACGACCGCCTCGATCAGCTCGGCCGGCGAGCGAAACTTGCGCGAGCCGTTCTCGATCGCCTTGCGGATATTGTCGACCGACTGCAAGGGCTGCTTGCGGGCGCCGATCAGCATGGTGTCGTTGAGGGCGAAACGAAAATGGCCGAGCCCGCCGGCTTCCACCGAATAGTCGTGGCGCAGATCCGGCAGGTCGCCGTAGAGCCAGTCATCCTCGAGGTCGATGTGACAGCCATGGCTGGCGGACAGGAAGGCTTCGCGCACAGGCGCCGGCAAGGCCTGTTCTGCGGCGATCTCGTGGCGTGCCCGCATGTCGGAAAGCTGGTAGCTGCGCCACGTCCATTGCGCGCCGGCGGCATCCTTGGTGCGCAGGCCGTCGGCGGTGAAATGATAGATGAAGAACAGCCCATGCTCGTCTGGCAGGTAGGGCGACAGGTCGGTGCCTTCCGGGGCGAGAGCAGTATCCATGGGTGCAGTGCCGGATGCATATTTCGAGCATGGCACCGCGTGACAGCGCCTGATCCCTACACTTAGCACGGGCGGAGCGGTTTCGTGTGACGGTTCCTTGACAGCCGATCACAGCCTCTCGAGCGGCCGCATCAATGCGTCCGCGCCTTTCGCCGCCACCGCATTGATTGCGGGACTTAGCGCTTCGAGCGCAAGACCTCGATGATCTCGCCTGGAGTAGGGGAGTAGGGGAGTAGGGGAGTAGGGGAGTAGGGGCCTGTCTTCCCTTACTGCCTTATTGCCTTACTGCTCTATTCCTTTACATCTTGTCTATCACCGACTGCACGCCCTCCGTCGGGGCATCGACCGAGGAGCCTGCCACCATGATGGCGGCGACGATTGCCTCGGGGTCAGTGACGACCAGCGGCTTGACGCGCTGTGCGGTGTGAATGAAGCCTTCGGTTGTCATATGGTCGATGAGCGCCAGCATCGGATCCCAGAATCCCCTGACGTTGGCGAAGACGATCGGCTTGCGGTGGTGGCCGAGCTGCGCCCAGGTCATGATCTCCACGATCTCCTCGACTGTGCCGATGCCGCCCGGCAGCGCCACAAAGGCGTCGGATTTCTCGAACATCTTATGTTTGCGCTCGTGCATGTTTTCGGTGATCACGAGCTCGTCGAGCCGGTCTAGCGCGGTTTCGGTTGCTTCCCTGTTGATCAGGAAGCGGGGAATGATACCGGTGACCTTACCGCCGGCCTTGAGCGCGCCTTCAGCGACGGCGCCCATGATGCCCTTGGTGCCGCCGCCATAGATTAGCCTGAGGCCGGAGCGCGCAAGCGATCGCCCGAGCAGGTGACCAGCCTTGGCATAGGTTTCATCGCGGCCCGGAGACGAGCCGCAATAGACGCAGACGGATCGAATCGTATTCATGCCGATGATTGGTGATTGGGTCTGAAAGCGCGGTCAAGCCCTAAGGGCCGAGAAGTCCGGGCTTTTTCTTGTCGGTGATGGTAAAACAGGCTAGACCGGCGTTAGGTGGCTAAGGGGCAGGGAAGTAGATGGCGATCAATCCGTTGAAGGCGTTTCTGTTCGCGGCGGGTGGGACCGTCGCGGTCGCGGGAACCGCCTATGTGTCGGGCGCGCTCGACCCGTATTTCAATCGCACGCCGCCGGCGGGCGTCGCGGCGCAGGCTCCGCCTGTGGCGCCGAAGCCTGCCAATCCGGCCACGGAAGCGCGGCTGCCGCAGGCCGCGGTACCGGCCGCTCCCACCTCGGAGGCAACCGCGCCTGCCGTCGCGGGTCCGATCGCCCCGACCTTCGACGTGGTGCGCGTCGAAGGCGATGGTTCGATCGTCGTCGCCGGCAGTGCCGCGCCCAATTCAAAGGTCGAGATCCTCAACGGTTCGACCGTGATCGGCTCGACGGTCGCCGGTCCGGATGGCGCCTTCGTCATCGTGCTCGATGATCCGCTGAAGCCCGGTGACTATACGATTGCCTTGCGCTCCACCGCCGGCGATGTCGTGACCGCTTCGGCCCAGACGGCCGTCGTCTCCATTCCCGCCAATGCGAGCGGCCAGGTGCTGGCCATGGTCGAGGAACCGGGCAAGCCGGCCGAACTGCTGACCGTGCCCCAGCCGCAGACAACACCGGAAGCGCCTGCAGCCGCGGCTCCGGCGCCAGGCGCGTCCGCCGCCGTCGAAGCAACGCCTGCTCCTGCGGCGCCGACAACGCCGCCCGCGGCATCCGTGGCCGAACCCAAGATCGTCGTCGAAGCGGTCGAGATTGACGGCAGCAAGATCTTTGTCGCCGGCCTCGCCGACCCGGGCCGCAAGGTGCGCGCCTATGCCAACGACATCCTGCTTGGCGAGGCGCAGACATCGCCGGATGGCCATTTCCTGGTTGAGGCGAGGCGCGACGTACCGGTCGGCAGTTACACCATCCGTGTCGATGGCCTCGATGCCGACGGGGTGAAGGTAGTGGCCCGCGCCGCCGTGCCGTTCGAGCGCGAACCGGGCGAGGCGGTCGCCGCCGTGGCGCCTGCTGGATCCAAGGCGGCCGATGCAAAGCCTGCTGAACCGTTGGCTGCCGCTGAAGCGCCCGCCGCTGTCGCGCCCAACCCGGCGGAACCGGCTCCGGCCGATGCAGCGGCCACGCCGCCTTCCGATGTGGCCGAGACCGTTTCACCTAAGCTCGAACATGCCGATGGCGCCGTGATCATCCGCCGTCACGACACGCTGTGGCGGATTTCGCGGCGCGTTTACGGTTACGGCATGCGCTACTCGACGATCTATCTCGCCAACCAGGACCAGATCCGCAATCCCGACCGCATCTGGCCGGGACAGGTGTTCAAGGTCCCGCCACGGTCGAAGGAAGGTGAGGCCGCCGACCTCAAGGCGATGGGTGACCAGATGACGACGAATTCGGCGAAGACGGAGTAGGCAAGCGTCAACGGGACGGCTGCAAGCCGATCCTTCGCAGCCCTTCGCCTGCAATCTCCCCATCCGGCCAGCTTGCCTCGTCACTGTTCATCGTCTATCGCCGATGAACGATGACCGAATCCCTGCCTGACCCGGACCGCGCGACGAGCGCGCCAACCTCTTGCACCACCGACAGCCACTCCATCGCTGCCCGCCTCGCCGCGCTCTCGCACCCCGCGCGCATCGAGATCCTGAAACGCCTGTCTGCCAGCGGTTTCTGCTGCTGTCGCGACGTCGTCGATCATCTCGATCTCGCCCAGTCGACCGTCTCGCAGCATCTGAAGATCCTGGTCGAGGCGGGGCTGGTGCGCTTCGCGCCTGACCGCCAGCGCTCGCGTTACGAGGTGGACCAAGCCGCGCTTGCCGGCGTGTCGGCTTCGCTGAGCGCGCTCGTCGTTTCCTGTTCGACCAGCCGCTGACCCTCTCACCCAAAAGGCAAGAAAAGTGGCCGAAAAAACCGTCTCCGCCGATTCCCCGACCTTCAAGACGCTGCTTAACCTCTGGCCCTATATGTGGCCGGCGGATCGTGCCGATCTGCGGGCGCGGGTCACCTGGGCGACAATTCTGCTGGTGGTTGCCAAGCTGACATTGGTCGCGGGACCCTATTTCTTCAAATGGGCGACCGACGCCTTGGCCGGCGGCGGCAAATCGACGCCGCCGCTGCCCGCCTTCCTGCTCGCCCCGGTCATGTTGGTTGTCGCATACAATGTCGTTCGGCTCGTGCAACTCGGCTTCAACCAGTTGCGCGACGCGCTGTTTGCCCGCGTCGGCCAGTACGCGGTGCGCCAGCTTGCCTTCCGCACCTTCGTCCACATGCACCAGTTGTCCCTGCGCTTCCATCTCGAGCGGCGCACCGGCGGCCTGTCGCGCATCATCGAGCGCGGCACCAAGGGCATCGAGACGATCGTGCGCTTCATCATGCTCAACACGGCGCCGACCATCCTCGAATTCGCGCTGACCACGGGCATCTTCGCCTACACCTATGGCTGGAAATACGTAGCCGTGGTGGCGGTCACCGTCTGGCTCTATGTCTGGTTCACGGTTCGCGCCAGCGACTGGCGCATTTCGATCCGCCGCGACATGAACGACAGCGACACCGACGCCAACACCAAGGCGATCGACTCTCTGCTCAATTTCGAGACGGTTAAATATTTCAACAACGAGGCCATGGAGGCCGAGCGCTTCGATCGCTCCATGGCGCGCTACGAGATGTCGGCGACGAGGATCTGGACGTCGCTCGGCTGGCTGAATTTCGGCCAGGGCGTCATCTACGGGCTGGGCACGGTCATCGTCATGTGCATGTCCGCGCTCGAGGTGCAGGGCGGCACGCAGACCGTCGGTGATTTCGTCTTCATCAACGCCATGCTGATGCAGCTCTCGGTGCCGCTCAATTTCATCGGTTTCATCTACCGCGAGATTCGCCAGGGCCTCACGGATATCGAGCAGATGTTCGACCTGCTCGACGTGCCGCAGGAGATCGTCGACAAGCCCGGTGCCAGGCCGCTCGCGATCGAGGCCGGCAAGGTCGAATTCCGCGACGTGCATTTCTCCTACGACCCGAACCGCAAGATCCTGAAAGGCGTCAGCTTCGAGGTGCCGGCCGGCAAGACGGTCGCCATCGTCGGCCCTTCGGGCGCGGGCAAGTCGACCATCTCGCGGCTGCTGTTCCGCTTCTACGACATCCAGTCGGGCCAGGTGCTGATCGACGGCCAGGATGTCAGGGAGGTGACGCAGGAGAGCCTGCGCGCGGCGATCGGCATGGTGCCGCAGGACACAGTCCTGTTCAACGACACCATCGCCTACAACATCCGCTACGGCCGTATCGGCGCCAGCGAGGAGGAGGTGCGCAAGGCGGCGGAACTCGCCCAGATCGGCCCCTTCATCGAGCGGCTGCCCGAAGGCTACCGCTCGATGGTCGGCGAGCGCGGTCTGAAGCTTTCCGGCGGCGAGAAGCAGCGCGTGGCGATTGCCCGCACCATCCTCAAGGCGCCGCCGATCCTGATGCTCGACGAGGCGACCTCGGCGCTGGACAGCCATACCGAACAGGAGATCCAGGCTGCCCTCGACCTGGTCAGCCGGGGCCGCACCACCATCGTCATCGCCCACCGGCTGTCGACGGTGATCACGGCGGACGAAATCATCGTCCTCAAGGACGGCCAGATCGCCGAACGCGGCACCCATGCCGACCTGATGCGCAAGCACGGGCTTTACGCCTCGATGTGGGACCGCCAGCGCGAGGCGACCGAAGCCGAGGAGCGTCTGCGCATTGCCCGCGAAAGCGACGAACTGGGCATAGTGGTGCGCAGGCGCACATCGGAGCTGTCTTAGCGGCCGCTTTCCTTCTCCCTCGTGGAAGAAGGTGGATCGGCGCATGGCGCCGAGACGGCTGAAGGGTACTGGCGCCGTATTTGCCAAGCTGGAACACCCCTCCCCATTGTCGCGTTGCGGGCGGAGGGTGTTTCGGTTATTGAGGCCGGACCTGAAACAGGGACTGCCCCATCCCATGAGCCTTGTCGATACGGTCAAGAACGCGTTCGTACCGATCCATCGCGAGGGCTATCCGTTCATCGCCGCCTTCGGCGCGGGCACGCTTTTCCTCGGCTATTTCTCCTCGATCCTGTTCTGGATCGGGCTCATCCTCACCGCCTGGTGCGCTTATTTCTTCCGCGATCCCGAGCGGGTGACGCCGGTCGACGACCGTCTGGTGGTGAGCCCCGCCGACGGCGTCATTTCGGCGGTCGGCCCGGCCGTGCCGCCGCGCGAGCTTGGCCTCGGCAGTGGCGAAATGACCCGCATATCGGTGTTCATGAACGTCTTTTCCTGCCACGTGAACCGCGCTCCGGTGCGCGGCAAGATTTCCCGTATCGAGCATCGGCCCGGAAAATTCCTCAACGCCGAACTCGACAAGGCGAGTACCGAGAACGAGCGCAACGGGCTGGTCATCGACAGCCCCAACGGCACCGTCGCGGCGGTGCAGATCGCCGGTCTCGTGGCGCGGCGCATCGTCTGCTGGGCCGAGACCGGCGGCTCGATCGCCATAGGCGAACGCTTCGGCCTGATCCGCTTCGGCTCGCGCGTCGACGTCTTCCTGCCGGAAGCGGCGACGCCGCGCGTGGCCGTCGGCCAGACGGCGGTCGCCGGCGAAACGGTGCTGGCGGAATTCGGCGGTGTCGCCGCCACGCCTCTCGTGCGGATCTCCTGACCGGTGGGCGCGCCGTTCAAGAAATTCGAGGCGCATGCCAGCGGCGGCCCGCGCATCCGCGAAATCCCGATGCGCATGGTGCTGCCCAATCTGGTTACGGTGCTCGCCATCTGCGCCGGCCTGTCCGGCATCCGCTTCGCCTTCGAGAACCGCTTCGAGCCCGCGGTCGTCATGGTGCTGCTTGCCGCTTTCCTCGACGGCATAGACGGCCGTCTGGCGCGAATGCTGAAGGCGACATCGAAATTCGGCGCGCAGATGGATTCGCTGGCCGACATCGTGAATTTCGGCGTGGCGCCCGCGCTGGTGCTTTACGCTTTCCTGCTCGACCGCGCCGGATCGCCGGGCTGGATTGCCGCCCTTTTGTTCACCATCGCCTGCGGTATGCGGCTCGCCCGCTTCAATGTTCTTGACGAGGAAAAGGCCGAGCGGCCGGCGTGGCAGACCGAATATTTCGTTGGCGTGCCGGCGCCGGCGGGCGCCGTGCTGGTGATGCTGCCGCTCTATCTGTATTTCCTGCGGCTCGGGCTGGAGCCCAGCCGCCCGGCCGCCTTCATCGCCACCGGCTTCACCATACTGGTCGCCTTCCTGCTGGTCAGCCGTTTGCCGGTCTATTCGGGAAAGAGCGTCAAGGTGCCGGGTGACAAGGTGTTGCCGGTCATCCTGGGTGTCGTGTTCTACATTCTGCTCTTGATGACCTATCCCTGGTACACGCTGACGGCCTCCGTCGCCGGTTATCTCCTCTTCCTGCCCTTCAGCGTGCGTGCCTATTCGAAGCGCGCCCGGCTGGAAGGCGAGCAGGTGCCGCCTTCGGATATCGGATAGCGCTGTTTTCTCTCCTTTGCGGCCGCGATGTCGCCGAAGCCGACAGAGGAGTCGCGGCGCATTGAGCGCCAACGCTTTCCGCCCAAGCGTGCGATTTATGCGAGACGACCCCTTCAGGTCGTTTCGCTTACGCCGCCGCACTCAGCCCCAGACGATCGATGGCCAGTTTGCGGGTCGACACATAGTCGGTCTTGCCCGAGCCCAGCGCCGGGATCTCTTCCACCTTGACGATGTCGTTGGGCACCATCAGTTCGGCGGCCCCGGCTTTCTTGCCGAATTGGCGCAGTTCTTCGGCACTTGCATCGTCGGCGGTGGTGACCAGCACGATGCGCTCGCCGCGTCTTTTGTCGGGCACCGACACGGCGGCATGGCGCTCTTCCGGCCACAGCGACTGCACAAGCATCTCGACCGCACCCAGCGACACCATCTCGCCGGCGATCTTGGCGAAACGCTTGGCCCGGCCGCGAATGGTGACGAAGCCCTCGCGGTCGACCGAGACGATGTCGCCGGTGTCGTGCCAGCCGTCGAGTCGCTGCAATTCGCCCGGCCGGTCGGCGGTCATGTAGCCCATCATCATATTCGGACCGTCGAGCCACAGACGGCCGGCGCCCTCGATCCCTTCGACGGGTTCGAGCTTCATGCGGATGGCCGGCAGCAGCCGCCCGACGGTGCCGTCGCGGCTATGGATTGCGGTGTTGACGGCGACCACGGGCGCGGCCTCGGTCAGCCCAAAGCCTTCGATGATCTCGGCCTGGAAACGCTCGCGATAGGTGCGGCGGGTTTCCGGCTTCACCGCTTCGGCGCCGGCGACGACGAAGCGCAGGCTGGAAAAATCGCCGTCCTTGGCGGTGCGTGCGTAATTGGCGAGGAAAGTGTCGGTGCCGAACATGACCGTCGGCTTCACCTTACGGGCGATCTCGGGAATGATCTTGTAGTGGAGAGGCGAGGGGTAGAGGAAGAGTTTCACCCCTGTAAGCAGCGGCAGGATGGTGCCGCCCGTCAGCCCGAAGGAGTGGAACACCGGCAACACGTTGAGGAGGATATCGGCCGGCGAGATGGTGATGCGAGCTTCCGCCTGCATGGCATTGGCGTAGAGGTTCTTGTGCGACAGCACCACCGCCTTCGGCGTGCCTTCCGAACCGGAGGTGAACAGGATCACCGCGGGTTTGGCCGCGTCCTGGCGCTGCAGCGGCCAGCGCCACAGCAAGGCGGCGGCAAGCTTCTCCAGCGCCGTCAGGCCGGCGCGTGTATCCTCCAGCCAGAGAAACTTCGCGCCGCCCTTTTCGACCGCCGCGACGATATCGCCGAGCTCGGCCTTCTCGATGAAGGCGCGGGACGAGACGACCGTGCGGATCACCGCCGTGCGGATGGCGGCGGTGACGCTGGCCGGACCCGCGGTGTAGTTGATCATCGCGGCCACCCGACCGGCCGAGAGCAGCCCGACGAAGGACAGCACCACGCCATTGGCGTTGGGCAGGAGCAGGCCGACCGCTTCGCCGGGCGCCGTCACCGCCTCGAAACGCCTGCCCAGCACACGCGCGCCGATAAACAGTTTTCGATAGCTGAGCGCCCCCGAGACGACGTCCTCGATGATCGGATGCGATGCGCCGACCCTGGTTGCGGCGTCACGCATGGCCAGGAACAGGCCGCGATCGAGATCGGCGGCTGCGAAGCGGGCCTCTGCGAAGCGGTCGAACAGCGCGTTGGTGTTCGAGGCCTGGTCGGGAATGCGCGCCACCAGCTCGGCGATGGTCATTGGTTCCAATGCGCTGATCGACAGGCGCGGGAACCAGCGCCGTGGCGCGATGCTGGCCGGCGTCAACGAGACCGGAAGGTCGCGGGCGCCGCCGACGAAGATCGGCACGATGCGGGCGTCGGCCTGCATGGCGATGCGCGTGACAGCGCGAAACAGCCGGAACGACTTGACGTCGGGCTCGACCGCGTCCGGCAGGTAGACGGCAAGCCGGCCCTTGCCCTTCAGCACGCGCACCAGCCTGCGGCTGACGAAGACGTGCTCGGCGTTGAAGGCAATGGTGCGGCCAAGCTCGCGCCACGGCTCCAGCCATGGCGCCTTGGCCGAGGCTCCATCGAGTATGTGCAGCGTGTCGTCAGGCAGCAGCGACAGCATCAGCGCCGGTTCGAAGTGCGACTGATGTGAAATGACATAGATGACTGGCGCCGCCGCGTCGCGCGCGATCGCGATGCGGCTGTCGCTGATCCGGTAGGCGAGCTTGAACGGCACGTAGAGCAGCGCCTGGGCAAAGCGCAGGCCGAGGCGGAACTTTTCCACCACGCCGATCAGCAGCCAGGCCACGACCAGACCCGCAAGCAGCGCCAGTGTCAGGATCATGCCGCGTCTCTCCCAACGTTCCTTGCACCTCGGCTCTGCGGCCGCTTCGGCAAGAACCTAGACGATGTGCGGGCAAGGTCAATGAGGAAGGCCTCTTGCCGCCTCTCGCGAAGGGACGGGCAAAAGCGGCATCCTTTACGCCGTCTTCAGTCTCCCGCTGATGAAGCGGAATTCCTGCGTTTTGCCGCCATAACCGTAGGCGGCGGCCGGCACTTCATGGACGAAGGCGTAGCTTTCTTCGTGCACGGACCCGAGCAGGCGCCCGAAGGCGGCGAAGATCGCCTTGAGATAGGCTTCCAGCTCGAGCTTGGTGTTGGTGCCGTCGACCACCTTGATGTCGAGCCAGAACGTATTGGTCCCATGCTCGGCCAGCGATGTGCCGCCGGCGAACCAGTGCTGCGGATCGAGATAGGAGACGGCAACCGCCGTTATGGTCGGATCCTTGCGAAGGTGTGTTGCGGTGAGTTCGGTCGCCTCCTTGGCGATCCTGGCGGACAGCGCGGCGTCGGGCTTCCCGGTGACGCTGATGTTGATGATGGGCATTGTCCTTCTCCTTGGTTCGGGCGGCCTCTGCCAGCCGATGACGCAACCATGCCACCAGCCATGAGTCATGAAAATCGAATTGTTTTTAAATAATAGTTCGATAATATCGAATTATGAAATCGCTCGATCCCGACCTCCTGAGGACATTCCTCGCCTTCGCCGACGGCGGCTCGCTGGCGCAGGCGGCTTCTGTTGTCGGCCGTTCACCGTCGGCGGTGACGGCGCAGATGCAGCGGTTGGAAGAGGCCGTCGGCGAACCGCTCCTGGCGCCGCAGGGCAGGGGTCGCGGCCTGACGCCGACCGGTGAGGAGCTTGTCGGCTACGCCCGGCGTATCCTTGCAGCGCATCGTGAAGCCTGGCTCGGCCTGAAGGGCGCGAAGGCCGACGGACGCATCGCGATCGGCACGACGCAGGATTTCGCCGACAGTGGCTTGCCCGATCTGCTGCGTGCCTTCGCCGAAAGCCATCCACGCGTCAGGATCGAGCTGCGCGTCGGCCGCTCCGCCGAACTGGCGCAAGCCCTTCAGGGCGGTAGCCTGGATCTGGCGATCGTCATGCGGCAGGCGGCGACGCCGGACGAAATCGGCGTGCTGCGCGAGCCGATGGTGTGGCTGTGTTCGCAAAAAGGGCTGGCCGCGCGACAGGACGAATTGCCGCTTGCGCTGCTCGATCCGCATTGTGGCTTCCGCGAAGCGGCAATCTCGGCGCTCGATGCGGCCGGCCGGCGCTATCGCATCGCGGCCGGCAGCGCGAGCCTGGCCGGCCTGCGCACGGCGGTCAATGCCGGCATTGCGCTGACGCTGCGCACCGCGCGCTTTGCCCATTCCGGGATTGTCGAAGCACCCCACATATTTGACCTGCCGCCCGTGCCCGTTGCCGAATTCGCCATCCGGCTGCGCGCCGATGCCGAGAACCCGGCGCGGGATCTGGCCGCACTGCTCGGCGCCGGCCTGGCACTGCCAGGACTTTTTGGCTGACAGCGGTCTGTTTTCCGGCGCGGGGCCAAAGAAAAAGCCGACCTTACGGTCGGCTTGGAGTAGGACGGACCGAGGGGTTTGGGGGGACTCGGGGGGTGGTCCGTCGGCTCAACAATGCCTGAACCGGATGATGGTTCCGTGACTGCGCAAATTTTTTTGGGCTCGGCTTTCACAACGGACCTGGCGCTTGTTGCTGCTTTGCCGACAGCCAGTCGCGGCCGGCATGGGCGAACACCGCGCAAAGCACGATCGCGCCGCCGATCATGCTGGCCACGGGCGGTATCTCGGCCAGGAACAGAAAGGCAAACAGGATGGCGAACGGCACTTCGGCAGAGCCGAGCAGGCCGGATTCAGCCGCCGGGATGAGCCTCGCGCCTTCCGTCCACAGGATCGAGGAGAGTGCGAAGCTCGAGCCGAACGCGACGAGCAGCACGGCGTCTCTTGCCGAGACGGCAAGCGGGTCGGTGACGAACCAGCCAAGTATGAACAACAGCAGGGCCGAGACCGCACCTGCCCAGACCGCCGGCGTGTCGCGGAAGGCGCGCACCATGATCATGTAGAGCGCGCTGCCGATCGTCATCAGCAGCGCCAGCCCGTCTCCGAACAGATTGCCGGTGCCGAAGCTCGACCAGACCATGACCGCGACGCCGCCAAGCGAGACCGCGGCGGCTAACATCGTCTGCAGGCGGAAGGGCTCGCGCACCAGCAGGAAGGCGAGCAGCGCGGCAATGAAAGGCGACGTCGCGTAGATGACCGTGACATTGGCGACGAAGGTGAATTTAAAGGCGGAGATGAAGGCGATGCTGGCCAGCGCGCCTTCCACCGCCAGCAGCCAGCCGCGCCAGCCGAGCCGCAGCGTTTCGCGGTTGCCGGAGCGGTGGCGGCGCCACAGCACATAGAGGCTGATCAGGATGAAGCCGACGAAGCCGCGCCAGCAGGTGATGGTCAGCGGATCGGCATGGATCGATTTGGTCAGCACACCGGTCAGCCCGAACACCGCCGCCGACGACGACACCAGGATGATGCCAAGTGTCCGTTCTGCGGTGTCGGTGGCGGCTGCTACGTCGGTCATGAAAGCCAATCTACGTGGTTCTGTCCTGACATCGTAGTGTCAGCAGTCTGGCCATCACAGCCGTTTGCGGAAATGCTCGGCGCCCACGATCAGCAGCCCTGCGGCAATGATGAGAGCCGCGCCGAAGAACACTTCGCGGCGCGGCACGTCGCCCCAGATGGCGAAGCCGAGCGCGAAGGCCCACAACAGCGAGGTGTATTCCAGCGGCGCGATGATCGAGGCCGGCGTCCGTTTCATGCCTTCGAAGAGAAGATATTGCGCCAAGCCGCCGAGCGCGCCGACGCTGGCAAGCAGAAGCAGTTCGCTCCAGTCGGGCGTCTGCCACCAGAGCAGCGCCGGCACCGCCGAGAATATCAGGAAATAGAAATTGTTGAGCAGGAGCTGGATCATCGAGCGCTCGGCAAGTGCTGTCTTGCGCAACAGCACGATGGCGATGCCCCACAGGAAAGCGGCGGCCAGAACCAGCAGCACCGGCACGGACAGGCCGAGATGGGCAGGATCGCAGGCGACGAAGACGCCGGCGAAGCCGATCGCCACCGCCAGCCAGCGCAGCATGGGCACTTTTTCGCCAAGCATCACCACGGAAAGCACGGTGACGATGATCGGGGCCGCATAATAGACGGTAGTCAGTTCGGCGAGCTGCAGGCTGCGCGCCGCATTGTAGTAGCAGAGCCAGGCCGCCAGGGTGAAGACGCTGCGCAACAGCATCGGCCACACGATCGGCGACCGCGCCGTCTCCGCATAGAGATGCCGCCCGCCGATCGCCGCGCAGGCGGTCAGGATGGTGATGCTGCGGAAAAACAGGATCTGCCAGACGCTCATGCCGGCGACCAGCAGCTTGATCGAAGCGTCCTGCGTCGAAAAAAGCAAATAGGCGGCGCCGGTCAGGAGGATACCTGCGAGAACCCTTTCGCGTGTTTCGAGAATGGCGACGTCGGCCATGCGGCAAGCGGCCTTGTGTGAAAACGGCTCCGGCCCCTGTCGGCTCCGCTCTCGCCAGCTATAGGGGCGAAACCTTGCAAGGCGCTGCTCCAGCGCCATGCTTGCGTTGGGGCAGGGTGACTCCTGATGCCACTTCTGGCGCGTCGCGGCTGATTGGTTTAGCATCGTCTCACAAAGCCGGCGCGCAAGGCTCGGCGGGCCAGGGAAACGGTGCGGATCAGGAAGCCAGCGCTCGCATAAGAGACGCCATTCGCATCATGGCAGCGGGCCCTGACAGCCGGCAGTTACGGACATCGAGACGCCGAGATCGGGGGAAGAACGCAATGCAGAAACTGCAATCGCAAGGCGTACATCACATCACGCTGGTCGGCGCCGGTCGCCAGACATCGATCGATTTCTGGGAAGGCGTGCTGGGCATGCCTTTCATTTTCGAGCAGCCCAACCTCGACAAGGCAACTGAAAGCCATCTCTATTTCGATCCCGGCGACGGGCGGCTGATCACCATCTTTACCGACGAGACCCGTACGCCGGTAAAGCGACGCACCCCGACCGACACCGGCTGCGTCCACCACATCGCCTTTGCCGTGTCGCGCGTCACCTTCCTGCAGGCGGTCGCCCGGCTTGACGAGCGCGCCATCAAGCACAGCGGCGTCAAGGACCGCGGTTTCATGGATTCGATCTATTTCGAGGATCCGCTCGGCCTGCTGATCGAACTTGCTTCCTACCGTTTCGAGCCGCCGGCCGGCTTTGGCCATGCCGACGTGCTGATGGAAGCGCACAAGCTCCGCGTCGCGCGTGGCGACTACAACATCGCCGAGGCGCATCTGGCCGACGCCATCCAGGCGCTGGTCGAGCGCTCGCGCGCGACATTGTCGGCCGACAGGACGCCGCGCAATCCATATTGATTTTTGAACAAGCAAGGGAGGAACACATGGCAAAGACAGCGACGAAGGGTGCGAGGAAGCCGGCGGCCAAGGCCACACCAAAAGCCAGGGCGAAACCAGCAGCAAAAGCTTCAACCAAGCCGGCGCCAAAAATATCGGCAAAGCCTTCGGCCAAGCCGGCGTCAAAAGCAGCAACCGCCGGCAAGACCGCGTCCAGGACCAAGGGGAAATCGGCGAAGAAACCCGCCCTGATGATCAGCATGCTGAAGCCGAGCGTCAACAACATGACGGTTCGGGTGTTTGCCCGCGCCGCCGGGCTGGACCATGCCGAGGCCGACGCCTGGGGCAGCACGCGTTCGCCCGAATTCATGGCGCGTAACCCGGCCCATCTAACCCCGATGATCGAGGACAAAGGCCTGCCGCGGGGGGTGCTTTGGGAGAGCTGCGCCATCATGCAGTATCTCGCCAACAAGCACGGGCTGGAGAAATTCTACCCCAAGGCGCCTGCCAAGCGGGCGATGATCGACAGCGCCATGTTCTACCTGATCGGCACGCTCTATCCCTATGTGGCGCGCGCCACCTATCCGGCGCTCGGTTTCCCGCAATATGCCGGCGAGGTCGGCCACAGCGACGCTCATCCCGACATGAAGTCGGAGGCGCAGAAGGCGGCGATCGCCGCCATCTCCGAACCGCTGGAGGTGTTCCACTCCTTCTTCAGGGACGGCAAGCCCTTCATTGGAGGCAAGAACCCGTCTATCGCCGACATCCGCCTGGCGGCGACACTCGAATTTCTCGCCGTCATCGACTATGCCCTGCCCGAATGGGCCAGCGACTACATGGCCGCGATGGAGAAGAAGCTCGGCGAGGCCTATGCAGGCCCGGCCAGCGACGTGCGCGGCTATATTGCCCATGTGAAGTCACAGCCCCGGGTGTGAGATCGCTTCGGCGCCGCAGGCCGGTTGAAGTCAGCCGGCAGCTAGGATGAGCTCCGCTCCGCGGAGTTCCTTCCCGCCTCCTTTGTCTGGCAGGAAAGAGGAGGGTCTGTCCGCCAGCGTATCGCGGATGCTCGTCGCACCGCGCTTCCGGCGTATCCCGTGGCGCTTACTGCGTCGCTTGGTAAAGCTCCGCCGCCGCTGCCTTGAGCGCCCGCCTTCCGTCCGGCCTGAAATACATCATGTGTCCTCCGTCCAGCACATCGACGCGGATGGGCTTTGCACCGGCGAGCGTCGGTATCTGGTTCACCAGATAGCGAGATGCCAGATAGGGCGTGACGAGATCGGTGTAGCCGTTGACGATGACGACGCCGAGCGCGGGATTGAGCGAGCGCGCCCGCTGCAGATCGTTCATCACGCCGGCATAGCCCTGCCGCGATGTGCCGTAGTCCCAATTGCGGCTGATCTCGCCATTGAGCAGCCGGTAGCTGACATCGGTGTGGTAGTTCAATTCGTCGCGGGCATAGCCGACAAAAGCCGAGGTCAATGCCGGAACGCTGCGGTCGAGCACGGGATCGGGTCCGGCGGTGCGAGCGCTTTCAGGAGCGATGTCGGCCGTGCCGATCATGGCATCATAGGGGCTGAGCACCTTGCCTTTCGCGCGGGCAAACTCCCTCGCGAAAAGGCTGGTCGGGATACGCGCGAAGTTCCGCTGCACGAGATCGAGCGGCAGGCCGGTGATCTCGGCCACCCGCTGGCTCGCCAGCCGCCCGCCTTGCTCCAGCCCGCTGGTCAGCGCCGTGAGGTAGTCGCCAAGCGCATAGCGCTCGACCGCGGCCAACTGCGCCCGCAGCGCCTCGCCCGTAACGCCGTCGGCACTGAGCCGCGCCGACGCCAGCGAGGGGAGTTCGAGGGCCCAGTGCAGCGGCTCGAATTCGTCAGGTTGCACCAGCATGAATTCCAGCGCCGGCGAGATCAGCACGATGCCGCTCGGGCTAAGGCCGATATCCTCCTGCAGCGTTCTGGCCAGCAGTGCCGCGCGAAACCCGCCATAGCTTTCCCCGGCAAGGAAAAGCGGCGAGCCGCTGCGGCCGTTCTGCGCCAGATAGAGCCGGATGAAGGCGCCGATCGAGCTGGCGTCCTGGTTGACGCCCCAGAAATCGTGGGTGTTCTGCCCAGGAGCCTCGCGGCTGTAGCCGGTGCCGACCGGATCGACAAAGACGAGGTCGGTCATGTCGAGCCAACTGTCCGGATTGTCGATGATCTTTTGCGGCGGCGGCAGGAATTCGCCGTCGGCTCCGGTCGTGATGATGCGCGGACCGAGTGCACCGAGATGCAGATAGGCGGAGGCCGCCCCGGGGCCGCCATTGAAGACGAAGGTAATGGGGCGTGGTGCCGTTTTTGCCGCGTCGGCCGGTGGCCGCAGCGTGTAGGCGACATAAAAGATCTCCGCCGTGACGTCGGCCTTGCCCGAAAGCAGCGACAGCGTGCCGGCCTTGGCCTGATAGTCCAGCTTGCGTCCGGCAACCGTGATGGAATGGCTGGTGACCTGCGGCGTCGGCAGCAGCGACAGCACACCGCCGGTCGGCGCCGGCCTCTCCGGCGTTTCAGCCAGGACAGGCTGTGCGAAGGCAGCGAGCATCAGCAGGATGAGAGAGATCAGTTTCAACTTGAACGGCATGACGCCTCCGCGAGAACGCTTGTCGCATAGCTATGGCCGATGCGATCGAAGTCAAAGGAAAGGCTTGTCCGGCTGAGACGGATCGCCTGCCATCAGGACAACGAATCCGGGTCAGCGGGTTCCGTGCAAGCCTTCTCGGTGCGCTATTGAGAGAGCATTGAATGAATAAACCCGCCTGTGCGGCGGGTCCCTGGCGCAACTCAGCACCATAACGAGATATGTACCATAGCTGCCTTCACCCCGTCAAGAAAAAATTCCTATCAGGAGAAACCGCCGGCACAACCCGACTGCCCATCGCCAGCCCTCGTTGACCCGAGACGGTCATCGGAAAACGATGGCACTCGCCAGGGATCAAACGGTTTTGAGGCCTCGTCCCTCAATCTCCATTTGGGATAGTGGTTGCGCGCCTGTGTCCCAACGCGATGATAATGTTTGCTTTCCGGTGTGATCGGGTCAAATCTCGGTCGGTTGGCGCATGCCAGCGCCAGAAACAATCGTCGAAAGGGGCAGCGAAATGGACGCCACCGCACTGAAGGCCATGCAGGCGCCGCTGAAAGAGACCTATCGCGACGATGCTTCGCGCGCGCTCATCACGCTCAGGGCCAGAGGCAGTCTCGATGACCAGTCGATCGCCTGCAAGGTCGAGACGGGCAGGGCTATCGCGATTGCCGGCTTGCATCCGGCAACCGGCGGCTCGGGGCTCGAGCTTTGCTCGGGCGACATGCTGCTGGAGGCACTGGTGGCCTGCGCCGGCGTGACGCTCAAGGCGGTGGCGACGGCGCTCGAATTCAAACTCGGCGCCGCCACGGTCGAGGCCGAAGGCGACCTTGATTTTCGCGGCACGCTTGGCGTCGCCAAGGACGCGCCGGTCGGTTTTCGGGCAATCAGGCTGAACTTCAGTCTCGACACCGATGAGCCGCAGGAGCGCATCGATTCCTTGCTGAAACTGACCGAACGCTACTGCGTGGTGTTCCAGACCATCAACCAGAAGCCGGAGCTGACGGTCAGCGCAAGGCGCTGACGCAGCAGCGCGCCCTACTGCGCTGACGGTTCCTCCGCGTCGCCCTCGTCGGTGAAGGGTGAGGCGCTCGGCACGCATTGCAGCGACCAGCCGGTCGGGGCCGGCTGCTTCTGGTATTCGGTGATGGCGGCGGTGCATTGTTCGCGCTTGTCGAACGTGCTGGGCAACACGACCATGCCGCCTTGCGGGCCGGCGATTACCAGGTACCAGACCAACGCTACGCTCGAAGCCATGGGAATTTCCTTGCTCTGCCCAGCCGGGCTTGTTGTGGGAACCGATACGATCCTATCAACTCCGCGGAAATGACGAAAGCATGACCGCGACGCAGCTTTCCGCCGCCACATCACAGCCGCGTGATGTGGCGGGCAGGCCGGTTCCGGTCAATTCGTTGCGAAACAATAGAACAGGCCGTCGCCGCCGGTGCCTTTCAACGCCTCCTGGCCGCAGCCGCCGCGCGAGGCGTGCGAAGAGTTCCAGGATTTGGCGGCAGCCGAATCATCGAGCCCGGTGCGGTCGTGGTGACCCATCATGGCAGCGCCTTCCGCGCCGCTCATGGTCCAGTCACCGCAGGTCTGGTCGGCGATCTTGGTGCCATCGGGCTTCGAGCCGGTCAGGATATCGTGCCGGTTGGGCGTATCGCCGCGGCCGTTGACCATCTCGCCTTTTTCGTTGAGCGCCGTCTGCTTGGAGATGCCGTTGGCTTCACCGTGCAGCGAGGCGACGTCGTCGGCTATCTTGACGCCCTTGGCATTAACCCATGGCCCTTTGCCGATGCGGTCGCGCGCATCCTCGGTGCTGGTCGACAGGTAGGCGGCCCAGGTCTTGCCGGTGACGCCGGCTGCTTCCGCCAGCGAGGCGCAATGCGCGTCCGCGCCCTTCAGGCCGCCGAGGTCTGCCCCTTTGCCCGAGCCGACGCTGGTGACGAAGAAACTCATCTTGGCATCTTGTGACAAGGCCGTGCCTGCGGCCAAGGCGGAGATAATGGCGGTGGCGGCGATGAGAATAAGTCTGCGCATGTCGGTCCTCCGGGGTTTGAGCTTCGAATATACATTCGAGGAACGCCGCCCGGAGCCGAATTCTTCCGATAAAAAGGATGCGGCTATTCCGGCTGCCGGTAGGCGACAAAACGGTTGTGCTTGGCCTGGAAGATCAATCCCGTCTCTTTCAGGTCGGGGCTTGCCAGCGGCACGATGCGTTTGGCGATCTCGGAAGGATGCGGCAGCGTTTGCGGGTCCTCGCCGGGCACGGCTTGCGCGCGCATCGCGGTGCGGGTGGCGCCGGGGTCGGCCGCGTTGACCCTGAGCGGCAGGCTCTGCGTCTCATGCGCCCAGGAGCGCATCATCGTCTCGACCGCCGCCTTGGAAGCCGCGTAGGGCGCCCAGAAGGCGCGCGCCGAGTGAGCGGCATTGGACGAAAGAATGATGGCTCGGCCGGCGTCGGAGAGCCGCAGCAGCGGGTCGACCGAGCGGATCAGCCGCCAGGTCGAGGTGACGTTGATGGTCATCACCTTCTCGAAGGTTTTGGCCTCGACATGACCGATCGGCGAGATCACGCCGAGCACGCCCGCATTGGCGACGAGAATGTCGAGCTTGCCCCAGCGCTCGTGGATGGCGCCGCCCAGGCGGTCGATGCCGGCCATGTCGGCAAGGTCGAGCGGCACCAGCGTCGCTTCGCCCTTGCCGGTTTTGGCGCGCTCGGCCTTGATCTGGTCGTCGAGTTCCTCCAGTCCGCCCACGGTGCGCGCCACGGCAATGACGTGGGCGCCGGCGGCGGCCAGTTCCCTGGCGATGAAGTAGCCGATGCCCCGCGAGGCGCCGGTAACGACTGCAACGCGGCCGGAAAGGTCTAGGGTCATGCGATGGATTCCGGAAATATGGCTATGGCAACTGGCGGTGCGGCAATCCTACGCCCCGCTCGTCGCCAGCAGCGACAGCGTGCGCACATTGTCGTGGCCTTCGAAATCGAGCAGGCGGGTCGGATACTGGCCGGTGAAGCAGGCGTCGCAGAATTGCGGTTGCTCGTTGTCGCGATTGGCCTCGCCGACGGCGCGGTAAAGCCCGTCGATCGACAGGAAACCGAGCGAATCGACGCGGATGAATTCGGCCATCTCCTCAATCGACATGCGTGATGCCAAAAGCTTCGATTTTTCCGGCGTATCGACGCCGTAGAAGCAGGAGGCGCTGGTCGGCGGCGAGGCGATGCGCATGTGCACTTCCTTGGCGCCCGCATCGCGCACCATCTGCACGATCTTCTGGCTGGTCGTGCCGCGCACGATGGAATCGTCGACCAGCACGACGCGCTTGCCCTCGATCATGCGGCGGTTGGCGTTGTGCTTGAGCTTGACGCCCATATGGCGGATGGAATCGCCTGGCTGGATGAAGGTGCGGCCGACATAGTGGTTGCGGATGATGCCGAGCTCGAAGGGAATGCCCGCGGCTTGCGAAAAGCCGATTGCCGCCGGCGTGCCGGAATCCGGCACCGGCACGACGATGTCGGCCTCGACCGGATTTTCCTGCGCGAGTTCCGCGCCGATGCGCTTGCGCACCTCGTAGACGTTGCGGCCTTCGACCGAAGAATCCGGGCGTGCGAAATAGACATATTCGAAGATGCAGAAGCGGGTCTTCTGCGGCTCGAACGGGAACAGGCTTTCGATGCCCTTGGAGGTAACAACGACCATTTCGCCGGGCTTCAAATCGCGCACGAAACGCGCGCCGATAATGTCGAGAGCGCAGGTTTCGGAGGCCAGGATCCAGGCGCCGTCGAGGTCGCCCAGCACCAGTGGACGGATGCCGAGCGGGTCACGGCAGCCGATCATCTTCTTGGCCGTCATCGCCACCAGCGAGAAGGCGCCCTCGACTTGGCGCACCGCATCGATGAAGCGCGAGTTCAAATCGCGCTCCTTGCTGGTGGCGACGAGGTGCAGAAGCGTCTCGGTGTCGGAGGTCGAGGAGAAGATCGCGCCCTGCTTCTGCAGCGCGCGTTGCACGGTCATGGCGTTGGTCAGATTGCCGTTATGGGCCACGGCGAAGCCGCCATCGGCCAGTTCGGCGAAGAAAGGCTGGATGTTGCGCATGCCGGCGCCACCGGTGGTGGCATAGCGCGTGTGGCCGATGGCGCGATTGCCTTGCAGGCTGTCGATGACGCGTTGCTTGGTGAAGGTGTCGCCGATCAGGCCGACATGGCGTTCGACATGGAACTGGGTGCCGTCGTAGGAGACGATGCCGGCCGCTTCCTGGCCGCGATGCTGCAGCGCGTGCAGACCGAGCGTGACGATGGCCGCCGCGTCCTGCCGGCCGAAAATGCCGAACACGCCGCATTCGTCGTGGAAGTGATCGTCAGCTTCCGCGGAAAGCACGTCGTCTGCGTCTGCCATAGGGCTCAAGCTCCGCTAAAATCGCCATATAAGGCGATAGCGCCGTGAAAGCAACGCGTCCGGCGATGGTTCACGATCATCGTCAGTCCTGGGCGCCTGTTCGGCGGCGCCCGATCACTCATCAGTTCGCCGGCGCAGCCGGGGCCGGATTGGCCGGTGCGTTGTCCGCGGGAGGCGTTCCGGCATCGCTGTCGTCAGGCGCCGGCGCATTGGCATCGTCCCCTCCCGCCGGAGCATCCGTGGCCGGTGCATCCGGTGCGGCGGGCGTTTCGGCGGCCGGCTGATTCGGATTGAGCTTCTTGAGGATGGCGTTTTCCGGATCCTCGGGCAGCAGGCTTTCGAGCTTGGCGCCGATCTGTTCCAGCAGCGGCCGCGACTTGGCCTCCGTGACCCAGGCCGGAGCCTTGGCGCCGGCCAGCCAATTGAAGAACAGCAGGGCCACGGCGACCACCAGAATGCCGCGGGCGGCGCCATAGAGGAAGCCGAGCGTGCGGTCGAGCGCGCCGATGCGGGAATCGATGATCCAGTCGGCGAGTTTCATGGTGATGACGCTGACGACGATCAAAGCGATGATGAAGACGACACCGGCGGAGGCCGCCATGGCGATCTTTTCATTGTCGATGTAGGGCTTCAGATAGGGCAGGACGGGCTTGTAGAAAAAGAATGCCGCCGCGGCCGCCGCCGCCCAGGATACGATGGACAGGACCTCGCGTGAAAAGCCGCGAACCATGGCGAGCATCGCCGAGACCAGGGTGAAGCCGACGAGAATTCCGTCAAGCAGCGTTATCGGCATCTTTGTCGCCCCACTCCCTGTCGCTCACCATCAGGTGAACCCGTCATTCTTCGTCGTTGGCGCGGCTGCGCCGTGAGCCGGCTATGCGCGCCACGAGGTCGGCGAGCTCGGTGGGCTGGAAAGCGCCGGCCCCGATTCCTCCGGCAAGTTCCTCGCTGCCCAAGGGCAAAACCGCGCTTCCGAAACCCAGCTTTTCGGCCTCCTTGAGACGCTGCTGCGCATGCGCAACCGGCCTCACGGCGCCAGAAAGGCTGATTTCGCCGAAATAGACGCAATCGGCGGGAAGGGCAAGACCGGTGAGCGAGGAAACCAGTGCGGCCGCCACCGCCACATCGGCCGCGGGCTCGGAAATGCGGTAGCCGCCGGCTACGTTCAGATAGACGTCTTGTTGGCCGAAGCGCACACCGCAATGCGCCTCGAGCACCGCCAGGATCATCGACAGCCGGGCGCCGTCCCAGCCAACGACGGCGCGACGCGGCGTGCCGAGCGAGGAGGGCGCGACCAGCGCCTGGATTTCGACCAGCACCGGCCTTGTGCCTTCCATGCCGGCGAAAACCGCCGCTCCCGGTGATTTCGCATGGCGCTCGCCGAGGAAAAGCTCGGACGGATTGGCAACCTCGCGCAGGCCCTTGTCCGACATTTCGAAGACGCCGATCTCATCGGTCGGGCCGAAACGGTTCTTGACGGTGCGCAGGATACGGTAGTGATGGCCGCCTTCGCCCTCGAAATAGAGCACGGCGTCGACCATGTGCTCGACGACGCGCGGGCCGGCGATCTGGCCTTCCTTGGTGACATGGCCGACGAGCACGATCGCAGCACCCGTGGATTTCGCATAGCGGATCATCGCTTGGGCGGCGGCACGCACCTGGGTGACGGTGCCGGGCGCTGAATCGGCAAGGTCGGTCCACAGCGTCTGGATGGAATCGAGGATCACCAGGTCCGGCCGCTTGCCATCGGCGATCGTGGCAAGGATATCCTCGACATTGGTCTCGGCCGCCAGTTCCACGGGCGTCGAGGCGACGCCGAGGCGCTGCGCGCGCAGCCTGATCTGGGCGACCGCCTCTTCACCCGAGACATAGACGATGCGGTGGCCTCGAGAGGCAAGGGCGGCCGCAGCCTGGGTGAGCAGCGTCGACTTGCCGATACCAGGATCCCCGCCGACCAGCAGCGCCGAGCCGCGCACGAAGCCGCCGCCGGTGGCGCGGTCGAGTTCGCCGATGCCCGACACGATGCGCGGCGCGTCCTCGATATCGCCGGAAAGCGTGGTCAGCACCACCGCGCGGCCCTTGCGGGCGTTGCGCGTATTGGCCGGCCCGGAACCGATGCCGCCGGACGTGCCTTCCTCCACCAGCGTGTTCCATTCGCCGCAGGCATCGCATTTGCCGGCCCAGCGCTGATGCACCGATCCGCAGTTCTGGCAGATGAACTGGACGCGGGATTTAGCCATGAAGGTGCGTCGTCCGCCAATTGCAGAAGGCAAGCACCCTACGGCCGCGCCGTAGAGCGCTTTGACCCAATGACTTTCTTGCGGTCGCGAACAAGCTTCTACTCAAACCTTTCCGCGATATGATGTTCCTCCGCCAGATCCGAGAAGCGGGTGAATTCGCCGTGGAAGGCGAGCGTGACCGTGCCCGTCGGTCCGTGACGCTGCTTGGCCACGATTACCTCGGCCTTGCCGCGCATCTCGTTCATCTCGTTTTCCCACTTGATGTACTCGTCGGTGCCGAGCTTCGGCTCGCGGTTCTTGAGGTAATATTCCTCGCGATAGACGAAGATCACGACGTCGGCGTCCTGCTCGATCGAGCCGGATTCGCGCAAGTCCGAGAGCTGCGGGCGCTTGTCGTCGCGGCTTTCGACCTGACGCGAGAGCTGCGACAGCGCGATGATCGGCACCGCGAGCTCCTTGGCCAGTGCCTTGAGGCCGGTGGTGATCTCGGTGATTTCCTGCACGCGGTTCTGCGAGGCCCTGGCGCTGGAGCCCTGCATCAGCTGGATATAGTCGATGACGATGAGATCGAGGCCGCGCTGGCGCTTCAGGCGCCGGGCGCGGGCCGAGAGCTGGGCGATCGAGATGCCGCCGGTCTGGTCGATGAACAGCGGGATCTTCTGCATGGTCTGCGAACAGGCGACCAGTTTTTCGAAGTCCATTTCGGTGATCTCGCCGCGGCGGATCTTCGAGGAGGAGATTTCCGTCTGTTCGGAGATGATACGGGTCGCGAGCTGTTCCGACGACATTTCGAGCGAGAAGAAGCCGACGACACCGCCATTCGCCGCCTTGAACGACCCGTCGGCCTGCTGCGCCGGCACATAGGCCTCGGCGACGTTGAAAGCGATGTTGGTGGCGAGCGACGTCTTGCCCATGCCCGGACGGCCGGCAAGGACGATCAGATCCGACGATTGCAGGCCGCCCATGCGGCGGTCGAGGTCGCGCATGCCGGTGGCCAGCCCCGACAGGTGCCCGTCGCGCATATAGGCGGCATTGGCCATATCGACCGCGGTCTTGACCGCATCGGTGAAGCTCTCGAAGCCGCCGTCATAGCGCCCGGTTTCGGCCAGCTCGAACAGGCGTCGTTCGGCATCCTCGATCTGCTCGGACGGCGACATGTCGACCGGCGCGTCATAGGCGATGTTGACCATGTCCTCGCCGACGGTGATCAGGGCGCGGCGCGTCGCAAGGTCATAGATGGCGCGGCCGTAATCCGTGGCATTGACGACCGTGACGGCTTCGACCGCCAGCCGCACGACATATTGCGCCACCGTCATGTCGCCGACCTTCTCGTCGGCCGGCAGGAAGGTCTTCAGCGTGATCGGCGTCGCCACCTTGCCCATGCGAATCAGCTCGGCCGCGACCTCGAAGATCTTGCGATGCAGGGGTTCGTAGAAGTGGCTGGCCTTCAGGAAGTCGGAGACGCGATAGAAGGCATCGTTGTTGACGAGGATCGCGCCGAGCAGCGCCTGTTCCGCCTCGATGTTGTTCGGCGCCTCGCGATAGAGCGGTTGCTCCGCTACGCCGAATTTCCGCGCTGCCTCTGCCATGATGTCCCCGATTTCGATCCCGGTCTCTCGATATCAGAATCGGAAAATTGAGTGCTGACTTATCTGCAACAGTTATCACCCAAGCAGATTTGATGCCCACTGTTCACAGAAACAAAAAACCGTCCACAGGACAGTATTCCCGTGCCCTGATTCCAGTTGACTCGACAAGGTGGTGATTCTACGCGATGGCTTGGAACAAAGCAAGAACAATCATCGCGCAACCCGCAGGACTGTATCGAGCACATCGCCCCAGTCCGACCGCCGCGCCGCCTTGAACAATTCACCGTCACGCTTGCTGAAAAGCGTCTCGCCGGCACTGCCGTCCGGCCGGCAAAGCTTGAGCGCCACCTTGCCCGAGCCGGTCTTCGGTGGCGCGATCACCCGCGCCGCGCGGACCGGCGCCGGCTGCCTCGAAGCCGCGACATAGATGAACTTCTCGTCCTCCCATGGCACTTCGGCGTCCTTGGCCAGCCGGTGCAGGCGCGAGCGGGCGACGCGCCGCGAAAAATGACACCAGTCGGGCGGGATGAGCGGGCAGGGGGCTTCGTGCGGGCAAGGTGCCAGCACATGCGCGCCCGCTTCCATCAGTTGCCGGCGAACCGCGAGAACACGCTGCCAGCCCGCCGGCGTGCCCGGCTCCACGATCAGCAGCGTGTCCGTCGTGAGCTGCCACAGCCGATCGACCATTTTCGGCAGGGATGCCGGTGCGATCTCGTCCAGCACATAGGCGCAGGTGACCAGATCCGCAGGCTGCAAACCGTCAAGGTCGATGGTCACATCGCCTGCCCGCCAGGCGATCCGGGCAGCGATCGCGTTGGCGGCAAGCGTCTCGCCGACCTTGCGCACCGCAGCACTGGCTTCCAGCAAAACCGCCTGTTGGAGATCGGGCCACTGGTCTGCCGTGGCCCAAAGTACGGTTCCCGGGCCGGCGCCGACGTCGAGCAGGGTTTCCGGTGCGAATTCCGGCCGGGCCTGGTTCACTGCGTCGAGGCTGGCGCGGACGGCGGCATAGGTCGCCGGCAGCCGCGTCGCCAGATAGGCCTTGACAGCAATATCCTGCGCCATATGCAGGCGACCGTCGCGCGTCTCGGCGCGATAGCGATCCGACAGGGTTTTCGCCGCCTGCCTGAGCACCGGCAGCGGCACGTTTTCGAGGGCACGGTCGACGGCCTGTCGAAGCGGGGCAGGCAGTTCCACGGCTCATGCTCCTCGTGGTGCGAGCAGGATGACAGAGGCACCCAGTATGCAGAGCGCCGCCCCCGCAAGGTCCCACCGGTCGGGACGCACGCTTTCCACCAGCCAAAGCCAGACGAGCGACGCCGCGATGTAGATGCCTCCATAGGCGGCATAGGCGCGGCCGGCCGCGCTGGTGTCGACCAGGGCCAGAAGCCAGGCGAACACAAGCAACGAAACGAAACCTGGCAGCAGCCACAGCGGCGACTTCTCCAGCCGCCACCACGCCCACACCGAAAAACAGCCGCCGATCTCGGCGAGCGCCGCGGCTGCATAGAGGACATAGGTCATGAAAAAGGCCCCGCGACGATCACGAGGCCTTTTTCACGGCAGGAGCCGGGAATGGCAAGCGCCAATGCCGCAAGCGGCCTGTTCTTACTCCGCCACCTTGCGGCGCCGGGCGGGCTTGGCGGGCTTTTCGACCGGAGCCGCTTCGCGATGGCCCATGTCGCGCATTTCGAGCGCCTTTTCACATTTGACCATATAGTCGCGCGCCATCGGCAGCGTGTCGTTCTTCCTGGCAAGCTGGATCTGGAAGATGACCAGGTCCTGCCAGCGGAAGGCGGCTTCCGAGGCTGCCAAATAGAATTCCCACATGCGGCAGAAGCGCTCGTCATAGATCGCCTTGGCCTTGTCGCGGTTGGCGGCGAAGCGCTGGCCCCAATGCTTCAACGTGTCGGCATAGTGGAGCCGCAGGATTTCGATGTCCGTGACGACGAGGCCTGACTTCTCGATCGCCGGCATGACTTCGGAAAGCGCGGGAATGTAGCCGCCCGGGAAAATGTATTTTCGGATGAAGGCGCTGGTCGCCCACGGCACGCCGGAGCGGCCGATCGTGTGCAGGAGCATGACGCCGTCAGGCTTCAGCAACGTCGCGCTTTTGTCGAAGAAGGTGCGGTAATGGTTGACCCCGACATGTTCGAACATGCCGACCGAAACGATGCGGTCGAAGCGTTCGTTGAGTTCGCGGTAATCCTTCAGCTCGAAATGGACGTGGTTTTCCAGGCCCTGGGCATGCGCCCGGTCGGTGGCGACGCCGTGCTGCTCGGTCGACAGTGTCACGCCCTGTACGTCGACGTCGAAGGCCTTGGCGAGGTAGAGGCCTAGCCCGCCCCAGCCGGAGCCGATGTCGAGCACCGTCTGCCCGGCCTTCAGCCTGAGCTTGGCGGCGATGTGGCGTTTCTTGGCTGCCTGCGCCTCGTCCAGCGTCATGTCGGGCTGCTCGAAATAGGCGCAGGAATACTGCATGTCCTCATCGAGGAAGAGCCGGTAAAGGTCGCCCGACAGATCATAGTGGCGCTGCACGTTGCGGCGCGAACGCGACGCGGTGTTGATCTGCTGCAGGCGGCGGAAGGCGTGGCGCAGGCCTTCGATGGCTTTCGACCACGTCGCGTCGATGCCGCCGCTGCCCATGTTCTGGAAAGCGATGCGCATCAGGCCAAGGACGCCGCCCTCGAGGATGTCGAGTTCGCCATCCATGTAGGCTTCCGGCACGGCCAGCATCGGATCGAAGGTGATGGCGCGCTCGGCGTGCCTGGTCTTGATGTGCAGGTGCACCGGCTCGCCGCTGCCGTCACCGAACACGAATGTTGTGCCCTTGGGACCGGTCACCTTGAGATTGCCTGTGCGCACCAGGCGGTCGAGAACGCGTTTCAACAGAATATTCATGACCCAAATGTCCCCTCTCGGTCAGACAGGCTGTCCTACTCTGCATCAATATATAGGGTTTCGAAAAGTTCCTTTTGGCACAAAAATGCCCAGGTGACGAACCCGGGCATTGGTCCAGTTTGACTGGAGCTGCCAGTTTGACTGGAGTTGACTGAAGCCGAAGCCGAATGCGGCGCGCCGGCAGGCGCGCCGCGCCGATATCAGGCGTTCTCTTCGCCGCCCTCGAACTCGGCGTTCGGGTCGAAGAAGTTCTCCGGCCGGGCATTGTCGTTGATGTCGTCGCCATAGATGGCCTCGGCGGTGGTCAGCGTCTCGCCCTTGGCCTGACGCTCGGCTTCGTCGGCCGTGCGGGCGATGTTGAGCGTGATGGTGACCTCGACTTCGGGATGCAGCGCGATCGCCACATTGGTCAGGCCAATGGTCTTGATCGGCTGGTTGAGCTGGATCTGGTTGCGGTTGACCGAAAAGCCTTCCGCCGTCAGCAGGTCGGCGATGTCGCGCGTCGACACCGAGCCGTAGAGCTGGCCGGTCTCGCCGGCCGAGCGAACGGCGATGAAGCTCTTGCCGTCGAGCTGTTCGGCCACCTGCGAGGCTTCGGATTTCCGCTCGAGGTTGCGGGCCTCGAGTTGAGCGCGCTGGCCTTCGAACTTCTTCTTGTTGGCTTCGTTGGCGCGCAGCGCCTTGCCCTGCGGCAACAGGAAATTGCGGGCAAAGCCGTCCTTGACCTTGACGGTCTCGCCCATCTGGCCGAGGCGGGAAACGCGTTCGAGAAGAATGACTTCCATGGTTTTGTTCCTTTCGTTGGGCACCAATCGAGGGATCGGTGCCGAATTCTCTGGAACAGGTCAGGAAGCAAAAGGGCGTTGCCGCCGGTGTCGCTGTCCTGCCTGTCGCGGCAGTTAGAGGCTTTTCACCTCAACTCGGGATTTGATGTGCAATCCAGCGGCGCCCGTCGCCGTGGAAGAGAAGCGGGGGGCGGAGCCGCCCGCGTCAAGGATTAACGAACCACGTAGGGCAGCAGGCCGAGGAAGCGGGCGCGCTTGATTGCCTTGGCGAGCTCGCGCTGCTTCTTCTGGCTGACGGCGGTGATGCGCGACGGCACGATCTTGCCGCGCTCGGAAATGTAGCGCTGCAGGAGACGCACGTCCTTGTAGTCGATCTTGGGCGCGTTGGCGCCCGAGAACGGGCAGGTCTTGCGGCGGCGATGGAACGGGCGCCGGGTCGGGATCTGGTTGATGTCGACCATTATTCTGCACCCCCTTCAAAGCCTTCGCGCGGACGGCGCGGACCACGATCGCCACCGGCGTCGCCGCCGAAGCTGCGTGGCGGACGATCGCCGCGATCACGGTCGCCGAACGAGCGCGGACCACGGTCGCCGCGGTCACGGTCGCCGAAGCCGCCGCGTTCCGAGCGCTCTTCGCGCTTCTGCATCATGGCGGAGGGACCTTCCTCATGCGCATCGACCTTGATGGTCAGAAAACGCAGCACGTCCTCGGACAGGCCCATCTGGCGCTCCATTTCGTTGAGCGCTGCCGGCGGGCAGTCAAGATCCATCAGCGTGTAGTATGCCTTCCGGTTCTTGTTGACCCGGTAGGTGAGGGACTTCAGTCCCCAGTTCTCGACCCGGCCGACGGACCCGCCATTGGCGGAGATGACGCCCTTGTACTGTTCGACAAGCGCATCGACCTGCTGCTGCGAGAGGTCCTGCCGGGCAAGAAACACATGTTCGTAAAGAGCCATTATGTCTTTTCGCCTTTCTTCGTTTCTCTCCCGGTTCCCGGCGGCAAAAGCCTCTGCAACTTCTCTGACCCGCCAGGAGCGGGGAAGAAAGGAGCATGACGAGACGGTCGAGAGCGGAGACACGGGAGGCGGAAGCGCTTCTGGCTTCACGCGAAGGTTTCGAAAACCTCCGGCCCTCCGTTCAGCCCCCAGCTGGGACCGGCAGATTGGCGGCGTCTATATAGCAATCCACATGGAAGGCAAGAGCAAGCGGCAATCCCGGATGTCGCAGGGCCGGAAAAACCGGCATGTGCGGCGACGGGACGTCATGGTTCCCGGAAACCAGACCTTAACCACCATGACAGGTTGTATGGGGTTGCGGCCCCGGCATCAACCGCCGATTCATCATGTCTGGCGCAAAAAGCGGCATCCCGCTGTCAGCAACGGGCTAGGCATTTCCGGGGGTAAGGATGCTTCTCAAGAAATTCTGGCGCTCGAAAAGCGGCAATTTCGCGCTTTTGCTCGGGATCGGCTTGCCGGCCATCCTGTCGGCGGTGGCCTTCGCAACCGATGTCTCCACCATCATGCGGGCCAAGAGCAACCTGCAGAATGCGCTCGACGCGGCAAATCTCGCCTCCTCGCATCTCGGCGATCTGGACATCACCCGCACCGACGCCTTCAACCGCTATTTCCAGGCCAACGTAGCCGGACATGGCGAACTCACAAATGCGCAGGCGACGCTGACCGTCGACAGGGGCGTCAATTTCGTCAAGACGAAGGCGGTGGCCTCGGCGGACGTCGATTTGAACTTCGCCTTCCTGTTCGGCCAGAGCAGGCACATCGTGGTCGATGCCTCGGCGGTCGAATCGAACAACCAGCTCGAAGTCGTGCTGGTGCTGGACAACACCGGCTCGATGGCCGGCGCCAAAATTGCTGCCCTGAAGACAGCGACGGACAATCTGCTCAAATATCTGGAAGCGGCGCAATCACCGACGCGCAAGGTCCGCGTGGCGCTGGTTCCCTTCGTCACGGCTGTCAATGTCAATGGCGACGGGTTCGACCCGTCCTGGATCGATATGGACGGCAAGTCATCCACCAATGGAATCAATTTCCCCATCATCAACGGCAAGCGTCCCAATCACATGGCGCTGTTCAGGCAGTTGATGAAAGATCCGGCCTCTGCCGCCAGGTTGACGGGGTGGAAGGACGACAAGGGGGAGGATACGGGTTGGAAAGGCTGCGTCGAGGCGCGCCCTGGTGCCCTTAATATCGCCGATACGCCGCCCGATCCACGTTACCCCGACACTCTGTTCGTGCCGTATTTCGCGCCGGACAGTCCGGGAAAGGGCACGAGACCTTCCAGCGGCTATTCAAACGATGCCTATCACTACAACAATTCCTTTATCGACGACGCCCCCGATGAGACCAAACTAGCTCAGAATGGCGGACTGAATATTCTCGGAATAGATCTGAGCGGCTTGCTTGGAAGTGCTGCCGGCGTTTTGAGGGGTGATCTTGAAACGGTCGCCAAATATGTGGCGCCGCAGAACACCGCCATTGCCACCGCGGTCACAAACGATCCAAACGCTTTGCAACTGACGGTAGGGCCAAACCGGTCCTGTCCCTCGCCAATCGTCCCCTTGACGGAAGACTTTACAAAGCTTCGCCAGGCGGCCGCCAAGATGCTTGCATGGGCGGGGTCCGGCACCAATGTTTCCGAGGGCCTGGCCTGGGGCCAGCGGGTGTTGTCGCCGAGTGCGCCCTATGTTGAGGGGACGCCTTGGAAGACGCCCGGGGTGAGCAAGATCGTCATGTTGCTCACCGACGGGGAGAATGTCGTCTACGGCGCCAGCAACGAGACGACCAAGTCCGACTATACGTCCTATGGTTTTCTTGCCGGCTCAGCCTATGGCGCTGCCGGTCGGCTTGGATCGGACAATCAGACGACCGCCGCGCGCAATGTCGACGGATGGACCAAAAGCGTCTGCACGCAGCTGAAGAACCAGGGCGCCGAAATCTACACGATGGTGCTGCAATCCGACACCGCCGCCAACCGCACGCTTTACAGCGCTTGCGCCTCGGATCCCAGCGACTATTACGCGGTCAACGATCCAAACAAATTGCCGAACGTGTTCCAGCAGATCGCCAACAAATTCTCGAAATTGCAACTGACGAATTGAACGCTCGACCCGCTGGGCGGCATCCAGAAGGATGCCGCGAATCTCAGCTCATATGGGCGACGACCTTGTCCACCGTTTCGGGGAAGAAGTCGGGCGCCGCGTGGCGTTTGCCGAACATCATGTCGTATTGCAGCAGCCGGAAATCGCGGATCGCCGGGTCGATTTCCTTCTGCCGCGCCCAGTCCGGCGTGGCTTCTCCCGCCGGCGTCAACAGCAGATTGCGGTCGACCACGCGGTAGCGTTCGCGCATCTCTCCCAGGAAGCCGGTGTAGTAGGGGTGGGTGATGCCGGCCGTTTTCAGGATGTGATAGGGCAGGAAGGCGGGGCTGACGGCGCCCATGTCCTTGGCCGGGCCGGTGCGGTTCGACCAGATGATCAGCGGCGTCTGATGATGCTCCAGCGCCGCCTCGGCGGAAGCCTCCTTGCGCGGCGCGACATTGTCCTTCATGAACCCGGTCTCGACATAGACCGGCCCAAGTGGCGGCAGATGGTCGCCGAAGAAGGCGATGACGGTGGGGCGAGAGCGTTTCTTTGCCCATTCGACCAGGCGTCCGAGACCGCGGTCCGCGTCCGCCGAGCCCTCGGTGTAACTCAGCAGCGATTCACGCGCCCATTGGCTGATCGGCGCCTGCACGGTGTGGGTCGGGTTGTAATAGCGGTTCGGCTCGTAAGGGCCGTGGTTCTGCAGGCTGACGGCAAAGAAGAACACCGGGGCATCGCTGGCATCGGCCTCGCTGATGATCTCGTCCGTCATCGCCGCGTCGGATGCCAGCGGCCCGCGCTTTTGCATCGGCGGCAGCGTCTCTTCCGATCTGAAGTCGTCGAAGCCGAAATCGGCATAGACCGCGCCGCGGTTCCAGAACCAGTTGGTGCCCGGATGGATGGCGCGCGCCTTGTAGCCCTCCCTCTTCAGGAAAGTCGCCAGCGACGGCGTCGGCGTGCGCACATATTGCTGGTAGGGGATGCTGCCGGCCGGCAGGAAGGCGTTGGAGAAGCCGGTCAGTGCCTCGAACTCGATATTGGCGGTCATGCCGCCGAATTCGGGTGAGAACATGGAGCCCGAACGCAGCGCCCGCACGTTGGGGATCGGATCGGGCGTGATGGTGACCCCGGGCAGCTTGGTCGGATCCCAGAAGGATTCGCTCATGACGACGATGATGTCGGGCTTTTCCTGGGGCACAGAGGCGGTCACCTGCGGCCTGTCGATGGCCGCGATCGTCTTTTCCGAATAGCCTGGCGGCGCCGAGACATGCGCCATCGGCACGTTGAGCGCGAAGGCGAGCGCAAAGCCGTTGGAGGCGTAATTTTCCTTCTGGTCCCACATGATCGGGATGATCTGCAGCCGGTCCCGGGTCCAGGAGAAGGTGGCATAGTCCATGATCGAGACGAAGAAGGCGAGCAGCGGCACCGCCAGCGTCAGCCGGGCGAGACGGCCCTTGCGACTGAGTATCGGCACCTTTCGACGCCAGACCCGCCAGCCATAGATGAGCAGCGACAGGCCGGCGACGATGCCGACAACCATGGCAAGGGCGGTCATCGGGCGGTCACGCACCAGAAGCGGCAGCAGCGCCACGATCTGGCGGGAGTAGAGGAAATCGGTCGGGTAGAGGGGATCGCCGAGATAATGCGATTTCTGATGACCGATGAAAGCCAGCGAGAGCGTCAGCGGCGCGACGATCATCAGGCTTTGATAGCTGCGGCCGAAAACGGCATCGAGGCCGATCAGAACCAGGGCGAACACCACGATCGTGGTCCAGCCCGGCTTGAGCGGCTGCAGGAAGAAGGAAACCGTGCCGCCGAAGTCGCCGCGCACGATCAATTCGATGGCGAACACCAGGACGGCTGCGATCAGCAGGCTGGTCAGCCCATAGCGTATGGTCGGCCACTTCCGTCCCGGCAGGTAGCCGGTGGAAGGATCGTCTTCCAGAAACTGTGGCGCGGCTTTGCCTGCGCCTTTCGAAATCCTAGCCACTTTAACTTCCCCACCCAGCGACAGACCCGTCACTCGATTGTCATGGAATTGTCACGCAAAGCTAGCGCCTGTGGCGGAAATAAGAAGAGCCAGCAAACGATTCGTGAGCGGTTTTCATCAGGAGTGATCGCCAAAAAGCCTTTTGGAACAGGCACTCGGCCCACAAAGCTGCCGAGCGGCCGGGCCGAACCGGGCTTGACTTGGCAGGCCGCGTTGCGTCACAGGCAGGAAAATTCGTGTATCAGGCAAGCAGAACCGAGCTTTGGGAGCCCACACATGGCCGTTGCATTCACCTTCCCGGGACAAGGCAGCCAGGCTGTCGGCATGGGCAAGGACCTCGCCGATGCCTTCCCCGAGGCGCGTAGGGTTTTTAGCGAAGTCGACGACGCGCTCGGCGAAAACCTGTCGAAGCTGATCTGGGAAGGGCCGGAAGAGACGCTGACGCTGACCGCCAACGCGCAGCCGGCGCTGATGGCTGTATCGTTGGCCGCGATCAGGGCCTTGGAAGGACGCGGTTTCTCGCTGAAGGACAAGGTCGCCTACGTCGCCGGCCATTCGCTGGGCGAGTATTCGGCGCTCGCCGCCGCCGGCTTCGTCTCGGTTGCCGATGCCGCCAGGCTGCTGCGCATCCGCGGCAATGCCATGCAAGCGGCGGTGCCGGCCGGCGAAGGCGCCATGGCGGCGATCATCGGGCTGGAGCAGGCCGATGTCGAAGCCGCCTGCGCCGAGGCTGCCAAAGGCTCGGTCTGCCAGATCGCCAACGACAATGGCGGTGGCCAGCTGGTGATTTCCGGCGCCAGGGCGGCGGTCGAACTCGCCGCCAAACTATGCACCGAGAAGGGCGCCAAGCGGGCGCTGATGCTGCAGGTCTCCGCGCCCTTCCATTCGGCGCTGATGGCGCCTGCCGCCGAGATCATGCGGGAAGCGCTGGCTGGCGTAACAAAGAACGCGCCTGTCGTGCCGCTCGTCTCCAATGTCACGGTCACTCCGACCAGCGATCCCGACGTCATTGCGCGCCGTCTGTTCGAACAGGTGATCGGCCGCGTGCGCTGGCGCGAGACGGTGGAGTGGTTCGGCGCGAACGGCGTCACCACGCTCTATGAAGTCGGCGCGGGAAAAGTGCTTTCAGGGCTGGCCCGGCGCATAAACCGCGACATCGCCACGCGATCGGTCGGAACCGCGGCGGAGGTCGAGGCCGCATTGGCGGCGCTCGGGTGAAGCGCCGCGTGTGAATTGATGGCGCGGCTTGTATCGCTGAAGATATTCCGTTGATGATGGCAATCGGACACCGGCACGACGTATACAGATAAGGTTGCTCGCTGAGCTTCCGAAACCAAAGAGGAAAACACATGTTCGAACTGACCGGCCGCAAGGCACTTGTCACCGGCGCGTCGGGAGGCATCGGCGAGGCGATCGCCAGGGTGTTGCATGCGCAGGGCGCCGTCGTCGGCCTGCACGGCACGCGCATCGAGAAACTGGAGGCGCTGGCCGCCGAACTTGGCGACCGGGTGAAGCTGTTTCCGGCCGACCTGTCGAACCGCGACGAGGTCAAGGCGCTCGGCCAGAAAGCGGAGGCCGATCTCGAGGGCGTCGACATCCTGGTCAACAATGCCGGCATCACCAAGGACGGACTGTTCGTGCGCATGTCGGACGCCGACTGGGACAGCGTGCTCGAAGTCAACCTGACGGCCGTGTTCAGGCTGACGCGTGAGTTGACCCATCCGATGATGCGCCGTCGCCACGGCCGCATCATCAACATTACCTCGGTGGTCGGCGTCACCGGCAATCCCGGCCAGACCAACTACTGCGCCTCCAAGGCCGGCATGATCGGCTTTTCCAAATCGCTGGCGCAGGAGATCGCCACCCGCAGCATAACCGTCAACTGTGTCGCCCCGGGCTTCATCGAATCGGCGATGACCGACAAGCTCAACGACAAGCAGAAGGAGGCGATCATGGCCGCGATCCCGACGCGCCGCATGGGCACCAGCGCCGAAGTGGCGTCCGCCGTCGCCTATCTTGCCTCCAACGAGGCCGGCTACGTCACCGGTCAAACCATCCATGTGAACGGCGGTATGGCGATGATCTGATCGGGTCGGCCAAAGCATGCATTTCGGGCCGGGCCCGGGCATTCGCGGTGGCTTTGAGACGGCGACAGGCAACGCCTGGGCGGGCTGTGAAAAGCGACCATTTCGGCTTGGACGCCCACGATTTTTCGTGTAATGCGGCCCGCAACCCGGCGGTTCGGGCAAAAACCGGTCTGCGGCCATTGCGTTTCCGGCGGGACCATCTTTCAGCTTGATTAGCGGCATTCCGCCCGCTAACGAAGACAGACAACCAAAAGACGAGGATGCCCCAAATGAGTGACACCGCAGAGCGCGTCAAGAAGATTGTCATCGAGCACCTGGGCGTCGATGCCGACAAGGTGACGGAGCAGGCGAGCTTCATCGATGATCTGGGCGCCGACAGTCTCGACACGGTCGAACTCGTCATGGCGTTCGAAGAAGAATTCGGCGTCGAGATCCCCGACGACGCGGCTGAAACCATCCTGACGGTGGGCGATGCCGTGAAGTACATCGACAAGGCTTCGGCCTGACGCTTTCCGCAGTCATCACCGGGGAGGACCTGCGATGAGGCGTGTCGTCGTCACGGGCCTTGGGTTGCTGTCGCCGTTCGGCATGGGCTTCGAGCACAGCTGGAAGGAACTTCTGACCGGCCGCAGCGCCGCCAAGCGCATCACCGAGTTCGAGGTGGAGGATCTTGCCTGCAAGATCGCCCATGTCGTTCCGCGCGGTGACGGCAGCAACGCAACCTTCAATCCCGAGGCGGTGCTCGAGCCGAAGGAACTGCGCAAGATCGGCGACTTCATCCTGTACGGGATCGCAGCCGCCGACGAGGCGCTGAAGGATTCCGGCTGGCAGCCGAAGACCCATGCCGAGCAGTGCGCCACCGGCGTTCTGATCGGTTCGGGCATTGGCGGCATCGAAGGCATCGCCGAGAACGCGATGATCCTGAAGGAGCGCGGCCCGCGCCGCATCAGCCCCTTCTTCATCCCCGGCCAGATCATCAATCTCGTCTCCGGCCAGGTTTCGATCCGGCATGGGCTGAAAGGCCCCAATCATGCCGTCGTCACCGCTTGCTCGACCGGCGCGCATGCGATCGGCGACGCAGCCCGGCTGATCATCTGGGGCGATGCCGACGTCATGGTCGCCGGCGGCGCCGAAGCGCCGGTGACGCGACTGTCGATCGCTGGCTTCGCTGCCTGCCGCGCGCTCTCGACCGAGCGCAACGACGCGCCGCAAACGGCGTCGCGGCCCTATGACCGTGATCGCGACGGCTTCGTCATGGGCGAGGGCGCCGGCGTCGTCGTGCTTGAAGAACTCGAGCATGCCAAGGCACGCGGCGCGAAAATCTATGCGGAGGTGACCGGCTACGGCCTGACCGGCGACGCCTATCACATCACCGCACCGGCTGAAGACGGCGACGGCGCATTCCGTTGCATGACGGCGGCGTTGAACCGGGCAAAGCTGACGCCCGCCGATGTCGATTACATCAACGCGCACGGCACTTCGACCATGGCCGACACGATCGAGCTCGGCGCCGTCGAGCGGCTGGTCGGCAACGCCGCATCGAAGATTTCGATGTCGTCGACCAAATCGTCGATCGGCCATCTCCTCGGCGCGGCAGGGGCTGCCGAAGCGATCTTTTCGATCCTCGCCATCCGCGACAACATCGCGCCGGCAACCATCAACCTTGACAATCCGGAACGTGAAACCGCGATCGACCTGGTGCCGAACAAACCGCGTGCCCGCCAGATCGACGTGGCGTTGTCCAATTCCTTCGGCTTCGGCGGCACCAACGCTTCACTGGTCTTCCAGCGCTACAATGGCTGACCGTCCGCCTGCCGGACGGCGCTTCGGCGTGTCGTCAATTTTGCCATATTCGCCCCTACTCTGCCGCAGGGGATTCGTTGAGAGATCAAACGGTAGGGCGAAATGAACACAAATCCGGCCGGCAACGGAGAGTTCGGGCAAGGGCAGGCGACATCGGGGCCGATCGTGCCGAAGACAGCCGCCGAAGCCTTGCGTCCGGAGGCCGGCACGCCGCCGCCGAAGCGCTCGCGTGCTTCGCGCAGTCAGGTCGTCGTGTTCATGAACTTCGTCATCTCCTTGGTGATGCTGATGGTTCTGGCGGCGGGTATCGCGCTTTACTTCGGCAAGCAGGAATTCACCGAGCCCGGCCCATCGGCTAATGGCGACACCTTCCTGGTCAAGCCGAACACCGGCGTCCAGGATATCGCCGACCAGCTCGAGCGGCGCGGCCTGATCAGCGACGCCCGCATATTCCGTCTTGGCGTGCGCGCCTTCGGCAATGATTCGGCGCTGAAGGCCGGCGAATACGAGATCAAACCCAGGGCGTCCATGCGCGACATCATGGAATTGCTGAAGAGCGGCAAGTCGGTCATGTACTCGCTGACCATTCCCGAAGGGCTGACCGTCGAGCAGGCGCTGGCGCGCATCGCAGGCGAGCCCGCCTTGAGCGGCGACATGCCGGCCACCGTGCCTCCAGAGGGCAGCCTCGCCACCGATACGCTGCGCTTCACGCGCGGCGCCACGCGCCAGCAGATGATCGACAAGCTGCTGGCCGACCAGAAGAAGCTTGTCGAGGAGGTCTGGCAGCGGCGCGCCGCCGACCTGCCGCTCGCCAGCATTGATGAGTTCGTCACGCTGGCCTCGATCGTCGAGAAGGAAACAGGCAAGGGCGATGAGCGTTCGCGCGTCGCCGCGGTCTTCCTGAACCGGCTGGCCAAGGGCATGCGCCTGCAATCCGATCCGACCATCATCTACGGTCTGTTCGGCGGCAAGGGCAAACCCGCCGACCGGCCTATCTATCAGTCGGACATCCAGAAGCCGACGCCCTACAACACCTATGTGATCAACGGCCTGCCGCCGACGCCGATCGCCAATCCCGGCCGCGCGGCGCTGGAGGCGGTAGCCAATCCATCAAAGACCGACGACCTCTATTTCGTTGCCGACGGCACAGGCGGACACGTCTTCGCCGCCACGCTTAACGAGCACAATGAGAACGTCGCGCGCTATCGAGCCCAGCAGAAGAAGCAAGTCGACGACGCGGCCAAGGCTGATGCCAAGGTGGAGGGGCAGACCGACGCTCCCATTGACGGCGACGCGGGGGCGGCCCAGTAGCGGCGCACGGTTTTCCAACTCGTCCACGCTGGTTGAAGGCAGGAGCGTTGGATTTTATCGGAGCGCCTCGCAAGCCGGTTGGCAGGCGGGCATTTCGGCTTTCTGAAGGTGCGCGAAGCCGGGTCAAGCAGTATCCGCAGTACGCGCCAGGGGGTATGCAGGCACGATGAATTTGCAGAGCATGACCGGATTTGCGCGTGCTGTCGCCGAACATGACGGCACCTCGATTGCCTGGGAGGTCAAATCCGTCAACGGCAAGAGCGTCGAGGTGCGGCTGCGGCTGCCGCAGGGTTTTGAGCGGCTGGAGCCGGCCATCAGGCAGACGCTTCAGAAACGTTTCGCGCGCGGCAATTTTCAGGCGACGCTGACCATCACGCGCGCCGTCGGAATGCAGTCCCAGCCCGTTGTCAACGAGGCCTTCCTCAAGGACCTGGCCGGGCTCGCCAAGCGGATCGAAGAACAATTTGGCGTTGCTCCTGCGACCGCCGACGGACTGTTGTCGCTGCGCGGCGTGCTCGAAATTCCCGAGACCACCGAAACCGAGGATGTAAGGACAGCGCTCGACAACGCCGTCATGGCGGCCCTTGAGGCGGCGCTGGAGGGGCTGGAGCGGTCCCGCCAGGGTGAGGGCGCGGCACTTCGCACGCTTCTGCTGGGCCATATCGACGCCATAGAAGCGCTGACGCTGGGCGCCGAAGCGGATCCGTCGCGCGAACCGGCGGCGATCCGCGAACGCCTCGCCGAACAGGTGCGGCTCTTGATGGATGCTTCGGCCAATCTCGACGCCGGCCGCTTGCACCAGGAAGCCGCCTTCCTCGCCACCAAGGCGGACATTCGCGAGGAGATCGACCGCTTGAAGACGCATGTGGCGTCGGGTCGGGCATTGCTTTCCGGCGGCGGCGCCGTCGGCCGCAAGCTCGATTTTCTGGCACAGGAATTTAACCGCGAATCGAATACGCTGTGCTCGAAATCGAACGCCGCCGCGGTCACCGCCATCGGACTGGAACTGAAGGCCGTGGTCGATCAATTCCGTGAACAGGTCCAGAATCTGGAGTAGCCGATGGTCGCCAGGGATTTGGGGTCCCGCATTCGCCGCCGGGGCCTGATGCTCGTGCTGTCGTCGCCGTCGGGCGCCGGCAAGTCGACGATTGCGCGCAACCTTCTGGAAAGCGATTCCAGCCTTGAACTCTCGGTCTCCGTCACCACCAGGCCGCGCCGCGGCTCGGAGATCGAAGGCGTTCACTATCATTTCCGCACCATGCGCGAGTTCGAGCGGCTGCGCGATTCGGACGCCCTGCTCGAATGGGCGGAGGTGCATGGCAATTGCTACGCGACACCGCGCGAACCTGCGGAACTTGCGCTCGCTCAAGGGCGCGACATGCTGTTCGACATCGATTGGCAAGGCGCCCAGCAGCTCAAGGAGAAGATGCGCGCCGACATCGTCTCGATCTTCATCCTGCCGCCCTCGATGAAGGAGTTGAAGGCAAGGCTGAAGCGCCGCGCCGAGGACCAGGAAGCAGTGATCGAGACGCGGCTGAAGAACGCGCGCAACGAGATCGAGCACTGGAAGGAATATGATTTCGTCATCGTCAACGATGACCTCGATCGCGCCTTCGCCGAAGTGCGCGGCATCGTTGTCGCCGAGCGGTTGCGGCGCGATCGTCGGCCCGGGCTCTTCGACTTCGTCTCGGGACTGTTGGACGAGAAGACGAGCTAGCACTTTCCTCTGCCCATAAAGATGGGCCGGCGGACAAGTCGAAGGCCGGCAGGCACTAAACGATGTGCCCGAGCAGGTCGCGCCAGATGCATTTTTCGGCGACATAAATCAGACAATTGACGAAGAGGGCAACGCCCCTAGTTTCTCCGGCACGAGAGCGCGCGCGTGGTCGGTAACGGCCGGTTCGGCGGCGTCTCACCGTAGCCATGAGGGAGAGCAGATCTTGAAACGCTTCTGGCTGGGCGTTCTTGTCATCGTCATTGTCTGCGGCGCCGGATTTTTCGCCTATGCGTGGAAGCCGGCGATCGATCCTATCGAGCCGCCGCAACGATCGTCGTTCGACCCGGCGTTGATCGAGAAAGGCGCTGTGCTGGCCTCGGTCGGCAATTGCACCTCCTGCCACACCAGGCCCGGTGAAAAGTCCTTTGCCGGCGGGCTCGCCGTGCCGACGCCGTTCGGCACCATCTATTCGACCAACATCACGCCAGATCCGCAGACCGGCATCGGCCGCTGGTCGCAGGCAGCCTTCAACCGCGCCATGCGCGAAGGCGTCGACCGCGAGGGCAGGCATCTCTATCCGGCCTTCCCATTCGATCATTTCACGCGTGTCTCCGATGAGGACAACCGTGCGCTCTACGCCTATCTGATGACGCGCCAGCCGGTGAACAACCAGCCGCCTCCGAACGAGCTGCCTTTCCCGCTCGATATGCGCCTCGTGCTGGCCGGCTGGAAGCTGCTGTTCTTCGACAGGGGCGCCTATCAAAACGATGCTTCGCAAAGCGCGCAGTGGAACCGCGGCGCCTATCTGGTCAATGGGCTCGGCCATTGCGGCGCCTGCCACACGCCGCGCAATCGGTTCGGCGCGGAAGAGAAGGGTTCGCACATGGCCGGCGGCGAGGCGGAAGGCTGGACGGCCTTTGCGCTCGACGGCACTTCACCGGCGCCGATACCATGGACGCATGACAGCCTGTTTGCCTATCTCAGGCAAGGCTGGCATGCCGACCACGGCGTCGCCAATGGCCCGATGGGCGAAGTGACGGGCAATCTCGGCCGGCTTCCCGATGCCGACATCGACGCCATGGCCACTTACGTCATGTCGCTCATGGGCGAACCATCCGCCGAACGGACGGCAGCCGCGCAGGCTATCCGCGGCCGCGCCGCAGCCGACCCGGCGTCCACCGCCGCCGTGGTGCCGACATCCGCCGATACGCCGGCGGCGCGTGGAGCTGTCATTTACCAGGCAGCATGCGCCACCTGCCACGACGGCAGCCGTCCGCCGCCTTTTGGCGGTATCAATTTCCATCTGTCGAGCGCGGTCAACGCGCCCGATCCGCAGAACGTCATCAACACCGTGCTGTTCGGCCTGCCGGCGGCGGGTGGACGCCCGAGCGCGATCATGCCGGGATTCGCGGCGACGCTGAAGGACGACCAGGTGAACGACTTGCTGGCCTATCTGCGCGATGCCTTTGCCGGCAAGCCGGCCTGGCAGGAAGCGGCGGCCAGGATCGCCGACACCAGGAGCGGAAAATACCAGGTCAGCGTCCGGCCCTCGGACGGCATCGAGCGCGGCCCGGACAATGTAGGAGCGAAGGACAGATGATCAATCTCAACGTCAACGGCATCTCTCACGACGTCGACGTCGATCCCGCGACGCCGCTGCTTTACGTGCTGCGCAACGATTTGAAGCTGAACGGCGCCAAGTTCGGCTGCGGCCTTGGCCAATGCGGCGCCTGCACGGTGATGGTCGACGGCAAGCCCGTCTTCTCCTGCCTGACGCCAGCGATGCTGGTGGAAGGCCGTGAGGTCAAGACGGTCGAGGGTTTGGGCACGATCGAGAACCCCGGCCCGATGCAGAAAGCGTTCATCGAGGAGCAGGCGGCGCAATGCGGTTATTGCATCGCCGGCATGATGATGCGGGCGCAGGCGCTGCTCGAGGCCAAACCCGATGCCGGTGACGCCGATATCAGGCAGGCGCTGGAACCTAACCTCTGCCGCTGTGGCACGCATATGCGCATCCTGCGGGCGGTGAGCCGCGCGCGCGACCTGATGAAATCGAAATCGGCCGGCTTGGCGCCGGCTGCGGCCGCGGGGAGGGCATGATGAACGCGTCAACCTTTCCCGAGCTGACACGACGCGGCTTTCTCGCCGGGACCGGCGCGCTGGTCGTGTCCTTCACCATCCCCGTGCAGGCTCAGGAGGCCACGCCCTCGGCGCAAACGCCCGCGACACCGGTCCCGGCCAAGAAACTGCCGGGCAGCCTTGCCGATACCCCCTCGCTCGACGCCTGGATCAGGTTGGATGCCGACGGTTCGATCACCGTCTTCACCGGCAAGGCCGAGCTCGGCCAGGGCACCAGGACGTCGCTGCGCCAGATCGCCGCCGAAGAACTGGAGGTCGAGCCGGCTTCCATCAAGCTCATCACCGCCGACACCGCGCTCACGCCGAACGAGGGCTATACCGCCGGCAGCCAGACGATCCAGAACAGCGGCACCGCTATACGCTACGCCTCGGCGCAGGTGCGCCAGATCCTGGTCGCCAAGGCCAGCGAAAAGCTCGGCGTTCCGGCCGACCAGCTCAAGGCGGCAAGCGGCAGGATCACCGGGTCGGACGGGAAGTCCGTGGGCTATGGCGAACTCGTGGTGGCGGATTTGCTGCATGTGGACGCATCGGCCGACACGGCGCTGAAATCGCCGGACAGTTATCACGCGATCGGCAAGCCGTTCGCCCGCGTCGATATTCCGGCAAAGGTGACGGGCGGCGAGGCCTATGTGCAGGACATGCGGCTTCCCGGCATGGTGCATGCCCGCGTCGTTCGCCCGCCAAGCTATTCGGCCAAGCTCGTCAGCGTCGACGAGGCCGCCATCAAGACGATGCCCGGCGTGGTGGCGGTGATCCGCGACGGCGACTTCCTGGCCGTGGTGGCCAGGCAGGAATTCCAGGCGGTCCGGGCCATGCGCGCCATGGCCGCCAAGGCGAAGTGGCAGGAGCAGCCGGTCTTGCCGGACCAGGACAATATCCCCGCCTTCCTCGAACGCTCGGTCGCCGAGGTCGGCACCGTGACCTCGGTCGGCGCGGAAACGGCAGCCGGCGCAAAGACGCTGCAGGCGCAGTTCACCCGCGCTTACCAGATGCATGGGTCGATCGGCCCCTCCGCTGCCGTTGCCCTGTCAGACAAGGGCCTGATCACGGTGTGGACGCATACTCAAGGCGTCTATCCAGACCGCAAGGCGATCGCCGAGATGCTCGGCGTCGGACCGGAAAAGGTGCGCTGCATCCACACCGAGGGATCGGGCTGCTACGGCCACAATGGCGCCGACGACGCGGCGGCCGACGCCGCACTGATCGCACAGGCGCTGCCCGGCACGCCGGTGCGCGTGCAGTGGATGCGCGATCAGGAGCATTTGTGGGAGCCTTATGGCCCTGGCATGCTGACGCGCGCCAGCGCAACGCTGGACGCCGGCGGCAAGATCGTCAACTGGCACTATGATCTGTGGAGCAACAGTCACGGCACCCGGCCGGGAACGGCAGGTTCGCTGATCGCCGGCCGGCTGGTGGCGAAGCATTTCCCGCCGGATCCGGCCAAGCTGCAGATCTCGCCGCTCGGCAATGGCGATCGCAATGCCATCCCGCTCTACGACGTGCCGAACCAGCGGGTGAACTGGCATTTCGTTGCCGACATGCCGGTGCGCGTCTCGTCGCTGCGCGGCCTCGGCGCCTACTGCAACGTCTTCTCGATCGAAAGCTTCATGGACGAGCTGGCCCTCGCGGCCGGCGCCGACCCGGTGGAATACCGGTTGAGGCACATGAAGGATCCGCGCGCCAGGAAGGTGATCGAGGTTGCGGCGCAAAAATTCGGCTGGAGCAATGATCCTATGCCGGAGGGCCGCGGCCGGGGGTTCGCCTTCGCCAAGTACAAGAACCACGCCGCCTATCTCGCAGTCGCGCTTGAAGCGGAGGTCGATCGCGACAGCGGCGCCATCGCCATCTCGCATGTGGTTTCGGCGGTCGACTGCGGCGAAGCGGTGGCGCCGGATTCGATCGTCAACCAGACCGAAGGCGGTATCCTGCAGTCAATGAGCTGGACGCTCTACGAGGCCGTCCATTTCGACGACACCCGCATCCTGAGCGCGGATTGGTCGGCCTATCCGATCCTGCGCTTCAGCGCCGTTCCCGACAGCGTGGAAGTGCATGTCGTCGACAATCCCGGCACGCCCTATCTCGGCGTCGCGGAAGCAGCGCAGGGCCCGACCGCCGGCGCGATCGCCAACGCCTTCCGCCATGCCGCGGGAAAACGCATTTATGATCTGCCCTACACGCGCGAGCGCGTCAAAGCGGTGTTGGGCGTGTAGTTCGAAGCATGCGCTCGACAAGGATCAGATTTCGCCGCGCTTCGACGGCCGGCGGCCCTACACCGCATTGGTCAGCCGCACGAACTCCTCGACATCGAGCGTCTCGGCGCGCCGGGTCGGGTCTATTCCCGCGCGTTCGAGCAGGGCCTCGCCGCCGAGGCTCTTCACGCTCTGCCGCAGCATCTTCCGCCGCTGGCCGAAGGCGGCTTCCGTGACGCGGCCGAGTTTTTTCACGTCGGCGCATAGCGGCGTCACGCGCGGCTCGAGATGCACGACGGAAGAGGTCACCTTGGGCGGCGGTGTGAACGCCTGGGGTGGCACGTCGAACGCTATCCTGGCCTGCGCGCGCCACCCCGCCAGCACGCCGAGCCTGCCATAGGCCTCGCTGCCAGGCGCGGCGACGATACGCTGGGCCACCTCGCGCTGGAACATCAGGGTCATCGAGGCATAGAAGGGAGGCCACTCCGCGACGGTCAGCCAGCGGACCAGCAGTTCCGTGCCGATATTGTAGGGCAGGTTGGCAACGATCCTGACCGGCCCGCCGTCACCGGCGGTCGCGGCAAGCGTCGGGAAGTCGATCTTCAGAGCGTCGCCGGAAACGACCTCCAGCCGGCCGGGATAATGGGCCGATATCTCGGCGAGGGCCGCCAGGCAGCGTTCGTCGCGCTCGATGGCGACGACCTTGCGCGCGCCGTTGAAAAGCAGGGCCCTTGTCAACCCGCCGGGGCCGGGGCCGACCTCGATCACGGTCGTCTCCGCCAGGCTGCCGGCGGCGCGCGCTATCTTGCCGGTCAGGTTGAGGTCGAACAGAAAATTCTGGCCCAGTGCCTTCTTTGCCTGCAAACCGTGGCGCTCGATGACCTCGCGCAGCGGCGGCAGCCCATCCATGCTCATGAGTTGAGCCTCATTGCGTGACGAATTTGGCGCCGGCGTCGGCCAGCTGCCGTGCAAGCCGCAGCGCCGCCATCAGGCTGTCGGGCCGGGCGATGCCCTTGCCGGCGATATCGAAGGCGGTGCCGTGGTCGGGCGAGGTGCGGATGAAGGGCAGGCCGAGCGTGACATTGACCGCTTCATCGAAGGCGAGCGCCTTGGCCGGTATCAGCGCTTGGTCGTGATACATGCACAGCGCCACGTCGTAGCCGGCCCGGGCCCGGGAATGGAACAAGGTATCCGCGGGCAATGGCCCGAACGCGTCGATGCCTTCGGCTCGCAGGATCTCGATCGCCGGTCGGATGATGCGCTGGTCCTCCAGGCCCATGGCGCCATCCTCGCCCGCATGCGGGTTGAGGCCGGCGATGGCGAGCCGTGGGTTGGCGATGCCAAAGCGGTCCCTGAGGTCGGCGGCGGTGACCCGCGTCGTGGCGAGGATCAGGTCGGTGGTCAGCGCCTTCGGCACTTCGGCCAGCGCGATGTGAATGGTGACGGGAACGGTGCGCAGGTCGGGGCCTGCCAGCATCATCACCGGCATCGCTTCCACGCCGCTGTGCCGCGCCGCCAGATGCGCCAGATATTCGGTATGGCCGGGAAAGCGGAAGCCGGCGTCGTAGAGCGGCTTCTTGGCGATCGGGCAGGTGACGACGGCCGCGGCGTCGCCGGCGAGGCTCGCGGCCACCGCCCGATCGATCGCTTCGATGATGCCCGCCGCATTGGCCGGATCAGGCTGGCCGGGGCTGTCGATGAAGCCGGCAGACAGCGTAACGACCGGCAGTGCGCGACCAAAGACCTCGGTCGCCTGCGCTGGCGTCGTTTCCTCGATAGGCAGCGAAACGCCGATGCGGCGCGCCCGTGAGGCGATCAGCGCGGGATCGGCGAGGAGATAGAAGGGCGGAAGGGCTGCGGCTGTACGCGCCAGAAACGCGGCAATCGCGATTTCCGGCCCGATGCCGGATGGATCGCCGACGCTCAACGCCAGCGCGCGCATCGCCCTGTCCACCTCAGCGCTTGACGATGCGGGCTTTTGCCTTCAGCTCGTCGACATATTTCTTGCTGAGATCGTCGGCCGCCTTGTCGTTGGAGCCTTCGCTCTGGAACACCATCTGGGCGACCTTGTCGTCGGACACCTCGCGCGACGAACAGATGCCGATGAACTCGACACCGCGCTCCGTTTGGCGGGTAGGCGTGGCGCCGCCAACCTTGGTGGCCTTGATCTGCTCGGCCCAGTCCGGCGGCAGTTGCGGCGCCAGCACCCGGCCGAGATCGCGAACCGTGACGTCGATCAGGCCCTTGGCGAACTGCCGCGTCGTGTTGCAGCCGTTGAAGCGGGCACGCATGGCGTCTGCTTCGCGCTTGCGCTTGCCCAGCGTCGCGCTGCGTTCGGCCGCCGGCACGACGAAGATGACCTGCTGTAGCATGTATTCAGTGGCGCTCGGCTTGGAGCCGCCCTTGTCGAGCATGCGCCTGACCGCGTCCTGTTCGGTCACGCTGCCGCCTTCGCCGGAACGGTACCGCGCGCTCAAGGCCTGATTCCAGGCCATCTGGGCGCGGATGAACTCCTTGAAATGGCCCTTGCTGACGCCGGACTTTTCCATGACGCCGTCGAGCTGGCTGAGCTGCATCTTGTTGCTCGAGGCAAAGCGCTGGTACGCGGCCTCGACCTGCGCGTCGCTGATGCGGATCCCAAGCCGTCTGGCTTCGGCCATGCGCAAGGTCTGATCGATCATTTCCTGGCCGGCGTCACCCTTCTTGCGCTGAAGCTTGAGGAAGGCGGCGCGATGCGCGATGTCGCCGCTGGTGATCGGTATGTCGTTGACGACGTACTTGATCTCGCTGGCGAAAGCCGGCGGCGTGATGACGGTCATCGACACGGATGTCGCCGCCACAAGCAGCGCCAACCCTGCTGAAAAGAGGTATTTCCTCATCGCAAACATCCCAATTCTGTCCCGGTCCGCCCAACTTCATCCTTCTTCGGGGTTTGTGAAGTCCCTGCCAGCCCTATGCGGCGAAACGATGTCGCGGCTACTGGGTGGTGTCGAAGGCGCTGCTCGACGATCCGAAATCGCCGAGGGTGCGGAACGACAGGTTGAAGCCGACGCTCTGCGTCACCTCCCTGGTGTGCAGGTCGCGCGACTGCGAGTACGTCATCAGATAGGTGAAGCAGGAATCATTGTAGGCGAAACCAACCCCGTCCTTGACCAGCAGGGTTTCCTCCAGGTCATAGGTTCCCGTCCCGAACACGCGCCAGTTCTCGGCAAGATGCGTGGACGCGCCGAGCGTGACCTCGTGGCGGTCGGTGGTGAAGCCATAGAGCGGCTGAGCCTGGATGAAGGCGTATTTGGCGCTCAGCGACACCGGCAGGCCGGAATAGGCGGCCTTTACCTCGGCGCGGCGAACCTCGAAGCTCTGCTCGTCGAAACGGCCGCTGACCGAGGCGGCGAACCCGTTCGGGCTGCTGACGCCAAACAGGCCGACATAGTCCGACTTGGTGTTTTCGAGGCCCGAATAGGCGCCGACATTGACCAGGTCCGGCGCGTCGAAGGAATTCTCGCCGCCGATCTGGTAGGACTGGCCGAAGATGGCATTGGTGCCCCAGCCGTTGATGTAGGAGCCGGAATAGCGCAGGCCGACATTGGCGCGCGAGCCGCCTTCGATGCGGTCATAGCCGGAGAACTTGTCGCGCTCGAACAGGGTGCTCGCGTCGAAGACCATGCTCTGGGCGTCTTCGTTCGGCACGGCGAGGCCGCCGACATATTGTTCGTTCGGGCGCAGGAACACCTGCGCCATCGGCTCGAACACATGACTGGAGCCGCTGGCCATGGAAAACAGCAGCGGCCAGCTCATCTCGAGTCCGGCGGTTGCCATATAGCGGGCGAAAGACGAGCGCATATCATCCTGCTCGCCCAAATTCGTCGCCATCTGGTTGACGGCTGCGAGTGATGCTGATGACGCGTTGACATAGTCGACGTCGCCCTGCAGCGCCAGCAAGGGTGTCAGCACCAACCCGTCATCGGTGACAAATGACCGCTTCCACTCGGCTTGGGCGGTGAGACGGCCGGATTCGCCCTCGATGCCGCGCACACGTTGGGTGCCTGAAGGGGGGAAGTAGGGGGTGAAATAGGTCTCGTCGAGGTCATCGCGCCGGATAACCCGCGAATTGACGTTGAACGACAACTGGCCGCCTGCGACCGACGTATCCGGAATGTAGGCATAGTCGAGCGAGGGCAGCACCCAGGGCTGCTGGCCGCTTCGCGCAGCGATGTTGCTGTCGAGCGTGTCTTCCTGCACCTCGAAATGCATGGCGCGCAGGTCGAAATAATTACGGCCGTCAAGCCCCGTCAGGTAAACCGACGACTGGTGAACGGACCCGTTGTATTTGTCGATGGCGTAGGTGTTCGAGAAATTCTTGTCGGTCTGCAGCAGCACGTCCCAGCCGAAATTCCAGCGCGCATTGATGGCGAACTGGCCCTGTGTGCCCATCATGCCGCGGAATTTGTTCGGATCGCCCGCCTCGCCCGAATCGACATTGCGGCCGGCGGCATCGATGAAGGCATCGGGATCCCGCTGCTGAATGCCCGCGATCTTCAGGCTGTATTCGCCATTGTTGAAGCGCTGGCGCCATTCAGCCTCACCGAGAAAGCCCTGCTTGGTAAAGCCGGTGCCGGTGACGGTCAGGTCGTAAGTCGGCGAGAGCGCGAAATAATAAGGGACCTTCACCCCCACGCCCAGATCGCTTTTGAAGACGATGCCGGGGATCAGGAAGCCGCTCTTGCGCTTCACCGTCGGGTCGGCGATCTCGAACGCCGGCAGGTAGGCGAGCGGGAAGCCGAAGAATTCGAAATTCGCGTTCTCGAAACGGACCGTCTTTTTCTCGCCGTTCCAGATGATCTTCCTGGCCTTCACGCGCCAGGTCGGCGCCTTGTCGGGCTTGTCCTCGCACGGTTCGCAGGCAGTGTAGACGCCATTGTGGAAGGTGGTCAGCACGCCGCCCATGCGTTCGGCGCTTTCGGCGGCGAAATAGGCCTTGTCGATGGTTTCGACCCGGAGCGCGTTGACGAAACCGTCGGCGAAGTCGTCGGTGATGTCGATATGATCCGAATTGATCTTGGTGCCGTCGCTGTTGATCACCTCGACATTGCCGCTTGCGACCATGCGCTTGGTGTTGCGGTTGTACTCGACCTTCTGCGCGACAAGTCGGTTGCCGCCATAGTCGATCTGGACGCCGCCGACGGCGGTCACGGTCTGGTTGTCGTTGTTGTAGACCAGCGTATCGGCCGCCAGCAGCATCTGCGAGCCGGACGGCACCTTGGTCGCCATCTCTCCGACATCCTGCGCCAACGCAGGCAGCGGAACCGCGCATGCAAACAGGCATGCCAAGGCGGTCGCCGCATAGAGGCGCGCCAAACCGGCCTGCCTGTTACTGGGCAAAAAGGCCTCCCTCACTAGCCGTCTTCCTTGTATAGCAGGAAAGTCACCCCGAAGAACATAGCTACCACGACCGGCACCCAGGCAGCTACGACAGTCGGCACGAACCCCGCCACGCCGAATGCCTTCACCAGCACCGAAACGACATAAAGCAGAAACCCGGCAACGACGCCACCCAGAATCATCGTTGCCGATTGCCCCATCCTCGCAAATCGCATTGAAACTGTTGCCGCAATCAGCGTCATGGCGACGAGCAGGAACGGCAACGCCACCAGCGAATCGAACTGCATGGCAAAGGCATTTGCCTTGAGGCCGAAGGAACGGGCAACCTCGATTTTTCCCGGCAGGTCGTAGAATGGAATGGTCTCCGGGCGCGCCAGCCGCTCCTGCACGAATTCGGGCTTCAGATTGGTCGGCACGCGATCGTTTGCCGCAGGCTGGATGGTGCCGTTCTTGAAGGTCTTGACGTCCTGCAATTCCCAGTAGCCGTCCCGCAGGTAGGCGCGCGCGGCATCCTTGCGCTCGACGATATCGCCTTGCGGGTCGAGGATGAAAAAGACCGCGTCAGCCATCTCCAGGCCCTGGTTGAGGATGGCGCGGGCTCCGATGATGGTGTCTCCGGAGCTGGTTTTCTGCCGGATCCAGGGCGCGGCGTCGGCCGACACCGTGTTCGACTTGCCCGAGCGCAACTGCGTTTCGATCTGTTCGGACCAGGAAAAGGCGTGCGCGGCGAGCGGGTTGATGAGACCGACCGACAGGACGCCGAACAACAGCGCTCCGATGCAGCACGGCAGAAGGAACTGCCAGGCCGAAACGCCGGCCGAGCGCGCTATGACCAGTTCATACCTGCGGTTGAGCGAGACCAGCGTCGCCATCGCCGAGAAGAGACCGACAAACGGCACGGTCTGCAGCATGATCATCGGCATCCTGAGCCCGGAAATGGCCACCGCCGTTCCGTAGGTAAAGCCGGGCAGGCCGGTCGTGCGGCCGGAAAGCTCGGTGAAATCGATCAGGAACACCAGCGCAAGCAGGCCGATGAAGAACCACACGGTGATGGTGACATAGCGGAAGAAGAAATAGCGTCCCAGCGTCCAGCCCATCAGCTGACCCCCTGGCCCGAGGCGCTGCGCCGGGACAGGCGCAGCTTGACGGCATTCCAGGCGTCAGCCATCCGGCTGGCGAGATTCGTCAGCCAATCTGCCCAGGCCACTGGCAGTTCCATCGTCCGGTTGGAGGCGATGAACCAGATTGCCACCGCCGACGACACGATCGGCACGCCGTAGACCATATACGCATATTGCGGGACCTCGCCGGCCTTGCCGGCGGCGAAGAAACCCAGCCAGCGCACGAACAGCGATATCGCGATGGCCGTGATCAGCGGATTGACGCGCGCCTCGCGATGCGAGCGTGCGTCTCCGGCGACCGCGAGTGCGATCAGCGCGAAGACCATCGAATAGAGCCATTCCGAGAACCGCTGGTCGACCTCCGCCCGGTATTCGTTCGGGCGCTGCTGATAGACCTTGTCATTGGCACTCGGGTTGAGCAGGTACTGGGTCGTCTGGTCTTTTGGCATCAGCGTCACCTCCGACGCTGCCGCCATGAAGGCCGACATGTCGAAGGCATAGGAGGTGAAGCGGATGACCGAGAGGTCGCCGGTCAGCGTCTTTCGATGGATGACGCCGTCATTCATCATCAGCACCTTTTCGCCGCCGCGTTCGACGATGCTGCCGGTCTTGGCATAATAGACGAGGTTGACCCCTTCCTCGCGCGAATCCGCGACGAAGATGCCGCCCAGCCGGTTGTCGGGGAGCCGCTCGCCTATCTGCAGGAACAGCCCGTCATCGATCTTGCGGAATGTGCCTTCCTGGATGATCAGCGACAGAAGATCCGCGCGTGACTCCGCCACCAGCATCCGGTTCTTCTGGCGCGCATAGGGGTCGATGCCGTTGTCGACGGCGAAGGAAAAGACGCTGGCCGCGGCCGCGAGAATCATGATCGGCCGCACGATGGTCCAGCGCGAGGCGCCCGCTGCGTTGACGACGGCGAGCTCCGAATCCGAATTCATGACGCTGAGCGTCTGGGCAACCGCCACCACGAGCGCGAAGGGCACCACGATCGGAATGATCGAGGGAAGAATGAGGGCCGCGACCTCGAAGAAGGTCAGCGCCGACTGGCCGCTGTCGGTGACGAGGTCGATCTTGGCCAGTACTTGCGTGGTCCAGACAATGGCCAGCGTCCAGGCCAGCGCTGCAATAAAGACCACGAAAGCGCGGCGCATGATGTAGCGTTCAACGACCTTCATGAAGGCTTTTCTCAATTTTCTCGAACGGCATCATGCCACCGGATAAGGGTAGCCGTCCGGCGACGCCCGCACAACTGGCTGCGTCGGGCTCTGTCAGGCAGACGATCCGGTTCCCGTCCCATATCGCGCGCCACGTTGGGGCGGAGTGTCGGCGGGATTGGATAAGAAAGGGCGAACATCGATGGTTAACAACAGGTTGCGGCCAAAAAGCGGAGCCGTGCCGCGACGAATCGCCATCGATTCATGTGCCATATGGGGAGCCCGTTTGGCAAAGTCTTGCCAAATGCCGGAAAACGACCAAATGTCGCGGATCGCTTCCAACCGCTTCGCGCGAGCCGCGCATTCCCCGAAAGCAGGACATGATGAACCAGAAACCCTCGATCGCCTTCGCAAAATTCGCCGCGCCGCAGACCGCCGCGAACAGGAAGGGGACGGTCTTCGTGCTGGCGACGGATGATGGCGGCCTGAGCGAAACCGCCGCGGCGTATGATCCTGGCAAGACGCTGGAACGGGCCTTCCCGGTGGCCGAATTCACGGCCAAGTTTGCCAGCGTGGTGGAAGTGCTGACGCCGCAGGCAAGCTCGCTCGACAGGCTGGTCGCGGTCGGCGCCGGCAAGGTATCGGGACTCGACGAATACGCCTGGACGAAGCTTGGAGGCACCATCGCGGGGTCGCTGCGCAAGGCGACTGACGTGGCGGTGGTGCTCGACGTGGTCGGCGCCTCGTCAAGCGGTGCGCAGGCGGCCAGCCTTGCCGCCGGTATTCTTCTGCGCAGCTATTCCTTCGACAAGTACAAGACCAGGAAAGACAAGGACGATGGCGAAGGCGACAAGGCCGAGCCGAAAAAGCCGGCCAAGATAACCATCCACACCGCCGATCCGGCGGGTGCGAAGAAGGCCTTCGCCGAGACCGAGGCGGTGATCGACGGCGTGCTTTTGGCGCGTGACCTCGTCAACGAGCCGGCAAACGTCCTGGGACCGGTCGAGTTTGCCGCCCGCGCCAAGGAACTGGAGGCCCTCGGCGTCAAGGTCGAGATCCTGGCTGAGAAGGAAATGAAGAAACTCGGCATGGGGTCGCTGCTCGGCGTCGCGCAAGGCTCGCCGCGCGGCGCCCGCATGGCCGTCATGCAGTGGAACGGCGGCAAGGCCAAGGACAGCCCGGTCGCCTTCATCGGCAAGGGCGTCACCTTCGACACCGGCGGCAATTCGATGAAACCGGCATCCGGCATGGAGGACATGAAGGGCGACATGGGTGGCGCCGCGGCGGTGACCGGACTGATGCATGCGCTCGCCGCCCGCAAGGCGAAGGCCAATGTCGTCGGCATCATCGGGCTGGTGGAAAACGCCGTCGACGGCCACGCGCAGCGTCCCGGCGACATCGTTACCTCGATGTCGGGCCAGACCATCGAGGTGCTCAACACGGATGCGGAAGGGCGCCTCGTGCTGGCCGATGCGCTCTGGTACTGCAATGACCGCTTCCAGCCGAAGTTCATGGTCAACCTGGCGACGTTGACCGGCGCGATCATGGTCGCGCTCGGCCAGCACTACGCCGGCCTGTTCTCCAACAATGACGAACTGGCGGAACGCCTGGCGACAGCCGGGCAGTCGACGCAGGAGCGGCTGTGGCGCATGCCGCTCGGTCCCGAATACGACAAGCTGATCGATTCCAAGAATGCCGACATGAAGAACATCGGCGGCCGCTATGGCGGCGCCATCATCGCCGCGCAGTTCCTGCAGCGCTTCGTCAAGGACACGCCCTGGGCGCATCTCGACATCGCAGGCACCGCCATGGGGGCGCTGTCGAACGAAATCAACCAGTCCTGGGGTTCCGGCTTTGGCGTGCGGCTGCTCGACCGGCTCGTGCGCGACCACTACGAGAACTGATCGGGACCCATGGCCGACGTGCTGTTTTATCACCTGACCGAATCGACGCTGGAGGATGCGCTACCCGGCCTTCTTGAGCGCAGCGTCGATCGCGGCTGGCGCGCCGTGGTGCAGACCGGCACCGAGGAGAGGCGCGACGCGCTCGACCAGCATCTGTGGACGTTCCGTGACGATTCTTTCCTCGCGCACGCCACCGACCGCGAAGCCCATCCTGCCGAGCAGCCGATCCTTTTGACCACGGCCGAAGTCAACCCGAACGTGGCGCAGATACGTTTCCTGGTGGACGGAGCGGCGCCGCCGGACCTTGGCGGCTACGAGCGCGCCGTATTCCTGTTCGACGGCCACGATGCCGCCCAGGTCGAGGCCGCCCGCAGGCACTGGAAGACGATGAAAGACGCCGGCCACGCGGTGACCTACTGGCAGCAGACGCCCGATCGCCGCTGGGAGCGCAAGGCTTGAGGGATGTCAGCGGTCGCTGATCGTCACCTTGTTGATTTTCGTGCCGGGCGGGAGATCCTTCACCTGACGGTGAATTTGCCCCGCAATGTGCACCTTCACGACGAAGAAGGTTTTTTCCATCTGCCCAACGCTCATTTCACCACCAATCACGGGCGGCTGTTTAAAGTCATAACATTCGCCAGCGCCAAGGATCATTCCCCTTTTTCGCGCCGCGATCACCAGACCAGCCAACACCAGATCGTCTCGGCGACCGGCGTCCTCCATCTGTGCTGCAAACTCCGCCCAACTCGCGGAAATCGGGGACAATCGCCCCTCGATCATGTCGAGATGATGGACCGAGCCATCAGCGGCGCGGAAGAAGATGTCGCCAAAGGCTGAAACGGCCGCCGGCTCCAGGCCGTCCAGGCCGATCCACGTCCAGCCGTCAAGCGCTTCCGCGACATCCTTGCCCGACGGTTCGATAAAGAAAAGCTGGAGATCGCGAGGCCATGCCGACCTGACCAGGCCGGTTGCTCGGGCCGCGCCTGTGTTGCTGCGTCGGCCGTCAGACCGATCACGTGCAGTACGAAAGCCGCCCAGAATTGAAGAAATAAACTTCCAAAGAGAGTTGCTCATAAAATCGTCCCCCAACCCATGTATACTTGCGGTTGGCTTTGACGGCAATCCGACGCGCGCCTTTCAGATGCATTCGGGGATCGAATGATGGGCATTGCTCCTGATCTGATTGTATATAAATGGCGCGAGGCCGTTGGCGGAATGGTAAATGCGGATCGCGATCATTGAACCGGAAGAAACCTGTCGGCTCGTTACATGAACAGCCTTACTTCTTCCCCTGCGGATGGATCGTCTCGCCGCGCTTGAGCATCTCGACAAAGGTCTCGATCTTCTTCCTGCGCCCGGCTTCGGTCTTCATGTTGTGGATACGGAAGGCGAGCGCGAAGCGGTTTTGCGCGCTGAGTTTTTCGAGCATTTGCCGAGCCTCTGGCTCGGCGTCGATCGCGGCCTGCAGGTCATCGGGAATTTTCATGTCCTTGCCACTGGCATAGGCGCGCGCCCAGCGCCCATCGGCCTTGGCGGCCTCGACCTCGGCCAGCCCATGCCGCGTCATCCGGCCGTCGTCGATCAGCCGGGCGACATTGTCGATGTTGATCTGGCTCCAGATGCTTTTCTTCGTCCTCCGCGTGTAGCGCTGCAGGAAGCTCTTGTCGTCGAGCCCCTTGCGCACCGCGTCGATCCAGCCCCAGCACAGCACGACGTCGATCGCTTCCTTCGGCGAGATCGACCTCAGTCCCGAGCCGGTCTTGTGGATTTTGATCCACACCTCGGTTTCCCTGTCATGATGCTCGCCGAGCCAGGTATAAAAGCTCTCGGCGTCCTCGAATTCGTGCACCTTGTCGGGGTCGACCTTGACCGGCGCCATTTGCGGCCTCGTCCATGCTTGCGATTGCACTTTCAATGCGGCATTTCCCGCGGGATGACAATCGAAGGCGAAGATGACGGCGCTGCCGGATGACGGCAGGTCCGCGGTGGCCCGCAGGCGCGGACCACCGCAGCGTCGTTTCATTGCCCGCCCATTTCCTTCTTGAACGTGTCGAAATCGACCTGCATGCCATTGAAGATGGTGCTCCAATGGCGGGTCAGCGCCGCCATCGCCACCGCCTCCTGGATTTCCTCATCGGTAGCGCCGGCGCGCTTGGCGTCTTGCGTGTCCGACCAGATGCAGTAGTTGCACGGGATCTGCGCCGCCACCGCCAGCGAAATCAATGACTTTACTTTTGGCGGCAGCGCCGTCTTGTCGCTGAGTTCGATGGCCTTGACCTCGGCCCAGGCGCCGGGCAGACCCGCTTTGGGAAGTTGCTTCACAAAGCTCGGCACGCCGCCCATGGTCGACTGGATGTCCTTTATGGTTGCATCGTAGTCATCGGCATAGGCAGGGGCCGCGGCGAGGACGCAGGCCACGGCGGTTAGAGCCAACGCACGATGGAAGGAAGAATGCACGGATTTGGCAATGCGATGGTGTGACATGTTTTCCTCCTCTGGTCTTTGTTAGCCTTACTGTGTAAGGTGAAATGAAAAATGAACCTTACGCTGTAAGTTGTCAAGCGCGGCCATGGACTCATCGATCAAAAAAAAGCGAGCACGCGCACGGCTGTCCCGCGAGATGATCGAGGATGCCGCTTTCGAGGTGATCGAGAAGGAGGGTCTTTCCGGTTTTTCGATGCGCAAGCTCGCCGCCGTGCTCGGCTGCGAGGCGATGAGCATTTATCATCACTTCCCCTCACAAGCGCACCTCTACGAGGCGTTGGTCGATCGCCAGGTCAGCGGGATGGTTATCCCCGACGACAGCATGCCCTGGCGCGACAGGATTAGGATGGTCATGCATGAGTTCCGCCGTGTTGCGAGGGAGCACCCGGCCTTCGCACCATTCCTTGTCGTCTACCGGATGAATTCGCCGCCTTGTCTGGCCATGCTGAACGGCGTCATCGGCCTGTTCGAGGCTGGCGGTTTCGGCCCGGAACTCAGTGCCAGGCTGTTTCGCACCGCCAGCTATTATCTCATGGGCGCAATCCTCGACGAGACCGCGGGCTACGCCAAGGGCCCGTCGGCGGTGACCACCGTCGACGACGAGCAACTGGCGAAGGATTTCCCCAGTGTCATGGCGGCCGGGACCTATTTCGGCACCGGCGGTTTCGACAAGACGTTCGAACTCGGCCTCGACATGCTATTGGACGAAATGGAGCGCCTGCGCGACAGGGCCAATGCAGGCTGATTGTCCGGCAACGCCCGATTACAAGGTGATTCCCTGAATGCGCTTTCTGTTCCTGTTGATCCTGCTCGCCGGCATCGGCGTCAGCGCCATCTATCCATGGGCGATGACCAATTTCTCCGGTCACCAGATCGGCAGCTGGCGGGTCTATGATGGCGGCCGCTTCAAGCAAGTCACCGTGCCGCTTGCCGCGCGCGACGCGCCGGTAAGGGTGCTGGTCGACTTGACCGCGAGGGCCGAGCGCATCGTTTCGCAGCAGCGCACGGTGCTGACGCTGACAGCCGCCACCGGCGGTCGCACGGTGCTTGCCTCGACGCTTCAGTTCAATCATTCCGACAATCCGCGTCAGGCGAGCCCGCAACTGCCCGACAAGATCTTCCGCGATGAGGCCGGCGTGATCGGGACCGTCGGCCCCGGCCCCTATGTCTTCACCGTCGGTCCCGGCGACGCCGAGGACATTCCGATACGCGCGGTCGATCTTGTCTTGCGCTCCGGTGTCGGCGAGACCGACAGCCGTGCGCGACCGGTTGGCTTCGCGCTGATGGCGATCGGCCTGATCGGCTTCCTGATGTCCTTGCGTTCTGCCGGCGGCCGGCCGCAAAATCCGAATTCACAGCCACCGCCGCCACGCTGGGGCAGGGGCGCCACATGAACTATCGCCACGCCTATCACGCCGGAAATTTTGCCGACGTCGTCAAGCACGTCGTGCTGACGCGGCTGCTCGAATATCTGAAGCAGAAGGACAAGGCCTTTCGCGTCATCGACACCCATGCCGGCATCGGCCGCTACGATCTGTCCTCGCTCGAGGCGCAGAAGACCGGCGAATGGCAAGGCGGCATCGGCCGACTGGTCGATGCTGCGCCCGAAGCCCAGGCCGCAATGCTGCTCGCGCCCTATCTCGACGCGGTGCGTGCGTGCAACGCAGACGGTCAATTGAAAAAATACCCGGGCTCGCCGCTGGTCGCGCGGCACCTTCTGCGCAAGCAGGACCGGCTGTCGGCGATCGAACTGCACCCGAAGGATGTCGCGAAGCTGAAGACGGAATTCGCCGGCGATTTCCAGACAAGGGTGATCGAGCTCGACGGCTGGCTGGCGCTCGGCGCGCACCTGCCGCCGAAGGAAAAGCGCGGGCTGGTGCTGATCGATCCGCCATTCGAGGAAGAGGGCGAGTTCGGCCGCCTCGTCGACGGGCTGGCGAAGGCGCACAAGCGCTGGCCGGGCGGCATCTATGCGCTGTGGTATCCGATCAAGGACCGCAAGGCGGTGATTGGCTTCCGCAAGGCACTGAAGGAAACCGGCGTTCCGAAACTGCTCGACATCGAATTCGAAATCCGGCCCGCTTCGCAAGAGCCCAGCCTCGACGGCAGCGGCCTGGTCGTGGCCAATCCGCCCTTCACACTGGAAGGTGAATTGCGCATTCTCCTGCCGGCCCTGCACAAATTGCTGGTCTTGGAAAAGCCGGCGCACTGGACGCTGAACTGGCTGGCAGGGGAATAGCGGCGGCGGCGGAATGCCGGTTGCAGGCGGCGTCCTTGCAGATGCGCCGCGACAAACAGTTAAAGCGGTTCTGCGGCCGGCCCGGCTCCGCTCCGATTCCGCGATATGCCGTGCGCCAATGCCGAGGGCGTTATGCCCGACAGCCGCCGGCTTTCGCGGATGAGATGAGCCTGGTCCGAATAGCCGGCTTCCGCCGCCAGCACCGCGGTCGAGACATCGCCGGACACCCGTTGCAGGCGACGGAAGCGATGAAAGCGCAGGATGCGGTCGAGCGTCTTCGGCCCGTAGCCGAAACTCTCTTCGAAGCGGCGGCGCAAGGTCCTCTCGCTCAGGTGCAGCGCGCGAAGCAGAAAGGGCACCAGAGGCGCGCCGGCCGGCAGGCCGCGGTTAATGGCGTCATAAGCGTGATGCATCACCGGATCGAGGACCTCATGCCCGTCGCCGGATTGGCCGACGGCGTTCTCCAGGGATTTCACCAGGACAGCGAGATCGGGATTTGCACGGACATGGCCCGCGAGCTGGCGTGCCCTGGCACCCCATAACTCATTCAGGTCGAGCCGCTGTCCGACGATCTCGCTCGCCGGCATGCCCAGCCAGGCCGCGGCGGCACCTGGTCGGAAGCGGAAGCCGATGACCAGGGCGCCGGAGGGCAGCGCCTCGACCTGCGGCTCCTTGTCCGGGCCGGCGATGCGGAACCGGCCGTCGATCCATTGCAGGTCGATCGTCGCATCCGGCGTGATGATGACGGGTGGCGCGTCCTTTTCCTGCATGGAGTGGACCCATACCGAAGCGAACGCGCCGCCCAGCCGCGGATGCGCGGGGCGTTCACGGAAAAAGCCGGTGGTCTGTGCCGGTACCGCTTCCATTCATCCGCCTTCGTCGGCTTTCCAATTTGGCCCCAGCGTCGGCATTTTGGCCGAAATCTTCAATTCGCGGCGCCTCCGCCATGGCAAATCAAACGCAGCCTGTCGGGGATGGTTGCGCGGACCAGTCATACCCGCTCCCCGCCCGGCGGCGAAACAACGCTGACCCTTGAAAGGAGAATCGATATGAAAGCCCGAATAAGTGTCATCACGCTTGGCGTCGACAACCTGGAAGCATCGCTCGAATTCTATCGCACCGGGCTGGGGCTTCCGAGCGAAGGGATCATCGGCCGCGAGTTCGAGCACGGCGCCGTCGCCTTCTTCACATTGCATGGCGGATTGAAGTTCGCCATCTTCGAGCGCAGCAGCATAGCACACGATGCAGGCATCGCCCATGATGCGGGCATCGGCCAGAGCGGCCGCAGCCCGACCGAGCTCACCCTCGGCCATAATGTGGCAAGCGAGACCGAGGTCGATGCGGTGATGGCTGAGGCGATCAAAGCCGGCGCGCACCTGGTCAAGCCGGCCCAGAAGACTTTCTGGGGCGGCTATGCCGGTTACTTCCAGGATCCTGACGACCATCTCTGGGAGGTCGTCTACAATCCTGCCTTGGTTCCCGAAGACTGAGGCGGGCGGAGCCTGGCCATGGTCACCGATATCGCATCGGCGTTCGGCCTGCTGCTGATCGGCGGCGTTTTCCTTTGGGCCGGGGTCGAGCATTTCGTCAGGTTCAGGGCGATCTGCGAAGACCTGGCGGCGCGGCGGCTTCCGGCTCCGGCCTTCCTGCTCGCCGCCGGCTCGGTGCTGGAGGTGGCGGCCGGCTTCTGCCTCGCCATCGGCATCGTGGTGCCCTATGCCGCCGGCGCGCTCATCCTGTTCACGGTGGCGGCGAACCTGCTCGTCCTGCCTTTCTGGCGCCATCACGGGCCGGAAAGGCAGGTGCTGAGGTCCGCCTTCCTGGTCAACATCGCCGTTATCGGCGGGCTGCTGCTGGCGGCGCGCCTCGGCTGATGGCCGGTGGCCAAAGCTGGCGGCCACACCCTGGAAACCATTGTCAATGCAATCGCTTGACCGCCGCCCGGCGAATCCCGCACAGTGCACGCAATCGACCTTGAGAGGCTGCCATGACTCGCTTCGCCCGCTCCGCCCTTGCCGCCCTGATCTCGCTCTGCACGCCGTTTGGCACATCGCTTGGCTTCACCCAGGCGGCGCAAGCCGCCGATCTTGCCGTCTATTCTGACGAGGACAGCGGCATTTGCGGCGAAGCCTGGGTGCTGAACAAGATCACCAGCCGCTTCTCCTACCAGGTGCGGCACGTGCCGCACCTGCCGGATGTCGCGATCACCGATTTCCACCGCATCCACCAGAATCGCTACTTGCCGGCCAGCGAGGAATGGCCGATCGGCCGTCGCTATTGCGGCGCCACGGTCGCCCTCTCGGATGGCCGCGACCGCGCCATCTGGTACCTGATCGAGGAAGGCCAGGGCTTTGCCTCGATCGGCGACAATGTCGAATTCTGCGTCTCGGGCTTCGACCGCTGGATGGTCTACAACGGCCGCTGCCGCATCCTGCGCTAGCAGGCGGTTTCCAGTCTCGATTTCGTTAGCGCCTGCGGCTCCCAGCCGCGGGCGCCTTTGTGTTGTCTTGACAGAAGACGGAATCGATCGCATCGTGATGAGACAGACCTGTCTCATCACCTGGTGATCACTGTGGCATCATCGCCTGTCTCCGACAAACGCCAGCATGTCGTCGAAACGGCCTATGCGCTGTTCAAGCGCGCCGGCTTTCATGCCACTGGGATAGACCGGATCATCGCCGAGGCCGATGTGGCCAAGATGACGATGTATCGCCATTTCCCGAGCAAGGACGAGTTGATCGTCGAAGTGCTCGATCATCGCGCCAGGCGTTTTGAGTGTCAGCTCGATCGCTTGGCCCGGGAGTGCACCACGCCGGAGCAGAAAATCGGAAAAATCCTCGACTGGCACGAGCGCTGGTTCCACAGCCCGGATTTCCACGGTTGTCTGTTTGCTCATGCGCTGGCTGAGTTCGGCGACCCCCAACATCCGGTGTTCAAAGCTGCCGCCAGGCAGAAGAACGGCCTCAGGCAGCGTATGCAAGCAATCCTTTCGGAGGTAATGCCGCGCGGGCGGGCCGGGAGCGTGGCAGCGGCACTGCTGATGCTGATCGAAGGTGCCACCCTGATGGCGCAGATGGGACAGGCGGATATAGCCATCCGCGCCGCCCGCAAGGCGGCCCTGGGCATCATCGCCACTTCGCGCAAGCCGCAATGAGCCCGCTGGTCGTCGGGCTCGCGCTCTTTGCGGCGCTCCTGCACGCAAGTTGGAACGCTTTCCTGCGAACGGGAACTGACAGGTTGTGGACCGTCACTGTCATGAGCTTCTCCAGCACGGCCCTCGCCATTCCCTTCGTGATTTTCCATGCTCTTCCGGCCGCGCCGGCCTGGCCCTATGTCTTGTTCTCAGCCTGTCTTCAGGTCAGCTACAGCATGTTTCTTGTGGCCGCTTACAGACATGGCGATCTGGGGCAGGTCTATCCGATCGTGCGCGGCAGCGTGCCATTGCTGGTCACGCTCGGTGGATTTCTGCTCGCTGGCCAGCGGCTCACCATTCCAGAGACGGTAGGTGTCGCCCTCGTTGGGGGTGGAATCATGGGTCTTTCAATTGGTCGAGGACGAGCCACCGCCAAATCGATCCTCTATGCGCTCGCAACGGGAGCAATCATTGCCGCCTATGCGACCGTCGACGCGATCGGCGTTCGCGCGGCGGGCAATGCTGGCGCGTACACTGCCTGGGTCCTGCTGATCTACGGCTTGTTGCTGCCCGCGGCGTTCGTCGTCTGCCGCGGCCGGTTGGCCGTCGATCCGCAGGCGCCGGAAACCTGGAAGGCGCTCGGCGGCGGCGTGTTTGCGCTTTTAGCTTACGGTCTGGTGGTGGCGGCTTTCGCCTTGGGACCGGCCGGCCCCATCACCGCGATCCGCGAGACCAGCGTCGTCTTCGCGGTCTTCATCGGACGCCTGTTTCTCGGTGAGACGCTGACACCGCGGCGGGTCGGCGCCTGCGCAATCGTCGCGCTCGGTGCCATCTGCCTCGGATATCAGCCGTGACGAAAATGTGTGCCGGCATTTCGCGCCGACAACGCTTGCGCGATCGCAGTGCTACTTCCTGCCCCGCGTCGCTTCGGCTTCGCCGATGATCTTTCGAAGAAAGGCGATGTGACCGCGAAAAGCGCGGCGCCCGATCGTCGTTGCTCTGATCCGTGTCCGCGGCCGCCGCCCGATGAAAAGCTTTTCAACATCGACGTAGCCCGCTTTGGCCAGCGTATCGAGATGCGCGCCGAGATTTCCGTCGGTGGTTTCGATCATGGCCTTCAGCTGCGTGAACTCCAGCGCCTCGCGTCTTTCCAGCGTGTTCAGGGCGGCCATGATCCTGAGCCGTGTACTCTGATGGATGATGTCGTCGGCACTCATCAATTGGCTCCAATGCTGCGGACCTTGATCTGTCACCCCTATGGCTCTGCTGCCTCGGGCAGTACTAAGCCTTCGCCTTAGTGAACGACATCGAACGCACTTGCCAGAATACTCTGGCATGCAGAGTAATCTGTCAATTCAGTGATGAAGCCAGGCTTGACAAGGTGATCTCCAGATCGGCGCATCGCATTGCACTTGTAATCCGAAGGGACCGGTCGTCTGCAAAAGATGATCATTCTCTATAAGCCGCAGCTCATGATATTCGCGGCCGAAGATCGATGCGCGAAGCTGCTTCCTGATCTTTGCAGTCTCATGGCAGGCGCGCTCTCGCAGCGTATCGAGAATGTCGGTGCCAAATTTCTGGCGATATCGGAAGATCACGCCATATTTTTGCGACGATGAGTGCGATCATGTGTCGATCGCAACGAAAATTTAAGCTGAGAAAATCATATCATTGCTTCGCTGGCTAGCGAGGCGCGAGTCAGATAAGCATGACACGCCGGGCCATTAACGGTCGTCGGCATAACGCAAGGGGCATCGCATGGCTAAGCAGTCATCAAAAGCGCCGGCATCCAAGGCACCGGCAAAGAAAGCACCTGTAAAAGCGGCAGCGGCGAAAGCCGCGACCGCAGTCAAGAAAGCAGCACCCGCTGCCAAGCCGAAGGCGGCAGCGCCCAAGGCGAAGGCGGCACCGGCCAAGAAGCCGGCAGCCAAGGCCGCCGCGAAACCGGCGGCGAAGAAGGCAGCGCCCGCCAAGGCCAGCGCCGCATCCGCAAAGAAGGCTGCACCGGCCAAGAAGGCCGCTCCGGCAAAGAAAGCCGCTCCGGCAAGGAAACCCGCTGCCAAGGCCGCGGCCAAGCCCGCTGCGAAGAAGGCAGCTCCGGCCAAGGCTCCGGCCAAGGCCGCCGCGGCGAAGTCTTCGGCACCGGTGAAGAAGGCGGCACCCACCGCCAAGAAAGCAGCGCCGGCGAAGGCCGCGAAGAAGTAGTCACGTTTCTTCGCGCCGGGGACCGTGTCGGCAGAAATGAGGGCAGGTGCCGCTGAGGCCCTCGCCCTCTGCTCCGGCATTGGGGCGCAACGAGAGGGGCGGACGCCAGATATCTTTCGCAGCTCCCAGGACTTCGCCGCAGGGCGAAGTCCGGTGGGCTTTTGTTGCGCGCTATTGTGCGGCAGCGGAACGATCGTTGGTCTTGTCCGGCCTGTCGGAGTGTTGCCGTCATCACATGTGGCGCATCCGGATCAAGGCGTACAAGAGACCAAGGCATGCAGGAGTGGTCGCCGGCTGCTGGCGGCTGGTTTTTCCGCTTCTGGCTGTTGCGCGGGTAAGGGCGCCCGGTCAACAGTGGCGGCCTGCCAACAGGAACCCGACCATGCCGAAGCTGCTTTACGCCTCCACGTCCCCCTACAGTTCCAAGGTACGAATGGCGGCACTTTATGCCGGCATCGCCGTCGACCTGGCGCCTGTCAAAACCGAAGACAAGCCGGCCGAACTGATCGGCGCCAATCCGCTGGGCAAGATCCCCGTGCTGGTGCTCGACGACGGCCGCTCGATCCACGACAGCCGAGCCATCACCCAGCAGCTCAACCGGATGTCGAAGAGCGCGCTGTTTCCGCGCAATCCCGACAAGCGGCTGGAAGCGGAAGTGCTGGAAGCGTTGGCGGACGGCATCTGCGACTGTGCGCTATCGATGGTCTATGAGCGCCGCACGCGGCCCGAGGAGATGGTCTACCAGCCCTGGCTCGATCGCCAGTGGGCGAAGATCACCGCCGCGCTCGATCTGCTCAATGCCAATCCGCCGAAACTGCCGAAGAAGATCACCGCCGGCCAGATGGCGCTGCGCGCCTGCCTTGGGTACCTGACGCTGCGTTTCGCCGGGAAATGGGAAAAAGGCCGCAACCGGCTGGTCCGCTGGGCCGCGCGCTTCGATGAGAAATTCCCGGACCTGAAGCCCTGCGTTCCCGCGTGAACGGCCGACAATAAAAAAGCCGGGCGCGAGGCCCGGCTTCTTCGTGTCGTGGCTTGAACGACTTAGAACTTCATACCGACGCCGAAGGTGACGCGGTTGTCGGTGGCCTTGACCTTGCCGATGCCATCGAAGTCCTTGCTGCCGAAGTCGGTGTAGCGGTATTCGACGCGGCCGAACACATTGTCGGTCAGCTTGATGTCGGTACCAAGACCGGCGGTCCAGCCGATCATGGTGGCGCGGTCGCTGGCGCCGAGGACGCTGTCCTCCACCTTCAGGCTCCTGCCGGCGAGACCACCGGTGCCGTAGAGCAGGATTTCCGGGGTCACAGCGTAGCCGAGACGGGCACGCAGTGAGCCTTCGAAGCCGGCCTTGGAATCGATGCCATTATCGTCGCCCTTGACGCCGTTGTAGCCGAGTTCGGCTTCACCGCCGTAGACGAAGTTCTCCTGCTGCCACTGATAGCCGCCGAAGACGCTGCCGATGAAGCCCTTGGTATCGGTTTCAACGTCGAAATCCTTTTCCTTGGTACGGCCGCTGAAGCCATAGCCAAGATTAAGACCGGCATAGGGGCCGGCCCAGGACGCGACGGGCAGTTCGGCGACCGGGGCAGGCGCCGGCGGCTCTTCCTGGACCACATCGGCGGCATAGGCAGTTCCACCGAGGGCGAAGAGCCCGAGCGCTACGGCCAGGGGCCGTGCGAATTTGAGATTGGCTTGCATTGTTGTTTACTCCTTAAGCCACAGGACACAGGCTTGTTCTTACGATCGCCCATCAACCCGTCCGGGGGGTGAAACGGATCTGGCGTTCGTCGGTTCCAAATGTCGTGTCGAAATACGGCTGAAGCGAACCTGAACTTGGGTCATTCCCCGGCGCGAATAAGGCAGAAATTTGGCGTTGCATCTTCGCAACAGCGAAATGTCAGCAGATTGGCCGTGCTGCACCGCAGGTCGCTTGGTGCAAGGAGTCCAGCCTCCTATATTGTGTTGAGGCCGGCTCATTGCGGGCCGGCTCGAGATGCGGAACCGGCCGTTTCGCCACAATGTTGCCGCAGCTGCGAACGCCATTTAACGGGTGGCGGGCCATAATTTGCCGGCGCCTTCCTTCGCGCCGAAACCGAGGATTGACAACAGATGAGCAAAGCCACCGCGGCGCTGGTGACGGGCGGGGCAAAACGGATCGGTAGCGCGATTGTCGAGGATCTCGCCGCCCACGGTTTTGCCGTCGCCATTCACTGCAACCGCTCGCGCGATGACGCGGATGCGCTTGCCCAGCGGATCAACCGCGCCGGCGGCCACGCCGCCGTGGTCGCCGCCGATCTGACCGACATGGCTGAGGTCGGCCGCCTGATCGGCCGCGCCGAAGCCGCGCTCGGGCCGATCTCGCTGCTGGTCAACAACGCTTCGCTGTTCGAGGACGATTCGGTCCTTGACTTCGACTGGCAGGGCTGGGACCGCCACTTCGCCATTCATGTGAAGACCCCGGCGCTGTTGGCGCAGAACTTTGCCCGGGCTCTGCCAGCCGGGCAGGAGGGACTGATCGTCAACATGATCGACCAGCGTGTCTGGCGGCCGACGCCGCGCTATTTCTCCTATGCGCTGTCCAAGTCCGCCTTGTGGACGGCAACCCAGATGATGGCGCAGGCGCTCGGCCCGCGCATCCGCGTCAACGCCATCGGTCCCGGCCCGACCTTGAAGAACGCGCACCAGGACGACAGCGACTTTGCCGCGCAGCTCGCCGGTCTCATTTTGAAACGCGGCCCGCAATTGCCGGAATTCGGCGCCACAATCCGCTATCTCTGGGAAGCCCGCTCGGTTACCGGGCAGATGATCGCGCTTGATGGCGGCCAGCATCTTGCATGGCGCACGCCTGATGTGACAGGCATGACGGAATGAGTCCCGCAGAGCAGAAACACAAGATGCGTGGCGGCGCCGACGACCTGCCTCCCGAAATCGACCTCGAGGACGAGGCGGCGGAGGAGATCGTCGAACCGGCCGGCCCGGACGTCGCCTTCACCGCCATCGACTGGACGCCGCATGCCGGCGATGCCGACGGCATGGTCGGCGCCGAGGTGATCCAGACGCTGGTCAAGCGGCTGCCCAATGCGCCGGGGGTCTACCGCATGATGAATGCCAATGGCGACGTGCTCTATGTCGGCAAGGCCCGCAGCCTGAAGAAGCGCGTCACCAACTACGCGCAAGGCCGCTTCCACACCAACCGCATCGGCCGCATGGTGCGCGAGACCGCAACGATGGAGTTCGTCGTCACCCGCACCGAGATCGAGGCGCTGCTGTTGGAGGCCAACCTCATCAAGCGGCTGCGGCCACGTTTCAACGTGCTGATGCGCGACGACAAGTCGTTTCCCTACATCCTCTTGACGGGCGACCATGTCTCGCCCGGCATCTACAAGCATCGCGGCGCGCGTTCGCGCAAAGGCGATTATTTCGGTCCCTTCGCTTCCGCGGGCGCGGTCGGCCGCACCATCAATTCCTTGCAGCGCGCCTTCCTTCTGAGGAGTTGTACCAACTCCTTCTACGAGAACCGCACGCGGCCTTGCCTGCTCTATCAGATCAAGCGCTGCGCCGGTCCGTGCACCGGCGAGATCTCGCATAGCGACTATGCCGAACTGGTCGCCGAGGCGAAGGATTTCCTTTCCGGTCGCAGCCAGAAGGTGAAGACCGAGATTTCGGCCGCCATGCAGCAGGCCTCGCAAGACCTCGATTTCGAGCGCGCCGCCATCTATCGAGACCGGCTGGCGGCACTCTCGCACGTGCAGAGCCACCAGGGCATCAATCCGCAGACCGTCGACGAAGCCGATGTCTTCGCCATTCATCAAGAGGGCGGCCAGGTCTGCATCCAGGTGTTCTTCTTCCGCACCGGCCAGAACTGGGGCAACCGCGCCTATTTCCCGAAGGCCGATCCGGCGCTGGAAGGGGCCGAGGTGCTGGGCTCGTTCCTGGCGCAGTTCTATGACGACAAGCCGACGCCGCGCGCCATTCTGCTGTCGCACGCCGTCGAAGACCAGGAACTGTTGGCCGAAGCGCTCTCGACCCGCGCCGGCCGCAAGGTATCGATCTCGGTGCCGCAGCGTGGCGAGAAGAAGGACCTGACCGACAACGCGTTGCAAAATGCTCGCGAGGCGCTCGGCCGTCGGCTGGCCGAAACCTCGACGCAGGCCAGGTTGCTTGCCGGCTTCGCAGAGACCTTCGGGCTCGAAAAGCCGCCGGTGCGCATCGAGGTCTACGACAATTCGCACATCATGGGCACCAACGCCGTCGGCGCCATGGTCGTCGCCGGGCCGGAAGGTTTTGTGAAGAACCAGTACCGGAAATTCAATATCCGCTCGACCGAGATCACGCCCGGCGACGATTTCGGCATGATGCGCGAAGTGATGGAGCGGCGCTTTTCACGATTGCTCAAGGAGCATGGCGATGTGGCGCCCGACGATGCCGCGGCAGGCGAGGCGGATAGCGATGAGGGCGACATGTCAGGCGGTTTCCCTGCCTGGCCCGACGTCATCCTGATCGATGGCGGCCAGGGCCAGATGAGCGCGGTGCGCAAGATCCTCGCCGATCTCGGCATCGAGGATCGGGTCGTGGCCATCGGCATCGCCAAGGGCCAGGACCGCGACGCGGGCCGCGAGCGCTTCTTCGTCAAGGGCAGGGATTCGTTTTCCCTGCCGGTACGCGACCCTGTGCTCTATTTTGTCCAGCGCCTGCGCGACGAGGTTCACCGTTTCGCCATCGGCTCGCACCGGGCACGCCGCAAGAAGGAGATGGTCAAGAGCCCGCTCGACGAGATCGGCGGCATCGGCCCCAGCCGCAAGCGGGCGCTGCTGATGCATTTCGGCACCGCCAAGGCGGTCGGTCGCGCGGCAATCGAGGACCTGGTAAAGGTCGACGGCATTTCCGAGCAGGTGGCCAGACTGGTTTACAACCATTTCCACGAGAACTGATGCATGTCGCCCGAAAGCGGCCGTCAGCTCCCGGGCGAAGCAAGGGCGTAGCCCGCGAGATGACAAGATTGGCCTATTTTTGCTGGCCAATCGATTTTGGCCTGTTGACCCCCTACATCAGCTTCTGATTTGAGTACGCAGGCAGAAAGAGTTCCCCCGGATATGGCTCAGCGCGCGTTCAACCTTCCGAACATCCTCACCTACGCCCGCATTATCGCGGTGCCGCTGGTGGTGCTGTGCTTTTTCCTCGAGGGACATCTGAAGTCGAGCGACTTCGCCCGCTGGTCGGCGTTGATCATTTTCCTGCTGGCGTCCATCACCGATTATTTCGACGGCTATTTCGCCCGCGCCTGGAAGCAGACCTCTAACATCGGCAAGATGCTCGACCCCATTGCCGACAAGCTGTTGGTCGCGACATGCCTGCTGCTGCTCGCCGCCGACACCGACCGCCATGCCGGCATTGCCGGCTGGTCGCTGTGGGCGGCGATCATCATCCTGTGTCGCGAAATCCTGGTTTCGGGCCTGCGCGAATATCTGGCGGCGCTCAAGGTCTCCGTGCCGGTGACGCAGCTTGCCAAATGGAAGACCACCATCCAGATGGTCGCTATCGCCTTCCTGCTCGCCGGTCCGGCCGGCGACAAGATTTTTCCGCTGACCACGCAGACCGGCCTGGTGCTGTTGTGGATCGCGGCCCTGGTCACGCTTTACACCGGCTATGACTATTTCCGTGCCGGCCTCAAGCACATCATGGACGAATAGGGATGACGAAGCTCATCTACTTCGCCTGGGTGCGGGAGCGTATAGGCAAGCCGGACGAAGACGTGGACTTGCCGCATGGCGTCGACACCGTCGCGGACCTCTTGCGCTGGCTGAAGTCTCGCGGCGAGGAATACGAGCGTGCGCTGCAATATCCCGACGTGATCCGCGTCGCCATCAACCAGGAACATGTCGAGCACGGCGAGACGATATCAGGCGCGCGCGAGATCGCGCTGTTTCCGCCGATGACCGGGGGCTGAGATGGCCGGCGCGGTCGTACCTGTCGTGCGCGTCCAGCGCCCAGATTTTGACGTCGCCGCCGAAATCGCCAGACTGACGCGAGGCCGCGCCGACATCGGCGCTGTGGTCACCTTCTCGGGCCTGTGCCGTGACGAGCAGGGGACGCTCTCGGCCCTTGAGCTCGAGCATTATCCGGGCATGGCAGAGGCCGAAATCGCCCGCATCGCGGCCGAAGCGGTTCAGCGCTGGCCGCTGCAGGGCATCACCGCCATCCATCGTCATGGCAAGATCCGGCCAGGCGAGAACATCGTGCTGGTGGTGGCGGCCTCCGCGCATCGGCAAGCCGCGTTCGAGGCGGCGAATTTCCTCATGGATTATCTGAAGTCGCGCGCTCCCTTCTGGAAGAAGGAGCATCGCGCCGACGGCTCCGAAGGCGGTTGGGTCGAGGCCAAGGAGAAAGACGAACAGGCGGCAGGGCGCTGGAGGCCACCGTCCGAATAAATTCGGCCTCAGCCACGCATTGACCGCAATCCTTTGGCCAATTCGCTGTTGGTCAGCCTGGGCTGTGGCCAGCCCGGGGAAGGGAAATGGTCATGCTGGACAGGATAGCGGAGTTCTTCGTCTTCGGTTTCGTGCCTCTGGTCGTCGGTATACTTGCCGTGCCGGAACTCTCCATGGCCGCCGAAAAAGCCCTGAAAGGCGAGGTGACCTACCGCGAGCGCATCGCCTTGCCGCCCAATGCCGTGCTCTCGGTCCAGCTTGCCGATGTCTCGTTGGCCGATGCGCCCGCCAAAATCGTCGGCGAACAGAAGCTGACGCCGGCAGGCCAGGTGCCGATCAGCTTTATGGTCACATTCGATCCGTCCCGGATCCAACAGAGGATGACCTATGCGCTGCAGGCCAAGATCACCGTCGGCGACAGGCTCCTGTTCATCTCGGATGAGCGCCATCAAGTCGACCCGCTGACCGATGCGCCGCAAACCATCATGCTCAAGATGGTGACGCCAAGCACGGAGCCCATGGCTTCCGTTCTTGGTCAGCTTTGGCTGCTCGATTATGTCGACGGCATCGGCGCCATCACCGCGCCGCAAGCGACGTTCCGGGTGAGTGAAGCAGGCAAGGCCGGCGGCAACGGTCCTTGCAACAGCTATTTTGCCACCGCCAACCTCGATGGCCAGAAGATCGCGATCAGCGACATCGGCTCGACCTACAAGGCCTGCGCGCCCGAGGTGATGGCGGAGGAAAAGGCGCTGTTCGAGGCTCTGGCAAAGGCGGCTTCGTATAAAGTCGATGCCGGCAAGTTGACCATCGCCGACGGGAACGGCCGCGAGATCCTGCGTTTCAGCGCCGCGAGCTGATGCCATGAAACGGCTGTCGGCGGAGGTCAGCCGCCCATTTTTTCGAACACGGCGCCATAGTGGTAGGGCGGTACCTCGACCAGCTCGATGAATTTGAGGCCGGCCGCCTCGACGGCCGTGATGGTCTGTTCCGGCGACATCCTCAATTCGGTCTTCGGCCCGCGGGGCTCGCCGAGCACCGTGGTTTGTTCACGCGGCTGCCGATGCCAGTTGACGACAACAAAGCGTCCGGCACGGACGAGCGCTTCGCGCACGGCTCGCGCCAGCCGTGGCCGGTCGGGCACGCCGTGAAAGGCGTTTGCCATGAAGATGAAATCGACGGGGCGGGACAGCAGGCTCGCGAGTTCATAGGCATCGCCCGCTACGAGATCGAAATTCCTCGTGCCGTTTTCATTGAGCCGGCGACGGGTGACGTCGAGCAGGTCGGTATCGATATCGATGCCGACGACATGGCGGGCGACCTTGGCGATGGGCAACGCAAACCAGCCGTCGCCACAGCAGAGGTCGGCCACCTCCATGCCCGGCTTCAGCCCCGTTGCCGAAAGCACGGCACCGGGGTCGGGCCACAGCACCTCCCACCAGCCGCTCGATGGCATCTCGGTGCCCTGGAAGAAGCCGGGAATGGTGCTGGTCATGCTTCGTCGGCTCCCTGTGCCTGACCGATTTTAGCGCGGGCAAGGGTTCAACGGCAGTGCCGGATCGATCCGTTTCAATGAAAAAAGGCCGGCAATCCGCCGGCCTTTTTCGGTCACAATGCCAGAGTCGACTCAGCCGACGATCTCGGTGTCGGAGAACCAGTACTTGATCTCCTGCGCGGCGGTTTCCGGCGCGTCCGAACCGTGCACCGAATTCTCGCCGATCGACAGCGCATGCACCTTGCGGATGGTGCCTTCGGCGGCGTTGGCCGGGTTGGTGGCGCCCATCACCTCACGGTTCCTGGCAATAGCGTTCTCGCCTTCCAGCACCTGCACGATCGTCGGCGCCGACGACATGAATTCCACCAGTTCGCCGAAGAACGGACGGTCCTTGTGGACGGCGTAAAAACCTTCCGCCTCGCGGCGGCTCATCCACACGCGGCGCGAAGCGATGACGCGCAGACCGGCATCTTCCAGCATCTTGGTGATGGCGCCGGTGAGATTGCGCCGCGTTGCGTCCGGCTTGATCATGGAAAAGGTGCGTTCGAGCGCCATTGGGTCGTCCTTGTCTGGTTGGATTGGGAGTGGCGGGCTCTATACAAGCCGGCCGGCCCATTGCCAAGAGGAAGTCGATAGAGGTGTCGACAGGGGAAGTCGACGCCATGCGCGTTTGCATGCCGGGCCGATTATCGGCGATGCCGCCGCCAGCCCGAGATCGGACGGCTGCAATATAAGGCTTTGCTTGCTATAGTTGCGTGTCGGCGCCGCGCTGAGGTCGGCCCGTATGGAGACATGACCATGACAGACGACCGCCAGGAGCGCATTCGCAACCGCGCACATCAGATCTGGCAGGAAGAAGGACAACCTGCCGGACAGCATGAGCGCCATTGGCAACAGGCGACGGCCGACATCGACCAGGAGGATGCGGGGTCATCCGCGGTGAAGAAGGCAGCAAGAAAGGCGCCCGTCGCCGGCAAGGCAAAAACCGCGCCCAAAGAGGCCAAGACCGCCGCCAAGCCCGGCAAGCCAAAAAAGGCGGCCAAATAAGACCTGGCCATATCGGAGCCGATGGCTCGTCGTTAGCCCTGCCGCAAGGTCAGGTGCTAAGCTTTCACGCGGCCGCCGCAACCTTGCGCCCCAGCCCGCCATGCAGGTCCAGGCAGCGGGCGAACCACTGCGCCACGGCATCGTGGTCGTCGAGCAACGGGTAGGGCGAGGCGATGCGTGCCCATTGCAGCGCGCCGAACACGATATAGTCGGCAAACAGGGGCGAATCTCCCCCGATGAATTGCTGATAGGCGAGCATGGAGCGCAGCGGCTCCAGCGAAGCCCTGAAAGTGCCAAGTCCGGCATCCCGCGCGGCCATCACGTCTTCCAGCCTCTTGCCCAGGCGCTGCTCCCGGCTCTGGCGGAAATAGGCGGCGTTCTCCGTATCCTGCATGGCATAAAGGTCCATGATCGCGGCGGTGGTCACATAGGGATGGATGGTCAGTTGCGACCAGCGCTCGATGAAGCGCGCCATAGCCTTGCCGCCTTCGCCGCCGAACAGCGACGGCCGCTCCGGATAGGTTTCGTCGAGATAAAGCGCGATGGCGAAGGAATCCGCGACGACCGTCTCGCCGTCGCGGATCACCGGCACGAGTTTCGATGCGCCGCCCTCGACGCGGGGCACTTCGAGAAAACGCGTCGGCACCGCGCTGATCTCCAGCCCCTTATGCGCCAGCGCCATCGTCGCCTTCCAGCAATGCGGGCTGAAGGGGCGGCTGGCGTCGCGTCCGACGAGATCATAAAGCAGAATGGTCATTGGCGGCGGCTTCCCTGCGGTTTAGGTATCCCGCAACGCCTCGACACAGGCCGGCGGGAGAAAAGATGAAACGGCACTTCATGATGTTTGCGGCCTATAATCAATGGGCCAATGGCCGCATCTACGATGCAGCCGCCGATCTCGACGAAGAGGAATTCAATCGCGACGTCGGCGCTTTCTTCGGCTCGATGAAGGGCACGCTCAACCATCTCCTGGCCGCCGATCGCATCTGGATGAAGCGCTTTACCGGCGAGGGCGATGCGCCGACGGCGCTGGACGCCATACTGTACCAGGCATTGCCGGGCCTGCGCATGGCGCGCGAGGCGGAGGACCGGCGGATCGTCGACTGGGTTGGCGGTTTGAGCGACAAGGCGCTGTCGGGCCGCTTTACATACATGACGGTATCGGACATGCGCACCGTCTCGCAACGGCTAGCTCCGGCGCTCGACCACGTCTTCAACCACCAGACCCACCACCGCGGCCAGGCCCATATGATCCTGACGGTTCTGGGCCGCCCTTCCGTGCAGCTCGATCTGGCGCATTTCCAGCGCACCGAAGAAGGGCGCGCATACGCCTGATTTCGGCCGCCGGCTCCGATAGAGCAGTTTTCACCGTCTCACGGAAACTGCGAACTGAAGGCCGAAAGACGTTGGAGCGCGTCATGACCGGCGGCGCGTGTTTTAGAGATATTGGCCTTCCAACCGGACCGCCTAAGTCTGCCGACCCCAAAAAATAGCTTTTCTAATTTGCACGGAGCCGATTTCCGTAAAAAATATTTGACTGCAAGTCTTGATTCGTTTTGAGATTTGCTGGTCCGTTTGGGGGACGCGGTTAAATAAATGCATCGACGAAATTCTTCTCTGGGGTAGATGATTTTGTCGCAAATAGGGTGAAAGATTTGTCAAATATCGAGGATAAGACCGTTATCGAGCTGACCGCTGACATTGTCTCGGCCTATGTCGGCAACAACCCGCTGCCGGTTTCCGGCCTGCCTGACCTGATTGCCAGCGTCAGTGCCTCGGTGCGAAAGCTCGGAGGTGCCGTTGTCGCGGAAAGCCCAAGCCTGGTTCCTGCGGTGAACCCGAAGAAGTCGGTTTTTCCCGACTACATCGTCTGCCTGGAGGACGGCAAGAAGTTCAAGTCGCTCAAGCGGCACCTCAGGACGGACTATGGGCTGAGCCCGGATGAGTATCGCACCAAATGGGGCCTGCCGCCCGACTATCCGATGGTCGCTCCGAACTACTCAGCGACACGGTCAGCGCTGGCGAAGTCGACGGGACTTGGCCGCAAGCCGGCAGCGCCGGCCCCCGTGGCCAAGGCGACAAAGCGCGGCAAAGCCAGCGCCTGAGCGCGGCCGACCGCAGCCGGAAGCCACTGAGCTGCAATGTTGACGGCGCCATTGCGCGCGCCGTTTTCATGCCTTGCGTGGCCAACCGGCCCGCAAGGTCTTGCGAAGCGCCGGTCTCCCGTGCAAAAGCGCGGCCATGCTTATCATCAACGACCTCTCGCTGCGCATGGCGGGGCGCTTGCTTCTCGACCATGCCTCGCTGACCTTGCCGGCCGGCACCAAGGCCGGACTTGTCGGCCGCAACGGCACCGGCAAGACCACGCTGTTCAAGGCCGTAACAGGCGATTTCCCCTCCGAGACGGGCTCGATCAGCCTGCCGAAGAACACGCGGATCGGCCAGGTGGCGCAAGAAGCGCCCGGAACCGAGGAGCCGCTGATCGAGATCGTGCTCAAGGCCGACCTCGAGCGCACGGCGCTGCTCGAGGAGGAAAAGACGGCGACCGATCCGCACCGCATCGCCGACATCCATATGCGGCTGGCCGATATCGACGCGCATTCGGCCGAGTCGCGCGCCGCCACCATTCTCGCTGGTCTCGGCTTCGACGACGCGGCGCAGCGCCGCCCCGCCTCCTCGTTTTCCGGCGGCTGGCGCATGCGCGTGGCACTCGCTGCCGTGCTGTTTTCCGAACCCGATCTTCTGCTGCTCGACGAGCCGACCAATTATCTCGATCTCGAAGGCACGCTGTGGCTCGAGAACTATGTTTCCAAATATCCGCACACAGTGCTGCTGATCTCGCACGATCGCGACCTGCTTAACCGCGCCGTCAATTCGATCGTCCATCTCGACCAGAAGAAGCTGACCTTCTGGCGCGGCGGCTACGATCAGTTCGAACGCCAGTACACCGAGCAGAAAGAACAGCAGGAAAAGGGCCGTATCAAGCAGGAAGCTGCCCGCAAGCATATGGAATCCTTCGTCGAGCGTTTTCGCGCAAAGGCATCCAAGGCAAGACAGGCTCAGTCTCGCATCAAGGCGCTTGAAAAGATGAAGCCGATCACGGCCATCGTGAACGACACGGTGCGACCATTCTCTTTCCCGGAGCCGGTGAAGACGGTGGCCTCGCCAATCGTCGCGCTGAACAATGTCAATGTCGGCTATACCCCCGGTGAGCCGATTCTGAAGAAGATGACATTGCGCATCGATGCCGACGACCGCATCGCGCTGCTTGGCGCCAATGGCAACGGCAAATCGACCTTCGCCAAGCTTCTGTCTGGCCGCCTGAAGCAGGAGACCGGCACCATGACCGTGGCGCCCGGGCTGAAGGTGGCGATCTTTGCACAGCACCAGCTCGACGATCTCAGGCCTGGGGAAAACGCCTACGAACATGTTCGCAGGCTGATGCCGGAAGCGCCGGAATCGAAAGTGCGCGGCCGTGTCGCCCAGTTTGGGCTCACCACCGAAAAGATGAACACGGCGGCGAAAGACCTGTCCGGCGGCGAGAAGGCGCGGCTGTTGATGGGGCTGTCGGCCTTCGAAGGGCCGAACCTGTTCATCCTCGACGAGCCGACCAACCACCTCGACATCGACAGCCGCGAATCCTTGATCCATGCGCTGAACGAGTTCCCCGGCGCCGTCATCCTGATCTCGCACGACCGCCATCTCCTGGAAGCGACGGCGGACCGGCTGTGGCTGGTCAAGGATGGCGCCGTCAACCCCTATGACGGCGACCTCGAAGACTATAAGACGCTTGTCACAGGCGTGTCCGGCGACCGGCGCGAGCGGCGCGAGGCGGAAAAAGCCTCGAAGGCCGACCGCCGCCGCGAGGCGGCCCAGCGCCGCGCCGCCTTCGAGCCCCTGGCCAAGGAGATCCGCGCAACCGAAGCGCTGATGGACCGCATCCGCAAGCGCATCGACGGTATCGAAGACGAGCTCGCCAATCCGGCAGTCTACGAAAAGGACCCCTCGACGGCGACAAGGCTGGCCAAGGAGCGCTCGCAATTGGCACAGCAGCTTGCCGCGCATGAGGACAAATGGCTGACCATGTCGGCTGAGTATGAGGAAGGCACGGCGGAGTAGCTGCGCCTTCTATCGCTCCGCAGTCGGGAGAATGGAATTGCGCTTTATGACGTCAGGGATGTGGCCTCGTGGTCAATTGCATCCCCAAGGCATTCATCACGGCAATCGTCGTCTTCAATGTTGGATTGCCGTCGCCGCTGAAGGACCGATAGAGCTGTTCGCGCGATAACCCCGTCTGCTTGGCGATTTGTGTCATGCCTTTGGCGCGCGCCACCACGCCGAGCGCATGTGCGATATATCCGCTGTCTTCGGTTTCGAATGCTTCTGCCATGAAGATGGCGATGGCCTCATCGGAGGTGAGATCTTCGGCGGGGTCGTATGTCGTCAGTTTTTCAGGCATGTCACTCACTCCAATCGCCTGAAAGGCGTTTTGCTGTTTTTATGTCCTTGGCCTGGCTGCCTTTGTCTCCGCCGCAAAGCAATATCAGCACCGTATTGCCGTATCTGCGATAGCCAGGCCCGTAGTGGATGCGCAACTCACTGATCCCATCACCAACTGGCTCAGCGTCTCCCGCGTGACCGAAAGCAAGACGATCCAGGCGGGAGGCGATCAATGTGCGTGCACGTTCGTCCTTGAGCTTCATTCGCCATTTGCGAAAAGTCTCCGTCTGCTTCAGCTCAAACATCACTTATTGTAGTTTTTAAACTACCAATCGTCAAGTTTTTGATTGCGCCGGTCTGGCCCTACACGCCGCTTCCGAAACCCGCTAGACACACGTCATGAACCAGCACGCCAAGCTCCGCATCGGCCATTCGGCCTGTCCGCATGACTGCCCGTCGACCTGTGCGCTAGAGGTCGAGTTGCTTGACGGCAACCGCATCGGCCGCGTCCATGGCGCCAAGGCAAACACCTACACGTCGGGCGTCGTCTGCGCCAAGGTCGCCCGTTACGCCGACCGCGTCCACCATCCCGACCGCTTGCTGAAGCCGCTGGTGCGCAAAGGCGCCAAGGGCGAGGGCGCCTGGCAGGAAACAAGTTGGGAGGCGGCGCTGGACCTCGTCGCCGAAAAGTTCATCGCGGCCGAGGAAAAATACGGCTCGGAGACGGTCTGGCCCTATTTCTATGCCGGCACGATGGGGCTGGTGCAGCGCGACGGCATCGAGCGACTGCGGCATGCGAAGAGATATTCGGGCTTCTTTGGCTCGATCTGCACCAACCTGGCCTGGACCGGCTGGATGATGGGGGCGGGCGCGCTGCGCGGTCCCGACCCGCGCGAAATGGCCAAGTCCGATTGCGTGGTGATCTGGGGCACCAATGCCGTGGTGACCCAAGTCAACGTCATGACCCACGCCATCAAGGCGCGCAAGGAACGCGGTGCCAGGATCGTCGTCATCGACGTCTATGAGAACGCCACGATGAAGCAGGCCGATATGGGCCTTGTCCTGAAGCCTGGCACCGATGGCGCGCTGGCTTGCGCGGTCATGCATGTGCTGTTCAGGGAAGGCTTGGCCGACCGCGCCTATCTCGAGAAATACACCGACGACCCGAAAGGTCTGGAAGCCCACCTGCGCACGCGTTCACCCGAATGGGCGGCCGCGATCACCGGATTGACCGTGGCCGAGATAGAGAATTTTGCCCGTCTCGTCGGCACGACCAGGAAAACCTATTTCCGCCTCGGCTACGGCTTTGCCCGCCAGCGCAACGGCGCAGTCAACATGCATGCCGCCTCCTGCATCGCCGCGGTCACCGGCGCCTGGCAATATGAGGGCGGCGGGGCCTTCCACTCCAATTCCGGCATCTTCAAGCTCAACCAGGAGGTGCTGGAGGGCACGCGCATGCGCGATCCCTCGATCCGCCATCTCGATCATTCGCGCATCGGCCCGGTGCTGACGGGCGCGCCGGATGCGCTCTATGGCGGGCCGCCGGTGACGGCGCTGCTCATCCAGAACACCAACCCGGCCAATGTTGCGCCCGAGCAGCGGCTGGTGAAGCAGGGTTTCTTGCGCGACGACCTGTTCACCTGCGTGCACGAGCAGTTCATGACCGACACGGCCAGGCTCGCCGACGTCGTGCTGCCGGCAACGATGTTCGTCGAGCATGACGACATCTATAAGGGCGGCGGCAATCAGCACATCACGCTCGGCCCGAAGCTGATCGAGCCGCCGGAAGGGCCGCGCACCAACCATTTCGTCATCGAGCAATTGGCCGAACGCCTCGGCGTCGCCGACAGGCCGGGCTTCGGCCTCACCGAGCAGCAGCATATCGACATCATCTTGGGCAAGCGCGGGCTTGGCAGCTTCGCCAGCCTGAAAGAGCAAAAATGGATCGACCTGCAGCCGGATTTCGAAGCCGCGCATTTCACCAAGGGCTTCGGTCATGCGGACGGCAAATTTCGCTTCCGCGCCGATTGGACCGGGCAAGCCGCCCCCAACCGGCCGCCCAAAAGCATGGGCCTGTTCGGCCCGGTGGAGCAGTTGCCGCAATTTCCCGATCATGTCGACCTGATCGAGGTTGCCGACGAGGCGCATCCGTTCCGGCTGGCTACGTCGCCGGCGCGCAACTTCCTCAACTCGACCTTTTCCGAAACGCCGGTGTCGAAGGCCAAGGAGGGCCGGCCGGAATTGCTCTTGCATCCCGACGATGCCGCCGCACACGGTTTGGCAGACGGCGACCGTGTCGAAATCGGCAATGCGCGCGGCGAGGTGGTGCTGCATGCACGGCTGTTCGACGGCATCAAGCGCGGCGTTGTGATCGCCGAAGGCATCTGGCCGAACAGCGCGCATGAGCGCGGCGAGGGCATCAACGTGCTGACTGGCGCCGATGCGCCCGCACCCTATGGCGGTGCGGCATTCCACGACAACAAGGTGTGGCTGCGCAAGGCGGGGTGATCCAGGCGTCCAGCGCCGGCGGTTTTCAATTCCGTCCGTTACGGATTTCGACATCTGGTCCAAGCGCCGGCGGTCGCGAGCACCCGCTCGCACACGTATAAAGGTGCTCGGTCTGACAGGAGGGAAGAGCGTCGATGGGAGCCGGAATTTCGCTTCTGGGAATACCGCATGACGGGAATTCGTCCTATCTGCGGGGCGCAGCCGAGGCACCGGCCCTCATCAGGCGCGAATTGCACAGCGACGCCTATAGCTCATGGTCGGAAACCGGCTTCGATCTGACAGGCCGCTTCATCGACCACGGCGACATCGATTTCAAGCAGCCCGGCGACCCTTGGCAGCGGATCGAAAGCGAGGTCGGCCGCGCTATGGACGGCGGCCATCCGCTGATCTCACTCGGCGGCGATCATGCCATATCCTGGCCAGTGCTGCGCGCGGTGCGTCGCCGTCATCCCGGTTTGACGATCCTGCACATCGACGCTCACCCCGATATCTACCATGCCTATGACAACAATCCGCGCTCGCATACCTCGCCCTTCGCACGCATCATGGAGGAGCGTCTGGCCGACCGGCTGATCCAGGTCGGCCTGCGCACGGTCAACGGCCATCATCGCGACCAGTTCAGGCGCTTCGGTGTCGAGGTGGTGGAGGCGGCGCGCTTCAGGGAAGGCCTGCGGCTCGATCTCACAACGCCAGTTTATATTTCAATGGACCTCGATGGGCTCGATCCCGCCTTTGCCCCGGGCGTCTCCCACCGCGAGCCCGGCGGCCTGTCGACCCGGCAAGTCATCAACTTGATTCAAAGCATCGACCAACCGATCGTGGCCGCTGATATCGTTGAGTATAATCCGAGCCAGGATCTCTCCAACCTGACGGCGCTCGTGGCCGCCAAGCTGTTGAAGGAGATTGCCGGAATGATGCTGAAGACTGCTCTTGGATAGAGCAGGCCGCCAGACGCGGTGATTTCGATCCGCAAGGGACGGAAGCCGCCGGGAGGTTTCGCCTTTTCGGCGCAAGTCACACCGGCAGGGTTTCGGCCGTCCTTTTTCTGTTCTGCCGGAGACGGATGTCGTCGGCGATCGCCTGGGCTTCGATTCCGATTTCGCGCAGCAGGCCGGTAACCGAATTGTGGAAGCCGACGAGATAAAGACCGAGTTCCGAAGCGCGCGCATTGACGCCGCTGCCGCCGGGCTCGACGCCGGGTCCGAGGAATTTGGCATAGGCTGGGCGGTAGCCGGTAGCGAAAATGATCGCGTCGAAGTCGCTGTGCCGACCATCGACGAAACGGGCGCCGCCTTCTGATATCTCGGCAATGTCGGGCGCTACCTTAATCGCGCCTTCGCGGATCTTGCCGATGGTGCCGACATCGATCACCGGGATGCGCGACGCCAGGGATATCTGCTCCAGCAATCCCTGTTTGGGCCGTTTGAGCCCATATTTCTCCAGCCTGCCCAATACCAGATCGAGGATGATAGGAAAGACGGCGTCGTTGACGCGCCGCGGCCCCAGGCGCGTCGCCATGCTGACGACCTGGATGGGCACGCCGAGCAATTCGCGCGGCACGATATGGACGCCGCCGCGCACGGAGATAGTGGGTTTCGCCCCGCCCTCCGTCAGGTCGAGCGCGATCTCGGCGCCGGTGTTGCCCATGCCGACGACCAGCACCGACTGGCCGGCAAACGGCGTGTTGTTGCGGTAATCCGCGCTGTGCAGACTTTTGCCCTTGAAACTGCCGGCGCCGGCGAATGCCGGCATCAGCGGCTCGGCATTGTATCCTGACGCAATCACCACATGGGAAGCGCGCACGGTGCCTGATGTCGCTTCGACGCCCCAGCTTCTGCCCTGCCGGCTGATCGCCCGCACCGCTTCCCCAAAGCGGGGCCGCAGATCGAAGCGCTGCGCATAGGCATCGAGATATTCGACGAACAGGTCGCGCGGCACATAGCGCGGGTAATGCCTCGGGAAGGGCACGAAGGGCAGGGACGAATAGCGCTTGGTCGTGTGCAGGTGGACGCGCTCGTAATGGCGCCGCCAGGCGGGAGCGGGCTGCTGCTCTTTTTCAAGCAGGATGAAGTCGACACCGGCCTGCCGCAGGCATGCGGCAACGGCCAGGCCCGCCGGCCCGGCACCGATAATCGCAACCGGGGTGGTGTCGTCCAAGCGCGCCTCCCGCCAATTCGCGATGCGGAGAATGGCGAAAGCATGCCAGACATGCAACCCGGTCGCTTATCCCGGCAGCGGCACCGTCAGGCCGACCTTGACGCGGTCCATGGCGACGAAGGTGCGAAATTTGCGGACATTGTTGCTGTCGAAGAACAGGCGCCGCGTCAGCGCCTCATAGGCGCTCATGTCGGCCACCGTAATGGCCAGGATGAAGTCGGCCTCGCCTGTCACATAGTAGCATTGCTGGACTTCCGGTGCCGCCAGGAATTGCCGCTTGGCCGCGTCGATCAGTTCGGCGCGTTCGCTTTCGAGTTCGACCTCGACGAAGATGGTGATGGGCTGGCCGACCGCCGCCGGTTCGATGACCGCGACATTGGCCGCGATGACGCCGGCCTGTTGCATGCGCTTGATACGGCGCTGCACCGCCGGCGCCGACAGGTTGACGGCCTCTCCGATCAGCCGCTGCGGCGTCGTGTTGTCCTTCTGCAGCACGGCGAGAATGGCGAGGTCGAAACTGTCGAGCGAGGCTGGCAATGCGGGCAACGGCATGTCCTGAAGAAACAAACTTGCATTTCGAGGCCTTGAATACAGCGCTTTTTGCGCCTGTCTTGCAATATAGTCTCGTTGTCAGCCAAGGAGGCCTTGATGTTCCTGCTCAACCGCAATGCCTTGCACGGCAGCCCACTCGATCCGGTCGACGCCGGAATGCTGGGGATTGCGGGGGCCGACGCGGCCGAGCGTTTCCTGTCCCATCGCGACATCAATCGGGAGACGCCGCTGGATGCGTTGCCGGCGCTGGCCGCGGAACTGGGCATTGGCGCTATCCACCTCAAGGATGAGGGGTTTCGCCTCGGTCTCGGCAGCTTCAAGGCGCTTGGGGGTGCTTATGCCGTCGTTCATCTGGTGCTGGAGGAAGCCGGCCGCCGGCTTGGCAGGCCGCTCGACATCGCCGATCTCGATGGGCCCGACGTCAGGGCGGTTGCCGCCACCATGACGATGGCTTGCGCGACCGACGGCAATCACGGCCGCTCGGTGGCACAGGGCGCCGAACTCGTCGGCGCGAGGGCGGCGATCTTCGTCCATGCCGGCGTCAGCCGCGAACGCATCACGGCTATCGCCCGCTATGGCGCCGAGATCATCCGCGTCGACGGCAACTACGATGATTCGGTCAGGCAAGCCGCGCAAGTCGCGACGGACAAGGGCTGGACCGTCGTGTCCGACACCTCGTGGCCCGGCTATGAGCGCATTCCGGGCCTCGTCATGCAAGGCTACACCGCGATCATGCGCGAGGCGTTGCGCCAGCTCGGCGAACCGCCCACCCACGTCTTCGTTCAGGCTGGGGTCGGCGGCATTGCCGCTGCCTTGGCTGGCCATCTCGCCATCGTGCTCGGCGATGCCAGGCCGGTCTTCACGGTGGTCGAGCCCGAACGTGCCGCTTGCATCTTGGGCGCCGCCAAGGCTGGCCACCCGGTCAAGATCGCGCATGGCGAAGCGACTGTCATGGCGATGCTCGAATGCTACGAGGCGTCGCCTGTCGCCTGGCGCGTGCTGGCGCGGGCCGCCGATGCCTTCATGACCGTCGACGAGGAGGATGCGGTCGCCGTGATGCGGAGGCTTGCGCGGCCGGCCGGCGGCGATCCGGCCATCGTTGCCGGCGAAAGCGGCGGGGTCGGCCTGGCCGGACTGATCCGGGCGCTGGCCGACAACAGGGCCGAACTCGGCCTCGACCGGACCTCGCGGGTGCTGGTCGTCAACACCGAAGGCGCCACCGATCCCAAGCGTTATGCCGAACTCGTCGGCGTGGCCGCCGCGGACGTGCTTGCGGGCAAGGTACTTTCAGGAGCAACGCCATGATCTCGGTCGACGCGCAGCGGCTGCTTGGCCGTATTCGGGACCTCGGCGCCATCGGCCGCGACGGCGAGGGCCGGCTGGTGCGGCTTGCTGCCTCGGACGCCGACCGGCAGGGCCGCGACCGCTTCGTCGGCTGGTTGCGCGAGGCGGGGCTCGAAGTCGCCATCGACCGCATGGGCAATATTTTCGGCATCTGGCGCACGCCAGAGAATGCCGGGCAGGCGCCGATCCTGATAGGCTCGCATATCGACACGGTCATAGATGCCGGCATTTATGACGGCTGCTACGGCGTGCTGGCCGGGCTGGAGGCAATCGAGACACTGAAGGCGTCAGGCTTTGTCCCGTCGCGCCCGTTGGCCGTCGCCGCCTTCACCAATGAGGAAGGCGTGCGCTATTCCCCCGACATGATGGGCTCGCTGGTTCATGCCGGCGGCGTCGCGATCGACGAGGCGCTGGCGGCCGTGGGGACCGACGGCAGCGTGCTCGGGCAGGAACTGGCGCGCATCGGCTATGCCGGCGACGAACAGCCGGGCTTCCTAAAGCCGCATACCTATCTCGAACTGCATATCGAGCAGGGCCCCGTGCTGGAGCGCGAAGGCGTGCCGATCGGCGCGGTGGAAAACCTGCAAGGCATCTCCTGGCAGCGCATCACCATCGACGGGGTCGCCAACCATGCCGGCACCACGCCGATGTCGATGCGCACTGACGCCGGCCATGCGGCCGCGCGTGTCGTCACCTTCCTGCACGATCGTGCCAAGGCTTCGAACACGCCGACCGTCGCCACCGTCGGCACGATGCGTTTCGAGCCCAACGCCATCAACGTCATTCCCTCGCGAGCGGTCTTCACCATCGACCTGCGCGATCCTTTCGAGCACCGGCTGCAGGCGGAGGAAGCAGCACTAGCCGCTCACCTCGAAGAACTCGCCGCCGCCGAAAGCGTGACGATCTCGGTCGAGCGGCTGGCGCGCTTCGAGCCGGTGATCTTCGACATCCGCATCGTGGAGCTGATCGAGGCCGCTGCCATCAATCGCGGGCTGGTTTCGAAGCGCATGACGTCCGGCGCCGGCCATGATGCGCAGATGATGGCGCGTATCGCACCTGCCGCGATGATCTTCGTGCCGAGCGCCGGCGGCATCAGCCATAGTCCGCGCGAACACACCGAAGATACCGAGCTCGTCGCCGGCGCCAACATTCTGCTCGATGTCGTCACCCGACTTGCAACCTAGTTGAGAGGGGCGGAGTAATGGCCAAAATCGATCTCGATGCCTTGAAGCAGGAGATGACCGGCTGGCGGCGCGATCTGCATGGCCATCCGGAATTCGGGTTCGAGGAAAAGCGCACCGCGGCCTTCGTCGCCGCCAAATTGCGCGAATTCGGCCTCGACGATGTGACCGAGGGCGTCGGCGGCACCGGTGTCGTCGGCACGCTGAAGCGCGGCAGCGGCAACAGAGCGATCGCGCTCAGGGCCGATATGGATGCCCTGCGCATCACCGAGCAGTCGGCCGTGGCCTATCGCTCGCAAAATCCCGGAATCATGCATGCCTGCGGCCATGACGGCCACACCACCATGCTGCTCGGCGCGGCAAAGCTGCTGGCCGGGGAGGGTGGGTTCAACGGCACGGTGCGCTTCATCTTCCAGCCGGCCGAGGAGTGGGGCAAGGGCGCGCTGGCCATGCTCGACGATGGCCTGATGCGCCGCTTTCCCTTCGATGAGATTTTCGGCCTGCACAATCTGCCCGGATTGCCGATTGGCCATTTCGAAACCCGCCCCGGCCCGATGATGTCGGCCGAGGACGTCTTCGAGATCGTTCTGAGAGGTCTTGGCGGCCACGCTGCCGGGCCGCAGGACGGCCAGGAGACACTGGTCGCCGCTTGCGCGCTGGTTACCAATCTGCAAACCATCGTCTCGCGCCGGCTGAGCCCGGCCGACATATCGGTGGTCTCGGTGACCGAACTGATCACCGACGGCACCGGCAACGCGCTGCCCGGCCTTGCCCGTATCCTGGGAGACGCCCGCAGCTTTCGCCCCGAGGTCAGCGCCGAGATCGAAAAGCAGATGCGCACCATCGCCGCCGGCACCGCCGCCGCCTACAACGTCACCGCCGAGGTTGCCTACAGCAGGGAATTCGTGCCGCTGCACAACGACGCCGAATTGGTCGACGAGGCCTTTGCAGCCGCCGGAAACGTGTTCGCGCCCGAAGACATCGCCGTCGCCCGCGAGCCGATGACCGGCTCCGAGGATTTTGCCCGTTTCCTCGATCACGTGCCCGGTTGCTTTGTCTTCCTCGGCAATGGCGACACGGCGCCGCTGCACAATCCGAGCTACGACTTCAACGATGACGGCCTGCTGTTCGGCACGAATTTCCATGCCGCGGTCGTCAGACGGCGATTGGGAGCATGAACGGCGCGGTCTTTCCAGAACTTTGCGGGAAGCCAAAGGGGTGGAATCCCCATGACGCTGCGGCAAGACTCAGCTAACATCCACTTGCGGCGGACCTGATATCCGCCTGGCCGGCGCTATCAGGCACCTCCCAAGCGGCGCCGGCCGTCCTTTCCAGGCTGTGCTTTGTGCTGTCCCGCTGTGGTCCGCGCCATTGCTGCACGCATGCCAACTCATTTGCCGGTCTTATCGGCTACAGGGTTGCCGGCGGCGTGCGGGTTTTCCGCTGCCGGAGCTTTGGTTGGCGGGACGTTGTTGTCGCAGGCCGAGACTGCCAGACTGATCAGCAAGAGGCCTAGGGAGAGCTTCTTCATCGCTACCTCCTCTCGCCTGACAACGGGACGACCTCGGTTTGGTTGCGACGATCAAGCCAGGGGAACAAAACCCCATGTCCCCGGTTGGATCAGGCAAAGGAGGACTGCTGGATGATCCGTCTGCTCTTGGCCTGCACCATCGCCTTTGTCACTTACCGCCTCGCGCGCAAGCTGATCGAGGACGTGCCCGACACCGTCGATCCCCTGTTGCTGCCGGTCCCAAAGAATGATCGGGAGGCATTGCGCAGGCAGTCTGCGGCCATGGGTGTCGATCCGGAACGCTGACCTGTCGACGCTGAGCTCGTTGCGCCGCTTCCTTGTTGCGAACAAAGCGGAAACGATGCTTGATGGGCGATGAACCTCGCCGCTCATGATTCGACATTTTCGGAATCGACTTCCCAGCCCGCTTATCTCGCGAGGCTGAACGACGCCCAGCGCCAGGCCGTCGAGCATGGCGACGGCAGGATCGCCGGACCGCTCCTGGTCATTGCCGGCGCTGGCTCGGGCAAGACCAACACGCTGGCGCATCGCGTCGCTCACCTGATCGTCAAGGGCGCTGATCCGCGCCGCATCCTGCTGATGACGTTTTCACGTCGCGCCGCCTCCGAAATGGCCAGGCGCGTCGAGCGCATCGCCGGCGAGGTGCTCGGCCGCGATGCCTCTATCGTCACCGATGCGCTGACCTGGGCCGGCACCTTCCATGGCATCGGTGCGCGGCTGTTGCGCGATTACGCGCAGGAGATCGGTCTCGACCCGGCTTTCACCATCCACGATCGCGAGGATTCGGCCGACCTGATGAACCTGGTGCGCCACGAGCTCGGCTTCTCGAAGACGGAAGCGCGCTTTCCCACCAAGGGCACCTGCCTTGCCATCTATTCGCGCGCCGTCAACGCGCAGGCGCCGCTCGGCGAGGTGCTCGGCTCCGCCTTTCCGTGGTGCGCCGGTTGGGCCGAACAGCTGAAGCAGCTGTTCGCCGGCTATGTCGAGGCCAAGCAGGCGCAGAACGTGCTCGATTACGATGACCTGCTGCTCTACTGGGCGCAGATGACGGCAGAACCGGAGATAGCGACGCACCTGGGCGGGCGCTTCGACCATGTGCTGGTCGACGAATACCAGGATACCAACCGGCTGCAGGCCTCGATCCTCATGGCGCTCAAACCCGATGGCGCCGGGCTGACGGTGGTCGGCGACGATGCGCAATCGATCTATTCGTTCCGTGCCGCTGAGGTGCGCAACATTCTCGATTTTCCCAAGCAGTTTGCGCAGGCCGCCGATGTGGTGATGCTGGAGCGCAACTACCGCTCGACCGAAACCATTCTGGCTGCCGCCAATGCGGTGATCGGCGAGGCCTCGGAGCGCTTCACCAAAAACCTGTGGTCGGAGCGCAAATCCGCCGCCAAGCCGAGGCTGGTGACGGTGCGCGACGAGGTCGAGCAGGCCAATTTCGTCTGCGAGGCGATCCTGGCCGAGCGCGAGGCCGGCACGGCGCTGAAATCGCAGGCGGTGCTGTTTCGCGCCTCGCACCACAGCGGGCCGCTGGAGATCGAGCTGACGCGGCGCAACATTCCCTTCGTCAAGTTCGGCGGGCTGAAATTCCTCGATGCCGCTCACGTCAAGGATGTGCTGGCGGTGCTGCGCTTTGCCGAAAACCCGCGCGACCGCGTCGCCGGATTTCGCGTGCTGCAGCTTTTGCCGGGCATCGGCCCCTCGGCCGCCGCGCAGATCGTGGAGACGATGACATCGGCGCTGGATGAGGCGATGGGCCTCGCCGGCTGGCGGCCGCCCCAACGCGCGGCGGATGACTGGCCGGGCTTCGTCTCGCTCTACACGGGCCTGCGTGCAGGCGCCAGATGGCCGGCCGATCTCGAGCAGGTCAGGCTCTGGTACGAGCCGCATCTCGAGCGCATCCACGAGGACGCAACCACACGCCGGGCCGACCTTCTGCAGCTTGAGCAGATCGGATCCGGCTACGCTTCGCGCGAACGGTTCCTGACCGAGCTGACGCTCGACCCCCCGGACGCGACCAGCGACCAGGCCGGGCCGCCGCATCGCGACGAAGACTATCTGATCCTGTCCACGATCCACTCGGCCAAGGGCCAGGAATGGAAGAACGTGTTTGTGCTCAACACTGTCGATGGCTGCATTCCGGCCGATCTCGGCGTCGGCACCAGGGAGGATATCGAGGAGGAGCGCCGGCTGCTTTACGTGGCGATGACAAGGGCCAAGGACAGTCTCAACCTGGTCATGCCGCAGCGCTTCTTTCCGCATGGCCAGGCGGCGCGCGGCGACCGCCATGTCTATGCCTCGCGCACGCGCTTCATCCCGGCTTCCCTCCTTGCGGCGTTCGAACAGACGATATGGCCGGCAGCGCAAGCAGCACCGGGCAGGGCGCCTCGGCCGGAGATACGCGTCGACATTGGCGCGCGCATGCGCGGCATGTGGAAATAGCCGCGGCGATGGCGCCAGTCAGGATCGCAATTGCCGGTGCCCTCGGCCGCATGGGGCGCCAGATGGCGGACGCCGTGCAGGCCGACTCGCGGCTGGCGCTCACCGCCCGCTTTCATCGAACGGCATTGCCGGCGATGGGCTGGTCAGCCGCGACGAGGCGCTCGGCCTGGCCGATGTGGTCATCGATTTTACCGCGCCGGCGGCATCGGCCGATTGAAGGCTCGGGCCTGCCACGGCGAGTGCGAAGCCACCCCGTGGAGAATACGGCGCGCCTCTGGGCCGTCCTCCACCCCGTTTGCAAGCCATAATCCCGACCCAGCTCAACGCCCGGATGCCGCTCGCGCGACCGCTCTTGCATAAAACCGAACCGTTCGGTTCGATTTCTGTTGACGGACCGTGCATCAAACGGTGAACGCAGGCTCCGCAAAAAACGGGTAGGCGCAATAGAGTTCCCTCAATAAGCCCCTGAATAGAAAAGATAAAATTGTGTCACGCAGCGAGGGTTTTCAATTTCAAGGGTCATTCCCAGAGCTTTTTCGGCACATTTTCGTGACTGGAAACGACAACATCGCAGACCCATCTCGGGGTGGTCCGAGCGACGCGAAATCCTCCCAAGGGCACGCCACTAGACGGACAGAACAAACATACTGGAGTAACCAAAATGACCAAGATCGCTCTTACCGCCGCTGCCATCCTCGTTGCCACGGGCACCGCTTTTGCCGGCAGCGACAATTATGGTTCGGCCAACGCCAATCAGCCCGCCGCCGCTGTCGACCATTCCGTCACCGCTTCGATCTCGAAGACGAACGGAACCGTCCAGGCCCCGGCTTCGCAGGGCGCCGACCGCAACCTTTTCGGCCGTTGATCGCGACTGCCGACATCAATCACTTGAACTCAGGAGTAAAGAAATGACCAAGATCGCTCTCACCGCCGCCGCCATTCTCATTGCCACGGGCAGCGCCTTTGCCGGCAGCGACAATTATGGTTCCAACAATGTCAACCAGCCGGTTGCCAACCAGTCGACCTCCAACATCGACACCACGCATACCGGCTCGATCGCCAAGTCCGTAAAGGCGCAGGGCGACGCGAACGCCAACGTGCCGGCTCAGTCTGGCCAGGGCATCTGGGGCCGTTGATTCTGTAAGTCTTCGACCACAAAGAGCGGTGGGCCTGGCCCGCCGCTCTTGTTTTTTGCGCATGACCAATCCTCCAAGCTCGGCAGAAAACAATCCGAGCCCAGGAATAAAACAGGACTGCCTGGGGTCTTGTCCTTAGCGGAACCGTCCTCCCAAGACGCCGCCTAACCGATGAACCCAGGAGATTGAAATGAACAAGATCGCCCTCGCCACCGCCGCCATCCTCGTTGCGACCGGCAGCGCCTTTGCCGGCAGCGACCACTATGGGTCCGACAATGCCAACCAGCCCGTCGCCCCGATAGCGGGCGTGGACCACGTTGTCACCGGCGCGCTCAAGGATACCGGCATGGCCGGTCACGAGACAGGCGATGCCGAGACGAAGCCCGCTACCGGCTGGCCCGAACCCGGCCAGGGCATCTGGGGCAATTAACGTCCCGCGCATGCAGCGGCCTTTGGCTGCCAGCTTAACCCCGGATTTCTAGCGCAGGTCCTTCGGACGCAGGCAATGCGTCAGCCGCGCGGACGACAGGTTGGACCAGGCGCCCTCGAAAACGAGGCGCGCAAAGGCTGCCGTTGGAAATTTTCCTTCGAGCCTCCTGCGCGCCTTGGCCTCTGACCCTGGCCCGGCAAGTTGTTTCGCCAGATATTGCAGGCCGGGATTGTGGCCGACCACCAGCAAGCTGCCGTTCGAGGGATCGACGTGACGAATCTGGCTCAGCATATCCGTCGCCGAGGATTCATAAAGCGCCTCGGAGAACGCGACCCGTGGATGCGCCGGCAACTCCGCGTCCACCAGCCGCCAGGTCTCGCGGGTGCGCAGCGCCGGCGATACCAGCGCCTGGTCCGGCAACCACCCGCGCGCCGCGAGTTCGCGCCCTATCAATTGGGCCGCCTTCAATCCGCGTTCGGCGAGCGGCCGATCGAAATCGTCGAGATCCGGGTCGTCCCAACTCGACTTGGCATGGCGAAGCAGCAGAAGCTGTTTCACCGGCATTGGTCAGGGCCGGCGAAGCTGGCCAGACGAGTGCGGGCCTTGTGCTTGATCGCCTCTATGTCGAAGGAACCGAATAGGCCGCTTTCCAATCCTTCAAGCCAAGCTCTGCGTAGCCTATCCGTTTCGATCTGGTGTGAATTCTGATTTAGCGATTCCGAGCCAAGCGACATGCCATCATTCCCGATCTGAGTCCCTACGGCGTGATCCGCGCCAATTGCTCGAAATCGATTTCCTCGCGCAGCGGGCTCGGTGCAATGATCGTCGAGGTTGCATTGTCGGCATCGTCGGCGAAGCGGGCAAACACGGCGCGGCCCTTTTCCATCCGGACCTTGCCCTCGGCGACCAGCCCCAGCGCCAGCGGATAGAGCTGGTGTTCCACCTTCAGCACCCGTGCGGCAAGTGTGTCGGCATTGTCGCCGACCATTACGGGCACCGCCGCCTGTGCGATGATCGGGCCGTCATCCATCTCGGACGTGACGAAATGCACCGTGCAGCCATGGATGCGCATGCCGGCGGCAAGCGCGCGCGCATGCGTGTCGAGCCCCTTGAAGGCCGGCAGCAGGGCAGGGTGGATGTTGATCATGCGACCCTGCCATTTCTGGACGAGGCCGGTGGTCAGAATGCGCATGTAGCCGGCCAGCGCCACGATCTCGGCATTGAAGGCCGCGAGCGCCGCATCGATCGCGGCGTCATGGGCCTGCTTGCTGGCGTGGTCGGACCGGGAAATCACCTGGGTGGCGATGCCGCGCGCCCTCGCCATGCCGAGCCCGGCGGCATCCGTCTTGTCGGAGATGACGCCGACGATTTCGGCGGGGAAAGCCGGGTCGCTGGCGGCGGCGATCAGCGCCGTCATGTTGGAGCCGCGCCCCGAGATCAGGACGACAGTGCGTTTCTTCTGCGCGCTCATAGACCGATCGAACCCCGATAGATGACGCCGGCGTCGCGGCGCGGCACGATCCGGCCGATCGGCGTCACCGTCTCGCCGGCTTCCTGCAAGACGGCGGCGACCTGCGCCGCCTGGCCGGACGCCACCGCCAGGATCATGCCGATGCCGCAGTTGAAGGTGCGCATCATCTCTTCGGGCGCCACACCGCCGGTCTTGGCCAGCCATGAGAACACAGGCGGCACGTCGATGGCGTCGAGATCGAGCTCGGCCGAGAACTCCTTCGGCAGAACGCGCGGAATGTTTTCAGGGAAGCCACCGCCGGTGATATGGGCCAGCGCCTTGATACCGTGCGTGTTGCGGATCGCCTTCAGGATCGATTTCACATAGATCCGGGTCGGCTCGAGCAGCGCCTCGGCCAGTGTGGCCTCGTCATTGAAGGGAGCCGGATCGGTCCATGCCAGGCCGCTGGTCGCAACGATGCGGCGCACCAGCGAAAAGCCGTTGGAATGCAGGCCCGACGAACCCAGCCCCAGCAGCACGTCGCCCTCGACGATGTCGTCGGTGGGCAGAAGCTGGCCGCGCTCGGCCGCGCCCACGGCAAAACCGGCAAGGTCATAGTCCTTGCCGTGATACATGCCCGGCATTTCCGCCGTCTCGCCGCCGATCAGCGCGCAGCCGGCCTGCCGGCAGCCCGCGGCGATGCCGCCGACGATCGCCGCACCCTGGTCCGGGTCGAGCTTGCCGGTGGCGAAATAGTCGAGGAAGAACAGCGGCTCGGCACCCTGCACGACGATGTCGTTGACGCACATGGCCACCAGGTCGATGCCGATCGTGTCGTGCTTGCCGGCGTCGATGGCGATCTTCAGCTTGGTGCCGACACCGTCATTTGCTGCGACCAGCACCGGATCGGTAAATCCGGCGGCCTTGAGGTCGAACAGGCCGCCGAAACCGCCGATCTCGCCATCGGCGCCCGGCCGGCGCGTGGCCTTGACCAGCGGCTTGATCTTCTCGACCATGAGATTGCCGGCATCGATGTCGACGCCAGCCTCGGCATAGGTGAGCCCGTTCTTACGCTTGACTGTATCGCGCTTCATATCTGGCTTGTCGCTGTTTCCTTTGCGGCTCTTCGCATGAACGGTTTCGGTCCGCAAGGAAAACGGCGCTGAAACTGCTGCTCCCCACCAGGGGAGGCTCGGCAGCTTCTCTCTTGCGCCTATCCCCCATCTCCATCATCTATCGTTCAGACAGAAGCGACGGGACATGCGCTTGACCATCCCCAACCTGATCACAATCATGCGCCTTGTCCTGATGCCTGCCGTGGTGCTGGCCATGCTCCAGGCGCGCTGGGATTGGGCCTTTGCCGGGTTCCTCGTTGCCGGCATCTCCGACGGCATCGACGGCTTCATCGCCCGCCGGTTCAACCAGCATTCCAAGCTCGGCGCCTATCTCGATCCGGTGGCCGACAAGCTGCTCCTGGTTTCCGTGTTCGTCGTCCTTGGCTTCATCGGGCAATTGCCGCTGTGGCTGGTCGTCACCATGGTATCGCGCGACGCGCTGATCATTTGTGCGGTGCTGTTGTCCACCGTGATGGCCCACCCCGTCGAGATGAAGCCGCTCCTCGTCTCCAAGGTCAACACCGCCATCCAGATTGTACTGGCGGCGCTGGTGCTGGGTGAGCTTGCTTTTTCGATCCATCTCGATCCACTTCGTCCCGCCCTCATAATGCTGTCCGGGGTCTTGACCGTGGCTTCGGCCGCAGCCTATCTCGTGGCTTGGCTGAGGCATATGAGCGGCTATGGCGAAGGCTCCACCCCGGGCACCTGACAAAGAAGTTGCGGCGAGCGCGCCGGCGGCAGCCGGTGATGATCCATCCGCCGGATTCCGCCGGCAGATCTTCTTCTGGCTGGCCGGCGTCGCCGCGCTCGCGCTTTTCCTTTATGTTTTCAGCGCCATCCTCTTGCCCTTCGTGGCCGGCATGGTGCTCGCCTATTTCCTCGATCCGGTGGCCGACCGGCTGCAGCGGCTCGGCCTCAGCCGTTTCATGGCAACGGTAGTCATCCTCATCACCTTCCTCGTCGTGCTGGTGCTGGCCTTCGTCATCCTCATCCCGGTGCTGGCGACGCAGATGGCCGATTTTGCCGGCAAATTGCCTGAGTACCTGACCCGGCTGCAGAGCCTGATCACCTCGTTCGATCCGAAATGGCTCGAACAGAAATTCGGCGTCAACGCCAATGGCCTGCGCGACGGATTGAACTCACTGCTGACATCCGGCTTCGGTCTGCTGACGACCGTGTTCACCTCGATATGGAGTTCGGGCGTGGCGCTGGTCTCGGTGGTCAGCCTGTTCGTGGTGACGCCGGTGGTCGCCTTCTACATGCTGCTCGACTGGGACCGCATGGTGGCGGTGATCGACAGCTGGGTGCCGCGCGACAATGTCGCCACCGTGCGCGCCATCGCCAGGGACGTCAACACGGCAACGGCCGGCTTCGTGCGCGGGCAGGGCACGCTGTGCCTGGTGCTGGGCGGCATGTATGCCACCGGCCTGACGCTAACCGGTCTCAATTTCGGCATCCTCATCGGCCTGTTCGCCGGGCTGATCTCCTTCATCCCCTATGTAGGCTCGCTGACCGGGCTGGTGCTGGCCGTTGGCGTTGCCTTCGTCCAGTTCTGGCCGGACTGGACCATGATCGTCGCGGTCGCGGTGGTGTTCTTCATCGGCCAGTTCGTCGAGGGCAATATCTTGCAACCGCGGCTGGTGGGCAAAAGCGTCGGTCTGCATCCGGTGTGGCTGATGTTCGCGCTGTTCGCCTTCGGCGCGCTGTTTGGCTTCGTCGGCCTGCTGATTGCGGTGCCTGCATCGGCCGCGGTCGCGGTGCTGGTGCGCTTTGCCATTGCGCGTTATCTGGAATCGCCGCTCTACAAGGGTCGCGGCAAGGCCGTGCCGCCATTGCCGGCCGATCGTCGCAAAGGCATCAATCCATGATCCGACCTTGCCGGGTCGCGCGGCTGAGCCTGGCATGAGCGACCAGAGGGCCGACCCGCCGCGCCAGCTGCCGCTCGATCTCGGCCATGGCACCGGCTATTCGCGAGACGAACTCGTCGTCTCCGGCACCAACAGCCAGGCAGTGGCGCTGGTCGACCGCTGGCCGGAATGGCCCTCGCCGGTTGTCGTGCTGGCCGGCCCGGCCGGCTCCGGCAAGACCCATCTGGCCTCGATCTGGCGGGCACGGGCGGATGCCGTTCAGGTCGACGCGCGCCGCGTCGGCGACAGCATCGCAAATCTGGGTGCCCGGCCGGCGCTGATCGACGATGTCGATACCGGCACCGTCGACCAGCAGGGTTTGTTTCATCTGATCAATGCGGTGCGCGGCAGCGGCTCGCACTTGCTTTTGACGGCGCGCCGCTTTCCCTCGGCCTGGGGCGTCACGCTGCCGGATCTGGCGTCGCGGCTGAAGGCTGCGGCAACCGTCGAGATCCACGAACCCGACGATCTCCTGCTGGCAGGTGTCATCACCAAGCTGTTCGCCGACCGCCAGGTCGAGGTCGAGCCGCATGTCGTGCAATATCTGGTGCGCCGCATCGAGCGCTCCCTGGCGACGGCCATGCGCGTGGTGGAGCGGCTGGACCGCGCCGCGCTCGAACGCAAGACGCCGATCACCCGGGCGCTGGCGGCTGAAACCGTCAGCGCCATGGACGAGGGGCAGGGCGAGTTCGAGGTCTAGCGCGCGATGGTCGCCGGCCGGCAAACGGTGGTTCCATGTCCCTTTAGCCGTCCCATTTCGGGAAACAAAAGCTGGCACCGATCTTGCGATACAAGCTTGCCGGCTGACCCCGGTCCTGATTGCGTTCCAAATCAGGTTGTAGGCTCGCCGGGAGTGGGGCGGTTGGGGTTCTCGCCCGGCGAGCTTGCCTTCATGTGACTTCAGTCACCCTCACTATTGCCGCGCGTTCGGTTTGCCTGCGCAAATGCCAAGCTACGTGAGAGAAGAACGGGTATTTACCCAAAACGGCGGCGAGGCCACCGAGTCGCTGAAATGCCGGCGCTCGGTGAACTCCGTGGCTAAGGCGAACGAGCCATATGCCCGCTGCTTGGCGTTGATCTCGTCAGTTGGCCTTCTTCGCCTTGTTCACATAGTCGTTCGTGTACGTCTGCGTGATGTCGATCTTGGCGTTGGCCACATCGGGCGAACCGAGAGAGAAAACGTCGAGCACGGCCTGCGCGCCTTTTGGATCCATGAGCCCAGTGGTCGAATACATGGGGAGCGCATTTTTCAACGCGGCCAGGTAGGCATCCTTGTCGCTGCCGATCAGATTGTCGGGGATCTGGGCCATGATCTCTTCGGCGCTGTGGGAGTGGATGTAATCCAGCGTGGCAAGCATGGCATTGGTCAATCCCTGCGTTGCCTGGGGATGCGCGGCCATCCATTCCGGCCGGGTGTAGAGCGCTCCGCCGGGATAGTCGCCTCCGAATACCGCCTCCGTATCTTTCTGGGTGCGCGTGTCCGCCAAGATGGTCAGGTCCTTATGCCTGGCCTGAAGCACGGTGACGGCCGGATCGAGCGTAACCACGGCGTCGATCTGCCCTTGCTCCATGGCGGCGACGGCGGTAGCGCCCAGCCCAACGCCGATCACGGCGGCGGATGTCGGGTCGATGCCGTTCTTCTGCAAAAGGAACTTCAGGAAGAAGTCGGTCGAGGAACCGGGAGCGGTCACGCCGACCTTTTTGCCAGCAAGGTCCTTCACTGATTTGATCTTGCCGGTCTGGCCCGGCGCCACCGCCAGCACCAGTCCCGGGAACTGGTCGTAAACGACGAAGGATTGCAGGCGCTGGTTCTTGGCGGTCAATTTCACCGTGTGATCGAAATAGCCGGACACAACATCCGCGCTGCCGCCCAGTACTGCGGTCAGTGATTGAGAACCGCCCTTGAAATCGACGAGGTCTGCATCGATGCCGGCTTTTTCATAGGCGCCGATCTGTTTGGCGAGCACGGTCGGCATGTAGCAGAGGCATGACGCTCCGCCGATCGAAATGGTGACCTTTTCGGCAGCGCCCGCGCTTGTGGCCGCCGCAAGCAACACGACGGCGGCGGCCGCCAGTTTCGAAATGATCCTCATGATCTCCTCCTTGAGCTGGATTGGGCCCTATCGGCCTGGTTTCGAGAATTCAGGCCGCCAGACAAGCAGCCTTTTTTCGACCAGCGTGACGATCCAGTCGATCAAGAGCACAAAAGCGGCGAGGACGAACATTCCGGCAAAGACGCCCGCCACGTCGAACACGCCTTCGGCCTGCTGTATCAGATAGCCCAGTCCGCCGGCGGCACCGAGATATTCGCCGACCACGGCGCCGACCACGGCAAATCCGACGGAGATATGGAGCGATGAAAACACCCAGGACAATGCCGATGGCATATAGACGTGGCGCAGCAATTGCCGTTCGTTCATGCCGAGCATTCGAGCATTGGCCAGCACCGTCGTGTTCACCTCCTTTACGCCCTGGTAGACATTGAAGAAGACGATGAAGAAAACCAGCGTCACGCCCAAGGCAACCTTGGACCAGATGCCGAGACCAAACCAAAGCGTGAAGATCGGCGCCAGCACGACGCGGGGAAGCGCATTGGCCGCCTTCACATATGGATCGAAGACGGCGGCAAGTGTCGGCTTGCGGGCAAACCAGAAGCCGATCGCGATCGCTGCCAGCGAGCCGATGGCGAAGGCCAGCATGGACTCCCACAGAGTGATCCACAGATGATGCCAGATCGTCCCGGTGGCAAACCACTTCCATATCTGGCCTGCCACCGCCAACGGGGTCGAGAAGAAGAAGGAAATGTTGTTCGGATCGCCGATCAGGTGCGTCGTCGACGCTGCCTGCCAGAGCGCGATGACGATGACGGCCACGGTTAGCTGTGCGAAAAACAGAGTCGTCCTTTTCATCAGATCGCTCCTTCTTCAATCTCGTCGTAAGCCTTGAGCACTTCCTTCTTCAGCATGTGCCAGATGTCGCGATGCAATTCCTGGAAGCGCGGTTCCAGCCTGATTTCCGAAATATCGCGTGGACGCGCCAGCGGGATTGGAAAGTCGCCGATGATGCGTGCGGAGGGACCGGCCGACATCACCACCACGCGATCAGCCAGCGCGATCGCTTCCTCGAGGTCGTGGGTGACGAACATCACCGCCTTGCGGTCATCCGACCACAGCTTGAGCAGAAGGCCGCCCATGATCAGCCGCGTCTGTGCGTCGAGCGGTCCGAAGGGTTCGTCCATGAGGATGATCTTGGGGTCGCGGATCAGCACCTGCGCAAGAGCAACGCGCTTTTTCTGGCCGCCTGAAAGCATGTGAGGGTAGCGCTCGCAGAAAGCAGCCAGGCCGACGCGTCCGAGCCATGCTCGCGCGCGTTCCTTTGCTTCGGAAGAGGGCACGCCTGCCACTTCCAGCCCGATGGCCACATTGTCCAGAGCGGTCTTCCAAGGCATCAATGCATCCTGCTGGAAGAGGTAGCCAGCCTGTCTGTTGAGACCGCGAAGCGGGGCGCCGAACACACGGACGCTGCCTGCCGAAGGCACGAGAAGCCCTGCGCCGGCATTCAGCAGCGTTGACTTGCCGCAGCCCGTCGGACCAATGATCGCCACGAATTCCTGGTCGCCGACTTTCAGATCGGCGCGGGAGACCGCCTGGAAGCTACGCCCAGCCGCCAATGCGAAATCTATGGTCACTCCATCGAGATCGACGGCGATGCCGGGTCCGGCTGGCGGCTGCCTGAATTTTCTCTCCGTGCCGCCCGTGGCGGTTTCCGTCGTCATGCTGAATGCCGCCCTGCGCCGAGACGGGTGGGTGTCCAACTGTCGCTCATGGTTCCTCCGTGAGGCTTTAGCGGAGACCGTCGATGTCCGATGGTCATCTGTCGCCCCACACAGTGTCGTGTTCCGGCTCACAATAGTCGATGCGGTGGAGCAGGCAACTTTGCCGTCCGTGGCTTTTCTTGCGACCGTGACATGCAGCAGCAAAGACCACTGGGCGCGCGGAGATTGCCGACAGCCCCATTCTGCACCCGACACATTGCTATTCGCAGGCGCCAACGCCCTCGATTGCCTTTTCTGTGTGAGGTGGTCGGAGTGGAGAGATTCGAACTCCCGACCCTCTGGTCCCAAACCAGATGCGCTACCAGGCTGCGCTACACTCCGAACGGTCTGTTGCCTATTCATTTCAGTGTTGCATGGCAAGTGCAAAAACCTGCAGGTGCAAAAACCTTGCCGCCGTCGGCATTGCGCAGTAATGACGGCGAAGAGGCGGCCATGCTGCCTTGCACAGCAATGAGGTGGTCATGTCCGCGCGCATTTTCAGTCCAGCCAAAACCGCGATGCAGTCCGGCACGGCCAAGACCGGCCACTGGGTGCTGGAATTCGATCCCGAGATGCGCAAGAAGATCGACCCGCTGATGGGCTACACCACTTCCGGCGACATGAGGAGCCAGATCAAGCTGACCTTCGACACGCGCGAAGAGGCCGTGGCCTATGCCGAGAAGGAAGGGCTCGCCTACCGCGTCGAGGAGCCGAAAGAGCCCAAGCGCCGCCAGATTTCCTATGCGGAAAATTTCCGCTATGACCGCAGGACGCCCTGGACGCATTGACCGGCAAAGCCCGGGCGGGCGCCAGCGCAGACATCTTACCGGCTCCGAGCCGGCCAGCGGTCCCGTAGCTCAGCTGGATAGAGCACCGGCCTTCTAAGCCGATGGTCACAGGTTCGAATCCTGTCGGGATCGCCAATTTTTTCAATGGCTTAGCTACTCCGGAAGGGAAAAGTTCCAACGAGGGCAGGAACCCGGTTGGACCTTTTCGTCCCTTTCCGTCTTCACGAATGCGCTTGCAGCCGAGCCGGCGGGACCCCGCCGCCGCCGCGCCCTTTCCGTATTATTTCGTGACCTTGTCGCGCGGGAACCTTCGCAAGGATCAGGCGTTCGGGGCCTTGTATTCGCGGCGTCTCATAAACATAAGCATGCGGGCTGCGAATGGCGGGCAAACAAATATGGGTTGGGGAAGGAGAGAACGCCGTCATGTCGAAACGTGAAATTGGAACGTCGCCCGCCTTGGGGCGACGTATCGCCGAGCTCAAGGCCAAGATGCAAACCGCCCGGATTTCCGACCATGAGATGAAGGCCTTCCACAAGGTTGCCGCCATCATGGGGGCCGGCGAAGGCTCTCTAGGCCTGGATGCCGACGATCTGATCGCGGCATCCTTTGTTGCAGAGACGCTGGGCGAATCGGCGCCCAACGGCTGACGGCAGGACCCTCCTGTCGTAGGTCCGGATCGATCATCCGGACAAATCTTCCAAACGCAGGCCGGAGGCGGCCGCCGGTCCGGCGGCCGTGATCCTGCGACTTCCGCTGTCGAATTGAAGGGAAAGTCTTATCCTTTTGTTTGCGTTAGCGCGTCATAGTAGACGCGGCTAACGGAGTACAAGGGAATGAAGCTCGACCTGTCGCCGACGAGTTGGGGCAGGGTGATCGCCGTCACCGCCGCCGGCACGGCCTTCTTCATTGGCGTGGCGTTTTTCGTTGATTCGTTCAATTTCCCCTATCTTTCGCCCGAGGCTGTGTGGCGGGCACAGCTGACCGACATTCTGTTGCCGCTGGTGCTGGGTGGATCGTTTCTCTTCTTCCTGATGTGGAAGATACGCCAGTTGGCCATTGCCCAGCGTGACCTCAGCGTCGTTGCCGCCACCGACAGCCTGACGGCAGTCCTCAACCGGGGCGCTTTCTCCATGCTTGTCGAAGCCTATCTCGAACAGGTCCGCAAGCAGGCGTCGGCCAATTCCGGTGCGCTGCTGATCATCGACGCCGATCACTTCAAATCGATCAACGATCGGCTTGGGCATGACTGCGGCGACCAGGCGCTCAAACTGATCGCGCAGACGATCAAGGATCAGCTCCGCGGCACCGACATCGTCGGCCGCATCGGCGGCGAGGAATTCGGCGTGTTTCTTCCCGGCGTCGATCCCTCGCAATCCTGGCTGGTTGCCGAAAGCATCCGCCGGCGAATTCGTGAGGTGGAATTTTCGCCGGGCGGCCGGTCCTGTCCGCTTTCCGTCAGCATTGGCGGCACCGCCTTTAACGGCCCGACCACCTATGAGGAGATATTCTCGGCAGCCGACAGGCGGCTCTATGCCGCCAAATCAAATGGACGCGACCAGGTCAGTTTCGATCCGATGGTTTCTCAGCAAACGCCGCCAGCCGCGACAATCACGGTTCACTGAGGCGGATCCGGCCAGCCACCGGCGCCGGGGGCGCGTTGCTGGGGATTTCTGCAGCCATCACGCAGAAGGTATTTTCGCTTTGCGCGCCGCCCGCTAAAGGTGGTGGCCACAGCTCCGGCCGGGGCTGAATGCATCGGGCAGGGCCTTCTTCGCATGACATTGATGGGCACGGCGGCACTGCTGATCCTGGTCCTGACCTATGCCGGCGTCGCTGTCGGCCGCATACCAGGCCTGCGTCTCGACCGGGCGGGCATCGCACTGCTCGGCGGGGCCGCGATGATAGCCATCGGCGCGATCAGCATGGAGGACGCCTATCGCGCCATCAATTTCGACACCATCACGCTTTTGCTCGGCATGATGATCGTGGTGGCGCATCTGAAGGTCTCGGGCGCCTTTCGCGGCCTTGGCGCCATCGCCATCGAGCACGCGCATGCGCCGTTCATGCTTTTGGTTATGGTGACGCTGTTGACCGGCCTGCTGTCGGCTTTCCTGGTCAATGATGCCATCTGTCTTGTCATGGCGCCGATCGTCGTTCACGTCACCCGCGCCATCAAGCGCAATCCGGTTCCTTACCTCATCGCGACCGCCACCGCGTCGAATTGCGGCAGTGTCGCCACCATCACCGGCAATCCGCAAAACATGGTCATCGGCGCGCTGTCGGGCATTTCCTATCCGGCCTTTTCAGCGGCTTTGGCTCCGGTTGCGCTGTTCGGTCTCGTCGCGGTCATCGCCATTGTTGGCATCGTCTACCGGGCCGAATTCACGCGCAACGGCGAATTGACGCCGCAGGTCTCGCGCGGCCGCATGCATCGCCGCCAGGTGCTGAAAGCGGTGGTGGTTTGCATCGGACTGGCCGTGGCCTTCTTCGCCGGTGTGCCTGTCGCCAAGGCGGCGCTCATCGGCGGCGCCATCCTCCTGCTCACCCGCGCCATCAAACCAGAGCGCATCTATCGCGAGATCGACGGGCCATTGCTATTCATGTTCGCCGGCCTGTTCATCGTGGTTGCCGGCGCCGAAAGGACTCTGCTGACACCGGACATCGTTGCCTCGGCCAAGAACCTCGGGCTGGACGACGTCTGGCGCCTGTCCGGCTTCACCGCCTTGCTCTCCAATGTAATGAGCAACGTGCCGGCCGTGCTGGCGCTGCGCCCCTTCATCCCCGGCCTGGAAAACCCCGAGCGCGCCTGGCTGGTCGTCGCCATGAGCTCGACGCTGGCCGGCAATTTCACGCTCCTGGGTTCGGTCGCCAACCTGATCGTTGCCGAGCAGGCGCGCGCGGCCGGCACGTCGCTGTCGTTCGGCGCTTTCTTCAAAGTCGGCCTGCCATTGACGCTGCTGACGCTGGCGGCCGGCACGGCATGGCTGGCGCTCTGATCCCGCGACTGTTCCGTGCTCAATTGCTCCGGAGTGACGGTGCTCCGGAGTGACGGGGCTTGGTTTTTGCCGCCAAGTCCCGCCACTGGCCTAGATTTTCAGGGCGCCACTACCAATCGGCCTTTCATGTTGGGATGGAAGCGGCAGAAATAATCAACCGCTCCCGCTGTCTTGAGGGTCAGTTTTCCCTTCGCCTTCGGCGGGATCATCACCTCCCAGCCGCCCTTCACCGTGGCCGTGTGGGCGAATGCGTCCTTGTTGACCCACTCGATCGTATCGCCAACCTTGGCCTCGATATTTACCGGCGAGAAGACGAGCTTGTCGATCGTCACCTCGATGGTCGCGGCCGGCGCCGGGCCGGCGGCAAGCACCAGTGCCAGCCCGGCAAGGAGCGGTCGGATCAGCGCGGCCGCTTTCATTTCAACATGCCGGCGACATGTTCGGCATGCTGCTCATGCCCCTGGAAGATCTTGAGGCCGGTTTCGAGCAGGCTCTTCAGCTCGGCATTGCTGGCTGACGGAATGAGCAGGGTTTCGAGCGCTCCATTGACCTGCTTGTGGTAGGCCACCTCGTTTTCGATATAGGCCTTGTCGAAGGCCGCCCCTTTCAGCTTGGCGAGCTTGGCATGTTCCTCTTTCGCCGCCTTGGTCAGCGCCTGGCTGGTGGCATTGTCTTCCGGTTTCACCTTGAGCTTCTTGAGCAGGTCGAGCGCCTGCTTGTTCACCGCTTCATGGTCGCGCTCCATGTCCTTGGCGAAATCGACAACCTGCTTGTTCTTGGATTTCTTGATTGCCTGCTTGGCCGCCTCGATGTCGATCATGTCGGCGGTGTAGGCGATGTGGGCGATCTGTGGGTCGGTCGGCTTGTCGGCCGCTTGCGCGAATGGGGCAGCGCCAAGCAGCAAGAGGGCGGCAAGCGCTGCGGTGTGTCGGATAAGCATTGCATCTCCTTCTGCCCGACAGCCTGGGCAGCGGGCTTCATCTGGGTTGACATTCATTGGATGAGGATGGCGCGGAAACGTTCCCGACAATCGGCGAAAGATCCGGCCTTGAAGTTCAGCCCTCGAATCCGAGCCGCTTCATCACGGCCTGCGTCAGCCGCTCGCAGCGCCGGCCGGCGAAGGGGAAGGCGTCGAGCAGCACCGGCCCGATCTCGTCGTCCAGCGCCTTGCGCAGCAAAGCGCGGGCGCGGTGCAGTCTCGTCTTGACGGTCTCTGGCCGCACGCCAAGCAGGTCGGCGGTCTCCTCGATGCTGAGGCCCTCGATAACGCGGGCTACGAACACCGCGCGATAGGCGTCGGGCAGGCTGTCGGTCGCCCGCTCGACAAGAGCAAGAATCTGCCGCTGCGCCATCGTCCGCTCCGGATCGTCGCTTGGGTTGAGGGGAAACCGGATGATCTGCGCTTCCGGGTTTTCAGGCATTGCCACGGTTCGTCGTCCTTTGCGAAGCCGCCCGAGCGCTTCGTTGATGACGATGCGCGACAGCCAGGTGGAAAGCGAAGCATCGCCGCGATAGGTGCCGAGATTGGCGAAGGCCCTGACATAGGCCTCCTGCACGATGTCCTCGGCCTCGCTGTCATTGCGCACCATGCCGCGAGCCAGTCGGTAGAGCCGCTGGTTGTTCAGCTTCATGATCTTGCGAAAGGCATCGCTGTCGCGGGCGAGCGCGCGGGCTACGAGCCGCAGCTCGTCCGTCGCGGTTGATGCTGCCGTCAGCGCGGGCATGTGTCCTCCATCGATCCTTGCACGTAAGATTGGATGCAGGTTTCGAAAAAAGGTTCCCGAAAAGTCACGCCAGGCGCTCGCCTGGCGGCCTATGCTAGCACTTTGGCCGGCTCCCTGCCGGTGTTTTGCATCCGCGCCGTCGCGGCCAGCAGATCGGTCTGCGTGATCAGCCCGAGGATGTGGTTTTTATCGTCGACGATGATGACGGCGTGGCTGCGCCCGTCGGTCAGCACCGGCAGCAGCGCCATGGCGGCCGAGCCGGCAGGCGCGGTTGCCGCCGGCGAAATCACGGTTCCGACCGTGCCGGCCGCCAGCGTCAGTTCCCGCAAGCCCACGGTTCCGGCCAGCCTTGCCTCGGCATCCACCACCGGCAAGGTGCGTATGTTGTGGTCAAGCAGCAATTGGCGCGCAGCGGCGGCTGACGTGTGCTCGTCCACCGAAATGACGTCGCGCGACATGATGTCTTGGCACCGCAACGTCGCATGCTCGCGCACCATGGCCTGCAATTCGACCTGCCGCAGCAGCCGGTCGAGATCCCCCCGGTCGATGTCGAAGGTCTCGTCGAGCGCTCCAAGCGCGGCATCGATGTCCTCGGAGCGAAAGCCGACGCGCAATTGCGCCGGCGGATCGATGGTGCCGTGGCTGTTTACCGGCGCCGGGGCCGGCACGTGCGGGTAGTTGCGCCGGGCCAGCTTGTGGAAGCCGTAGCCAAGCGCCACCAGCAGCATCGAATTGACCGCCACCGGGATGAAGGGAAACAGGAAGCCGGCGCTGATGACGGCTGGACCGCCGAACACCGCGGTCAATGCCGCCGCACCCCCGGGTGGATGCAGGCAGCGCGTGAACGACATGGCGGCGATCGCCAGCGCTACCGCAATGCCGGTGGCGAGCACAGGCTGATGGACGAACTGCACCACGATCACGCCGACAAGCGCCGAGATCGTGTTGCCGCCGATGATCGACCAGGGCTGCGCCAGCGGGCTGGCGGGCACAGCGAACAACAGCACCGCCGATGCTCCCATCGGCGCCACCAGCAGCGGCACATGTGGCCCGCTGCCCAGCGTAAGCCCGCTGATCGCGCCAGTCAGCGCAATGCCGATCATCGCACCGACACAGGCGATGATGCGTTCGCGCAGCGTCGCGCCGGCAAGAATGGGAACAAAGAGGCGGAACGCCATGGGCAGGCTCTTGGTGCGGTGGCTGGGGAATGATTTCCGCTGCCGCAATGAAGCGGAAGCCGGCAATTTGGAAGTCAAACAAATCCGCAAAACTGCGGATGGGGAGAATAATATTGCCGACATGGCCGAACCGGGGTGCCGCGAGCGGCCCCCGTTTGCTCAATCGCGTCAAGGCGTTGCGGGCGTTGCTGGTATGGTCCGGAAGGTCGCGTCAGGCCGCTGCGGCGGCGGCGAGCCCGCGAAGAATATCGGTCATGAGGTCCTCGACATCCTCGAGGCCGATCTGCAGACGAATCAACGGCCCTTGATAGGAGCCCTTGGCAACGACGCGGTCGCCGAGCCAGACCGGCACGGCAAGGCTCTCGTAACCGCCCCAGGAGTAGCCGAGACCGAAGATCCGCAATGCGTCGAGAAACGCGTGCTGCTGTTTCTGGCCGCCGCCGGCAAGCACGATGGAAAAGATGCCGCTGGAGCCGGAAAAGTCACGCTTCCACAGCGCGTGGTCGGGATGGCTGGGAAGGCCGGGGTGGAGCACGCGCGCCACGCCCTTCTGGCCTTCCAGCCATGCCGCGATGGCAAGCGCGCTGCGCTGATGGTGATCAAGGCGCACGCCCATGGTGCGCAGGCCGCGCAGCACCTGGTAGACGTCATCGGGTCCGGCGCAGCAGCCAAGCGTGCAGAAGCTTTCATACAGCTGTTTCCAGCAGGCCTCGGTGGCCGACACCGTACCCAGCAGCACGTCCGAATGGCCGGCGGGATATTTCGTCGCCGCATGGATCGAGATGTCGACGCCATGGTCGAGCGGACGGAAATAAAGCGGCGTCGCCCAGGTATTGTCCATCATGACGATGGCACCGGCGGCGTGCGCGGCCTTGGCGATGGCTGGTATGTCCTGTACCTCGAAAGTGTTTGAGGCTGGCGATTCCGTGAACACCACCTTGGTGTTCGGCTTGATCAACGCGGCGATGCCCGCGCCGATGCCGGGAGCATAATACTCGACCTCGACGCCGAGCCGCTTCAGCATCGTGTCGGCGAAGTTGCGCGTCGGATGATAGACGCTGTCGACAATCAGCAGGTGGTCGCCCGCCGAAACGAAGGCGAGCAGCGGCACCGTCACCGCCGCCAGGCCCGACGGGACCACGATCGTGCCGGCCGACCCCTCCAGCGCGTCTATGGCCTGGGCCAAGGCGTCGGTGGTCGGTGTGCCGCGCGTGCCGTAGGTGTATTTCTGGTCCCGTCCAGCCATCGAGGCGGCATTGCGGAACAGCACCGTGGAGGCGTGCACGACAGGCGGATTGACGAAGCCGAAATAGTCGTGCGGATTGTTGCCCGAATGGGCAAGCCGCGTGTTGATGCCCATTTTGCCAGTCACCGGCTCGTTGCCGTCTTTTGCCATTCGTCGTCGCCTTTTTGGTAAGCCGCTAGCCATAGTGCGGCGACATGGACCGCGCAACAGCCGGCTTTCGCCAGGAGCCGGACTTCGAATGTGCCAATTGCCGAGCTGCCACAGGCCGACTGCAAGCGGCAATGCCACGGCCAGAAAGCCTGCCGACGGCAGCGGCATGCGTCTCCTGATAGCGCAAAGCGCACCTCACCATAAGCCAGATCCAGCCAGAGGGCGCAGACATCGGCACGCAACCGGCCGGCGGAGCACAGTAACGCAGAGTAATCCCGGCGGATGGATTTTTGCCGACATAGCGCAGCCTGGCGTTGGGCGAGCTTCGCCGGCTTTATTCGCCCTTGTGACTAAATTGCGGGCGCGTTTGTCTGCGATTCAGGCAATTGCGGCAAACGATTTTCAAACCCATCTGAATTCGGTCATTTTCCTTGACCTCACAGGAATTATCGCCTTCGATGCTGTTCGTGAATGGGAGGCGGCGCGTCGACTGCGATGCGGGGTTCCGGAAATGGGCTGGAACGGAAAGCTGCGTTCACGCGGGAAAAAAGATCAGGTTTACCTGAAAACAGAAAAGGGTCTGTGGGTCATGAAACACATTGCAATCGGCATCCTTGGGGCCGCCGCGCTTGGAGCCGTGGCTTCAACGGCTTCAGCCACCACGCTCGACACGGTCAAGCAGAAGGGCTTCATCCAGTGCGGCGTCTCGACAGGCCTGGCCGGCTTCTCGGCGCCGGACGACAAGGGTGACTGGCAAGGCATCGATGCCGATTTCTGCCGCGCCGTGGCGGCAGCCGTCTTTGGTGACGGCTCCAAGGTCAAGTTCACGCCGCTCAGCGCCAAGGAGCGCTTCACCGCACTGCAGTCGGGCGAGATCGACATCCTGTCGCGCAACACCACCTGGACCATAAACCGCGACACGGCGCTTGGCCTGAACTTCATCGGCACCACCTACTATGACGGCCAGGGTTTCATGATCAACGCCAAGAAGCTGCCGGGCGTCAATTCGGCGCTTCAGCTGTCCGGCGCCGCCGTCTGCGTGCAGAGCGGCACCACCACCGAGCTCAACCTCGCCGATTACTTCAAGGCGAACAAGATGGAGTACAATCCGGTCGTTTTCGAGAAGCTCGAAGAGGTCAACGCGGCCTATGATGCCGGCCGCTGCGACGTCTACACCACCGACCAGTCGGGCCTTTACGGCATCCGCCTGACGCTGGGTTCGCCGGCCGATCACGTCGTGCTGCCGGAGATCATCTCCAAGGAGCCGCTCGGACCGGCGGTGCGCCAGGGCGACGACCAGTGGTACCATATCGTCAAGTGGACCTATTTCGCGCTGCTCGACGCCGAGGAACTCGGCATCACCAAGGCCAATGTCGACGAGATGAAGAACTCGGCCAGCCCTGAGATCAAGCGCGTGCTCGGTCAGGAAGCCGACACCAAGATCGGCACCGATCTCGGCGTCTCCAACGACTGGGTCGTCAACATCGTCAAGGCGGTCGGCAATTACGGCGAAATGTTCGACCGCAATGTCGGCTCGGGCAGCCCGCTGAAGATCGCCCGCGGCATCAACGCGCTGTGGACCAAGGGCGGCCTGCAATACGCTCCGCCGATCCGCTGATCGAAATGTGATCCGGAAGGCAGAACCATCTGCCTTCCGGTTTCTCTTTCACAGGGGACGGTGATATGGCATCGCAGGAAATCCTTCGCGAGGACACAAGTCGCGGCTCCTTTATCAACGACCCGAAAGTCCGCAGCCTCTTCTTCCAGACACTGGTCGTCGTCGTCCTGTTCGGCTCGGTCTGGTGGATCGTGCAGAACGTCATCGACAATCTGCAGCGTCTTCACATCGCCTCCGGTTTCGGCTTCCTGAGGGGCCGCGCCGGATTCGACATCTCGGACACGCCGATCGCCTACACGTCCGATTCGACCTATGGTCGCGCCATCATTGTCGGCCTGATCAACACCATCATCGTCGCCGTGGCCGGCATCGTCACCGCGACCATCATCGGTTTCGTCATCGGCATTGGCCGGTTGTCGCAGAATTGGCTGATCCGCAAGATCTGCACGGTCTATGTCGAGATCTTCCGCAACATCCCGCCGCTGCTGGTCATCTTCTTCTGGTATTCGGGCGTGCTGGCCGTGCTGCCGCCGCCGCGCGAGAGCTATAATCTTCCGTTCGGCTCTTTCCTCAACCAGCGCGGCTTCTATTTCCCGCGTGCCGTCTGGGGCGAGGGTTCCTGGCTGATCTTCGTCGCGTTCATCGTGGGCATCGCCATGGCCTGGTTCGTCGCCCGCAAGGCGCGACAGCGGCAGATGGCGACGGGTCAGCAGTTTCCCGTGTTCTGGACGTCCGTCGCGCTGATCGTCGGCCTGCCGCTGCTCGCCTACGCGCTGAGCGGGTTTCCGCTGAGCTTCGATTTTCCGAAACAGTCGACCTTCAACCTGACCGGCGGCTTCCAGGTCAAGCCGGAGTTCCTGTCGCTCTACCTCGCGCTGTCCTGCTACACAGCGGCCTTCATCGCCGAGATCGTGCGTGCCGGCATCAGGGGCGTCAGCAAGGGCCAGACCGAGGCCGCCGCCGCACTTGGCCTGCGCTCGGGATCGATCCTGCGGCTGGTCGTGGTGCCGCAGGCCATGCGCATCGTCATCCCGCCGCTGACCAGCCAGTATCTCAACCTGACCAAGAACTCCTCGCTGGCCATCGCCATCGGCTATCCGGACCTGACGGCGACCGCTGGCACGGTGCTCAACCAGACCGGCCAGGCGGTCGAGGGCGTGCTGATCATGATGATCGCCTATCTCATACTCAGCCTGGTGACCTCCGCCGTGATGAACGTGGTCAATGCCAGAATGGCGCTGGTGGAAAGGTAGGGCCATGCAGGAACACGACATGTCCTGGGTGCGCACCGAAATGGCCCTGGCGGAGCCGGCGCCGATCAGCGAGCGTGGCCTGTATGCCTGGGTCCGCAAGAACCTCGTCGGTTCGGTCGGCGACACCATCCTCACCATCCTCGGCATCATCATCGTCGCCTGGGTCCTGCCGCAGGTCATCAACTGGGCCTTCATCAATGCCCAGTGGACCGGGCCGGACCGGACCGTCTGCGCGACAGTGGCGCAGGGCGGCATCCAGCCCGACGGCTGGAGCGGTGCCTGCTGGGCCTTCGTCAACGCCAAGTTCGGCCAGTTCATGTTCGGCACCTATCCGGTCGAGGAGCGCTGGCGGCCGATCCTGGTCGCCATCCTGTTCGCGGCGCTGCTGGTGCCGATGCTGATCCCCAGCGTGCCGCGCAAGGGCCTGAACGCCATCCTGCTGTTCCTGGTGCTGCCGATCGTCGCCTTCTTCCTTCTGGTCGGCGGCGTGTTCGGCCTGCCGCATGTCGAGACCTCACGGTGGGGCGGACTGCTGATCACGCTCAGCCTGTCCTTCGTCGGCATCGCCGTGTCGCTGCCGCTGGGCACCGTGCTGGCGCTCGGCCGGCGCTCCAAGATGCCGATCGTCAAGATGTTGTGCATCATCTTCATCGAAGCCGTGCGCGGCATCCCGCTGATCACAGTGCTGTTCTTCGTCAGCGTCATGCTGCCGCTTTTCCTGCCGGCCGGCGTCACCTTCGACAAATACCTGAGAGCCCTGATCGGCGTGTCGCTGTTTGCCGCCGCCTATATGGCGGAAGTGGTGCGCGGCGGCCTGCAGGCGATCCCCAAGGGCCAATATGAGGGCGCCGATTCGCTCGGCCTCGGCTATTGGCAGAAGATGGGGCTGATCGTGCTGCCGCAGGCGCTGAAGCTGGTCATTCCCGGCATCGTCAACACGTTCATCGGCATGTTCAAGGACACCAGCCTGGTCCTCATCATCTCGATGTTCGACCTGCTCGGCGTCGTCAAGCAGAACTTCTCGGACGCCAACTGGGCGACGCCGCAGACCGCGAAATCCGGTCTCGTCTTCGCCGCCTTCGTGTTTTGGCTGTTCTGCTTCGGCATGTCGCGCTATTCAATGTATACGGAACGCCGGCTCGACACCGGTTACAAACGATAAAAAGGGGATTGGTTCATGGCCACCGAAAACGCCGTCAGCGCGGAAGAGATCAAGGTCAATGCCGCGAAGATGCACATCTCGACCACCGATGTCGCCATCGACATCATCGCCATGCACAAATGGTATGGCGAGTTCCATGTGCTGAAGGACATCAACCTCAAGGTGATGCGCGGCGAGCGCATCGTCATCTGCGGCCCGTCCGGCTCCGGAAAGTCCACCATGATCCGCTGCATCAACCGGCTCGAAGAACACCAGAAGGGCAAGATCTTCGTCGATGGCAAGGAATTGACCAACGATCTCAAGAAGATCGACGAGGTGCGCCGAGAGGTCGGCATGGTGTTCCAGCACTTCAACCTGTTCCCCCACCTGACCATCCTGGAGAACTGCACGCTGGCGCCGATCTGGGTCCGCAAGACGCCGAAGAAGCAGGCCGAGGAAATCGCCATGCATTTCCTCAAGCGCGTCAAGATCCCCGAACAGGCCAACAAGTATCCGGGCCAGCTCTCCGGCGGCCAGCAGCAGCGCGTGGCGATTGCCCGTTCGCTCTGCATGAACCCGCGCATCATGCTGTTCGATGAGCCGACCTCCGCTCTCGACCCGGAAATGATCAAGGAAGTGCTGGAGACCATGGTTAGCCTTGCCGAGGAAGGCATGACCATGCTGTGCGTCACCCACGAAATGGGCTTTGCGCGGAAAGTCGCCAACCGGGTGATCTTCATGGATCAGGGCCAGATCGTCGAGCAGAACACGCCGGCCGAGTTCTTCGACCACCCGCGCCACGAGCGCACGAAGCTGTTCCTGTCGCAGATATTGCACTGAGCGGTGCTTCATCGAAGTCGAAAGAGCCCGGCCGCGCCACGGTCGGGCTTTTCACACTTGGCCGCTCGGATCGTTTCGATTGAAACGTGATGGAATCGCAAGAACTATGCACGGATGAGAAAACGCCTTCGTTTGCTGGCCGTGCTGGTTGCCGCGGTGGTGCTGGTCGCGGCACTCGGCACGCTGGTGCCGCGACCACTCTGGCCGGCTGCCGCGGCCGGCGAGGGCGTCAGGCACATTCTGGTGCTTAGCAATCCGATCCACACCGACATCGCCATTCCCGTCGATGACGGCGTGCGCCGACGCTTTCGCTTCCTCGCCGCTGCCGGCCAGCCTTCCGATGCGCCCGAGGTGCGCTACATCGTCTTCGGCTGGGGCGGCCGCGCCTTCTACCTGGAGACGCCGACCTGGTCGCAGCTGAAGGCGATGCCCGTATTCAAGGCCCTGACGCTTGACGCTTCAGTGATGCACGTCGAGGTCGCCGGCGATATCTCCGGACCCGATGTCGCCGGCTTCGACATCCCGGAAGACCGCTTTGCCGCATTGCTCGACTTCATCGATGCGAGCTTTCAGCAAGGACCAGGCGGGCCGATCGTCATCGCCGGGGCCGCCTATTCCGATTTCGACCGCTTCTATGAGGCGAACGGCCATTTCAATGCGCTGGTCGGCTGCAACACCTGGACGGCCGCCGCCTTGCGAACCGCCGGCCTGCGCACCGGTTGGTGGAACCCGCTGCCGGTCTCGCTCGACCTGTCGATGCGGCTGTATAATTGATGATCCGGCCATCAGCCGATGTCATATGGCTGAAGAGCGCAGTTCAGAACATGGGCGCTGTCCCGCCAGCCTGTCGCGGCTGCGTTTTTCACCGCCATACAATCTTCCGCTCCTCCCATCCATAGAGCCAGTCCAGATCCGCCGCGAGCTTCTCCGCCGGCCGCGCCGCCAGGATCAGGTTGCGGGCGATCGCCACCGGGCCCGAGGCATGCCACGCAAGCCGGTTGAAAGCGCCGCGCCGGATGACCTTGGCGACGCGCGGTCGCCGCAGGTTCTCCCAGATGGTGAGGCTTTGCCCTGGGTCGGCTGGGAAGTCGGCGATCAAATTGGCAAGCGTTACCGCATCCTCGATGGCCATTGCCGCGCCCTGCGCCGCGAAGGGCGTCATGGCATGCGCCGCGTCGCCGATCAGTGCCACCCCCTCCGGCATCGTCCAGCGCCTTTGCTCCACGGTGTGGATCGGAAAGGCGGTCCATGGACCGGCTAAGGTGACGAGTCTCGCCAGCGCTGGCGACGTGCCGCGCATAGCACCGGCAAGGATGGCGGGATCGGCATGACCCGACCAGCCTTCGGCAATGCGCTTGCCCTTAGTGAAGGCGACCAGGTTGAAGGCGCTGCCCCTGCTGACGGGGTAGGCTACCATGTGGAAATCGGGATGCAGGAAGGTGGTGACGCAGTCGGCGGCGCCGAGCGCGGCAAAGGCTCGCCCTGCTTCGCTGTCCGCGCCGACCGTGGCGCGCCAGGCCAGCTCGCCGGCGAAATGGCTATTCGCGAAGCCGGCTCCGCCGCCTGGACTGGCAAACCTCCGCACTGCTGACCAAACGCCATCGGCACCGACCAGCAGAGATTCTTCGGTGTCGATGACCTTGCGGCCGCCCCCGTCTGTCATGGTGATAACGAGTGAACCGGTGGCCACGCTGCTGACCTGCGCGCCGGCGGTGAGATGGATGCCAGGCATCTGGGCAACACGCGCCATCAGCGCGTTTTGCAGGTCCGCTCGATGCGCCACGAGGTAAGGCGCACCCCAGCGCGCCTCGCCGGCTTGCCCAAGCGGCACGCGCGCCAGTTCACGCAGACTTGCGGCATCCTTCAGCACCACGGCTTCCGGCTTGACGGCATTGGGAAGAAGTGCGTCGAGTACGCCGAGCCCACGCAGGATGCGCGTGGCGTTGGGCGAAAGCTGGATGCCGGCGCCCGCCGCCTCGAGGCGCTGCGCCTGTTCGAAGATCCGTACGGGATATCCGCGCCTGGCGAAAGCCAGCGCCGCGGTCAGCCCCGCAATACCCGCCCCGGCGATGATGACTTGCCGGGACTGTGCGTCTGCCATTGGCCCGGCCGCTGGAGGTCAGGCGGCCTGGTCGATGTAGAGGCAGCCGGCCGGCAGCGTTTCCATGGCCGTCAGCTTCGGCGAATAGCGGTAGAGCGTCGAGCAGTAGGGGCAGACCTTCTCATTGTCGTCGCCCATGTCGAGAAAGACATGCGGATGGTCGAAGGGCGGGTTGGCCCCGGTGCACATGAATTCCTTGACGCCGATATCGATCGCCGGATGGCCCGCATCGTTCTGGAAATGGGGAATGGAACCGCCTGCCATCGTCGTCTCCTTTAGCGCAGTCTGCTCAGCGTTTGGATCATAACCGGCCTGTTTGCAAGTTCGATGAAATGAAACTGTCGCAAAAGCCTGTCAGAGGATAAGTTAAGCCGGTTAATCGGCTGGAGCATCGCGGCCAGGCGCAACAGCCTGGGCGCCGCCCGAAAGCGGCGAAGCAACCAGACGTGGGAAGAGCAGGAACCATGAACGAACTGAAGCCGGTCCAGAGCGAGTTCATCAATGCGGAAGCGGCAAGCCCGGAAGGCAATCCGGATCGTTTCGTCAATCGCGAGTTCTCCTGGTTGCAGTTCAACCGCCGCGTGCTCGAGGAATCGCAGAACACAAACCATCCGCTGCTGGAGAGGGTACGTTTCCTGTCGATCTCCGCAGCCAATCTCGACGAGTTCTTCATGGTGCGCGTAGCCGGTCTCGCCGGCCAGGTTCGCGAAGGCATCGTGTTGAGAAGCCCGGACGGGCGTACCCCCGAACAGCAGCTCGAACAGCTGCTGCGTGAGGTCGAACGGTTGCAGGAAGACCAGCAGAAGAGCCTTTCGGCTCTGACCGTGCTGCTCAACAAGGAAGGCATCGAGAGCATCACCCGCGACGCGCTGACCAAGGACGAGAAGGCCTGGCTGGAGGAGCACTTCCAGGATCAGGTGTTTCCTGTTCTCACGCCATTGTCGATCGACCCGGCGCACCCATTCCCGTTCATCCCCAATCTCGGCTTCTCGATGGCGCTGCAGCTTCGCCATCGCAAGAACGGCGAGGAGATGAGCGCGCTCTTGCGCCTGCCGGTGGCGCTGAAGCGCTTCATCCGCCTGCCGGACCGCAAGCACCATGTCCGCTTCATCCCGCTGGAAGAGGCGGTCGGCCTTTACATCGGCAAGTTGTTCCCGGGATACGAGGTCAAGGGCTCCGGTACGTTCCGCATCATCCGCGACAGCGATATCGAGGTCGAGGAGGAATCGGAAGATCTCGTGCGCCTGTTCGAGACCGCGCTGAAGCGCCGCCGCCGCGGCTCCGTCATTCGCATCGAGTTCGACATGCTCATGCCGGCCGAACTGCGCGAATTCGTCGCCGGCGAACTCGGCGTCTCATCGAGCCGCATCAGCGTCCTGACCGGTCCGCTGGCGCTCAGCCAGATTTCGGAGATCGTGGCCGTTGCCCGCGACGACCTCAAATTCACGCCCTACAATCCGCGTTTCCCCGAGCGCATCCGCGAGCATGGCGGCGACTGCTTCGCCGCCATCCGCGAGAAGGACATCATCGTCCACCACCCCTACGAATCCTTCGACGTCGTGGTTCAGTTCCTGCGCCAAGCGATGGCCGACCCGGAAGTGGTGGCGATCAAGCAGACGCTTTACCGCACCTCCAATGACAGCCCGATCGTGCGTGCGCTGGTCGATGCGGCCGAGGCCGGCAAGTCGGTGACGGCCCTGGTCGAGCTCAAGGCGCGCTTCGACGAGGAGGCCAACATCCGCTGGGCGCGCGACCTCGAACGCGCCGGCGTCCAGGTCGTGTTCGGCTTCCTCGAGCTCAAGACCCACGCCAAAATGTCTCTGGTGGTGCGGCGCGAGGACGGAAAGCTGCGCAACTATGTGCATCTGGGCACCGGCAACTACCATCCCGTGACCGCGCGCATCTACACCGACCTGTCCTTCTTTACTACCGATGCCACGATCGCGCGCGATGTCGCCCAACTGTTCAACTTCATCACCGGCTATGCCGAGCCGACCGCCGAAATGCGGCTGGCGATCTCGCCCTTCACGCTGAGGAACCGCATCCTGCAGCACATTTCCGATGAGGTCGCCCACGCGCTCGAGGGACGCCCGGCGCGCATCTGGATGAAGATGAACGCCCTTGTCGATCCGATCATCATCGACGCGCTCTACGACGCCAGCCGCGCCGGCGTCGAGATCGACCTCGTCGTGCGCGGCATATGCTGCCTGCGGCCGCAGGTACCGGGCCTGTCGGAAAACATCAGGGTCAAGTCGATCGTCGGCCGTTTCCTCGAGCACAGCCGCATCTATTGCTTCGGCAATGGCCATGGCTTGCCATCGGACGAGGCGGTCGTCTACATCTCCTCGGCCGACCTCATGCCGCGCAATCTTGACCGTCGCGTCGAGACCATGGTGCCGATCACCAACCCAACTGTGCATGAACAGGTGCTGGGCCAGATCATGCTCGGCAACATCATGGACAATCAGCAAAGTTTCGACGTATTGGCTGATGGAACCTCCCGGCGCGTCGTGCTCGAGGAGGGCGAGGAACCGTTCAACGCACAGGAATATTTCATGACCAATCCGAGCCTGTCGGGACGGGGTGATGCGCTGAAATCGCATGCGCCGAAGCGGATCGCGCAATTCAAGCGCCGCAAGAAGAACGCCGCCGCCTGATGCTGTCCGATTCCCAGGGCCGGCTGCAGGATCGCCGACCGCTGTCCATCATCGACATCGGCTCGAATTCGATCCGCCTTGTCGTCTATGAGGGGCTGGCGCGCTCGCCGACCATGCTGTTCAACGAAAAGATGCTGGCGGGCCTCGGCCGCGGCATCGTGTCGACGGGGAAGCTCGACCCCGAGGGCGTGACGCGGTCAATGGAGGAGTTCCGCCGCTTCCGCGCGCTCTCCGACCAGGCCGGCGCCGAGCACATGTACGTGCTGGCGACCGCGGCTGCCCGCGAGGCCGTCAACGGCCCCGATTTCATCCACCGCGCCGAAGACGTGCTCAAGACCGAGATCCGCGTGATCAGCGGCCGCGAGGAAGCCTATTATTCCGCGCTCGGCGTCATCTCCGGCTTTCATCCGGCCAACGGTATTGCGGGTGACCTCGGTGGCGGCAGCCTTGAACTGGTCGACGTCAATGGCGAAGCGATCGGCGACGGCATAACGTTACCGCTGGGCGGCCTGCGCCTGCAGGACATGGCCAAGAACTCGCTTGCTCAGGCGGCGAAAATCGTGCGCGACGAGCTGGGGCGGGCGAAGCTGCTGAAAGGCGGGCAGGGCAGGCCTTTCTATGCCGTTGGCGGCACCTGGCGAAATCTCGCCAGGCTGCACATGGAGATGACCAACTATCCGCTTGGCGTCATGCACCACTACGAGATCGGCGTCGAAAGTGCCGCCAATTTCCTGCGGCAAGTGGCGAAAGGCGAGATCGAGAAGATCAAAGGCATCGAGGGCGTTTCGAAGAACCGCCGCTCGCTCCTGCCTTACGGCGCCATCGTGCTGCAGGAAATCATGGCGGCGATGCAGCCGTCGAAGATCATCGTCTCGGCGCTCGGCGTGCGCGAAGGCTTCCTCTATTCCCTGCTCGACCAGGCTGAGCAGAAGGCCGATCCTCTGATCTCGGCATCGGAGGAACTCGCCCGGCTGCGCTCGCGCTCGGTCACCCATGCGCATGAACTCGTCGACTGGACGGCCAGCACCTTTGCCGCCTTCGGCATCGACGAGACCGAGGACGAGGCGCGCTACCGCCACGCGGCGGCATTGCTGGCCGACATCGGTTGGCGCGCGCATCCCGAATATCGCGGCAAGCAATCGCTCAATATCATAGCCCACGCCTCCTTTTTCGGCGTCGACCACCCTGGCCGCGCCTATCTGGCGATGGCCAACGCGTATAGGCACGACGGCATCTTCAACGAAGCCATCGCGCCCGAGATCAAGGCGCTGGCGACACCGCGCTATCTGGAGCGGGCGCGGGTGCTGGCGGCGTCGATGCGCGTCGTCTACCTGCTGACCGCCTCGATGCCCGGCGTCATGCCGAGGCTGAAATGGGAGCAGCGCGGCAATGGCGTGCTGGCGCTGGTCTTGCCGGCATCTCTGGCAGATCTCTACGGCGAGCGGCCTGCCGGGCGCCTGGCGCAACTGGCGCGAATCACCGGCCGCCGCCTGGTACTGGCGGTCGAAGGCGGCCCGAGCGTTTCGGTGAAGTAGGGCCTCACGCCGAACCGCGGCCGTCGATCGACCAGGCGCCGGCCCCGGCCATCGCCAGCGCCAGGAAACCGCCCGCAATGGCGATGTCCTTCATCAGCATCTGCGAATGCAGCAAGGCGAGCATCGCGTCGTCGCCGCCTTGGCCGTAATGGCCGATGAAACCAGCGACGATGCAGAAGGCGGCGAGCAGCAGCGCAACGACCCTGGTCTGGAAACCGACCAGGATAAGCAATCCGGCGATCAGCTCGAACAAGCCGGTTCCCCAGGCGGCAAGCGTCGGCAACGGCAGGCCGAGGCCGGAGAAATAGCCCGCCGTGCCGGCAATGTCGCTCAAGGCATGAAAGCCGGACGGGACAAACAATGCGGCCAGCAGCAGCCGGGAAAGCAGAAGCAGCGCGTTGCGAGGCATGTTGGTTATCCTCCATCGTCGGCGGTCGCCGGCTCTGCTCGACATCCCGATTCTAGCAGAAATTGCCGACTGGCGGAAAATTCCGGCCGGTATATCCCGACAACGAAAAGGCGGCGCGGAAAATTCCGCGCCGCCTTTTGGTTCAGCTATTTGCCAGGGTGGCTTCAGCCGCGCTTGGCGTCGATCGAATAGGCGCCGGCGCCTGAGGAGGCCAGCACGAGGAAGCCGCCGGTGATCGCCAGGTTCTTCATGAAATTGATCATCTGCATCTGGTCGGCCCAGCCGGTGTGGGCGACCAGGGCCGTGGCGAGGGTGAAGATCGCCAGCACCCAGGCGGCAATCCGGGTCTGGAAGCCGACGAGAATGGCCAGACCGCCGAGCAGTTCGATGAGGCCGACGACGAGGGCCGTCACGGTCGGCAAGGGCAGGCCGAGGCCGCCGAAATAGGCCGCGGTGCCGGAAAGGGCGCTGAGCTTGCCGAAACCGGAAAGCAGGAAAATGACCGCGAGCAGGATGCGGCCGAGCAGGATCGTGACAGAACTGTTGGACGCGGTGCCGGTGCCGGCGAAGGAAGTGTTGGTGGACATGGTGGCTCTCCGAATAGGTTGATCGCCCGTCAGATAGACCATGCCGACTGTTCACCAAAGCCGCCTGTCTGGCGACACATTGTTCACAGTACATACATTTCCGTGAACCGGTGAAAAACGGAAATTCGTGCCGGTTGATGCGGGAGCGGGAGGATATTCTCCCGCCGAAAACAATGCCTTTATCCCGGATGGGTCATATCTTCGGGCCGCACGATCCGGTCATAGTCGGCTTCGCTGACCAGCCCGGTGGCCAGCGCTTCCTCGCGCAGCGTGGTGCCGTTCTTGTGCGCGGTCTTGGCGATCTTGGCAGCGTTGTCGTAGCCGATGGTGGGCGCAAGCGCCGTCACCAGCATCAGCGAGCGGTCGAGGGCCGCCTTGATGTTGTCTTCACGCGCCTCGATGCCGACGACGCAATTGTCGGTGAAGGAGACCGAAGCGTCGGCGAGCAACTGCACCGACTGCAGGAAGTTGTAGGCCATCAGCGGGTTGTAGACGTTGAGCTCGAAATGGCCCTGGCTTCCGGCGAAGGTGAGGGCTGCATTGTTACCGAACACCTGCACGCAGACCTGGGTCATCGCTTCGCACTGCGTTGGGTTGACCTTGCCCGGCATGATCGAGGAACCCGGCTCGTTTTCCGGCAACGACAACTCGCCAAGACCCGAGCGGGGCCCTGAACCGAGGAAGCGGATGTCGTTGGCGATCTTGAACAGCGCGGCGGCAGCGGCGTTGATGGCACCATGTGAGAACACCATGGAATCATGGGCTGCCAGCGCCTCGAACTTGTTCGGGGCAGTGACGAAGGCGATGCCGGTGATGGCGGCGATGCGGTCGGCCACCCGTTCGGCGAAGCCGACGGGCGCGTTGAGGCCGGTGCCGACCGCGGTGCCGCCCTGCGCCAGTTCCTGGAGGCCGGGCAGCGTCAGCTCGATGCGTTTGATCGACGAAGCGACCTGCGCGGCGTAGCCCGAGAATTCCTGGCCCAGCGTGAGCGGGGTGGCGTCTTGCGTGTGGGTGCGGCCGATCTTGATGATATGGTTGAACTCTCTGCTCTTGGCGGCGAGCGCCTTGTGCAGGTGCTTCAACGCCGGCAACAGGTCATGCACGATGCGCTCGGCGCAGGCGATGTGCATGGCGGTCGGGTAGGTGTCGTTCGACGACTGGCTCATATTGACGTGGTCGTTCGGGTGCACCGGCTTCTTGGAGCCCATGACGCCGCCCAGCATCTCGATCGCCCGGTTGGAGATCACCTCGTTGGCGTTCATGTTGGACTGCGTACCCGAGCCGGTCTGCCAGACCACCAGCGGGAAATGGTCGTTGAGCTTGCCGTCGATGACTTCTTGGGAGGCTTCGACGATCGCCTTGCCGATCGCCGGGTCGAGCCGCTTCAGCTCCATATTGGCTTCCGCCGCCGCCCGCTTGACGATGCCGAGCGCGCGCACGACGGATGCCGGCTGCTTCTCCCAACCGATCTTGAAGTTGCCGAGCGAACGCTGCGCCTGCGCGCCCCAATAACGGTCGGCGGCGACCTCGATGGCACCGAACGTATCGGTTTCGGTTCTGGTCTTGGCAGCGCTCACGGCAAGTCTCCGGTCTGTCGATTTGGGCAACGGCGTATCGCGTTGCACAAAACGCATCAAGCGGAGATTGCGGGCGGTGAAGATGCAAATCGGTTGAAGACGGAGCCACTCTCCCCGCTCGTGGGGAGATCGGCTGGCCCGCTCACCCCGCCGTATATCCGCCATCCACCGCGAAAATCCCGCCGCTGGTCCATGCCGCCTCGTCGCTGGCGAGATAGATCGCCATGCCGGCGAGATCCTCCGGTCGGCCGATGCGGCCAAGCGGGTAGCTGCGCTCGACATAGGCCTCGAGCTCAACCTTTGCCTGCGCCGGCAGATTGTCGACGGTCCTGCGCCGCATGGCGGTGTCGACGGTGCCGGGCGCAATGGCGTTGACCCTGATGCCACGCGGACCGAGTTCGAAGGCGAGTGACTTGGTCAGCGAATTCAGTGCGCCCTTCGACAGGGAATAAAGGCTCGACGGCCGGTTGGGGATCATCTTGTTGGCGAAGTAGGAGGAGATGTTGATCACCGATGCGCCGACCGGGAGATGCGGCAACAGCCCTTGCGTGAGGAAGAACGCCGCCGCCACATTGAGCGCGAAGGATTGCTGGAATTGGTCAATGCTGACAGTCTCGAACGGCACGAGATGGGCGACACCGGCATTGTTGACGAGGATGTCGCGTGGTCGGCCGCATCCATTCACGTAGTCGACAACAGCCGCGACGCCGGTGCTGGTGGCGAGGTCGGCCGACAGCGTTTCGACGGCGCCGTTCGGATGGGAAGCCGTGAGTGTTTCGCGGGCCGCCTCGAGTTTTGCGATGTCGCGCCCGATGATCAGGACCTCGGCACCCTCGCGCAAGAAAGCGTCCGCTATGGCAAGACCGATGCCGTCCGAACCGCCGGTCACCAGCGCGCGTTTGCCGGAAAGTCTCATTGAACGCTCCAAGCCTGTTTGGTGACGAGAGCACCGCATATCGGCGGTCGAGGTCAAGCCGGCTGCCTATCCCATGATATGAACTTCGGCGGCGGCCGGCGTTGGGTCAACTGCCGGCGCTTGCATTCGCAAACTGGGCGGGGAGCCAGGGGGCATTTACGCCTCGCCTCGATGGCGGGGAGATTCGGTCGAGCTTACGCCGCTTCCGCGCGGACTGGGGATCAGCAACAAAGCCGCGAGCGCGGTGTCGCCGACAGGCGCAAGATTTCGGTCGGTCTGGTCAGGTCATGTCGGACGGCGTGCGAGAAGGCCTGCCATGCAGGTGAGGCGGCAAGCGCGGTTTCATGCAGGGCGTGCGTTTCTTCGCCATCAAAACCCATCACACTGATGAAAACATTCTCAGTCGCTCGCACCGGCAGGCGTGGAAAGCTGTTTTCCGCATGCTCCGTGACGAAAGCGGCGAGCAGCCGCGCACCGGGTGACGCCGTCATCGGCGCGACTTCGGCCCCGAAGCGGCTGGCGAACGCGGCTTCTGCGCCCGGCCGCAAATGATCAATCCGAATCACGACGATGCCTGACAGCGGCGTGCTTCTGCCTGGCTTTTCGTCGGCGGCCAAGCCCGCGCGCAAGCGCAAGGCGCCGGAGAGATCGAAGCCAGCCCCGGGCCACGCAGGTTTGAGCAGCAGCACATCGTCGGAATCGATCATCGTGGCGTTGGCGGCATTGCGGTGCGCTGCCCATACCGGACCGTCATAGAAGGCGCTCAGGGCACGTTTCCGCGCCCCCATGTCCTCGAAGCCGCGCAGCCAGACGAACATGTCGGGGCGATCGAGATCGCGGAACTGGCCGATGATGGTCATCCCGGCCTCTTCCTGGCCTTCGATCAGCTTGCCGTCGAAGAGGTCGATAAGGGTATCGCGCTTGCCGGGCTTCAGCGTGTACTGCCGCAGTTCGACGACCGGCGAGGCGAGCGCCGCCGTCTCCGAAGGGGCACTCAGGGGCAGGCTCATAAGCTCGTCTCCAAAAACAGGGTGATCATCCTGTTTATAAAACAGACCGGTTGTCCTGTTTTGTCAATGTGCTAGCTTCTTTTTCTTCCCTCCTGGAAGGAGAAGGTGGAGATTCGCGATGGCAGGGCACGCCCAGAAGCGTACCAATGATCCCGAAGGCATGCGCAACAGAGTGCTCGATGCCGCGCAGGAGTCATTCCAGACGCGCGGCTATCACGCCTCCAGTCTCGGCGACCTGATGGCGGCGGCGGGTGTCAGCGGCGGCGCATTGCATCATCATTTCCCGACCAAGAAGGCGTTGGCGCTGGCGGTGATCGAAGAGCGTGTGGCCGCGGCGGTCGAAGAGACATGGGTGGCGCCTTTGCGGGCGGCGGCTTCGGCGCGCGAGGGCGTGCGTGCAGCCTTCGAAGCCGTGGCGGCGGAGCTTGAGCGGCAAGGTTTCGTGCGCGGCTGCCCGCTCAACAACCTTGCGCATGAACTGTCGCTCGCCGATGCCGAATTGCGCACCGCCCTTGCCGGCATTTTTGCCGGCTGGCGCCAGGTGATCGCCGACAAGATCCGGGCCGATCAGCAGGCGGGCAGGGAGCAGGACACCGATCCGCAGCGTTTCGCCGCCCTGGCGGTCGCGGCCTATTCCGGCGCGATGTCGATGGCCAAGACGGCGCAGGATGCCGGCATGTTGCGCGATTGCCTGGCGGGGCTGGAGCAGAATGTCGCCCAAGCTTCGCCCGTGGCTGCAACGAGGCGGCGTCGCAGGATATTGCTGCCACCGGGAAACCTTTGATGCCGAGGACGAGAACGATCCCTACAACTCGGTTCGGTTCTGGGGGAAGGGCAGCCGTGGGCCGGGCGCCGAACTTTACTGCTGGCCGGTGTCCGTGCTGAACTTCAACCCATGATGAAGCGCTTCTCGCCAAAATCGGTATCACGACGCCGTTTTCTGGCGCGGGCCGCCGGTCTTGCCACGGCCCTTGCGCTTCCACGCCCGGCGCTCGGCCAGACCGGGCAGCGCATTCAGCCTGTAGACGCCACCTTCCTGTTCATCGCCGATGTCCATGCCTGCCGCATGGCCAGCGGCTTGAGCCCCAATTGCCAGCAGGAAGGCAAGACCGATGCTGCCTTGCTGCGCAATGTGGCGGCTCTGAACGGCATTGGCGACAAGACATGGCCCGTCGAGATCGGCGGCGTCCCGACGGGCCTGCGCTCCGCCGGCAGCCGAATCGGCACGCCGCTCGGCCTGGTCATCGGCGGCGACATGACCGACGATGGTGGCGGCCAGATCACCCAGCCGAGCGAAGGCACGCAATTGCTGCAATTCAGCCAGCGTTACCAGCAAGGCATGGGGCCTGACCGCGTGCATGTTCCAGTCTATGTCGGGCTCGGCAATCATGACCTCGACCAGAACGGCCCGCGGCATCACGTCGACTGGTACCGGCGCGAAATGCGCGACTATGTCGAAGTCAATCACCGTGCCGGCGTGTTCTTCAAGCCACCGGTTCCGGCCACCGACTACGATGTCGAGACCGACTGCTATGCGTGGGACTGGGGCGGGCTGCATCTTGTCCAGACCCACCGTTTCGCCGGCGACACCGGCCATGGCGCGGACAGCAGCCTGCCCTGGCTGAAGCAGGATCTGGCGACCTATGCGGCGGACGGCCGCCCGGTCATCCTGTTTCAGCATTATGGCTGGGATAGTTTTTCGACTGAGCGATGGGATCCCGCAAAAAAGGCTTTCGACGACGACGGCAAGGGGCCGCCGCATTGGTGGAGCGATGCGGACCGTCAGGCACTGCTTGCGGCTCTGAAGGGCTATAACGTAATTGCCGTCTTCCATGGCCATCAGCACGAGGTGCCGATGATCTATCAACGCGACGGTCTTGATCTCTTCAAGCCAAAGGCGGCCTATATGGGCGGGTTCGCACTGGCGCGGGTCACCAATGATGGCATGGACGTCGTGCTGGGCGAAGCCAGCGACGATCACGGCGAGGTCACATTCACCAACGCTTTCAGCAAACCGTTTCAGACATGAAAGCCCGCAGCCCCGGACGCTGACTGTCGCGACCCGCCGGTGGCTCGGGCGGCGGCTTTCGCCTGCCGATGACGACCGCCGTGACGTAAGGGCCGAGAGAAAACGCCCCTCGCACCTTTTATCGTGCGGGGGGCGTCTTTGCCGTCAACTTTTCCTTCAATTGCTCTCGTGAATTGCTGACGACAACCATGAAACGCGCTTCGACCGAAATGGCTCCCGGCGCGTCCGGATTTTTTTTGAGGGCTGCCACCTTGTTCAGTGCCCGGTTGGCGCGGCCCATTGCGGCGGATGAGCCAAGAATTGACATGGCCGTTTAAATAGCTTACAAGACATTTGTCGATATTTGTTGACCGACTTTTGTTATCCGCGTTTTGCAGCGCGCCTTTGACGAACTTCCCACACAAAAAATCGAGACAAACGACGTTATGCATCCGCATGGCGGCGAACGAGTATTTGCCATGGAAAGGGTTCGTCATGAGCACCGGCACAGTTAAATGGTTCAACGCCACCAAAGGTTTTGGTTTTATTCAGCCTGACGACGGCTCTGCCGACGTTTTCGTCCACATCTCGGCCGTAGAGCGCGCCGGCATGCGGGACATCGTCGAGGGCCAGAAGCTCGGCTACGAGATGGTCCGCGACAACAAGTCCGGCAAGATGTCGGCCGACCAGTTGAAGGCGGCCTGAAAAAGGATTCAGCCCTCCCGGTGACCACGGATGTACTGGCACCGGTGAATGGCGAATTCGGGCGCATGGCGGCGGAAACCTGAGTTTTCGCACCGTGCGCACCGGGGCGTCCTGTGCATCCACTGGATGCGCGACGCTCTCATGGAAGGTCAGGCGGTGCCTGGCCTTTTTTATTTTACGCGTCCTGCCGCCGAAAATGCGCTGCATCCCGGTCTGAACGTGCTAAGGGACGCTTAAACAATTGATCCGCCGCCCCAATGCTTTTGCGCAGGGTCCTGACTGAAGACCGGTCTTGCCCTATCGGCACGAGACTCCTGACAGGAGAAAGATTTTGACCGCCAATTCGAAAACAGCTGCTGATCAGGCAGTGCCCTTGTTCAGCAAGACGCAAACCCAGTCGATGTCGCTCAACCGCATCATTTCCGAACGCGATGCCGTCACCGAGGCGCGTGAAGCCAAGACCGCGCGGTTGCGGGAACTGCGTCTGGAAAAAGAGGCTGATGACATGGCTGCGGCGGTCGCCCAGGCGGCGTTGCCGAAACGGGTCGGAAGACGCTGATGGCCACCAAGCGCGTATCTCAGACGCCCATCGCCACCGATGCGACCATCGCCGACATGGTCGAAACATTGGACAAGCCCGTCGAATATGTCCGGCGTGTGCTGGAAAAACTCGAACGCTGCAAGCGCGCCCATGGCGATGCACAGGTGCGCGTTGGCGTGCGCGGCCGCGCCGAGTGCCCGAACTATTTGATCGAATATGTCCGGCAAGACGCCAAGACCCGTGAGCCGGTGATCCATCAGGACGCCGCCTACAGCGGCAGCACGCATCGCGAATTGGCGCCGCATCACATCGCGGAGGCGAGAAACTGGTCGCCTGAGGAAATGAACATAACGGCGGTTTCGGCTCTGATCGGCCGTTTGCGCAGTCCGCGCGCACCGTCGCGCTTCGCCGACGAGGACTGACATGGCCATAAAATTCTCCGCCAAGGACCACCCGCCGGCGCCAGCCGCCGCTGCAAAGCCGGTCAAGCCGGGCGCTGCGCCGAAGGCCGATGCAACTGCCGAGGCCGCGACCGATCTATTCAAGTCGCCGGCCGAGGCGCCGTCGCGCAAGGCAGGCAAGAAGAAATAGCGCCTTGCCGCAAGACGCCGACCGCAATCCTGCCGCGCAGGGGCTGTTCGCCTCGGCGACCGCGGCAGGTCTTTCCTCGTTGCAACGAGACACCATCCCCGCATTCGATTGCCAGAGCTGCGGCGCCTGTTGTTCCTACTCGGCCGAGTGGCCGCGCTTTTCCACTGAGGACGACGCGCAGCTCGACCGTATTCCTGAGAAGTATGTCGCGGCCGATCTGTCGGGTATGCGCTGCGAGGGCGCGCGCTGTTCGGCCCTCTGTGGCGAAGTCGGCAAGGCAACCGTTTGCGGCATTTACGAGCTTCGCCCGGATGTCTGTCGCGCCTGCATGCCCGGCGACGAGGATTGCCTGATGGCACGCCGGGCGCACGGGCTGCCTGTCCTCTGAAGCTGATGGCGCCGGCTTGTGCGCGGGGATTTCGCTGCTACGCTGGGTCAGGCAGGACAGCGGAGGATCAAATCGTGAGCATCGAATTCTTGTTGACGTCGCTGATCGTGGTGGCTTCGCCCGGCACCGGCGTTCTCTACACGCTGAGCGCCGGGCTTTCCCGCGGCGCCCGCGCCTCAATCGTCGCCGCTTTCGGCTGCACGCTCGGCATCATCCCGCATATGGCTGCCGCCATCACGGGCCTCGCCGCGCTGCTGCACACCAGCGCGGTCGCTTTCGAGACGCTGAAATATCTGGGCGTCGCCTATCTCCTTTACATGGCCTGGAACACGCTGAAGGAGAGGGGCGGTCTGAGCGTCGAGGACAATGTCGCGCCGCGTTCCACCGGCAAGGTGATTGCCACCGGCATCCTCGTCAATGTGCTCAACCCGAAGCTGTCGATCTTCTTCTTCGCCTTCCTGCCGCAGTTCGTCAGCACGACCGAGCCGCATGCATTGTCGAAGATGCTGGAACTGAGCGGCGTCTTCATGCTTTTGACCTTCGTCGTCTTCGTCGGCTATGGCATCTTCGCCGCCTCGATCCGCAGCCATGTCGCGTCGCGGCCGATGGTGCTGACCTGGATGCGCCGCACCTTCGCCGGCGCGTTCGTCATGCTCGGCGCCAAGCTTGCCCTGGCGGACAGGTAGAATTTGTCCGCGTCGCCTCGGCACGCAATCGATGCCAAACAATGAGAAGGCGAGCCGGGCCCGCCTTCTTCTGTTCTTCAACTCCGGGCCAGCCGGCAATCACTTGTTCGCGCCGCCGAGCGCCTTCAATTTTTCGCAGAACGGGGCATACGGCTTGCTCATCGCCGCATCCTGACATTCCTTCATCATCATGGCCTGGTCGTCCTTGGACATCGCTGACCAGGCAGCCTTCATCTCGGCGTCGGATTTCATCGTCTTCATGTTCGCATCGGTGAAGAACGGTTCCATCATCTTGGGCGAGTCGAGCGCCCCGGCAAGTGCCGTGCCGCTGAGGACGGTCAACGCGAGTGCTCCAAAGCAGGCGGTTCTGATGTTCATGACATTAGTCCTCCCTATGGTCTTTCTCGATCGTCGAATGGCGGTCGGGCTCAATTCCTAGCACAAACCGGTGTGTATTAGGAGTAACTCATATGGTGAAGCCGGCCTATCCCTTGACGTAGCCCATGGCCTCGACGATCCGACCGCCCTCGACGCGCATCAGATTGACGCCACGCAATGAATTGCCGTCCGCCATCCAGTAGCGCCAGCGGATCGTCGCCCGCTCGCCCGCCACGAAGGTCTCCTCGAGGTCGAAGCGCGTGCCGGCCTGGGTCGCGATCGCCGTCCATAGTCCGACGCAGGCTGACTTGCCGGCATGGCGCGCGCCGTCCGGCGCCGGCACGGTGTTTTCGATCACGCAATCCTCGCCCACCAGTTCGGCCAGCGCCGACGGGTCGTGCAACTGGAACACATCGTTGAAGCGCCGCATGATTTCGGCCGTCTGCCGCGACTGGACGTCGGGGTGGATGTCCATGATGCCGTCCTGTTTCATCTCTTGTTTCTCCTTATTTTCATTGTTTCGTGGCGGTACCCACGAGGGTCGCCTTGAGGTTGATCCGGGGCACGCCGGCCAGCGCGCGCGAGACGAGACAGCTTGCCTTGGCGGACTGGGCAAGGCGCTCGAACTGGTCTTCGGCGAGCCCCGCGACCTCGACCGCCGTTTCAAGGTCGATGCGGGTGATGGTCGGCCCGGCCTCCGTCGCTCCGAGGTGCACCCTGGCGATGGTGCGGATGTCCCGCGGAATATGACCTCCCTGGCCAAGGATGAAGGTCAGCGCCATCGAGAAACAGCCGGCATGCGCGGCCGCGATCAGTTCTTCCGGGTTGGTGCCGGGGCCGTTCTCGAAACGCGACGGAAAGGAATAAGCGCCTTCGAACACACCGCTGCCGAGCCGCAGCCGGCCTGAACCTTCCCTCAGCGTGCCTTGCCACTCGGCCGAAGCTTCACGAATTGTCATTGCTGTTCTCCCTTCAGGTTCGATCGATGTTGAAGATCAGGCGCCGTCGATGACGACCTTCCCGAAGACGTCTCCTTGCTGGAAATAGCCGTAGGCATCGCGGGCCTCGGCGAAGGGGAAGATTTTGTCGATCACCGGCCTCAACCCGTGCGCCGAGACGGCGTTGAGCATCGTTTCGAGGTTCGCGCGGCTGCCGACGAACAGACGGCCGATGGTGGCGAGGCTGCGCCGATAGACGGCGCCCGGAATCTGTACCGTTGCGCCCTTCGCATCCTGAATGGTGAGCAGCACGATGCGCCCGTAAAGCGCGCTGGCGATCATCGACTGCGCGAAGGTCGGCGGGCCGCCGGTTTCGACGGCAAGGTCGACACCGCCGGTCTCGCCACGCACCATCGCCCCCCATTCCGGCATGTCGATCGAGGAGACGACGAGGTCAGCCCCCATCGCCCGCAGCCTGCCGGCCTTCTCGGCGCGAGAGGTGACGGCGACGACGCGGCAGCCGAGCAGCTTGGCGAACTGCAACGCGAACAGCGAGACGCCGCCCGAGCCGATGACTAGAACCCATTGGCCGGGCTTGGGAATCTCCGCCCCGGTCAGTGCGTTCCAGGCTGTCAGGCCGGCGCAGCTCAGCGTTGCCGCCTCGCGCCAGTCGAGATGCTCGGGAAGTCGCACCGCCCATTGCTCGTCAAGCACGGCGTATTCGCCGAGCATGCCATCCAGCGTGCAGCCCAACTGGTCGATCAGTCCGGCATTGATGCGGCCATCGATCCAGCGGGCGAAATAACTGCCGGTGACGCGGTCACCGACGGCAAAGCGTGTGACATCATCGCCGATGGCGACAACCTCGCCGGCGCCGTCGCTCAGCGGAACGATCCCGCGGCGCGGCGTCAAGGGGTAGGTGCCATTGAGGATCATCGTGTCGCGTCGGTTGAGCGAGGTGGCGCGCACCCGCACCACGATCTCCTGGGGCCTTGGCTCCGGCCGCACCTCTTCCCACATCACCAGACATTCGGTTCCGCCCGAACCTTCAAGACGATAGCTGCGCATTTGGGTTCCACTGAATATATAGACTGATCTACATATTATGTAGACCAGTTGTCATATTCCTGGCAAGGCTTATAACGATCTCTCCTGACAGAGGTTGACATGGCAAACGACACGAGAGCCCGCATACTCGAAACGACCGGATTGCTGCTCAGGCGGCGCGGCTATCACGGCACTTCGCTCAACGATATTTTGAGCGCCAGCGGTGCCCCGCGCGGCTCGCTCTATTTCCACTTTCCCGGTGGCAAGGATCAGCTGGTCGTAGAAGTGACGCGCGCCAGCGTGGCCGAGGTGACTGAGAGGCTTGGCGCCGAGCTGGCGGCGGAAAGCGATCCGGCGGTTGCCGTCCACCACATTTACCAGTCGGTCGCTCGCATGCTGGAGGACAACGAATTCTCGCTCGGCTGCCCGGTCGCGCCGGTCGTGCTGGATGCGCCGAACGACGTGCCGGACTTGGAGGAAATCTGCCGCTCCGCTTTCGAGCAGTGGATTGGCCTCCTGCGCCAGGCGTTTGTCAGGGCAGGGGTGGTCGAGCGCCGCGCCCGGGCGCTGGCGCTGTTAGTCGAGTCCTCGCTGGAAGGCCTGATGGTGATTGCCCGCGCCACCCGCGATCGCTCATCGATCAACGTCGTGGCCGATGAGGTGGCTGCCCTGATCGAGCAGGCGGTCCTCGCGGGCAAGGCGACGCGGCAAGCAGAGAACACAGCTGTCTGACGCTGGTTCCAACCGACTACGGTGGAGCAAAGCCTGAATGTGCAAAGAAAAGGGCGGCATCGCTGCCGCCCTTTCCGCATGCATAAAGCAGATGGCTGGATTAGAAATCCATGCCGCCCATGCCGCCCATGCCGCCGCCGCCCATGCCGCCAGGCATGCCGCCGCCAGCCGACTCCTTCTTCGGAGCCTCCGCGATCATGGCTTCGGTGGTGACCAGCAGGCCGGCGACCGAGGCCGCGTCCTGGAGAGCCGTACGCACGACCTTGACCGGATCGACGATACCCATGGCGATCATGTCGCCATATTCGCCGGTCTGGGCGTTGTAGCCGAAGGTCGCGCCCTTGTTCTCGAGGATCTTGCCAGCAACGATCGATGCTTCCGCACCGGCGTTGGCAGCGATCTGACGGGCCGGAGCCTGCAGTGCGCGGCGCACGATGTTGATGCCGGCGGCCTGGTCGGAGTTGACGCCGGTGGCCTTGAGGTTGCCCGAAGCGCGCAGCAGGGCCACGCCACCGCCGGCAACGATGCCTTCTTCCACGGCCGCGCGGGTCGCGTTGAGGGCGTCATCGACGCGGTCCTTCTTTTCCTTCACTTCCACTTCGGTCGCACCGCCGACGCGGATCACGGCAACACCGCCGGCGAGCTTGGCCAGACGTTCCTGCAGCTTCTCCTTGTCGTAGTCCGAGGTGGTCTCCTCGATCTGCTGCTTGATCTGGGCAACGCGGCCCTGGATCTCGGCCTTCTTGCCGGCGCCGTCGACGATGGTGGTGTTCTCCTTCGAGATCGACACCTTCTTGGCGCGGCCGAGCATGTTGAGGCCGACATTCTCAAGCTTGATGCCGAGGTCTTCGGAGATGACCTGGCCACCGGTCAGGATGGCGATGTCTTCCAGCATGGCCTTGCGGCGGTCACCGAAGCCCGGAGCCTTGACGGCGGCGATCTTCAGGCCGCCACGCAGCTTGTTGACGACCAGCGTGGCCAGGGCCTCGCCTTCGACGTCTTCGGAGATGATGAGCAGCGGCTTGGAGGTCTGCACGACCGCTTCCAGGACCGGCAGCATGGCCTGCAGGTTGGAGAGCTTCTTCTCGTGGAGCAGGATGTAGGCGTCCTCGAGATCGGCAACCATCTTATCGGGGTTGGTGACGAAGTAGGGCGAGAGATAGCCGCGGTCGAACTGCATGCCTTCGACGACCTCGAGTTCGGTCTCGGCGGTCTTGGCTTCCTCGACGGTGATGACGCCTTCGTTGCCGACCTTCTGCATCGCTTCCGCGATCATCTTGCCGACCGACTCGTCGCCATTGGCCGAGATCGTGCCGACCTGGGCAACTTCCTCGGAGGTCTTGATCTTCTTGGCGGCCTTGCCGAGAGCTGCGACCACTTCGGTCACGGCCAGGTCGATGCCGCGCTTCAGGTCCATCGGGTTCATGCCGGCGGCAACCGCCTTGTGGCCTTCCTGGACGATCGACTGCGCCAGAACGGTCGCGGTCGTGGTGCCGTCGCCGGCGATGTCGTTGGTCTTCGAAGCGACTTCGCGGACCATCTGCGCGCCCATGTTCTCGAACTTGTCCTCAAGCTCGATTTCCTTGGCGACGGTGACGCCGTCCTTGGTGATGCGCGGTGCGCCGAACGACTTGTCGATGACGACGTTGCGGCCCTTGGGGCCGAGCGTGACCTTCACCGCGTCGGCGAGGATGTTGACGCCGCGCAGCATGCGCTCACGGGCGTCGCGGGAGAATTTTACGTCTTTGGCAGCCATGTTCAACTCCTGGCAGGGGCTCGGATCGAGCCCGAAGATTCAAGATTCAGGTGACGGAAAGGCCGGTATTCAGCCGATGATGCCCATGATGTCGGATTCCTTCATGATCAGAAGGTCTTCGCCATTGAGCTTGACTTCGGTGCCCGACCACTTGCCGAACAGGATGCGGTCGCCAGCCTTGACGTCCAGGGGCACGAGCTTGCCAGCTTCGTCGCGGGCGCCGGAGCCGACGGCGATGATCTCGCCTTCCTGCGGCTTTTCCTTCGCCGTGTCCGGGATGATGATCCCGCCGGCGGTCTTGGATTCGGATTCGACCCGGCGTACGACCACGCGGTCATGAAGCGGGCGGAACTTCGACTTTGCCATGTTTTCTTCCTCGATGAGAACGGTGAGAAACAGTTCCTCCGTCCGGCGAAGCCGGACAATCTACAAAGCCCGGCGGAGCCGGGCCTGTGGTTAGCACTCACCAAGGGCGAGTGCTAACGTGGCGGTGAAATAGGCTGCTGGCCGGCGAGAGTCAAGGCGCGTGCGATCGGACAGCGGCGCGAAATTTGTTTTCCGTCAGAGCCTCCTCGCAGAACGCGCCGGTTGCCGCTGGCCTTTCATGCAAAATGCGCCGGTTCCTCCCGCAATCGACGGCGAAACAAGGCGCGGAGGGTGCTCTGCCGCTGCCGGTCAGAGATCCTGCCGCCCGACACTTCGATACGCAAGACGTGTCGACGTCACCGGAGAGAGGGGCGCGAAAGCCGCCGCCGAAAACTATAGAAACAATCTCAACTGCGTATGGATGATGGACCTGTAGTCGTCGATCGTGCGGCGACCCTCCTTCTCGTCCTGCGTCAGTGCCAGCCGCACGACCCCGCCGGCAAGCTGGAAGATCAGGAACACCACGCGCGCGAAGTCTTCGCGCCGGTCGGGCCGCAGCATCGGAGCGACGTGGTCGCAGAACATCTTGGCCTGGTGCCTTGTCTCTGCGATGTCGAGGTTCTGCAGCGCCTTGTCGGCCTGGATCGCGTTCTGCAGATCCTGGATGGCCGGGTCGTCGGCAACGCGCCGGTAATAGTCCTCGAGCATGCGGTCCGCGGCAGTCGTTACGTCCTCAAGCCCGCTTATTTCTGTGATGATCGCACCGAAGCGTGCGCGGCTTTCCTCCGAGAAGCGCTCATAGAGCATCGCCAGGATCGCCGATTTGTTGGGAAAATAATGGTAGACGGTGGCGATCGGTCCACCCGCCAGAGCACCCACCTCCTTCATCGTCACGGCGTCGATGCCTTTTTCGCCGATCAGCCGCATGGTCGTCGAAAGGATCGCGTCGATGCGTTCGCGGCTCCGCTCCTGCTTGGGCCTGCGCCTCGGCTCCGTCCCCGTCCGCCTTGCTTCCGCCATGCGCCAATCTCTCGAGAGAGCTGCAAATCCCGGTTGACAAGAAACATGATCAAGTATCAGTTTCGTAATGCTGACAAGTTGTCAGTTTTTTTATCGCGCTGCAAGGACGTTGGGAGGCGCCTCGTGACTGCGACACAAGCCGCACAAGCGGAAAATGGCGATTGGCTGGTCGGCAATCCGACCGGCGTCGAGCTCGGCTCCGCATTATGGATCGGCTCGGTCGGGCTGCTGATCCTCGGGCTTCAGCCCGTGCTGCTTGGCGCGCTCTACACCGAGGGCCATGTCAGCGGCGATGAACTGGCGCTGGTCGCCACGGCGGAGATGATCGCGATCGCCATCGGTTCAGCCGTGGTGGCGATGCTGCTTTCCGCGCGCAACATGCGCTGGAAAAGCGCCGTCCTTTTGATCCTGCTGGCCCTGGCGAATGTATGGACCGCCCATGCCGCAAGCGCCAATGCGCTGATCGCCGCCCGCGCCATAGCCGGGCTGGCTGAGGGCGGCCTGGTCGCGATCGCCACCGAATTGATCGCCCGTTCGCGCCGGGCCGAGCGCATCGGCGGCTATTTCGTGACGCTGCAGACCCTGGCGCAATGCGCGCTCGCTCTGCTTTTGGCGCTCTATGTCATCCCCGCCGCCGGGTCGTCCGGCGGCTTCATCGTGCTTGCCGTCGTCTGCGTCGTTTCGCTGGCGGCCGCTTTCACCGTACCCGGCGACTACGCCGACCTGCCGAAAGAGGAGAACCTGGCCAATGTGCTGACGGTTCCGTCGATCACCGCGCTATTGTCGGTCTTCTGCTACTTCATGTTCTTCGGCGCGATCTGGGCCTTCCTGGAGCCGCTCGGTGCGCAGTATGGGATTGATAGCTGGACCGTCGGCCTGATCGTCTCGGCCAGCCTGGCGACGCAGGTCCTGGGCGCGATGACGGCAACCGTGTTCGAGGCGCGCATCGATTACCGGATTGCCATTACGGCCATCGGTGCCGTCGCGCTGGTCTCCTCCCTTGTTCTTGCCAGCGCACCTGGCCTGACGACATTCTGGATCGCCGCCTTGGTCATGGGCTTCATCCTGTTGTTCATCGTGCCCTACCAGATCCGCCTGGCGATCACCGCCGACGAGACGCGCACGGCCGTGCTGCTGGTGCCGGCGGCACAACTCCTCGGCCTGGCGATAGGCCCGATCGCGGCGTCGTTGCTGATCGACGGCAAGGATTTCCGGCCGGTGCCGGAATTCGCCGCTGCAAGCGCCTTTGCCAGCGTGGCGCTGCTTGGCGTGTTCGTGACCATAACGCGCCGTCGGCGCGCGTGACGGGACGGCCGGATGTCGACGATCACCGCGCAAAACTGGGGCAACTGGTCGGGCTTCGTGCGCGCCGAGCCGATGCTCGTCGCCGCCCCCGCCGACGCCGGCGAGCTTGCCTACCTGGTGCGCACGGCTCCCGGACCTCTGCGCGTGGCGGGTGCTGGCCACTCCTTCACGCCGCTGGTGGCATCGCAAGGCTCGATCGTTTCCCTGGAGAAGATCGAGGGGCTGGTCTCGCACGACGTACAAAGCCATCGCGCGCGGGTGCGGGCAGGGACGCGGCTCGGCCCGCTGATGCACATGCTGCAAGGCATCGGCCAGGGCCTGCCCAATATGGGCGACATCGACCGCCAGGCGATCGGCGGCGCGCTGGGCACCGCCACCCATGGTTCCGGGCTGACGCTGGGCGCTTATCACACCCGGTTGGAGACGGTGCAGATCGTGGACGGGCGGGGCGAGTTGCGCGAATTCGATCGGACCCGCGACCAGGATATGATCCATGCGATGGGCGTTGCGCTCGGCGCCTTCGGCATCTTGAGCGAAGTCACGCTGAACAACATCGCGACCTACCGGTTGCGCCGCCGCAAGTGGGTGCTGCCGATCGCCGACATGCTGCGCGATTTCGAGACGATGATGGCCGCGCACCGCTCGGCCGAATTCTACTACATTCCGTTTTCCGGCTACGCGCAGTTCATCGCCAGCGACCTCAGCGACGCAAACTCGACCACCAGGCCTACCGAGGACGACGAGGCCGGCCTGGCGACGCTGCGCAAGCTGAGCAGGGCGCTGCGCCGGTTGCCGTGGCTGCGCCGCTCATTGATCCGCGGCGCCGTGAAAAAGGTGCCGGCCGAGGATTATGTGCAGGACTGGCTCAACGTCTATGCCAGCGACCGCCAGACCAAGTTCAACGAGATGGAGTATCATCTGCCCTTCGAGGAGGGGCCGAAGGTGATCACGCAGATCATCGAGCTGACCGAGAAGCACTTTCCGGAAGTTTATTTTCCGATGGAGGTGCGCTCGGTGGCACCCGACATGTTCTGGCTTTCGCCCTTCTACAAGCGTCTGACCTGCTCGATCGCCATTCACCACGATGCCGCCAACGACCCTGAGCCCTTCATGCGGGCGGCCGAGCCGATCTTCCGCAGGCATGGCGGCCGGCCGCATTGGGGCAAGATGCACAGCCTGAAGGCGGCGGATTTCAAAAAGCTCTATCCGCGCTGGGATCAGGCCATGGCCGTTCGGCGAGACATCGATCCCGAGAACCGTTTCGTCTCGCCCTACATGGCCGGCCTGTTCGGCATCGGCCAATGAGCGGCTATTTCACCGCCTTGTCGGATGCATTGAGGGCGGCCAGCGTCTTTCAGCCCTGTCTCGTGCTCGACCGCGACCGGCTGGACCGCAACATCGACCTGGTGAAGCAGAGACTGGCGCCCGGCCTTGCCGTGCGGCTGGTCGACAAGTCGCTTGCTTGCCTGCCGCTGCTTTCGCACATCGCCGGAGCGCTCGGCACCCGTCGCTTCATGACGTTTCATCCGCCGATCACAAGAGCCGTGCTCAACGCTTTTCCCGATGCCGACATGCTCTACGGCAAGCCGATGCCGGTCGGCGCGGCAAGGCAAGCGATTTCAAGCGGCACCGCCGACTGGTCGCGCGTCTGCTGGCTGATCGACAGCGAGGAGAGGCTGGCGGAATACGGCGCTCTGGCCGCCGAACTGGACGTCGGCTTGCGCATCGCTTTCGAGATCGATGTCGGGCTGCATCGGGGCGGGTTCGCGGAACCGCAGGCCCTGTCGAAGGCATTGAACGCGCTGCCCGCCCGGCTGCGCTGCGAAGGCGTCATGGCCTACGAGGCGCACGCGCCGCACATTCCCGGTCTGTTCGGCGGTCCCAAAAAGGCGCTGGCAGAGGCGTCGCAGCGGGCCGCGGCGTTCATCGCGGCTCTCAGCGAGGACCAGCGCCGAACAGTGAACATCGGCGGCTCGAAGACCGCGTTGCTTCATCGTGGCGGCGTGGCCAACGAAGTGTCGGTCGGGTCGGCCTTCGTGCTGCCCGGGGATTTCGACACGCCCGGCCTCGACGGCTTCCAGCCCGCGGCCTTCATCGCCACGCCTATCCTCAAGGTGGTCGAGGCGGTGTTGCCAGGCCCGCCGGCCGTCACCCGCCTGCTGCAGGCGCTCGGCCGGTTTCCGCGCAAGGGCTGCTATCTCTATGGCGGCAAATGGATGGCCGAACCGGTGTTTCCCGAAGGCATGAAGGCCCATGGCCTGCTTGGCCATTCCTCGAACCAGCAGTTCATGGGCCTGCCCGGCGATGCCACCACCAGGTCCGGCGACTACGCCTTCCTGCGCCCAACGCAGAGCGAGGCGGTGCTGCAGCAGTTCGGATCGATCGCGGTGTTTTCGGGCGGCAGGCTCGTGGACCGCTGGCCCGCGCTGCCGATGGGGTAGGGCATTGCGGCCATTGCTGTCACCACTTGGATGAGCTCGGACGGTCGTGCCGAACGGCAATGCTTCAGCGGTAGCGCGCCTGGTTCCAGCGGTGGCCGAGCAGTGACAGGATGATGATCAGCCCGTTGAAGAACTGCACATAGAAGCCGCTGAGGCCGGCGGCGACGACGCCGGTCTGGATGAACGCCACGGTCAGCGCGCCGATCGCGCCGCCAAGCACGGTACCGATGCCGCCCCAGGTCGGCGTGCCGCCCACGAACACCGAAGCCAGCACCGGCAACAGATAGCCGTCGCCGGCGGTTGGCCACCAGGTGAAGTTGATCATCGTCGAGAAGGTGCCGCCGATCGCGGCCCCGATGCCGACGAAAACGAACACCTTGACCTTCACCCGCTTGACGTCGATGCCCATCTGCTGGGCGCTGTCGGGATTGTCGCCGACCACCTTCACCTGCGCGCCGAAGCGGTGGCGGTTGTAGAGCAGCGCGGCGAAGACGACGAAGGCGAGCGCCCACAGGATCTGCACCGGAATCCCGTAAACCTGGCTGGAGAAGATCGTATAGGTCCAGCTTTGCCCGAGCGTCGGCAGCGCGGTCGACTTGCCTTCGTTGATGATCTGGATCAGCCCGCGCAGCAGGAAGTTCATGCCGAGCGTGGCGATCAGCGACGACAGGCTGCCATAGACGACCAGCACGCCGACCAGGAAGCCGAGCAGCATGCCGGTGGCGAGTGCCGCGACGATGCCGAGGAACGGATCGTAGCCGGCCTGAACGACCAGCGCGAAAACCCAGGAGGCAAAACCCATCGTGGCCGGAAACGACAGGTCGATCTCGCCGGCGGTGACGACAAAGACCAGCGGCACGACCACGAATAGCGCCACCGGCAGCGTGGTCAGCACGGAGCTGTAAAGAAACCAGGTGGTGAACACCGTCGGATTGGCGATGGTGAAGGCGACCATCATCACCACGAACACGCCGAGCGTGCCCAGCGCCGCGCGATTGTCGAGAACGAAGCCGCGCAGCAAATGATCGGACGGGTGCTTCCACGCCGCTTCACCCATTTCGGTATGGGGCGACGGGGGCTGGCGATTGGGTTCGGCGATATTGCTCATGGCCTTGTGTCCTCCGCGCGCTGGGCTTCGCTCAAGCCGGGCAGTCCGCCGGGATGCGCGAGGTCTTCCATGAAATTGACGAGCGTGTCGGCCGACTTGATGTCGCGTTTGTCGACCTGTAGCGCCACAGTGCCGCGATCGAGCACGACGAAACGGTCGGCGATGTCGAAGACATGATGTATGTTGTGGCCGATGAACAGGATCGAGCGCCCGCTCGCCCGCACCTGGCGCACGAAGTGGAAGACCTTGGCGGTTTCGGTCAGCGACAGAGCCGTCGTCGGCTCGTCGAGGATGATCAGGTCGGCCTGCTTGTAGATGGCGCGCGCGATCGCCACGCCCTGGCGTTCGCCGCCGGAAAGCTGGCCGACGACGGACTGCGGCGTGAACACTTTCGAGGTGAAGCCGATCTCGCGCATCAGCCGGCTCGCCTCCTTGATTTCGGTGCCGACCTTCAGCCAGCCGAGGAAGCCGGTGAGTTCGCGTCCCATGAAGATATTGCGCACGATGGTCTGCTGCACGGCCAGCGCACGGTCCTGGAATACGGTCTCGATGCCGGCGTCGCGCGAGCGCGACGCGTTCCAGCCGGTGACCGGCTTGCCGCGAACGAGGATCTCGCCACTGGTTGGCTTGACCGCGCCGGCAAGAATCTTGATCAGCGTCGATTTGCCGGCGCCATTGTCGCCGATCAGTCCGACCACCTCGCTGCGGTCGACGCTGAGATTGACCCCACCAAGCGCATAGACCTGGCCGTAGGATTTCGTGATATCGCGCAGTTCGATGATGCGTTCGGCCATCGGGTCCTCGCTTGCTTGTCGCATGCCGGCTCTCGCCGGCGGTCCCGCCGGCCGGGCCTGAGCCCCCGGCCGGCGGCTTGGGAGGTCAGCGCAGTGCCTGCTTGGCCAGTTCGGCGACGATCTTGTAATTCTCAGGCGTGACGAAGCCGGCGCCCGTATCGACATTCATCGGTGCCAGCCCCAGCACCACTTGCTGGCAGAGGCTGAGGATCGGCAGATAGCCCTGCATGAACGGCTGCTGGTCGGCGGTCAGTTGCACCCAGCCGCCCTTGAAGGCCTCGACGATCTGCGGGCTGGTGTCGAAGCCGAAATTGAAGATGTCGCCCGGCTTCCGGCCCGCCGCCGTCATATAGGTCTGGACGTTGCCAAGCATCTGCCCGCCGGGATAGCCGACGGCCTTCACGCCGGGATTGTTGAGCAAGGCGGCGGTGATCACCGGGATCGCCAGATTCGGATCGGCTGCCCACTCGGTCGCGGAATTGATTTGAACGACATCGATGCCGGCCTCTTTCAAGGCGGAGACGGTTCCACGCTCGCGCGCGCCGCGGCTCTCATTCTCGAACGGGCCGATCATGATCGCCTTGTCACCGGCCTTGAGCTTGGCGAGCTTGAAGGCTTCCGCGCCGAGCGCGCGGCCCTGCTGTTCCTGCTGGGCGCCGACATAGCCGCCGCCGAAGGCCGCCACCACCGTCGGCACCGGCACGTTCTGGTACATCATCTTGATGCCGTCCTTATGCGCCTGTTCGGCCAGCGGCATGATGGCGGCGTCGCCGGGGTGGCCCATCATGGCAATGCCGTTGGGCTTGACGGCGACCGCCTCGCGCAGCTGCTGGACCATCTTTTCGATGTCCCAGCCTGAGAAGATGTAGTCGACCTTCGGTCCGAGATCGGCCGCAGCCTGCTTGGCGCCATTGTAGACGATGGTACCGAAGGCGTCGCCCTCGGCGCCGCCGACGAAGAAGCGGATGTGGACGTCCTTGCACCATTGCGCGTCGAGCGCCTGTGCCGGCAAGGTGGAGATGGCGGCGGCGAGCGCCGTGGCGGCCGCCACGACGCTCGTGCGCAGAAGTGTCGTTCTCTTGGCGATGCTCATGCACGTTCCTCCCTTTTGTCCTCGCGAGCGAGGGTTTCGACATCTGCTTCGGCAACCCTGGCCGGCTCCTCGCGGCGGCCAATCCTCACGTCGGGTTCGGCAGGTAGCTCACGCCTCCCCTGCATTGCTGGAGGTATTCCAGCGCGCGGACCTGGCCTGTCATTTCGAGATCGTCGCGGTAGACCGGGTCGTGCCAGCCTTCGATGTCGATGGCGCCGCGATAGCCGGCCAGGCGCAATTCGCTGATCACGCGCGTCCAGTCGCTGTCGCCGAAGCCGGGCGTGCGCATCTGCACGAAGGGCAGGCGGCCGAAAACGCCGTGCTCGCGGATGACATCCCAGCGCACCGTCGCGTCCTTGCCGTGGACATGGAAGATGCGCGGCGCCCATTTGCGGATCTGCGGGATCGGGTCGATCAGATAGACCAACTGATGGCAGGGCTCCCATTCCAGGCCCAGATTCTCATCCGGCAATTCGTTGAACATCAGTTCCCAGGCGTCCGGATTATGGGCGATGTTCCAGTCGCCGGCGGCCCAGTTGCCATCCATGGCGCAATTCTCGAAGGCGATGCGCACGCCCTTGTCGGCCGCGCGCCTGGCCAATTCTCCCCAGACTTCGCGGTAGCGCGGCAGGCTGTCTGTCAGCGGCTTGCCGCGGATGCGGCCGGTAAAACCGCTGACCAGATTGGTGCCGAACAGATGCGCGCTGTCGATCACCGTTTCCCAAGCCTTGAGCACGCCGCGGTCGGTGTCGCCGCTCTCGAGTGGATTGCCGAACACGCCGATCGAGCTGACGCTGACATCGGCATCGCCGATGGCGTCGCGGATTTCGCCGGCGAGCCGCCCCAGATCCTTGCCGCCCAGCGTCTGCCAGAAGAAGGGCTGGACGCTCTCGAAACCGAGCGGCAGGATCTGCCTGATATAGGCGGCCGGATCTTCGAGATTGGCCCGCACCATGGTGCCGATCCTGATGTCGAGAAGCGGGTTCGGCATGGTCATCCTTCCTGCCTGGGGATTTCGATCCGGCGCCCGGTCTCGGCGCTTTCGATCGCCGCGAAAACCATGGCCAGGCTCTTGATGTTGTCGGCGCCGCGCGTCTCCGGCTCGGTGCCGGTTTCCACGGCGCGGACGAAATCCTCTATGACGCCGAGATGCCCGCCGATGCGGTCGGCAGGGTCGAGCGGCGGCACCGCTACCGGCACGACCTTGTCGAGCAGGCCTTCGCGTTCCGGCAGCACGGCTTCGGCCTTCAAGTCGTCATGACCATCCCAGGTCAGGCTGCCGCGTTCGCCGACGATGCGCCAACTGCCTTCCCAACTGGTGCGGAAGCCGTCGGCGCACCAGCTGCCGCGATAGGTGAACATCTTGCCTTGGCCGAGTTCGAAGGTGGCGCTTGCCGATGATCCCTGCCTGTACCAGGAATTGGCCGGCTCCCATTCCCGGCAATACACTTCGGTCGGTTCGCCATCGACCATGTAGCGGGCGGCGTCGAACGTATGGATCGCCATGTCGAGCAGCAGCACGTGGCGCATGTCTTCGCGGAACCCCCCGAAATGCGGCGCAACGAAAAAATCGGCGTGGATGCTGGTCGCAGCGCCGATGGCGCCGGAATCGAGGAAGCGCCGGATGCGCCTGACATTGGCGACATACCGGCGGTTCTGCACGACGGCATGAACACGCCGGGCGCGCTGGGCCGCGCCGATGATGGCGCGCGCATTGTCCGGGCTGTCTGCGAGAGGCTTTTCCGTCAAAAGATGACAACGATGGGCGAAGGCGGAGTTGGCGACGTCGCGGCGGGCGGCGGGCACGACCACGTCGAACACTGCATCGGGTCTGGTCTGGTCGAGAATGGCGTCGAGATCGGTCCCGATCGCGACCCCGGCGAGGTCATATTCGCGGGCCCGCTGGCGCGCCCTGTCGGCGTCGAGGTCGACGAGGCCGACGATCCTGACGGCAGGGGATTGGCGGGCGGCCTCGAGCCAGGTTTTGCTCATGGCTCCGCACCCGACCAGGACGACGTGCATCATCCAGCGCTCCTCCGGCCAACCCCTCCTGGCTGGCACCACGGTAGTCCGTAAATGACTTCCGTAAACGTTTACGATGACACACCCGATGGCGTATATTGTCAATCGGATTTGTACCGTCGGTTCTGAAACGCCTTGGCCGCACGACCGGCTGGTGCTAGCCAGAAGCAGGAGGGGGAGGTCTTGGCATCCAGCATTCACGATCTTGCACGGCATCTGAATATTTCGATCGGCACGGTCTCGCGCGCGCTTAACGGGCGCGCCGACGTCAATGCCGAGACGCGCCAGCGCGTGCTAGACGCGGCGCGGCAACTCAACTATTCGCCGAACCAGTCGGGCAGGAACCTTCGTCGTGGCACCACGCATGCCGTGGCCTTCATGCTCCAGCCGCATCCGGGCGACCAGGAATATGGCGAGCCGTTTTTCATCCCGTTTTTGAGTGGGCTGCAAGCGGCACTGGCCGAACATGGGCTCGACCTGATCATCGTCATGGGCGCGCCGGGCGACTATCAGCAGGAGCGCCTGCGCCGTGTCGTCGAGACACGTCGTGCCGATGCCGTCGTGCTGGCCTGGACGCGGCGCGAGGACGATCGCATCGACTATCTGAGCAAGGCAGGCTTTCCCTTCGCGACGCTCGGCCGAAGCCGGTCCGGCGACGACAACTATCCTTCTCTGGACCTGGATTTCGAGAAGGCGGGCGCCGATGCAGTCGACCGACTGGTCGCGCGCGGCCACCGCCGCATCGCCGCCATCCGGCCGTCGCTTGACCTGAATTTCGGTTATCTGTTTTTGGAGGGCTATGGCAAGGCGCTGCGGCGGCACGGCATCGAAGTCGATCCCGCCCTGATTGTGGATGGTTTCATCAACGAAGCCGGTGGCTACGCGGTGACACCGCAAGTCATGCGGTCGAAGGATCCGCCGACCGCGATCATCTTCAACAACGACTCGATGGCGCTCGGCGGCTGCAAAGCGCTCGCCGAAATGGGGATCAAGCCCGGCCATGATGTCGCGGTGATCGTCATCGTCGACACGCCGCTCTGCCGTTATTTCTCGCCGGCGCTGACCGGCTTTCGTCCGAGCCTGGATCCGATGGGGCGGCGGCTTGGCGAAATCCTGCTCGCCTCGCTCCCGGCTTTCGCCGGCGCGAAAGGGCCAGAGATCATTCGCGAGGTCTGGCCGCTGGAACTGGTGGCACGCGATAGTGATTGACCATGCGAATGTATTGTTATAACAGAACATACATCGACCTTGCCTTGACGCTGCCTGCATCCTAGGCTGCGACTCGTGATGGTCCCCGCGCCGCAAGGCGAGGGGTGAAAAGGGAACATGGTGAGGCCCACCTTTCGGGTCGAAGCCATGGCTGCCCCCGCAACTGTAAGCGGCGAGCAAAATCCGAAAAAGCCACTGGCCGGCAAGGCTGGGAAGGCAGGATGGCGCAACGACCCGCGAGCCAGGAGACCTGCCATCTGCATGAGTTGACCGGACGGGGTGTGCCGGGAGGAGACGCGGGTTCGGTCTTGTCGACCGGTTCAAGCCAGCTTCCTTCCGTCGCCATTTTTGAAAGTGACGGAAGTTGGACGGCGCCATCGATCGCATTCACTGCATTCCCATGCATCGCATCGTCGTGTGCACGCTTTGCCGCGATATCGCCACCGAGGTGAATTCAGGCCAGCGTCCGGCAGGACTGGCAGGCAAGACGCTGGCCCGTATTCCGGCAGGCCCTGCAAGGAATTGCCCATGACCGCGCCGCTTCTCGAGGCCCGCGATCTGGCCGCGGCGGCGGATGGCCTGCATCTGGTGCATCCGGTCAGCCTTTCGGTGGCGGCGGGCGACCGTCTCGCCATCATCGGTCCCAACGGCGCCGGCAAGACGACATTGCTGCGCATGCTGTCGGGCATGCTGCGGCCGAGTTCGGGCGAAGTGAAGCTCACCGCGCGCCGGCTCGACAGGATTTCGACCGCCGAGCGGGCGCTGCACATCGCCGTCGTCGGCCAGACCGATCAACCCGATCCACGACTGGCGGTCATCGATTATGTCGAGCTCGGCCGGGTTCCGCATGCCGGCCGCAGGCACAGGAGCGAGGAACGCGACATTGTCGTCGAGGCGCTGCGCCGGACCGGGCTGTTGCCGCTGCTTGGCCGCACCATCGGCTCGCTGTCGGGCGGCGAGCGCCAGCGCGCCCAGCTTGCCCGCGCCATCGCGCAGGAGCCGAAGATCCTATTCCTCGACGAGCCGACCAACCATCTCGACCCGCGGGCGCGCAGCGAGTTGCTCGAACTGGTGGCAGGCCTCGGCATGACCGTGATCGCGGTGCTGCACGATCTGGCGCTGGTGACGCCTTTCGCCACCAGGGTCGCGGTGATGAGCCATGGCCGCTTGCATGTGCTGGCGCCGCCACGCGAAGCACTCACCCAGCAGCTGATCCGCGAGATCTTCGGTGTCGACGTCTTTAGGTTCCGCCACCCGACGGAGGACCGCGAGCTGACGGTGTTCGAGGTTCCGAACCGTGCCGCGCCATCTTCGTGATCGAAGCCATTTCCGGCAGATCCTGTTCAACAAAGGAGCAACATCCGTGAAACGCCTTGCCGTGTCTCTTGCCTTCTCCCTGCTGGCCTCTACGGCCTTCGCCTTTCCGGTGACGGTCGACAACTGCGGCAAGCCGCTGACGTTCGACGCGCCCCCGAAGCGTGCCGTCATTCACGATCTCAACATGGCCGAGATGGCCTTCGCCCTGAAGCTGCAGCCGTCGATCGTCGGCCTGACCGGCATCACCGGATGGTACAACGTCGGCCCCGAATTCAAGGCCGAGCAAGGCTCGATCCCGGAACTGGCGCCCAAATATCCGACGCTGGAAAACCTGGTCGCTGTCGAGCCCGACTTCTTCTTCGCCGGCTGGTACTACGGCATGAAGCCGGGCGGCGAGGTGACGCCCGATACGCTGGCGCAGCACGGCATCAAGACCCTGGTGCTGACGGAAAGCTGCGTCCATCTCGACAAGAACCGGCCTGCCGCGTCGATGGAGCTGCTCTATGGCGATGTCGAGAAGCTGGGCAAGATCTTCGGCAAGGAGGCCGAGGCGGATAAGCTCGTCTCCGGCTGGAAGGCGCAGCTCGCCGAAATCACGGCCAAGGTCGGCGACCGCAGGGGAACGCGCGTGTTCCTCTATGATTCCGGCGAGGACAAGCCGTTCACATCAGGCAAGTTCGCCATTCCCAACGCCATGATTTCCGCGGCCGGCGGCGACAACATCATGGCCGACATGAATACCAGTTGGGGCAACACGGATTGGGAGACGGTGGCCTCGCGCAATCCGCAATTCCTCATCCTGCTCGACTATCAGGATGGCGGCGGCTACCGGAAGCTGCTCGATTTCCTGAAAGCGCATCCGGCAATGAAGGAGACGGACGCTGTCAAGAACGAACGCTTCGTGGCGCTTCGCTATGCCGAACTGACACCCGGGCCGGCCAACATCGAAGCGATCGGCAAGATCGCCAGGGCGATGCATCCGGAAGCTTTTTGACCGGGAACATGACCTTGCGGCACAAGGCATTCCTATTGGCCATGACGGCGGCCGCGTTGGCAATCGCCGCGCTCGCGCTGCTGTCGATCGCCTATGGCTCGACGATGATCCCGCTGGGCGACGTCGTTGCAGCGCTTGGCCATGCGATCGGATTGAAGGGACATGACGTGTCCGGCCCGGTCGGCAGGATCGTCGTGGACCTCAGGCTGCCGCGCACCATCCTGGCCATCTGTGTCGGCGGCGGCCTGGGCGTGGTCGGCGCGCTGTTGCAGACGGTGACGCGCAACGATCTTGCCGATCCGTTCCTGTTCGGCCTCTCGTCGGGAGCCGCCGCCGGCGCTGTCTCCGTCATCACCGTCTTCGGCGACAGTTTCGGGATCTGGACGCTACCGGTCGCCGCATTCACCGGCGGTATTCTGGCTGCGTGCGTTGTGCTCTTGCTGGTTGCGCGGGTGGGGGGACAAGGCCCCGAACGGCTGATCCTCGCCGGGCTTGCGGTCTCCTTCATGTTCACCGCATTGACCAATTACCTGGTCTTTGCCGGTGACCAGCGCGCCGCCCATTCGGTGCTGTTCTGGACGATGGGCGGGCTCGGCCTGGCCCGGTGGGACAATATCTGGCTGGGGGCGCTTGGGGCCGGCACGATTGCGGCGTACGGGCTGTGGAATCATCGCCGGCTGGACGCTTTCCTGGCCGGCGAAAATGCCGCCGAAAGTCTTGGCGTGCCGGTGGCGCGAATGCGACGGACGACGTTTCTGGTGGCCGCGTTTTCGACCGCGATCCTGGTTTCGGTGGCCGGCGTCATCGGCTTCGTCGGCCTCATGATCCCGCATCTGTCGCGGCCGCTGGCCGGCGCGCTGCATCTGCGCCTGATCGTAAGTTGCGCGCTGTTCGGGGCGGTGCTGTTGCTCGCTAGCGACCTTCTGGCGCGCACATTGCTGCCGCCGCAGGAACTGCCGATCGGCATCATCACCAGCTCGCTCGGGGCTTTCTTCGTCGTCACCACGCTGATCCGCAACCGCTTGTGATGGGTGTCGCGGCAACCGAAACTCATCGGACGCGGCCATGATTGTGCTGCACGGCTGCCATGCACGTTTGCCGGCTTCTGGAACAATGCCGGGCTTGAATAGTAAGCACGCTTATTATATATCCCACTCATGGTTTCCGAAGGCATAGACAGATTGGGATTTTTGATCCACGACGTGCAGCGGCTGATGCGAAAGCGCTTCGAAGCGCGCGCCAGCGGCCTTGGCCTGTCCTCGGCGCAATGGCGCCTGATGGTTCGCGTCGCCAAGGAAGCGGGCGTCTCGCAGGCGCGGCTTGCCGAACTGCTCGAAATCGAGCCGATCAGCGTCTCACGGCTGGTCGACCGGATGGAGGAGGGCGGCTGGATAGAGCGCCGCTCCGACGCCGCCGACCGCCGCGTGCGCATGATCTTCCCAACCCCCAAGGCAAGCGCCGCCTATGCGGAGGTCAAGAGCCTCGCCGGCGAAGTCTATGAGGAGTCGCTGACCGGCGTTTCGCCGGACGATCGCCGCGTCCTGATCACGGCATTGGATGCGATGGCACAGAATCTCGCGGATGGCGATTCACCGTCCTGCGACAAGGTCAAGAATACGGAAGGCGCAGCAGCATGAACGCGGTAGCCAAGGTCGACGAAAACGCCGCCAAAGTGGAAATGGAAGCGCCGCAGCAGCCGGCCGCGGCCCCTGTTACAATGGCTCCTCCGGTGGAGCCGGCGCCGGCGCCAAAGAAGAAGCGCCGTCTCGGCCGCTTCTTGTTGATGTTCGCCCTGCCGGCGGCTCTGGTCATCGGTGGCGGCTATGTCTGGGTCACTGGGGGGCGCTACCAGGAGACGGAGAACGCCAACCTGCAGCAGGCCAAGGTATCGATCGCCTCGGATACGGCGGGCCGCATCGTTCAGGTCGCGATCTCGGACAATCAGAGGGTGAAGCAAGGCGATCTTCTCTTCGCCATCGACCCCGAGCCTTACCGGATCGCGCTTGCGCAGGCCGACGCGGCGGTGGCCGCCGCGCGGCTCAACGTCGAGCAGCTGCGCGCCGCCTACAGCCAGGCCATGGCACAGGAGAAATCCGCCAGCAGCGAAGTTGCCTATGCCCAGTCGCAATACGACCGTGCCGCCGATCTCGCCCAGAAAGGCATCAACGCCAAGTCTTCGCTCGATGAGGCCAGGAACGATCTCGACAAGGCAAAGCAGCAGCTTGCCGTTGCCGAACAGGGCATCGTCAGCGCCAAGGCCGCGCTTGGCGGCAATCCCGATATCGAAACCGACAAACATCCGACCGTGATGTCGGCGCTCGCCGCGCGCGACAAGGCTGCTTACGACCTGGCGCAGACCACCGTGAAGGCGCCCGCCGATGGCGTCGTCTACCAGGCCGCGTCCTTCAAGGTCGGCCAGTATGTCGGCTCCGGCACGCCGCTGTTTTCGCTGGTCGAGACCGGCGATACCTGGATCGACGCCAATTTCAAGGAAACGCAGCTGACCAATATGAAGCCGGGCCAGAAGGCCGAAATCGTGGTCGACACCTATCCGGGCAGGACCTTCGAAGCGACGGTCAAGGCCATCGGCGCCGGCACCGGCGCGGATTTCTCGCTGCTGCCCGCCCAGAACGCCACCGGCAACTGGGTCAAGGTCACCCAGCGCATTCCGGTCCGTCTGGAGCTGAGCGATCCCGACGCCAAGATGATGCTGCGCACAGGCATGAGCGCGGCCGTCACCGTCGACACGGGCGTGGCCCGCGGCCTGCCTGGCATTTTCGGCCACGCCACGGCTGGCGAGCCCGCGAAGTAAATCAGCGGAAGCCCGGGTGGATCATGCGGGTGGACGCACAGAGCAGGGGATTGGTCTGATGGGAGGAGTGGAAGGGTCAGCCTTCGGGTCAAACCGCATCGCGGTTTGATCGAAAGCTGAGATCTTCGACACGGACCCGTCGGTCCTCATGTTTCCGGGCGGCAGGCATCCGCTCAATCGAGACTTTCGGTCGATGTAACCCCCACATCGACAATCGCGTCCCACCGCGATGAGGGTCTCTCAACGGAAGGCTTTGCCGCCCGGAAACCCTGTGTACACGTTTTTGTTACCGGCTGGAAGTTCCGCATCATGAGCACGCCAGAACCTTTCAAAGAAGTGCCGCATCGCGGCCTGATCACGGTTGCGCTCATGCTGGCGACGATCATGCAGGCGCTCGACACCACGATCGCCAACGTCGCGCTGCCGACCATGACGGGCGATCTCGGCGCCTCGCCCGACAACATCAACTGGGTGCTGACCTCCTACATCGTGGCGGCGGCGATCATGACGCCGGTCACCGGCTGGCTTGCGGACCGTTTCGGCCGCAAGGAACTGTTCCTGACGGCGGTGGTCGGCTTCACCATCTTCTCGATGCTGTGCGGTCTGGCCTGGAGCCTCGAAACCATTGTGTTGTTCCGGCTCATGCAAGGCGTGTTCGGCGCCGCGATCGTGCCGCTGTCGCAGACCTTCCTGCTCGACATCAACCCGAAGGAACGCCACGGCCAGGCAATGGCCATCTGGGGCGCCGGCATCATGCTGGGGCCGATTCTGGGTCCCACGCTCGGTGGGTGGCTGACCGAGAATTTCAGCTGGCGCTGGGTGTTCTTCATCAACCTGCCGGTCGGCATCGTCGCCTTCCTCGGCATGGCCGCTTATCTGCCGGCCATTGCGCGGCGGGTGCGAAGCTTCGATTTCTTCGGCTTCGCCATGATATCGCTCGGCGTCGGCGCGCTGCAGCTGCTGCTCGATCGTGGCGCCGAGGTCGACTGGTTCTCGTCAGTCGAGATCTGGATCGAGCTTGGCCTTTCGATAACCGGCTTCTGGGTGTTCATCATCCACACGATGACCGCGGAGCATCCCTTCATCGACCCCAAGATCTTCCTCGACCGCAATTTCGTGACCGGGCTGGCGTTCATCTTCGTCATGGGCGTGCTCATCCTGGCGAGCATGTCGCTGCTGCCGCCGATGCTGTCGACCATCTTCGGCTATCCGACCATCACCATCGGCATCGTGATCGGGCCGCGCGGCGTGGGCACGATGATCTCAATGCTCGTCGTCGGCCGGCTCATGAGCAAGGTCGACGCCAGAATCCTCGTCGTCATCGGCTTCCTCCTGACCGCGCAGTCGCTCTACACGATGGCCGGCTTCTCGCCGCAGATGGACAACTGGCTGATCATCACTTCCGGCATCATCCAGGGCCTGGGAATGGGAATGGTATTCGTGCCGCTGTCGACGGTGGCCTTCGCCACGCTTGACGTGCGCTTCCGCACCGACGCCACGGCTTTGTTCAGTCTGGTGCGCAACCTCGGCTCGTCCATCGGCGTATCGGTCGTGACGGTGCTCATGGTGCGCAATACACAGATAAATCACGCCGAGCTTTCCGCCTTTATCAATCCGTTCAACCCCAATCTGTGGGCGGTTTCGCCGGCGGCGGCCGGCGGCGACCAGATGGCATTGTCCCAGGTCGACAGGATGGTGAACATCCAGGCGATGATGATCTCCTACGTCAACGACTTCAAAATCCTGATGATCATGACGCTGGCCGCCATTCCGTTCGTGATCCTGCTGCGCAAGCCGAAGGCGGCGCCGGCCGGCGGCGCGCCGGCGGCACATATGGATTGATATTCGACGGCTGTCCGCTGCCGGCGACGGCTTTGCTACCTTCCGAGCACCAGGGCCCAGTAGCGCAGACTGGGGTCGCGGCCGTCGCGGACATAGGCAAGCCCGAAACGGCTGAAGTCCGGGTCGAGTATGTTGCGCCGGTGGCCGGTCGAATGCATCCAGATATCGAACAGTTTCTGCTGGTCGAAGCGGCCTTCGGCGATGTTCTCGGCCGCAGCGCCGCGCACGCCATTGTCCTTCATGCGCGAGGCGAAATCCTTGCCCCAACCGGTGGTGTGACTCATGCGCGTCCGCGACGCCATGTAGCCGGCCTGCTGCAACGCCGCCTGTTCGAGCTGGGTGTCCGCGGTCAGCGGAGTCCGCCCGGCCGCGGCGCGCAAGTCGGCTAGGGTGGCCGTGGCGGAGGAAGAGACACCTGCGCCCTCACCGGTGGGCACGGAAACGGTGCTGCAGGCGGCAAGCCCGGCAATGGCCGCGAGACCGATCAGCAAGGAGCGCCTTGTCCGGCGCGGTTCTGGAGGGAGGTCGATGACAATGCTCATTCCTGCCTGCATAGTCGCGATCATGGCTTTTGACGGGCAAGCCGAAGAAACTGTCGAGGAAATTGATGCCTTGGCCTTCGCTGATCGCACCGCGTCGTCTTCAAACGTTGCGTTTGGCCATCCAGCTTCGAATGGCCCATCATCAGAGAAATCCGATACCGAAGATCGCGCGGCTTCTGCCGGGCAGGGATGACAATCCCGTGATGGCCTGTCCGGAACCATCGATTTGGCGACAGCCCCTGGCAAATCGGGTATGCTGTTACATCTACTAGTGGCAGCTACGGGCGGCCATCACGGTGGTGACCGCCCCCGACAAAGGGAGGAAGCTTATGGCCAGCTTTCATGTCATGGCGGACGCGCGTGGAATGCATGTGCAGCCCATGGTGCGCCACATCACCACATCGGACCTCTGGGATGCGCTGCGGCTCGGTGCCGAGGATTTCTGGGCAAAACCGTCTCACTACGTTTTCCTGTGCCTGATCTATCCCGTCGTCGGCCTGATCCTGACGCAGTGGACGTCTGGCTCCAACGCCATTCAGCTCGTCTATCCCTTGATGTCGGGATTCGCCCTTGTCGGCCCTTTCGCCGCGCTCGGCCTCTACGAGATCAGCCGCCGGCGCGAACTCGGCATGAACACCAACTGGCGGCATGCCCTCGATGTCCGCCACTCGCCGGCGGTGCCTTCGATCGCGGTCATCGGCATCATGCTTTTCGTGCTGTTCCTGTTGTGGCTGTTCACCGCGCAGTCGATCTACACCAGCCTGTTCGGCGACCAGCCGCCGGCTTCGATCGGCGCCTTTGTCCGCGACGTGCTGACGACCAGCAAGGGCTGGACCTTGATCCTTCTCGGCAACGCTGCTGGCTTCGTTTTCGCCGTGATCGTGTTGGCCACCACTGTCGTCGCCTTCCCGCTGCTGCTCGACCGTGATGTCGGCGCCGTTTCGGCCATAGAAACCTCGGTGCGGGCGGTGACGGCAAACCCGCTGCAGATGGCTCTTTGGGGCCTGACGGTCGCGGTTCTGCTGGTGATCGGTTCGATCCCGCTGTTTGTCGGGCTCGCGGTCGTTATGCCTATCCTTGGCCATGCCACCTGGCACCTCTACCGCAAGGTGGTGGAACCGGAGCGGACCCAGCAGACAAGGCGGCCGATGTAGACCAACGCCGACGCCGCAGCCCGCCCTCAGCGCTGTGCGTCGGTCGCCATCTTCAGCGCCAGCGCCGTCAGCACGCCTCCCATCATCCAGCGCTGGATGACCAGCCACAAAGGCCGCCCGGCGAGAAAGGCCGCGATGGAGCCCGCCGTCACCGCGATGATGGCATTCACGGTCAGGCTGATCGAAATCTGCGTCGCGCCGAGCACAAGAAGCTGAGACAGGACGTGGCCTTTGCCAATGCTGATGAACTGCGGCAGCAGCGACAAGTAGAGCACCGCCACCTTCGGATTGAGCAGATTGGTCATCAGGCCCATGGCGAACAGCTTGCGCGGCCCGTCTTTCGGCAGGTCGCGCACCTGGAATGGCGAGCGTCCGCCCGGTTTCACGGCCTGCCAGGCCAGCCACAGGAGATAGAGCACGCCGGCAAAGCGCAGCGCGTCATAGGCGAAGGGTACGGCCAGCAGCAGCGCCGTGATGCCGAATGCCGCCGACAGCACATAGAAGAGAAAACCGACGGCGACCCCGCCAAGCGAGATCAGTCCGGCCTTCGGCCCTTGCGAGAGCGAGCGCGAGATCAGGTAGATCATGTTTGGACCCGGCGTCAGCACCATGCCCAGGCAGACCAGCGCGAAGGCGAGGTGGTTGGCGGTATCGGGCATTGTTCGTCCCCAGGCGTGCCGCGATGGATGCGATCCAGCGTGCGGCCACTATGTGCCCGTTGCGGCAGGCGCCCACAAGGGCTTGGCGGCGTCGGGCGTTGCGCCAGAGTTCGCTTAACCGACCACGCGCAGGTTCGACAATTCGTTGCCGATTTCCTTGAAATCGTTCGACAGGCTGGCGCCCGTCGCATTCCAGAACAGCTTGGCGGGTTTGCTCGGATCCGCCGGGTCCTTGCGGAAGCGCGATTCCGACGAGCATGATTTCAGCGCATCGATGGCGTTCTTGTCGCTGGTCTTGGTCGTGGACAGGTCGAGAGCCACCGTCATCACCATGATGTTGGCCGTCTTGGCGTTGTTGCAAAGCGTCGTCATCTGCTCGTTGAGCGCGCTGGTGTAATTGCCGTTCGAATAGTCGAACTGGCCGATGGCGCTGGATGTGCCCATGAACAGGCGCCCGACCGAGGTGCCGGCATAGCCGGGCTTGAGATAGCCGTAGGACGCGTAGGTCGACTTCGAATCGGCGGGGTCGGAATAGCTGAGCGAGGAAGGCGTGTAATAGGTGTTGGCGCCGTCGGTGAGCACGATCACCACCTTGTCGTTGCCTTTTTCTGTTTCCGGGCGCCCCTGCGTGAACGGCTCGCCGCTCGAGACCACTCGCCAGCCCCAGCCCATGCCCTCGGGAACATTGGTGCCGCCATCCGGCTGCATCAGGTCGATCGCGGCCTTGATCGTGGCGAGCCCATCGGCGACGCTGACGTCGGTCAGCGGCGTGATCGGGTTGGTGGTGCAGCTGTAGTTCGGGCCGTTGCCTGCGGGCAATACCGGCGCATCGATCGGCCGCGGCTGGAAATATTTGGCCATGTTGCGCAGCCGGGCTTGGCCGCTGCTGCTCGACGGATCGTCGTTCCACCAGCTGTTGATGGCGCCATAGGTCTTTGGCGCGGCTTCGTTGGGATCCTGGGTGATCTTCCAGTGATTGCCGGGTTCATCCGGGGCGAACATCGGCACGAACATCGTCGCCGGATCGCCCACGCCTATCCCGGTGTTGGCCGAGCCGCCGGACGGCGGGGCGTCGTTGACATTATAGGGGTAGGGCCGGGCTTCGACACAGCCTTGCCAACTGGCGAACGGACCGTAGGAATCGACATAGTCGTATGCGTCGTAACTGCGCTTGCAGGTATTGTTCCAGTTGTATTCAGCACAAACAACGTGCTTGCTGTTTTTAACACGCTCATGGCTGGTGACGACCTTCATGTCGCGGTAGAGCGAAAACCGGGTCAGCATCTGGCCTTCCTCGTCGCCCCAGCCGGTGCCGCGTTTGTACCAGATGCCGTTGGTCTGCTGGGCGTATTTGTTGGCGGCGTTCAGCGTCGACCAGTCGAAATTCTCGTTGGACACCGGTGACAGGCCTTCGGTGTCCATCCAGGACGCGTTGCCGTTGCCAGGACCGACATTGACCGAGGCGGCAAAGGGTACGAGGCCGAACTGCACCGGCTTGTCGACCTGCTTGATCATCGCGGCCTGCTGGGCAAGCGTGTCGACCAACTGCTTCGCCGCGGTCTTGAGGAGATCGATGCGCTTCTGTCCCGAGCCGGTTCCGGGCGTGACCATCGAACCGGAATTGTCCAGCACCAGCGCTACTTCGAGCGTGTTCTTCAGCCGCACTTCAGAGCATGCGGTGAAGCCGATATTGGTGGCGCCGGTGCCGCCGAGCAGTATCTTCGCCGTCGGCAGGAAGTAAGGATTATAGGTCAAGGTGCCGCAAAGCTTCATTGTTCCGCCGCCAGCGGCGTTGCTGGGCAAAGTCAGGTTGAGCGTCGTGTTGGCGGGATCGACATCGTTCAGATTGGCGTTGAAGAAGTCGAGCGCATAGGCTCTCAGCTGGTCGTCGGTGGCGCCTTCCGTCAGGCGGCGCGCCGTGGCGAAGTTGGCGGCGTCGAGCGCGTTCAACACCGTCTGCTTTTCGCGGTTCATTTCCGTGAAGTCGACCGCGAGCGCCAGCCCGCCCATCAGCGGGACCATCGCGAAGGCCGTCATGAGAGCATAGTTGCCGCGCCTGTCGCGGCGGAACTGACGCCAGATTTCACGCATGTCTTGCAGCGGCCCCCGCCGGCGGATTCTCGATCGACGCCAGCTTTCCACAAAACGCTGAAGGACGGGTTTGGGAAACCGCTCGATTGCTTGGTTCGCGCTTCACCAAGCACTAACCAATCTGGAGCGGCCCCCCGGTGCCGTCCAGAACGACGCCCCACCGGATGCAGGGCATCGACGTGGAATTCGTCGGATCAGCTGACGATGCGCAGGTTGGACAGCTCGTTGCCGATCGCCTTGAAATCGTCGGACAGCGTTGCGCCCGTCGAATTCCAGAACAGCTTCATCGGCTTGCTCGGATCGGTCTTGTCCTTGCTGAAGCGGGAATCAGAAGAACAGGCCTTCAGCGCATCCATCTGCGTTTTCTCCGCCGTCTTGGTGGCGTCCAGATCAAGCGCGATGGTCATGACCATGACCCCGGCGGCCTTGGCGTTGTTGCAGAGCGCGGCGAAATGCTCATTCATCGCCTTGGTGTAGTTGGCGTTGCTGTAGTCGTCCTTGGTGACATCCGTTCCGAGGAACATGCGGCCGTAGCTGTAGCCGTTGCTGTAGGGGACGACGTAACCGAGAGCCGAATAGATCGCCTTGCTCCCAGCCAGGTCGTTACCGCCATAATTCCAATTGGTTCCAGAGTAGGTCTGCGCCGTCACCGAGGTCGGCGTGTAGTAGGTGTTGGCGCCGTCGGTCAGCACGATCAGTACCTTGTCGTTGCCTCTTTCCGTTTCGGGCCGGCCCTCGGTGAAGGGTGCCGTGCTGGAAAGGGTTCGCCAGCCCCAGGCCATGCCTTCCGGCACGTTGGTGGCGCCGTCGTCGGCCATGGCATCGATGGCGTTCTTGATCAAAGTTGCGCCGGCTGTCGTGGAAACATCGGTCAGTGGCGTGATTGCCGTCGTGCTGCAGCTTGTATTCGGCCCGGCGTCCATGCCGTAGGCCGGCGTCACCTTGTTCACCCAGTCGAAATATTTTGGCATATAGCGCTGGCGTGCGGCGTCGGACGCGCCTGAACTCACTGGGGCGTCGACATCCCAATTGTTATTGGCTGGCCTTGAAGAGCTATCGACGCGGTCGGTTTCGTCGGGCGCGAACATTGGCACGAAAAGCGTTGCAGGCAGTGTTGTCGATGCAGCTGTGTCCTGGATATTGTATGGATATGGGCGCGACTCGACGCAGCCACCCCAACTCGCGACCGGCGCATAGGTGAAGGTCGCGTTCGATGCACAGGTACCGTCCCAATTCTTGAGACTGCACGCTGAAATGCGTTTCATCTGTTTGTAGATCGAGAACCGGGTCAGCGGCTGGTCTTTCTGGCTCGCGTCCCAGCCGGTGCCTTTCGCGTACCAGATACCGGCAATCTTCTCTGCGTATTTGGTGGACGAAAAGGACGAACTCATGGTCGTCCAGTCGAAATTCTCATGATGGATAGGCGAGATGCCGGTCGTGTCCATCCACGCCGCCGAGGCGTTGCCAGCACCGACATTCACGGAGGCGGCGAAGGGAACGAGGCTGAACTGGACCGGCTTGGTGACCTGCCTCATCTGCTGGGCCTGGCCGGCCAACTGGTCGACCAGCTGCTTGGCGGCGCTCTTGAGAAGGTCGAACCTCACCTTGTTCGAGCCTTTGCCGAGCTCCTTCATCGAACCGGAATTATCGAGCACCAGCGACACTTCCAGCGTGTTCTTGAGGCGCACTTCGGAGCAGGTGCTGAAGCCAATATCGGTGCTGCCGGCGCTGCCGCCCAGCAGCAATTTAGCCGTCGGCTCGAAATAGGGCTTGTAGACCAAGGTAGCGCAGAGCTTCAGCGTCCCGCCGCCCGTGTTGTTGTTGGGCAGCGTCACGGCCAGCGTGGTGTTGGCCGGATCGATATGCGCGAGATTGGCTTCGAAGAAATTTTTGGCATAGGCCACCGCGTCGGCGTCGCTGGCGCCGGCAACGATCTGCTGGGCCGTGGCGAAGCCTGCCGCGTCCAAGGCATTCAAGGCGTTTTGCCTTTGACCCACCATTTCCGTATAGTCGACGGCGATAGCCACGGCACCCATCAGCGGCACCATGGCGAGCACGGTCATCAGCGCATAATTGCCACGCCGGTCGCGTCCGAATCTTCGGATCATTGTCACAGCTGCCCCCGCGAAATCGATTGCCAGTGGGGACGGTGTCATAAATCGTTAAATTTCAGGTTTCTGGAATATATCCAAGGTCAGGCCTCACCTTCAAAGCTCGTTAACCAACCGGTGAACGGTGGCGGATGTCCGGTTAAGGGCGAAAGCTGGTGACAGGCTGGGCCGGTTCGGATAATTCCAACCGGCTGCGGCGAACCGTCGGCTGCGGCACCGCAACGATCATGACTGAAGGATACGGCATGGCGGCCTCGCCTGACATTATCGGTTCGCTCGAAGACGTGTCGAAGAACTATTCGGCCATTCTCTGCGATGTCTGGGGCGTGGTGCACAATGGCGAGACGCATTTTCCGGCGGCGGCTTCGGCGCTGACGGCAGCCCGTTCGGCCGGCATCCCCGTCGTCCTGATCACCAATTCGCCGCGCCGCAGCGCCGACGTCGTGGCCCAGATGAACGCCATCGGCGTTCCCCCATCGGCTTACGATCGCGTGGTCACCTCGGGCGACGTGACCCGCGACCTGATCGTGGAAGGCCCGCGAAAGATCTTCCATGTCGGCGCCGAGCGAGACTTCACCCTCTATGACGGGCTCGACGTCGATCTCGTCGAGGAGTTCGAGGCATCCGGCGTCGTCTGCACCGGCCTGTTCGATGACGAAGTGGAGAAGCCCGAGGACTATGCGGAGCTGCTGCGGCGGCTGCGCGCCAGGAACCTGCCTTTCATCTGCGCCAACCCGGATATCATGGTCGAGCGCGGCGAACGCATCATCTGGTGTGCCGGCGCCCTGGCGCGCGACTACGCGCAGCTCGGCGGCCGCACGCTGATCGCCGGAAAACCTTATGCGCCGGTCTATGATGTGGCGATGAAGGAGGTGGCGGAGATCCTTGGCCGGCCGGTCGAGCGCCGCCAGGTGCTGGCTATCGGCGACGGCATGCTGACCGATATCAAGGGCGCGGCCGACAACGGTTTCGACGTTCTCTATGTCTCGGGCGGCATCCATGCCCGCGACTATGGCGATGCATCGCAGCCGGATCCGGCACGGCTTGCCGCGTTCCTTGACAGGCACGGCTATCATCCAGTGGCCGTCATTCCCAGGCTGCGGTAGATGGCGATGGACGCTTTCCAGCACCTTTCGGCAACCGCGCCGCTGCCCGCCGGTTTGCGCGGCGGCGTTGTCGCGATCGGCAATTTCGACGGCGTCCATCGCGGTCATCAGGCGGTGCTCGAACGGGCATTGGCGGAGGCGCGTCGGCGTGGCGTGCCGGCGCTGGTGCTGACTTTCGAACCGCACCCGCGAAAGATATTCAGGCCCGACATACCGCTGTTCGTGCTGACGCCGCCGCCGATGAAGGCGCGGCTCCTGTCGCTGCTGGGCTTTGCCGCGCTCGTCGAACAGCCTTTCACGCGCGACTTCGCCTCGCTGTCGGCGGAAGCCTTCGTGACCGACGTGCTTGAGAGAACGCTTGGCATCACCCATGCCGTGACCGGCTTCGATTTCCATTTCGGCAAGGACCGCCAGGGCGGGCCGGCCTATCTGATGGCGGCTGGCGAGCGCCATGGCTTCGGCGTCACGCTGGTCGATGCATTTCGGGACGAGAGCGCCGAGGTGGTTTCATCGAGCCGCATCCGCGCCTTGCTTTGCGATGGTGAGGTAGCCGAGGCCGCCGGCCTGCTCGGCTATCGCTTCACGGTGGAGAGCGAAGTCGTGGACGGCCAGAAACTGGGGCGAACGCTCGGCTTTCCGACCGCGAACATGAGGCTTCCCGCCGAGGCCGCCCTCAGGGAAGGCATCTATGCCGTTCGCTTTCGCCGCGCCGACGGAAGGCTGCATGACGGGGTTGCCAGCTTTGGCCGCCGTCCGACCGTCGACGATGATGGCGCGCCGCTTCTGGAAACCTTCGTCTTCGATTTTTCCGGTTACCTCTATGGCGAGATCTGCCAGGTGTCGTTCTTCGGCTACCTGCGCAGCGAGATCAAGTTCGACGGACTGGATGCGCTGGTCACGCAGATGAAGCGCGACGAGGCCGAGGCGAGGGCACTGCTGGCCGGCGTCAAGCCGCTTTCGCAACTCGACGCGGCCATGGCTTTTTGAAGCATGATCCCGAAAAGTGGAGCCCGGTTTTCGGGCAAGATCATGCTTTAACAAAATGACCATGATCCCGAAAAGTGGAGCCCGGTTTTCGGGCAAGATCATGCTTTAACAAAATGAGCATGATCCCGAAAAGTGGCGCCGGTTTTCGGGTTAGATCATGCTCGAATCAGACGTTACTTTTTCAGCGCCAGACCGACGGCGATGAAGGTCCAACCCTGGAAGATCAGGTCGATTGCCAGGAACAGGCCGAGCACCCATACGCTGTTGACCGGCCAGCCCATGGCTATGATCAACCCTGCGATCGCGCTGATGGCGCCGGCCGCGACGATCCAGCCCCAGCCGCGCTCAGGCCGGTGGCTGTAGCCGACCCAGGCGCGCAGCACGCCGGAAGCGACGAGCGCGACGGCCAGCAGGAAGGTCAGCACCGCCGAGGCCAGCAGCGGGTTGTCGAAGGCGAAAAAGCCTGCGACCGCGTAGAGCAATCCGCTGAGCAGCCAATAGAAGAAGCGGCCCCACGTCTTGACCCCGAAGGCATGCATGATCTCGATGATGCCGGCCACCAGCATGAGCCACCCCACGACATAGACGGAAGCCACCGTGGCGATGAAGAGGTTGCCGAAGGCAATGCCGCCGAGGATCAGCAGCAACACGCCAAGGCCAACAAACCACCCCCACTTTGCTCGCGTTTGCCCGATCGCGTTCTTCAGTGCATCGCCGTGCAAGGTCATGTCGCCATCTCCATCGAGGACCGCCAGCAGGGAATGAAGTTACCCTTGGTGCCGACCCGCGTCCAGCCGACGGCGGCCGGATGGTGCAAGCAATGCGAGCCGGACGTCTCGACCTTAAATCAAATTTTACCAAAGCCTCTTCAAAGCTGTGACCGAAAGACAGTCGTATCGTGTTAGTGGGGTAGTCATGAGTCCGGTCGGGAAAATTTCTGCAGCCTTGGCTACCGTCATGCTGGCTACCTCGGGTGCGGCCGATGCCGGCGAGGGCGCCTTCGGCTGGCTGTCCGGCGATTGGTATCTGACGGTGGGCGCCACCGGCATGGTGGCGCCTAATTTCGAGGGCGGCAAGAAGTACCTGCTCAGCGCCTCGCCGATCATCTCCTTGGGCAAGGCTGGCCCGGCGGCCCGCTTCACCTCGCGCAACGACAACATTTCGCTGGCGCTGGTCGACGATGGCGGCGTCCGCGCCGGCCTGACCGGCAAGTTCCTGTTCTCGCGCGACGACGGCGATGCGGATGAGCTGAAAGGCCTCGATCCGGTCCGCTGGGGCGGCGAGGTGGGCGGCTTCTTCGAATTCTATCCCACGGACTGGATACGTGCGCGTGCCGAGCTGCGGCACGGTATCCGCGCCCATAACGGCTTCGTCGCCGACATCGCCGCCGACGCCTTCTACGACGTGACGCCAACCGTCAGGATTTCTGGCGGGCCGCGCGTCTCGTTCGCCTCCGCCAAATATTTCGACGCCTATTACGGCGTCAACGCGCAGGAAGCCGTGGCCTCGGGGTTGAACCAGTATAATCCCGGCGGCGGCCTGAAATCGGTCGGCCTCGGCGGCGCGGTGACGTGGAAGGTGACCGACCCGATGACCGCCAGCCTGTTCGGCGAATATTCGCGCCTCGAGGGCCCGGCCGTCGATTCCAGCCTGGTCAAGGAGCGCGGCGACCGCAACCAGTTCATGATCGGCGTATCGACGACCTATCGCTTCGATTTCAAGATGTAGGTGAATCGAACGAGACGCTTTATTCCTGCGCTCATCTCCGCTAAAAGCCCACTAATGACGAGCTTTTCGCGTTCCGTCGCGATTACGATGCGAATTACCAGCCCGGTGTTCCGGACGGCCTGAGAGCTGTCGGAGCCGCCGGGAATCTTGCGCGCGACCCCTCGCGCTTTTTCCAGATCATGATAGTTCAGGCCCGAGCTCCCTTGCCGCCGGGCAATCCACAATGGCAGACCAATGACCGACACAGCTGAGACGATCGACTATTCCAAGACGCTTTACCTGCCGCAGACGGATTTCCCGATGCGTGCCGGTTTGCCCGAGAAGGAACCGGTGCTGGTCAAGCGCTGGCAGGAGATGGATCTCTACCGCAAGCTGCGCGAGGCCTCCGCCGGCCGCCCGAAATACGTGCTGCATGACGGTCCGCCCTATGCCAACGGCAACATCCATATCGGCCATGCGCTGAACAAGATCCTCAAGGACGTCATCAACCGCTCCTTCCAGATGCGCGGCCGCGACGCCAATTACGTGCCCGGCTGGGACTGCCACGGCCTGCCGATCGAATGGAAGATCGAGGAGCAGTACCGCGCCAAGGGCAAGAACAAGGATGAGGTGCCGGTCAACGAGTTCCGCAAGGAATGCCGGGATTTCGCCGCTCACTGGATCGGCGTTCAGGGGGCGGAATTCCAGCGCCTTGGCGTCATCGGCGACTTCAAGAACCCGTATACGACCATGGCCTTCCACGCCGAGGCGCGCATCGCCGGCGAACTTTTGAAATTCGCCATGTCGGGCCAGCTCTATCGCGGCTCCAAGCCGGTGATGTGGAGTGTCGTCGAGCGCACCGCGCTGGCCGAGGCCGAGATCGAATACCAGGACTACGAGTCGGATACGATCTGGGCGAAGTTCCCGGTCGCCAGTCTGGTGCGCCCCGTCGCTGACGGAGAGGCCGCACTGACCGAGGGCGCTCTCGATCTGCTGCAGGCCCATGTCGTCATCTGGACGACGACGCCCTGGACGATTCCCGGCAACCGTGCCGTCAACTATTCGCCGCGTATCAACTACGGTCTCTATGAGGTCACGGCAGCCGAGAACGCCTTCGGCCCGCAGCCGTGCGAAAAGTTGATCTTTGCCGATACGCTGGCTGAAGAGGCTTCGGCCAAGGCCAAAGTCACGTTGAATCGTCTTCGCAGCGTGTCGGCGCAAGAGCTTGGAAGTCTTACGCTTTCGCATCCCTTCAAGGGTCTTGGCGGCGGTTACGGGTTTCCGGTGCCCATGCTTGCCGGCGACCATGTCACCGATGATGCGGGCACCGGGTTCGTTCACACGGCGCCGGGCCATGGCCGCGAGGATTTCGACGCCTGGATGGATGCGGCACAGAACCTGCGTGCGCGCGGCGTCGATACCGCGATTCCGTTCACCGTCGACGATGCCGGCTTTTTCACCAAGGACGCGCCGGGCTTCGGACCGGATCGTGAGGGGGGCGCGGCGCGCGTTCTCGACGACAACGGTAAGAAGGGCAATGCCAATCAGGCGGTCATCGAAGAGTTGATCAAGCGCAACGCCCTGTTTGCGCGCGGTCGCCTCAAGCACAGCTATCCGCATTCCTGGCGGTCGAAGAAACCGGTCATCTTCCGCAACACGCCGCAATGGTTCGTCTACATGGACAAGGACCTCGGCGACGGCACGACGCTGCGCAGCCGTGCGCTGAAGGCGATCGACGACACCCGTTTCGTGCCAGGGGCGGGGCAGAACCGCATCCGCGCCATGATCGAGGAGCGGCCCGACTGGGTGCTGTCGCGCCAGCGCGCCTGGGGCGTGCCGATCGCGGTCTTCGCCGATGCCGACGGCAATGTGCTCCAGGACGAGGCGGTCAACCAGCGCATCATGGACGCTTTCGAGAAAGAGGGCGCCGATGCCTGGTTCGCCGCCGGTGCCAAGGAACGTTTCCTCGGCAATCACGATGCCTCCAGATGGAAGCAGGTGACGGATATCCTCGACGTCTGGTTTGATTCAGGCTCGACCCACGTTTTCACGCTGGAGGATCGTCCGGACCTCAAATGGCCGGCCGATGTCTATCTCGAAGGCTCCGACCAGCATCGCGGCTGGTTCCACTCCTCGCTGCTCGAAAGCTGCGGCACCAGGGGCAGGGCGCCCTACGATACCGTCGTCACCCATGGTTTCACCATGGACGAGGACGGCCGCAAGATGTCGAAGTCACTCGGCAACACCGTCGTGCCGCAGGACGTGATCAAGCAGTCCGGCGCGGACATCCTGCGCCTGTGGGTGGTGACGACCGACTATTGGGAAGACCAGCGGCTCGGCAAGAACGTGCTGCAGACCAACATCGACGCCTACCGCAAGCTACGCAACACCATCCGCTGGATGCTGGGCACGCTCGCCCATGACGATGGCGAGGAGGTGCCGCTGGAAGGGATGCCGGAGCTGGAACGGCTGATGCTGCATCGCCTCGCCGAACTCGATGAGGTGGTGCGCCAGGGCTATGATGCGTTCGAGTTCAAGCGCATCACCCGTGCGCTCCTCGATTTCATGGTGGTCGAGCTGTCGGCCTTCTATTTCGACATCCGCAAGGACGCGCTCTACTGTGATGCGCCGTCGAGCGCGAAGCGCAAGGCCTCGGTTCAGGTGGTACGCCACCTTTTCGACTGCCTGGTGAGATGGCTGGCGCCGATGCTGCCCTTCACCATGGAAGAGGCCTGGCTCGACCGTCATCCCGATGCCGTCTCGGTGCATCTCGACCAGTTCCCGGCGATCCCGGAAAACTGGAAGAACGAGGCGCTGGCGGAGAAATGGCGTAAGGTGCGGCAGGTGCGCCGTGTCGTCACCGGTGCGCTGGAAATCGCGCGTGCCCAGAAAGTGATCGGCTCGTCATTGGAAGCGGTGCCGGTCGTTACCATCGACGATGCGGCGCTCGAAGCCGCGATATCGGATGTCGACATGGCCGAGATGGCGATCACCAGCGATCTCGTCATCGCCCATGGCGAGGCGCAACAAGGCGCCTTCACGCTCGACGACGTCAAAGGCGTCGCCGTGGTGATCGAAAAGGCCGAGGACCGCGGCCTGGTCAAATGCGCGCGGTCGTGGCGTTACACCGCCGATGTCGGGCAGGATCCTGCCTTTCCCGATGTCTCGGCGCGCGACGCCGCCGTGCTGCATGAGCTGAAGGCGCTGGGAAGGCTCTAGATGCATGTCGCCCAAAAGTGTGCCGCGGTTTTGGGACAACGACATGCATCAATGAAATCGTGCACAAATGTCACGCCGGACGGGCGAAACCCGTCCGTGCGTTGCCCTTAACGAGTGGTTGAGGTAAACACGCGAAACTCCGGAAGACAAATTGTCGCCGGATTTCCGTCGCAAGTGCTTGGACGATGGGGGCCGGACCTTGGGACCGGCGGCGATCGAGAGGCTGTCTAGAGTGGGACTTTTTGGCATGACCGAGAGATTTAACGCGCGCCTCGCGCTGTTGGCGCCGCTTGTCGCATCGGGACTCGCTCTGTCCGGCTGTGTCGGTTCTCCGACCTACGGCACCGACAAGACCGCCGGCGAACAACTGGCCGGCGATCTCACCGGCGCTTTTTCGTTCGCCCCCAAGCGCAAGGAACACATCGATTACAAGCCGCGTCCCACCCTGGTGAAGCCGGCGCCTGGTCAGAAGGAAGCGCTGCCGGCGCCACAGGAGAGCATCGAGACCGCAAGCGCCGAATGGCCCGAATCGCCCGAGCAGCGCCGTGCCCGCCTGCGCGCCGACGCCACCGCACACCAGGATGATCCGTCCTACCAGTCGCAGATCGTCGACGACGTGCAGACGGATCCCGCCTCGGTGAAGAAGGCGATGGAGGAATCCGGCTCAAGTCACCCGCCGCGCTGGACGCCTGCCGATTCCGACAAGGGCCGGGCCGCCGACATCCAGCGCCGCCTCGCCGAAAGCAAGCAGGGCGATCCGAATACCCGCAAATATCTGAGCGAACCGCCCCTTGCCTATCGCGTCGCATCCGACACGGCGCCGCAAAACGAAGTCGGCGAAGACGAGTATAAAAAGGAACGCCGCCTCAAGAGGGAGGCGGAAGGCAAGAAGGGCAGCGGCTGGTTCGACTGGCTGCCGTCTCTGTAAAGAGCGGGCCGCGTTTGCTTGCCGACGAATATTGCCTCGGTTCAGTCCCGGCGCTCCCGAAAGAAATCCCTCAGCAGTAGGGCTGCTTCGGCCTCCGCCATGCCCGCATAGATGTCGGGCGTGTGATGGCAGGTCGGCGAAGCGAAGAAGCGCACGCCATTGACCACCGCGCCGCCCTTTTCGTCCGCGGCGCCAAAGTAGAGCCGGCGCAGCCTGGCGAAGGAGATGGCGCCGGCGCACATGACGCAAGGCTCCAGCGTCACATAGAGATCGGCTCCGGTGAGCCGCTCGCTCGACAGCCTGCGGCAGGCTTCGCGGATGGCCAGCATCTCGGCATGGGCCGTTGGATCGGCAAGCTCGCGGGTGCGGTTGCCGGCACTGGCCACGACCGTGCCGGCGCTGGCGATGACGGCGCCGACCGGCACTTCGCCACGCGAGGCTGCCGCTTGCGCCTCCTCCAGCGCCAGCGCCATGAAATCAGGCCGCTTCACGCGGGTTTCCATTCCGATTATCTCCTCGCCACTCGACGGTGATCCTGTTATTGAGCGCATAACCTCGAAAATCGGGTACGGTTTTCGGAAATGATCATGCGCCAAATCAAAAATGCTACAGCGTTCGTTGCGCGCCCGAAAGGATGCGCCACGCTGTAGCAGCGCAAACGGGCAAAGGCCACATGGACGACAACGACAAGAAATCTCCGCGCCAGAAGGGTCCGGGCAAAAGTGGTCCGAAACCGGCGGCGGCGCGTGGGCGCGATGCCGGCAAAGGCGGCAAGTCGGCCTTCGGCGCCAAGAAACCATTTGCCAAGCATGGCGACGGCGGCAAGCCCTTCGAAAAGCGCGAAGGGCCGCGCAAGCCCTACGCGCCGCGTGGCGAGCGGCCAATGGCGGCCGATGGCGAACGGCCGCAGAAGCGCGAGTACAAACCGCGCGAGGGCGGCGAAGGCGGGCGCTCGGAGCGGCCGTTCAACAAGGCTCCACGTCCGGAAGGCAAGCCTTATGAGAAGCGCGAAGGGCCCCGCAAGCCCTACGCGCCGCGTGGGGAGCGGCCGATGGCAGCCGATGGCGAACGGCCAATGAAGCGCGAGTACAAGCCGCGCGAGGGCGGCGAAGGCGGGCGCTCGGAGCGGCCGTTCAACAAGGGTCCGCGTCCGCAAGGCAAGCCTTATGAAAACCGCGAAGGGCCGCGCAAGCCCTATGCGCCGCGCGGCCGCCCGACCGAAGGTGCAGCGGGCGAAAGACGCTTCGATCGACCTAAGCGTGATCTTGCCGATCGGCCCAAACCCGACTTCTCTGACCGTCCAAAGCGCGATTTCGCGGACCGTCCGAAGCGCGATTTCGCTGCCGACCGGCCGCAAGGCGGTTTCAAGCCCCGTCCGCGTCCTGCGGAGGCGCCCGAGGAAGCCGGCGAGCGCATCGCCAAGCGGCTGGCTCGCGCCGGGCTTGCCTCGCGCCGCGACGCCGAGGAGTTGATCGCGGCCGGCCGCGTCAAGGTCAACGGCCGGGTTCTGTCTTCGCCAGCCTTCAATGTGATGCCCGACGACATCATCCATCTAGACGGCATGGAGATCCCGCCGATCGAGCGCACTCGGCTGTTCCTGTTCCACAAACCTGCCGGCGTCGTGACCACCAACCGCGATCCCGAGGGCCGCAAGACCGTCTTCGACGTGCTGCCGGCTGAATTGCCCCGGCTGATGACCATCGGCCGGCTCGACATCAACACCGAAGGCCTGCTGCTGCTCACCAATGATGGCGGCCTGTCTCGCGTGCTCGAACTGCCGGCCACCGGCTGGCTGCGCCGCTACCGCGTGCGCGTCCATGGCAAGGTCGAGGAAAGTGCGCTTGCGGGCCTGCGCGAAGGCATTGCCGTGGACGGTGTCTTCTATGGCGCCATCGAGGCGAGCCTCGACCGCGAGCAAGGCTCGAATGCCTGGCTGACGATCGGCTTGCGCGAAGGCAAGAACCGCGAGGTCAAGAACATCCTCGGCGCGCTCGGCCTCGACGTGACGCGGCTGATCCGCATCTCCTACGGCCCGTTCCAGCTCGAGGATCTTCCCGAAGGCCATGTGCTGGAGATCAAGGGCAAGGTTTTGCGCGATCAGCTCGGCGAACGCCTGATAGAGGAATCCGGCGCCAATTTCGATGCCGAGATAACAAAGCCGTTTTCCAACCTGCCGGTGCGGCGGGTCGAGCCGCGCCGCGAGGAGGCCGAGCGGCCGAGATTTTCGCGCGAGGGTGACCACCGGCCGGCCGGCGAGGGCGGCCTGATCAAGAACCGCAAGCGCCGCGAAGGCAGCCGCGACGAAGCGCTGGGCAAACTGTCGACCAGTCCCGACAGAAGCGCCAGGTCGGAAAAAAGCTTTGGCGACCGCGGCCCGCGACCCGAGCGCGGTGGCTTCGGCGACAAGCCGCGCGGCGGTTTTGGCGGCAAGCCGGGCGGCAAGAAATCCGAGCGCGAGCAGCGGCCGATCGAACCGCCGGGCCAGCGCAAGGCCAATGTCTGGATGGCGCCGGGCGCACGGCCAATCGGCAAGGGCAGGGCGGAGGCGGATGCTGCCAAAGCCGCTGAAGCCAAGGCCCGCAAGGCGTCTTTCAAGCCGGCTTATGGCAAGCCGGGCGGCTCAAAGCCGTTCGGCAAGCCGCGTGGCGAGCGTTCGGGTGGCGGCGAGCGGCCGCGCGGCGGTCCCAAGGGTCCCAGGGCGAAATGAGGATCGTCGGCGGCGAGTTTCGCGGGCGCCCGCTGGCGACGCCCCGCGGCAGCGCCATCCGCCCCACGACCGACCGCACCCGCGAGGCTGTTTTCAATGTGCTGGCGCATCGCTTTGCCGATCGGTTGCAGCGCGCGCGCGTGCTCGACCTGTTCGCCGGAACGGGCGCGCTCGGTCTCGAGGCGCTGTCGCGCGGTGCGTCCTATGGCGTCTTCATCGAGGAATCGGCCGAAGGCCGCGGCCTGATCCGCGACAATGTCGAGGCCTTCGGGCTGACCGGCCGCACCAAGATCTTCCGGCGCGACGCAACGGCTCTGGGCGAGGCCGGCACGCTGGCGCCGTTCGACCTCGTTTTCGCCGATCCACCCTACGGCAAGGGTCTTGGCGAGCGCGCGCTGAGGTCGGCCAGGCAAGGCGGCTGGCTGCGTCCCGGCGCGCTGTGCGTTGTCGAGGAGGCAGCGGCGGCGCCTTTCGAGCCGGGACCGGGATTTTCGGTTGTCGACGAGCGCCACTATGGCGAGACGCTGATCCGGTTTGTCGAGGCCGCCTGAGTTAAGCTTCATTTGCCGGCGAGGATGAAACGCGACCCCTTCTTCCCAGGGAGCAGGTTGTGCCATGCCAATGATCAACAATTCACTTTCCCAACATCGGCTCGCCGCCTATCGTCCGTCATGAAACCGGAGCCATTGATGACATTTCAGGCTGAACGGCTGCGCAAGACCCTCTTGGCGACATCGCTGGCTTTCGTCATTGCCGGGCCGGCCCCGGCGGCCTTCGCCGCCGACAAACGGCCGGCCGAATTCAAGGTGGCGGATTTCCTGCTCGACAACGGCATGGAAGTGGTCGTCATTCCCGACCATCGCTCGCCGATCGTCACCCATATGGTGTGGTATAAGGTGGGCAGCGCCGACGAACCGCCAGGCAAATCCGGCATCGCCCATTTCTTCGAGCATCTGATGTTCAAGGCGACTGCCAATCACGCCGCCGGCGAGTTCGACCGCGCCGTCTCCGACATAGGGGGCTCCAACAACGCCTTCACCTCCTACGACTACACCGCCTTCTACGAGACGGTGGCGCCCTCGGCGCTCGAGCTGATGATGAGCTTCGAGGCCGACCGTATGCGCAACCTCATCCTCACCGACGATGTCATCAAGACCGAGCGCGACGTCATCCTGGAGGAGCGCCGCTCGCGCATCGACAACAGTCCCGAGGCCGTGCTCGACGAGGAACTCGACGCCACGCTGTGGCAGAACCAGCCCTACCGGATTCCGGTCATTGGTTGGATGCAGGAGATGGAGCAGTTGAACCGCACCGACGCCATCGCCTTCTACAACAAATACTACCAGCCCAACAACGCGGTGCTGATCGTGGCCGGTGACGTCGAGCCCGACACGGTCAAGGCGCTGGCCGAGAAAACCTATGGCAAGATCGCGCGCGGGCCCGACCTGCCGCCGCGCGTGCGCCCGGTCGAACCGGAGCAGAACACCCGGCGCACGGTGACGCTGTCCGACGCCCGCGTCAGCGTGCCGAATTTCTCCACCCAATGGGTGGTGCCGTCCTACCACACGGCCAAGCCCGGCGAAGCCGAGGCGCTCGACCTGCTGGCGGAGATACTGGGCGGCGGCAACCGCAGCCGGCTCTACCAGGCACTGGTGGTCAGGCAAGGCATCGCTTCCAACGCCGGCGCCTATTTCCAGGGCACCATGCTGGACGACACCAACTTCACCGTCTATGGCACGCCGCGCGGCGACGCCAGGCTCGTCGACGTCGAGGCGGCCGTAGACGCGGAGGTCGCGCGCATCGCCAGGGATGGCGTCACCGTCAAGGAGCTGGACAAGGCCAAGGACCGCTATGTCCGCTCGATGGTTTTCGCCCGCGACAAGCAGGATTCGATGGCCAATATCTATGGCGCCGAGCTCGCCACCGGCGGCAATGTGCAGGACATCGAGCAATGGCCGGAGCGCATCCGCAAGATCACCGCGGGCGAGATCAAGGCCGTCGCCGCGCGCTATCTGGTGCTGGCCCACGCGACGACCGGCTATCTCTTGCCGCAGCAACAGGCGGGGAATTGACGATGAATAGCGAGCACCACGGCTTTCTCCCTTCTCCCACAAGGGGAGAAGGGAAGGCACGCGCTGCGCTTGTCACTTTACTCCTCACCATCTTCTTCCTTGTCCTGCCGGCGCTTGCCGCCCGCGCCATGGACATCCAGCAGGTCACCTCGCCCAAGGGCGTCACCGCCTGGCTGGTCGAGGACTATTCGGTGCCGATGGTCGCCGTCCGCTTTGTTTTTGGCGGCGGCTCGACGCAGGATCCGCCGGGCAAGGAGGGGCTGGCCAATCTGATGACCGGTCTGTTCGACGAAGGCGCAGGCCCTCTGGACAGCGACGCTTTCCAGGTGAAGCTCGACGACGCCGGCGCCGAGATGAGCTTCGAGGAGACCCGCGACGGCATCTACGGTTCCATGCGCATGTTGGCCGAGCAGCGAGACGAGGCGTTCGACCTGCTGCGGTTGGCGGTCAACGAGCCGCGTTTCGACCAGGCGCCGATCGATCGCATCGGCGCCCAGATCCTGTCCGGCATCATCGCCGGAGAGAACGACCCCGACACGATCGCGCAGGACAGATGGGCGCGCGCGCTCTATGGCGATCACCCTTATTCGCGCTCCGACCAGGGCACCAGGCAGAGCATCGCCGCCATCACGCGGGACGATTTGAAGGCGCTGCACAAGGCGGTCTTCGCGCGGAGCGGGCTGCATGTCGCGGTGGTCGGCGCCATCGACCCGGAAACGCTGAAGAAGAAACTGGACATGGTGTTCGGCGACCTGCCGCGGAACCAGGCGCTCGCGCCCGTCCCCGACGTCGAGCCGCATCTGGCGCGGCATGTCGAGGTCGACTACGACCTGCCGCAGACCTCGCTGCAGCTTGCCTGGCCCGGCGTGAGGCGCAAGGCGGCCGATTTCTTCCCCACGGTTCTGATGAACGAGATCCTCGGCGGCGGCACTTTCACCTCGCGCCTTTTCCAGGAGGTGCGCGAGAAGCGCGGTCTGGCCTACAGCGTCAACTCCTCGCTGATCAATCAGGACCATGCCGACGCGCTGATCGTCACCACCGGCACGCGCTCGGACCGCGCCGCCGAAACCCTCGGCATCGTGCGCGACGTGGTCAGGCGGCTTGCCGAGGACGGCCCTACCGAGGCGGAACTGGCGGCGACCAAGAAATACCTGATCGGCGCCTACGCCATCAGCAACCTGGACTCCTCCAGCGCGATCGCCGCGACCCTGGTCGAGCTGCAGGTCGACGACCTCGGCATCGATTACATTCAGCGCCGCACCGGCCTCATCAACGCGGTGACGCTCGACCAGGTCAAGGCCGCGGCGAAGAAGCTTTTGTCGGCCGAGCCGACCATCATGGTCGTCGGACCGCCCTTGGCCGGAGCCAATAAGGGATGAGCCTGACCTTCGGCATCGCCTTTGGCGGCGGCGGCGCGCGCGGTCTGGCGCATATCCATGTCATCGAGGCGCTGGACGAACTGGGCATCAGGCCGGTCGCGATCGCCGGCTCGTCGATCGGCGCCATCGTGGGCGCCTGCATGGCCTCCGGCATGACCGGCAAGGACATTCATGACTATGCCCGCTCGATCCTCGGCCGCCGCGCCGAGGTGGCGAGCCGCATGTGGCGGGCGCGGCCCGGCACGATCGCCGAGGCCATGCAGGCCGGCATCCGCGTCAGCCAGTTCAATGTCGAACGCATCCTCAAAGCCTTCCTGCCCGGCGCCATCCCCGAAACCTTCGCCGAGCTGAAAATTCCGCTGAAGGTGACGGCGACGGACTATTTCGGCCACAAGCTGGCCGTGCTCGCCGATGGCGACCTGCATTCCGCGCTCGCGGCTTCAGCGGCCATTCCCGCCGTGTTCCGCCCGGTGATGCGCGACGGCCGGCTGCTGATCGACGGCGGCATCTACAACCCCGTGCCCTTCGACCTGATCGAGGAGGATGCCGACATCATCATCGGCGTCGATGTGGTCGGCGCGCCGGAAGAGGCCGACCGCAGGCGGCCGACCTCCGTCGACCTGATGTTCGGCGCCACCCAACTGATGATGCAGTCGATCATCGCCAACAAGCTGAAGCAGTGCCAGCCCGATATCCTGATCCGCCCGGCGGTATCGAAATACCGCGTGCTCGACTTCCTGAAGATCGAGGTCCTGATGACCGAGACGGCGGATATCAAGGACCAGCTGAAGCGCGAGGTGGAGCGCGTTGTGGAGGTTAGGGAAAGTGCTGCCGTCGAGCAAAGACGGGGAAAGCAGACCGGGTGACGCGAGGTCCATAGGTTGCCTCACGTCACAGCTATAGCTTTGATCCCGAAAGCCATGCGCCCTCCAGTCTGGAAGAAGGGCACTCTAACCGATTACGATTTCGCCAGCACCGGCGCATACTCCAGCGCCACCACGCCGTTGCTGAATGGCTTGGCGTAAATCAACTCAAGCGACACCGGATCGCCGGCCGGAAACAGTTTTTTGCCTTGGCCGACGGTGCCGGGATAGCTGAGCAGCCTGACGCGGTCGACCAGACCATGGCGCAACAGTTCCTGCGCGACGCTGAGGCTGCCATGCACATAGATGTTGCCGCCGCTACCTTGCTTCAGTGTCCTGACCGCCTCCGGCAGCGGCCCCCTGAGCAGCTCGGCCGGTTTCCAGTCGAGCACCTTCAAACTGCTGGACGCGACATATTTCGGCAGCGCGTTGAACCGGTCGGCGAAGCCTCCGGTTTCGCTCGGCCAAGAGCCGGCGAAGATCTCGTAGGTCGTGCGCCCCAAAAGCATGGCGCCGCTGTCGGCGAGCTCTTCTTCCTTGAACCTGTTCATCTCGTCGTTCCAGGTCACACCGGGAAGTTTCTCGACCTCGGCGATTCCGTCGACGCTGATGAATTCGGTGACGATAAGCTTTCTCATTGGCGTTCTCCTTTCCACAAGGACGAACGATGATGGCTTTGTGCGACACGCTTCTGGAAATAACGCTGCGCTTGTTGTTTGGCCGGGCAGCGTCGGCCTCGGCCGGCGCCAATTGGCGATGCCGCCGCTCATCGTCAGCGGCTAAAAAATAGGGTCCGGCTGAAAAGCTCGCGACGCTAGCCCCTCAGTCCTTCGCCCGCTCCACATAGGATCCATCGGCCGTCATCACCACCACGCGGGTGCCTGGAGCGATGTGCGGCGGCACGGCGGTGCGCACGCCGTTGGAGAGCAGGGCGGGCTTGTAGGAAGAGGACGCCGTCTGGCCCTTGGTCGTCGGCTCGGTCTCGACCACTTCGAACGTAGCGCGCTGCGGCAGCACCAGGGAGATGGCGATGCCGTTGAACTGCGAGACCTGAACCGGCATGCCTTCCTGCAAATAGGGGGCGGCATCGCCGACAACGGCTTCCGACACCGCCACCTGGTCGTAGGTCTCGGGGTTCATGAAGTGATAGCCTTCGCCGTCGGCGTAGAGGAAGGTGTGCTCGCGCTCCTCGACATAGGCGCGCTCCACCTGTTCGGTGGTGCGGTAGCGCTCCGAAACCTTCACCCCGTCGCCAATGCGGCGCATGTCGAGCTGCGTCACGGGCGTGCCCTTGCCTGGGTGGATGTTTTCGGCAAAGAGGATCACATAAAGCTTGCCGTCCTTGTCGACGACATTGCCTTTGCGGAGCGAACTGGCGATGACTTTCACCACGGTTTTTCATCCTGCGAGAGTTGACGGGCGTTTGCCGGCTTGCGCGGCGCTGGATGGGGGCCTAGCGCATCTCGGCGCGAACCGCCAGCCCCCAACGCGAACCAGCGCGCCTTCAAACCGCCCATGACCGGCGCTTCGCCCTGGTGGACGCCGCATGTCCATGCCGATCGCCGCCCGCGCCTGATGCTGCGCAACGGCCTTGCCGCCGCCTTGCGTGACTGGTTCGCCCGCCGCGATTTCATCGAGGTGCAGGCATCGGCCCTGCAGATATCGCCCGGCAATGAGGCGCATCTGGCGGCCTTCGCAACCGAGGCGGTCGCGCCGGACGGGCAGCGCAAGCCGCTCTATCTGCACACGTCGCCGGAATTCGCCTGCAAGAAGCTGCTCGCCGCCGGCGAGACCAGGATCTTCAGCTTCGGCCCGGTCTATCGCAACCGCGAGCGTGGCCCTTTGCACCATCCCGAATTCACCATGCTCGAATGGTACAGGGTCGGCGAAACCTATGAGAGCCTGATGCGGGATTGCGCGGATCTGCTGGCGCTGGCCGCGACAAGGGCAGGGGCCACGCGTTTCAGCTTTCGCGGCCGCGACTGCGATCCTTTCGCAGAGCCAGAGCGACTGACGGTGGCGGACGCCTTCGCCCGCCATGCCGGCATCGATCTGCTTGCGACGGTCTGCGCCGATGGCGTCACCGACCGCGATTCGCTCCATCAGGCCCTGACCGGTGCCGGCCTGCGTACCGCGCCCGACGACGGCTGGGCCGACCTGTTCAGCCGGGTGATGGTGGAGAAGATCGAGCCCAACCTCGGTATCGGCCGCGCGACCATCCTGTGCGAGTATCCGGTCGCGGAGGCGGCTCTGGCGCGACCGAGCCCACGCGACCCCCGCGTTGCCGAGCGCTTCGAGCTCTATTGCTGCGGCGTCGAACTCGCCAACGGCTTTGGCGAGTTGACGGACGCCGACGAGCAGCGCCGGCGCTTTATCATGGAAATGGACGAGAAAGAGCGAGTCTATGGCGAGCGCTATCCGCTGGACGAGGATTTTCTCGCGGCACTTGCGGTCATGCCACAGGCCAGCGGCATCGCGCTCGGCTTCGACAGGCTGGCGATGCTGGCCACGGGCGCGCAAAAAATCGAGGATGTGATCTGGACGCCTGTTGCCGAGTCCTGAGTCCGCGCGCCACGGCTTGCGCCGTCTCAATGCGCGAAAATCTGCTCCAGCGAACGAAAACCCTTGAATTCCAATGCATTGCCCGAGGGATCGCGGATGAACAGCGTCGCCTGTTCGCCGGGCTCTCCCTTGAAGCGGATCATCGGCCGCTCCAGCCAGTCTATGTCGGCGCGTGCCTCCAGCCGCGCGGCAAGCCGCTGCCAGTCGTCCATCAGAAGCACGGCGCCGAAATGCGGGATCGGCACCGCCATGCCGTCGACCTTCCCGTCACTGGCGGCCGGCGCGGCCCGTGGCCGCAGATGCGCCGACATCTGGTGGCCGAACAGATCGAAATCGACCCAGGTCTCCGAAGAGCGGCCGATGGCGCAACCCAGCACCTCGCCATAGAAAGCGCGTGTTTCATCGAGATCACGGACCGGGAAGGCAAGATGGAAAGGCGTCATTGGAAATGCTCCGTGCTGGCGATGCGGTGCCGCGCTTCGCGATGGGCGGCTGAACCGATGCATTCTGATTGAAGCTTGTGCCATTGCACAAGCCGGACCGGAACAATAGATGGGGGACGGCGGCTTCCGGGCCGGCCGCAACAGCAGGATCACGCGCATGAGCGATATATCGGACGCATCAAGATTGACCGACCGCGTCGCGGCTTTGGTCGAGGCTGCCAAAAAAGCCGGCGCCGATGCCGCCGATGCCGTCGCGGTGCGTGGCCGCTCGACCGGCGTGTCGGTGCGGCTGGGCAAGGTCGAAAACACCGAGGCGTCGGAAGGCGACGACGTTTCACTGCGCGTCTTTGTCGGCCAGCGGGTGGCAAGTGTTTCCGCGACTGCCGCGTCCGACCCGAAGGCGCTTGCCGAACGTGCCGTCGCCATGGCCAGGGTCTCTCCCGAAGATCCCAACCAGGGCCTCGCGGATCCGGCGCTGCTGGCCAGGCAGACGCGCGATCTCGACCTGTTCGATACAACAGAAGTATCGGCCGACCAGTTGAAGGAAGCGGCATTGGCCGCGGAAGCGGCGGCTCTGGCCGTCAAAGGCGTGACCAATTCGGCGGGCAGCAATGCCAGCGCCGGGCTCGGAGGGCTGGTATTGGCCACCTCGCACGGCTTCCTCGGCCATTATGTCGCCTCGCGCTTCTCGCGCTCCACGAGCGTCATCGCCGGCGAGGGTACCGGCATGGAACGCGATTATGAATTCTCCTCGCGCCAGCATTTTGCCGACCTGGACGCGCCGGAAGACATAGGCCGCAAGGCCGGGGAACGCGCCGTGCGCCGCCTCGGCGCTCGCAAGGCCGCGACCGGACAGGTCGACGTGGTGTTCGATCCGCGCGTGGCGCGCGGCATTGCCGGCCATCTCGCGGGCGCCATCAACGGCGCTGCCGTCGCACGTAGGACGTCGTTCCTGCGCGACATGATGGGCAAAAAGGTGGCTGCATCGGCCATTACCGTTACCGACGAGCCGCTGAGGCGGCGCGGCCAGGCCTCGCGTCCGTTCGACGGCGAAGGTGTCGAAGGCGACAAGCTTTTGATGGTCGAGAACGGCGTGCTCAACCACTGGTTCCTGTCGACCTCGGCGGCGCGAGAACTGGGTCTTGTCACCAATGGACGCGGTTCGCGCAGCGGCTCCTCCGTCTCGCCGTCTTCGACCAATCTTGCCATCGAGCCGGGTGAGCGCTCGCCGGAAGAACTGATTGCGTCGCTGAAGACCGGCTTCTACGTCACCGAGGTGTTCGGGCAAGGTGTCGACATGGTGACCGGCGAATACAGCCGCGGCGCTTCCGGGTTCTGGATCGACAACGGCCAGCTTGCCTATCCCGTCGCCGAAGTCACGATCGCCTCCAACCTGAAGACGATGTTCCTCAACATGGTGCCGGCAAGCGACCTCGATCGCAATTTCGGCACCGCTGCCCCTACGCTGCTGATCGAAGGCATGACCCTTGCCGGAGCATGATCTGACCACGACCGGCGCCACGGAGGATCTGCCGCTACTGCGCGATGCTGCCCGCGAGGCGGGCGCCATCGCGATGCGCTACTTCGGCAACAGTCCGCAAGTCTGGATGAAAGGCGGCACCTCGCCGGTCAGCGAGGCCGATCATGCCGCCGATGCGTATCTTCGCCAGACCCTGCTTGCGGCGCGGCCGGATTATGGCTGGCTGTCCGAGGAGACGGTCGACGATCCAGTACGGCTTTCGGCGCGCCGAACCTTTGTCGTCGATCCGATCGACGGAACGCGCGGCTTCCTGGAAGGCCAGCGCACCTGGTGCGTCAGCGTTGCGGTCGTCGAGCATGGCCGCTCGCTTGCCGGCGTACTCGAATGTCCGGCGCTCAACGAGACTTACTGGGCGCTGCCTGGCCAGGGTGCCTTCCGCAACGGCAGGCGCATCACGGTGCGCCAGCCCGGCGACAAGGCCGAAATTTCCGGGTTGAAGCAGTTGCTCGACAGGATACCGACCGGCTGGCAGGAACGGTTGAAGCGGGCGCCTTACAGTCCTTCGCTTGCCTACCGCCTGGCGATGATCGCCAATGGCACGCTCGACGCCACTTTCGTCAAGCCGAACGCGCACGACTGGGATATCGCCGCCGCCGACCTTATCCTGCGCGAGGCGGGCGGCCTGTTGCTCGACCCGCATGGCCGCGCGCCGCTCTATGCCGGCGAGGTGACCCGCCACGGCGCGCTCGCCGCCGGCAGCGGTGAGTTGCTGGCGGTGCTGGTGGGTGTCATTGCCGGACTAGGTGATTGAAAGCGCTATCGAAGGTTCCAAAGTCGGCGGCTTTGGTCTAGACCTGTCACAAACTCACAATATGTGAAGGACCGAAATGGCCGCGGAAGACGGAAAGAAACAGCTTTTGCACCTGGTGTTCGGTGGCGAACTGAAGAAGCTTGGCGGCACCGAATTCCGCGATCTCGACGCGCTCGACATCGTCGGCATCTATCCCGACTATCAATCCGCCCATACGGTATGGAAAGCCAAGGCGCAGGCCAGCGTGGACAATGCCCATATGCGTTATTTCGTCGTGCACCTGCATCGGCTCCTGGACCCCGACCACAAGGCTGTCGGTTGACTTCGATGGACAATGATCTGGCGAAAGCGCCGCCCGGCCAGGCTACGCCGACGGGCCGGGGCCGCAGCCGGGCCACCAAGGCCTTCTGGCGCAGGATCCGCAAGCCGTTGGCGCAGTCGCGATTCGTCAAGAACATCATCGTCGGCCTGCTGGCGCAGTTCGTTCGGCTGGTGCGCCTGACCAACCGCGTCGTCGACGGCTCGGCGAAATTGACCGGCGGTGCCTATGCCCAGTTCGAGCCGGGCATCATTGCGCTTTGGCACGGCCAGCATCTGTTGACGCCGGCCTACTACCCCAAGGGCAGGCCGTTGGTCGCCATGGTGTCGCGCAGCGCCGATGCCGAGCTCAACGCCCTGATGATCGAGAGATTCGGCATTGAAGCCGTACGCGGATCCGGCGGGCGCGATAACGCCAAACATCTCGACAAGGGCGGCGCCAAGGCACTGATCGCCCTGAAAAAGTCGCTCGTCGCCGGCAAAAACGTTGCCATGATCGCTGACATCCCCCATGGCACGCCGCGCGATGCGGGGCTTGGCATCGTGCTCCTGGCGCGGCTCTCCGGCCGACCGATCCTGCCGGCGGCCATTGCCACCAGCCGCCGCAAGGTGCTGGAGAAGAGCTGGGACAAGACGACCATCAACCTGCCGTTCGGCCGCTCGTCCATCATCATTGGTACACCGGTTTTTGTGCCGGCCAATGCCGATGACGCCGAAATGGAGCGCAAGCGCCTGGAAGTGACGGCCGCGCTCAATGCCGCGACCGCCGAGGCCTACCGTCTCGTGGATGCCCCGCGATGAGCGGTCGCTGGGCGCGCACAATGCTGTCGGCATATCGTTTGGCGGGCGCTGTCGCCTATCCGCTGGTCGGACCCTATGTTGCCTGGCGCACCTCGCGCGGTAAGGAAGACCGCAACCGCCGCCGCGAACGCTACGGCGTCGCCGGCCGGCCTCGCCCCGATGGGCCTGTTATCTGGATCCATGCCGCGAGCGTCGGCGAAACCATAGCTGTCGTTCCCCTGGTCGAGAGCATACTCGACTACGGCGTCAATATCGTGCTGACGACCGGCACCGTAACGTCGGCCAAGGTCGCCGACGAGAGATTGGGCGACCGCATCATCCACCAATATGTGCCACTCGACCTCAAGCCGGCGGTCAGCCGTTTCCTCGACCATTGGAAGCCGGATCTGGCGATCATCGCCGAATCCGAGATCTGGCCGATGACGATTCTCGAGCTTGGCGCCCGCCACGTGCCGCAGGTTCTGGTCAATGGCAGGCTGTCCGACCGCTCCTTCACGTCCTGGAAGAAGCGCCCCAACATCGCCGAGGCGCTGTTCGAGAACCTTGCCCATGTCGTTGCCCAGTCCGATGTCGACGGCGAGCGTTTCCGCGCGCTCGGCGCCCGGCCGGTAACCGTCTCCGGCAATCTCAAGGTCGACACCAACCCGCCGCCGGTCGACGAACGGGCGCTGGCCATCTTGCAGCGGCAGATTGGCGGCCGTCCGACCTGGGCGGCGATCTCCACCCATGACGGCGAGGAAGTCGTCGCCGCCGAGGTTCATGCGATGCTGCACAAGCGTCACCATGGCCTGCTGACGATCGTCGTCCCGCGCCATCCCGCCCGTGCAGAGGCCTTGGCCGAGCAGATTTCCAGCATGGGCCTCAAGGTCGCGCGGCGCAGCAAGGCCGACAGGATCGGGGCCGATGTCGACATCCTGCTCGGAGATACGATCGGCGAGATGGGGCTCTACCTCAGGCTGACCGAGATTGCCTTTGTCGGCCGTTCGCTCACCTCCGAAGGCGGCCAGAACCCGCTCGAACCGGCCATGCTCGAGACGGCGGTCCTTGCCGGACGCAACGTGCAGAATTTCCGCGAGGCCTACCAGCGCCTGCTCGACAGCGGCGGCGCCAAGCTGGTGCGCGACCGCGACATGCTGGCCGGTGCCGTCAACTTCCTGCTCACCAACGAAGTGGCGCGCCATGAGATGATGGCTGCCGGCGCCGCGACCGTCGATGAGATGCGCGGCGCGCTGGCGTGCACGCTGAAATCGCTTGAGCCCTATATCCAGCCACTGGTCGTCAAGGCGCGCCTGAAGGGCGCGAACGGGCGCTAAGATGGCCTCCGAAGCACCGCCATTCTGGTGGGAGGAGCCGGACTGGCGCGTTTTCGCGCTGTCGCCGCTGTCGGCCGCCTATGCATTTGTCGCCGGCCGTGGCATGCGGCGGGCGAGGCGCGAGAAGATCGAAGCGCCGGTTCTGTGCATCGGCAATTTCACCGTCGGCGGGACGGGCAAGACGCCGGTGGCGATCGCCATGGCCGAACACGCCAGGCGCATGCGGCTCAAACCCGGTTTCCTGTCGCGCGGCCATGGCGGCTCCTTCGCCGAGCCGCATGTCGTCGACATCAAACACGACAGCGCCAGGCATGTCGGTGACGAGCCGCTGCTGCTGGCCGAACACGCGCCCGTGGCAGTGACGCCGCACCGCGCCGCCGGTGCCCGGCTGCTCATGGAAAACCATGGCTGCGATTTCCTGATCATGGATGATGGCTTCCAGAGCGCTCGCATCCATATCGACTATGCGCTGGTCGTCGTCGATGCGCGCTACGGCATCGGCAACGGCCGTGTCATCCCGGGCGGACCGCTCAGGGCCAGGGTCGTCGATCAACTGGTCTTCACCAGCGGGTTGTTGAAGATGGGTCACGGCACCGCCGCCGACGCGGTGGTGCGCCAGGCGGCGCGCGCCGGCCGCCCGATCTTCGAGGCTCACACCGAGCCGAGCGGCAAGGAACGCCTCGCCGGCAAACGCTATCTTGCCTTCGCCGGCATCGGCCATCCCGAAAAATTCTTCGACACGGTAGAGGAGGCCGGTGGCGAGGTGGCTTTGAAGCGGCCGTTTCCGGATCATCATTTCTATGCCGAGGATGAGCTTGCCGAACTGGTGGCCACCGCGCGCGCCGGAGGGCTCGGGCTGATCACGACCGCCAAGGACGCAGCCCGGCTGCGCCATGGCGCTTCGCAGGACTTTCTCGATCGTCTCGACGTGCTGGAAATCGACGCGGTCTTCGAGCTCGACCACGTGCCTGAACGTATCATCGAGGAGACGCTCGATGCCTGGCGCCAGCGTAAGCTTAAGCGTTAGCTTCGCTTGCGCAATTCCGGGTGCGCCTCGATCTCGCGGCGCAACGAGGCCGCGGCGTTGATGTAGGGCTCCTGCCTCTCGACGCTCCAGTATTTCAGCTCGTCGAGCGGAATGCTTTCGCCGGTCACGGCGCAGCGCACGAACGCGCCGGGACTCGTCACCTGGAAGTCGCCGTCGAGATAGCGGATACGGGCTTCCTTGCCGCCGGGGCCTTCGAAACGGTTCATCATGCTTTAGTGCCGAGTTTCATGCCGAGTTCATCGCCACAAATTGCCGGCAAGGTCAAGCATGGGACAAGCTCGAGGCAATGCTGATATCCTATTTGATGAGCCGAAGAGTACCATTGGTGGGAACATGATGGACGTTTCTTCCGCTCGGCTGGCTTCCTTGCTTAAGGAGGCGATGACGCCGCAGGCGGTGCCGTTGGCGAAACCCGATGCGGTCAGCGCGGCGCTGGTCAAGGTGGCGTTGCGACCGCCGCTGCCGGCCTTGCGCGCGCAACCGGCCGTGGAAACGCTGGCGGCCTTGCCGCCCGCGCCGGCCGCGACGTCGCAGCAATTGGCCGCACAGCAGATCGTAAGGGCCTACCAGGCCGTGATGGAGCCGGACATGGACACCGCCGGAAAGACCGTTCCCGAGATTGCGGCGCGCAAGCAGGCGTCGCCAGGTGACGAGGCTCAGCGCGTCGTGCCGGTGGCCGTGACAAAATCCGAAGACGCCGGCGCTGCCCGGCCCGCACTGCTCTCATGGCTGGCGTTCGTCTCGCCGCAGATTTCTGTGGTGCAAAAGGCGTCGGCCGACAATGCGGTGCCCGGGCGCATGGCCGGCCAACCAAAGGACGCCGCACCAGGGAATCGCGAACAAGGCGCGGTCGGCATCGGCCCCATCGCAACGGGCCTGCTGGTTGCCGCGCTCATCGCATTTGCCTGGCTGGCCATTCGCTGAAACCTACGTGTCGGCTTCGATGAAGTGTTCGATCCTTTCCGCCGATACGCCGGCATGCGCCGCGATGCGGCGCGACAGGTCGGCGGCAGCGGCGCGGGGCCTCCCGGCGGGACGATCGAGCCAGTAGGAAACGGGATTGAGAACAACGCGGTCGTCGACGGCCACGACGCGCCCCGACCGTATCTGGTGTTCGGTGAGCGGCGGGCGTGCCAGCGCGATGCCCAGGCCGTGTGCGGCGGCGTCGAGCACCAGATTGTAGTCTTCGAAGCGGCGATCCTGCGGGCGCGGCCGGTAATCCATGTCCTGCGCGGCGAACCAGGCGCGCCAGCCGGATGCGTCGGAATCGTTGATCAGCGGGAATTTGAGCAGCCGGGCCGGATCGCCGCCGCCGATCTCCCGCGCGAGGCTCGGCGAGGCGATGGGAAATAGATACTCCTCGAACAACTGCATCGAAACGCGGCCCGGGATGCGGCCGCGTCCGCAGCGAACCGACAGATCGATGCCTTCGTCGGCGAGGTCGGCCTGGCGGTTGTCGACGTCCAGCACGATGCGCAGGCGGGTGGGATCGTTCTCAAGCGCAGCCATGCGTGGCATCAGCCAAAGGCCGCTCACCGATGGGATCGAGGCCAGCCGCACCACTGCGGTGCCGCGTGGTTCAACCCAACGATCCGAATTGACCGAGATCAACGCAAAGGCTTCGGTGGTCCTGAGATGCAGGCGATTGCCTTCGTTCGTCAGCGTCACGCCGCGCGCCCCGCGTTCGAAAACCTTCAGGCCAAGCCAGTCCTCCAGCTTGGCAATCTGCCGGCTGACAGCGCCATGGGTGAGGTTTAGCCTCTGCGCGGCTGCCGAAAAACTCCCCGTGCGTGCCGCAGCATCGAAGGCGCGCAGTGTCTCGAGCGGCAAGATGCCGTCTAAGCTGTGATTCATAGTCACAGCTGACCCTCGATTTGGTCGTTTGTCAATTGGTCCGAAAAGGCGTTTTCTCCGCGTCGAGAGGCGAAAGAACGGGAGACCGGTGAGATGAGGGCGATGACGAGCACGTTGAATCCAGCACAGCGGATGGACACCACAGCCGCCATAGCGGTGGCGCTGACGGTGGTTGGCTGGGCCTCGGCCTTTCCGGCGATCCGGGCTGGTCTCGCCGCTTTCGGGCCGCTCGAACTCGGCGCCCTGCGCTTTGCCATCGCCGCGGTACCTGCGGCGATCTTCCTTGCCGTCAGGCGGCCGACGCTGCCGCGCATAGGCGAGTTGTGGCGCCTGGCCTTTGGCGGCGCCGTTTTCGTCGCGCTCTACACCGCCATGCTCAATTTCGGCGAGCTGACGGTTTCGGCCGGTGCTGCCGGCTTCATCATCAATGTCAGCCCGATCTTCACCGCCATCATGGCGATGGCGCTGCTCGGCGAACGATTCTCGGCCATGGCCTGGGTCGGCACCGCCATTTCCTTCAGCGGCATCGGCATTATCGCCATGGCCGACGGACAGGGCCTGCATTTCGACACGGGTGCGCTTCTGGTTCTGGGATCGGCGCTCTGTTCGGCCGTCAACACCATCGTCCAGAAGCCGCTGTTTGCCCGCCACCATCCACTGACCATCGCGGCCTCGAATATGGTGCTCGGCGCGCTCTGCCTGGCGCCCTTCCTGCCGGCAGCTTTTTCGCAGGCGGCGGTCGCCGATACGGCGGGGCTGGGCGCGGTCGTCTATCTCGGCGTCGTGCCGAGCCTGATCGCCTACGCCGCCTGGGCGACGGCGCTTTCGCGCCTGCCTGCGGCGCGTGCCTCGAACTTCCTTTATCTGGTCTCCCCCATGTCCGCCCTGATCGGCTTCTTCTGGCTGGGCGAAGTCCCGACGCTGCTCGGCCTGCTTGGCGGCGCGCTGGCACTGGGGGGCGTCATCGTGGTGAATTTGAAGAGATGAATCGCTGCTCCCTTGCTCTCTGTCCGACCGGCTGAGACGCGGCGTGATCATCCCGAACGCCGCTTTGTCCGAAATCCGGTCCATACCGGCCGCCCGCACCATTGATGCCGGAACGTTTCCCAGTTGAAGGCGTTTAGCCGGTGTTTATTCGACGGAGGCCCGAATGGTGGGTGCAACGACGCACCGACGCATGCAACTGGCTGATATATCCATTTTTTACCGCGAGGCAGGGCCACCCGAAGCACCTGTCTTGCTCTTGCCGCACGGCTATCCCTGCTCCTCATTCCAGTTCCGCCGACTGATGCCCGCGCTCGCGGACCGCTGGCGGACGATTGCGTTCGACTGGCCCGGCTTCGGATACAGCGGCACGCCCGACCCTGCCGCCTTCGGCTATGATTTCGACGCCTATGCCGACCTGCTTGCCAAACTTGCCGACGCGTTCGGTCTCGAGCGCTACGCCTTATGGCTGCATGACTATGGCTCCCAGATAGGACTCCGGCACGCGATCTCGCATTCGGATCGGATCAGCGCGCTCGTTATCCAGAACGGCGACATCTACGAGGATGTGCTCGGCCCCAAATACGCGGCAATCAAGGCCTGGTGGGCCGACAAGACGCCCGACAAGCACCGTCCGCTCGAGGCGGCGGTGAGCGAGGATGGGTTCCGGGCCGAGTTCATCGGTGAAGTTGCGGACGACGTCGCCACGCGCCTACCTCCCGATCTGTGGAGCCTTCACTGGCCATTGATGAACACACCGGTTCGTCGGCGGATCGCCGTCGGTCTGATGGAGAAGCTGGAGGCCAATCTCGGCTGGTTTTCGCGCTATCAGGCCTATTTGCGCGCTCACCATCCGCCCACGCTGATCGTCTGGGGGCCAGAGGACGGCTATATGCCCGCAGCGTCAGCGCTTGCCTATTATCGCGATCTGCCCGATGCGGACCTGCATCTGATCGATGGCGCCGGTCACTGGCTGCTCGAGACGCATTTTGACCACGCGTTGCCACTGGTTCGCGATTTCCTGGCGCGTGTCCACGGCTGACTGCCGGCCTAGGCTCGGGCCTGTTGTGCTCATTTTCTGTCAGCCTGTCTGAAGGAGACTATCATGCCGACCAATCCGACCATCGCGCGCATCTGGCGCGGTCGCACCCGCCGCGATGTCGCCGACGCCTATGAGCCGTATCTGCGCGCCGAGGGTATTCCGCCACTCGAGAAGACGGCGCTCGGCGTCCAATTGCTGCGCGAAGATCGTGGTGACGAGACGTGGTTCACAACCATCTCATATTGGGCCGACATGCAGGCGATGACCGCCTTTACAAAAGGCGAACCGACTAAAGTCCACCATCTTGACCGCGATTCCGAGTTCCTGATCGAACTGCCGGAGCGGATCGAAATTCACCGGATACTTGTCGATCGTCAGGGACTGCGCTGAGGCGATGCTCTTAGCAGTCAGCTATCGCCGCCCGAACAGCCGCTCGATATCCGCCAGCTTGAGTTCGATATAGGTCGGGCGGCCGTGGTTGCAGGTGCCGGAGCCGGGCGTCGCCTCCATCTGGCGCAGCAGCGCGTTCATCTCCTCGGCCTTGAGCAGCCGGCCCGAACGCACCGAGCCATGACAGGCCATGGTGGCGGCGATCTTGTCCAGCCTTTGCTTCAGCGTGTCGACCGTGTCGTTGTCGGCGATCTCGTCGGCAAGGTCGCGCACCAGTTGCTGGACGTTTGTTTCGCCCAGCATCGACGGTGTCTCGCGCACGGCGACGGCGCCCGGCCCGAAACGTTCGATGCCGAGCCCGAAGCGGGCGAGCGTTTCGGAATGCATGGCGAGCCGTTCGGCGTCCTCTTCAGGCAGGTCGACGATCTCCGGCAGAAGCAGCATCTGCGACGGCACGGCGCGCGCGTGCAGCGCGTTCTTCAGGGCCTCGTAAACCAGCCGCTCATGCGCGGCGTGCTGGTCGACGATGACGAGTGAGTCCCTGGTCTGGGCGACGATGTAGTTCTCATGCACCTGCGCCCGTGCCGCGCCGAGCACCGTGCCAAGCAGCGTCTCCGCCGCTTCGCCCTGTCCCGCCCGGGCGTCGGCGCTGGCGATCGGGCCGGCATCGAACGCCGCCTGCTCGTTTTCGCCGAACCCGCCGTTTCCTGTACGCGCGCGTTCGAATCCTGAACCCTGGAACTCCATGTCGAGTGGCCGTTGCGGCGAGCGTTCGGGGTCGAAACGGGCAGAGCCCGAGGCGTGGTAGGCCGCTTCGTAGCTGCGATGACCATTGGCCGGGCCGCCATGAGCGTAGGACGCCGCTCCCGGCCGGAACGCCGCCATCATGCCGGAGGCACCGGAAGTGGCAGCGCGGATGCCGGCTTCGGCAAGCGCCTGGCGGATGGCGCCGACGATCAGTCCGCGCACCAGGCCGGGGTCGCGGAAGCGGACATCTGCCTTGGCCGGGTGGACGTTTACGTCGACGATCGCCGGATCGAGCGTCAGGAACAGCACCGTGACCGCATGGCGGTCGCGTGGCAGGACGTCGGCGAAGGCGCCTCTGATAGCGCCGGCGATGAGCTTGTCGCGCACCGGTCGGCCATTGACATAGGCATATTGCTGCAACGCGTTGGCGCGGGTGAAGGACGGGATCGACACATGACCGGTCAGGCGCACGCCTTCGCGTATCGCATCGATGGCAATGGAATTATTGGGAAATTCGGCCCCCATCACCTGGGCGATGCGGCGCAGGCGGCCATCCGCGCTGTCCTCGGTCGCCGGCAATTCCAGCGTAGAGCGGTCGGAACCGGTAAGCGTGAAGCGAACGGTCGGAAAGGCGATCGCGATGCGCTTGACCACGTCGCTGGTCGCCGAGCTTTCGGCGCGCTCGCCTTTCATGAATTTCAGCCTCGCCGGGGTGGCGAAGAAAAGGTCGCGCACCTCCACCGTGGTGCCGCGATTGGCCGCTGCCGGCCTGACGGGCGAGATCCTGCCGCCCTCGATGCCGATCTCGGCGGCGCTATGGGATGAAGCTGTGCGCGAACGGATCGACAGCCGCGATACCGAGCCGATCGACGGCAGCGCTTCGCCGCGAAAGCCAAGCGAGCGGATGTCATGGATGTCTTCGGCAAGCTTGGAGGTGCAATGGCGTGCGATCGCCAGCGAAAGCTCCTGTTCGGGGATGCCGAAGCCGTCATCGGTGACACGGATCAGGTTCAACCCGCCGCCCGACGTGACGACCTCGACCTTTCCCGCACCGGCATCAAGCGCGTTCTCGACCAGTTCCTTCACCACGCTTGCCGGACGCTCGATGACTTCGCCGGCGGCGATCTGGTTGATCATCGTTTCGGAGAGCTGGCGTATGGGCATGGTGACAGTATAGGCGGATTCGTGCCGAGCGGGCGAGGGTGAAGTACGGCGAAAACAGTGAACGGCCTCACGCTTGCGCTGCCAGCCAATCCCGTACCTTGCGGGCGTTCTCGCTAAGCTCCCGGTTCTTCGGCCAAATGACGTAGAACGCCTTGCCGGTCTTGAGCACATGGTCCGTCACCGGCACCAACAGTCCCGTCGCCAGCATCCGCTCGGCAAGGTGGCGCCAGCCGAGCGCGATGCCTTGCCCTTCCATGACGCCCTGGATTACCAGCCCGTAGTCGTTGATGCGCAGGCCGCGCGCGGTATCGCCGAGACGGGCGCCGGCCGATTCGAACCACTCATTCCAGCTCGCCGCCTCGCGATAGGGCTCCTCGAGATGGATGAGACGGTGCGTGGCCAGTTCCGCGACCGATTTGGGCAGGCCGAACTTCGCCGCGTAGCTGGTGCCGGCGACGGGAAATATCTCCTCGTCGGCAAGCGGCAGCGAATGATAGTCCTGCCAGTCCCTCGGTTCGCCGCCGCGCACGGCAAGCGGGATGCCCTCTGCGATGATGTCAAGATCGCGGTCGGCGGTCTGGATGCGCAGATCAATGCCCGGCAGTTCGTCGCGGAACTGCTGCAGCCGCGGCATCATCCAGAAGGAACCGAAGGCGGTTGAGGCGGCAAGCGTCACGTGGCCTCCGGTCGCCTGCAGGCGCAGATCCTCCGCCGACTTGCGGATGTGGGACAGGCCCAGCGAAACGTCGGCGTGGAAACGCTCGCCGGCCTCCGTCAGGCTGACCTGCCGGTGACGGCGCTGGAACAGCTTGGCGCCGAGCTGTTCCTCCAGCCCGCGTACCGCGTAGGAAACGGCGGCCTGGGTCATGCCGAGCTCTCGCCCGGCCGCGGTGAAGCTCGACAGGCGGCCCGCCGCCTCGAAGACGATCAGGCTGCCCGCCGAGGGAAGGAGGTGGCGCAGGTTTCGCATAAGCAGAGCTTATACAAGAGATCAGGATTTTCCAGCGTCACATTCCTGTTTTGTGCGTCTAGGCTGCGAGGTATAAGAGGAATGGAGTTGCCATGAACGCACCGGCCGCTGTGACCGAACACGCCAATCGTCGAGCCGGCGGCCGCCTGGGGCGCAAGGCGCTGCGGGGAGCTCCGGTAACGTCGTTTCCGACACTGGTCCGCCAAATCCCCGTCTATCAGATGGTGCCGGACGAGGCAGTGGAACTCATACACCAGGAATCGCTCGCCATCCTGGAGGACGTCGGATGCGAGTTCCGCGACGATGAGGCCATCGAAATGTGGAAGGCCGCCGGCGCGGACGTCTCCGAGACGAGAGTGCGGATCGACCGCGCTTTGCTGATGGAGCTCGTCTCAAAGGTGCCGTCGGAGTTCACGCTCAACGCGCGCAACCCTGAGCGTACGGTGCGCGTGGGCGGAAAGAATTCCATCTTCGTGCCGATGTATGGCGCGCCTTATGTGCGCGACCTCGACAATGTCAGGCGCTACGGCACGCTCGCCGACCTCAACAATTTCCACAAGCTCGCCTACATGGCGCCGGCCCTGCATTCCTCGAGCTCGATCATCTGCGAGCCGATGGAAATAGCGGTGCCCAAGCGTCACCTCCACATCATCCATTCGGCGCTGAAGCATTCCGACAAGCCGTTCATGGGCATCGTCACGTCGAAGGATCGGGCGGAAGACACGATGGCGATGGCGGGCATCGTGTTCGGTGACGATTACGTGCGCGACAACCCTGTGCTGGTGTCGATCACCAACTGCAATTCACCGCTGGTATGGGATGCCACCATGCTGGATGCGATGAAGGTCTATGCCCGTCACAATCAGCCGCTGATCCTGGCGCCCTTCGCGCTCTGCGGCGCCTCGACCTCGGCATCGGCCGTGGGGGCGGTGGCGCAGGTCAATGCCGAGGCGCTTGCCGGTGTAGCGTTCACCCAGCTCCTGCGTCCCGGCTCGCCTCAAGTCTACGGCCAGTTCATGGTCACGGTCGACATGAAGACCGGCGCTCCGATGGGCGGCACGCCGGAGGCCGCGCAGATGATGTACCTAATGGGCGCGCTGGCGCGGAAATACGGACTGCCGTGGCGCACGTCCGGCTTCCATGTCGGCTCGAAGCTGAATGATGCCCAGGCCGGCTACGAGGCGAACATGCTCATGCATGCCGCCATCCTTGCCGGCGCCAACTATATCTGGCACTCGGCCGGATGGCTCGAGGCGGGGCTCACCTGCGGCTATTCCAAGTTCGCGACCGACTGCGAACAGCTTGTCGGCTGGTACAAATATGCCGGCGGGCTGCCGTTCGACGATTTCAAGGAAGCCATGGCCGCCATTCGCGAGGTGGGGCCGCAGGGCCATTTCCTCGGCACACAGCACACGCTCGATCATTTCGAGCGGGCCTTCTTCATGCCCAGCATCATGGATTTCAACTCCTACGAACAGTGGAAGGCAGAAGGGGCGAAGGACCATGACACGCGCGGCCGCGAGAAAGCGCGCAACATGCTGGCCGATTATGAGGAGCCGAAGCTCGATGAGGGCATCGCGGACGGTCTCCGGGATTTTATCGCGCTGCGCGAGGAGAAACTGCCGGACAGCGTCAGCTGACAGGACGAAGACCTTAAGGGAACCACAAGGGAGGAAAAAATGACGCTTTTCAAAAGCAATGGTGATCGTGTTCCAGCCGCCATCGAGGCGATGGCAAAGGAGGCGCGTGCGGACCGGGTCGACCGGCGCGAATTCCTGGCGCTGGCAAGCGCCTTCGGGGCATCGACGGCTCTGGCCTATGGCATGATCGGCCTTGCCGCGCCGACAAACGCCTTGGCCGAGGAGCCGAAGAAGGGCGGAACGCTGCATGTCTCCATGTCGGTGAAGGCGCAGAAGGATCCGCGCACCTATGACTGGGTTGAGCTTGCCAACATCTCGCGCACCTGGCTGGAGCCGCTTGTGCGCTATACCAGGCAGTTCACCTTCGAGCCGGTGCTGCTCGAAAGCTGGGACATCAACGACGACGCCACCGAATATACGCTGCATGTGCGCAAGGGCGTCACCTGGAACAATGGCGATACCTTCAACGCCGATGACGTGGTCCACAATGTGACACGCTGGTGCGAGAAGGGCGTCGCCGGCAACTCCATGGCCGCGCGCGTCGGCGCGCTGATCGACGCCAAGACCGGCAAGGCGAGGGACGGCGCGATCACCAAGGTCGACGACAACACGGTCAAGCTGAAGCTCTCCGAGCCCGACATTTCGCTGATCCCGAACTTCACCGACTATCCGGCACTCGTCGTCCACCGCAACTTCGATGCCGATGGCGCCGATCCGATCAAGAAGCCGATCGGCACCGGACCCTTCGAACTGGTCTCTTACGATGTCGGCCAGAAGGCCGTCGTCAAGCGCCGCGAGAACGGCAAATGGTGGGGCGGCGAGGCTCCGCTCGACGGTGTCGAATTCATCGACTACGGCACCGACTTCAACGCCACGGTGAATGCCTTCGATTCCGGCGAGATCGACCTCAATTTCGAGTCGCCCGCCGATTTTATCGACATCCTCGACAAGATGGGGCTGGAGAAATCGGAGGTGGCGACCGCGACCACCCTGGTTGCGCGCACCAACGTCACGCACAAACCCTATGACGACAAGCGTGTTCGCAATGCGCTCCAGATGGCGGTCGACAACAACGCGGTGCTGCAGCTCGGCTACAGCGGTCGCGGCACGGTCGGCGAAAACCACCATGTCAGCCCCATCCATCCGGAATATTACCCGCTGCCCAAGAAGGAGCGTGATGCCGCCGGCGCCAAGAAGCTGATGGCGGAGGCGGGTCAGGCCGACTTCGAGCATGAGCTGATCACCATCGAGGATGATTGGCAGAAGAACACCGGCGATGCCATCGCGGGCCAGCTGCGCGAGGCCGGCATCAAGGTGAAGCGCACCGTGCTGCCGGGCTCGACCTTCTGGAACGATTGGACGAAATATCCCTATTCGATGACGATCTGGTACATGCGCCCGCTCGGCGTCCAGGTGTTGGCGCTCGGCTATCGCACTGGCGAGGCCTGGAATGAATCGGCCTATTCGAATCCCGAGTTCGACGCCAAGCTCAAGCAGGCGCTATCGCTGATCGACGTCGCCAAGCGCAAGGAGGTGATGAAGGATGTCGAGCAGATCCTGCAGGATTCCGGCGTCATCATCCAGCCGTTCTGGCAGAAGCTCTACAGTCATACGAGCAAGAAGGTGAAGAACTACGGCGTCCACCAGACCTTCGAAATGGACCTCCAGAACGTCTGGCTGGACGCCTAGCTGCAATGACTGGCGAATGCCGGCACCCTTTCAGGTGCCGGCTGTCCGGCAAAATCGAGTTTGGCTGCGGGCGCTGGCGCTCGGGTGCTGCCGCTAAGGCTTTTTGAGGAGCGGTACATGTCTGGGCAGGTCTTCAACCGGTTGTTCACGCCGATTGCCCTGCGCGGCAGGACCTTACGCAACAGGATCGTGTTCGGAGCCCATACCGCGAACATGGCGGTAGAGGGACTGCCGACAGAACGGCATGTCGGCTATTATGCCGAACGCGCTATCGGCGGCGCCGGCATGATCGTCGTCGAGCCAATGCCGGTACACCGGGCCGCCGTTCTTACCCGCGGCAACTTCCGTCCTTCCGACGACAGCGTGATCCCCCATTTCCGCAAAGTGACGGAAGCGATCCGCGGCAACGGCGCCGTCGCCATCCAGCAGCTCTACCATGTCGGTCAGCACGCGGACGCCGACAACTCGTTCCATGCCGGCTGGTCTCCTTCCGGACTGCCGAGTTATCACGATTCTGACGGTTCGCATCGAATGTCCGAAGCCGAGATCGAAGAAACGATCGACGGTTTCGTACAGGCGGCGCGCCGTTGCCGCGAGGCCGGTTTCGACGGCGTCGAGGTCTGGGCGGCGTATCATTCGATGCTGGACCAGTTCTGGACGCCCTGGTCGAACCGCCGCGACGACCGATGGGGCGGCAGCCTTCAAAATCGCACCCGGATGAGCCGTGAGGTGATGAGCAGAATTCGCCGGGAATGCGGCGACGATTTCATCATCGGCCTTGCGGTCAACGATGAACCGGAAGTCGAAGTGGCGCTGAAGCGCGAAGCATTGGCCGAGATAATCGACCTCCACGACCGCGATTCCTTGATGGATTATGTGACTTGTGGAACGGGCTCCTATTTCGATTTCTACAAGATCATCCCGACCTTTGTTTATCCGGAAAAGCTCGGCGCCGACCTGGCGTCCGTGCTCAAATCCACCGTGCGCCACGCGTTGATCACCGCCGAGAGCCACATCCGCACGCCCCAGAACGCCGAAAGCGTACTGAGCGAAGGCCACGCTGATCTGGTTTCCATCGTGCGTGGGCAGATCGCCGATCCGCACCTGGCCACAAAGGCTGCCGCCGGAAGGCCGGAAGACATTCGCGGGTGCCTGTCCTGCAACCAGATGTGCTGGGGCCGACGCAGCCGCGACTATTGGATCAGCTGCGTCATCAATCCCTCGGCGGGGCGGGAATGGGAGTGGGGTGGAGATCGCTTCGCCCCGGCTAGCCAACCCAAGCGCGTGCTGGTCGTCGGCGGCGGTCCCGCCGGCCTCGAAGCGGCGCGTGTAGCAGCCGAACGCGGTCACCGCGTTGCGCTGGCCGAGGCTTCCGACCGCCTTGGGGGGCAGTTCCGCCTTGCGGGGCTGCAACCGCGCCGCGCCCAGATTCTGGATCTGATCGACTGGTACCAGCGCCAGCTCAGCCAGCTCCAGGTCGACGTCCGGTACGGACAGTTTGTCGAGGCGGAGGATGTCGAGCGCGAAGGCGCGGATCACGTCATCATCGCAACCGGCTCGATGCCGCCGGACGGCGCTTTCCAACGGGCATTGCCGCAGTGGGAAAGCATCCCGGGGGGCGGGCTGGTTCTCTCGGCCGAAGCCGTGATGGCCCGTGAGGCGAGGCCAGGCAAAAATGTTATCTTGCTCGACGATGGCGGCAATTGGAAAGGGTGCGGCACCGCCTGGAAACTCGCCGAGGACGGTCACAATGTGACGCTTGTGACACCTGACGCCCTGGTTGGCAAAGAGCTTCAGCGAATGGCCGTCGACGCGCCGCTGCGCCGCGCACTCGCCAGGCTGCGGGTGCGGTTTCTGACCGAGAGCGCCATCGTTCATTGGGACGGCAAGGCGGCCAGGGTCGCTTCCCTGCTCTACGGAACCGAGCAGGACGTCGAAGCCGATGCGCTGGTCTTCGCCACGACGAGTATGGCAGCCGACATGCTTTCCATCGAACTCGACAGGCGCAAGATTGCCCACACTTCGATTGGTGATTGCGCCGCTTCAAGGCAGGCGGCTTTTGCAATCCATGATGGCCGCAAGGTGGCGCTTGGTCTCTGATCGCAGTCTTGGCACGCGCGCCTGTCGGATGACCTGCACCGGCGGCGAGCCGCCCTCGGGCTTCATGAGCCGCAAAAAAGCCGATATGCAGGATGCGTGCTACTGGATTGCGCCAAGCCATCAAAAGCCGGAGATTCTGCATGAGACTGACAGTGCTCCTTGCCGCCCTTTCGACGGCCTTTCCCGCCGTCGCCCTGGCCGGTCCGGCGTCGGACGCCGTGAGGTTCTTCTATGTTCCGGAGGTCAAGTTCGAGGCCGACGCAAAATACCGGGATCGCTTCACCGAGCCGGTGACGAAACTGTTCGACCTCAACGATCAGGCAACGAGGAAGAATCCGGACCAGGTCGCCTGCATCGATTTCGACCCGGGCCTCGATGCGCAGGATTTCGACCAGAAGACCGTCTCCAAGACCCTGAAAGTATCCGAGATGGTGGATGGCGACACCGCCCAGGTGGTGGCGAGCTTCAGTCTCTTTCCGGAAGGAGACGATGCACAACGCGAAATGCACTGGTCGCTGAAGAAGATCGACGGCAAGTGGAGGATATCGGACATCGCATCGAAGACCAATGACTGGACGCTGAGCCAGCTCGAATGCCTGGCGGGCCAAGATCCGGAGTGATCCGATGGCCCGCCGCCGGTTCTTGGCACTGTCGGCCGTGTGCATGATGATGGCGGCGGACTTGAGTAGCGGCGCCGCGCAGGGGCTGCTCGGCGCGCCGCCGGCAAACGCTCCGGCGGCCACCGCGCCCGATGACAACGAGTCGCCGCCACCTCGCGGAGCCGCCGAGCCGGCAACGCCACCGGCTGCCTCGCCGAGCGAACCTGCCGTCCCAATTCAGCCGGGCTCGCCGACAGCGGTGGTCCGGCCATTCTACGACCAGGTCGGCTTGGAGGTCGATCCGTCGCAGCGCCGCCATTTCGTCGATCCGGCGAAAACGGTGCTCGACAAGAGCGATGCGCTGCGCAAATCCGGGCAGGGCGAGTGCCTCGACCCCAACATGGCGCTCGACAATGCCGACTATGACAAGGACGAGATCGACAAGAGCCTGAAGACTATCGAGGCGATCAATGGCGACCAGGCCAAGGTCATCGTCGCCTTCGTCGTCGCCGGCAACGCGCACCGCCTCGAGTGGAAGTTCAAGAGGGTCGACGGCGAATGGAAGATATCGGACCTCTTGTCGGTGACCGGTGAATGGGCACTCAGTCAGTACCAATGCGAATGATGGTTCGAGCTAGCCTCGCCCGCGATAGGGTGCCACTCCGGTCTCAGGCAGCCAGGCGCCTTCCGGCGGCGCGCCCGTCTGCCAGAACACGTCGATCGGAATGCCGCCGCGTGGATACCAATAGCCGCCGATGCGCAACCATAGCGGGCTCGTTGCCGCCACGATGCGGCGGCCGATCATGACGGTGCAATCCTCATGGAAAGCACCATGATTACGGAACGAGGTCATGAACAGCTTGAGCGACTTCGATTCCACCAGAGCAGCGTCGGGTGCGTAGTCGATGACGATGTGGGCGAAATCAGGCTGGCCGGTGACCGGGCACAGCGACGTGAATTCCGGGCAGGTGAAGCGCACGATGGCCGGCGGGCCGTCGCCGCGCGAAAACGGCACGGTTTCCAGGACCGCCGCTTCCGGGCTCTGTGGCGTCTCGACATGCGCGCCGAGCTGGGTGAGGGTTTTGGTATCGATCATGGACGGCTCCTTGCCTGCCTGTCGCCGGAAGCACGATTCCATGGCGGTCGGCGCGAAACGAAGGTTGGAATAAACGCCGCAATCCATTCAGGGGCGGCGCATCTGGCCGCTCAATAACATAATTTGAACCCGCAGGAAGACGATGACCAGCAACGATCCGCTTCTCCAGCCCTATCAGCTCAAACATCTGACGTTGAAGAACCGGGTGATGTCGACCAGCCACGAGCCCGCCTATTCGGAAGACGGCATGCCCAAGGCGCGCTATCGGCTCTACCACACGGAGAAGGCCAAGGGCGGCATGGCGCTGACCATGACCGCCGGCTCGGCCATCGTCTCGCGCGACAGCCCGGCCGCCTTCGGCAATTTGCATCTCTATGATGACGGGATTGTGCCATGGCTCGCGGAACTGGCCGACGCCTGCCACGAGCATGACTGCAAGGTGATGATCCAGATCACCCATCTCGGCCGTCGAACCGGCTGGAACAAGGCCGACTGGCTGCCCGTGCTGTCGGCTTCGCCGGTGCGGGAGCCGGCGCATCGCGCCTTTCCCAAGACCATCGAGGATTGGGATATCGAGCGCATCGTTTCCGACTATGCTTCCGCCGCGCAGCGCTGCCAGGCCGCCGGTCTCGACGGCATCGAATTCGAGGCTTACGGCCATCTGATGGACGGCTTCTGGTCGCCGGCCACCAACCATCGCGACGACGAGTTTGGCGGCTCGCTCGACAACCGGCTGCGCTTCACCGACATGGTGCTCGACGCCGTGCGGGCGGCGGTCGGCGAGAAATTCGTCGTCGGCATTCGCATGGTCGCCGACGAGGATTTTTCGCAAGGTCTCTCGAAAGAGGAGGGCGTCGAGATCGCCAGGCGGCTGGCCTTATCCGGCAAGGTCGATTTCCTCAACATCATCCGCGGCTCGATCGAGACCGACGCGGCATTGACGAAGGTCATTCCGGTGACCGGCATGCGCTCGTCGCCACATCTCGACTTCGCCGGCGAGGTGAGGGCGGCGACGAAATTCCCGACTTTCCACGCGGCGCGAATTTCCGACGTCGCCACCGCGCGCCACGCCATCGCCACCGGCAAGCTCGACATGGTCGGCATGACCCGCGCCCACATCGCCGACCCGCACATCGTCCGCAAAGTGATGGAAGGGCGCGAGCACGAAATCCACCCGTGTGTCGGAGCCGCCTACTGTCTCGACCGCATCTACGAAGGCGGCGAGGCGCTATGCATCCACAACGCGGCGACCGGCCGCGAGGCGGACATTCCGCATATCATCACCAAGGCCGAGGGACCAAAGCGAAAAGTCGTCGTCATCGGCGCTGGTGCAGGCGGACTGGAAATAGCGCGCGTGGCCGCCGAGCGCGGACATCAGGTGACGGTGCTGGAGGCATCGGGCCAAGCCGGCGGGCAGGTCAGGCTGGCGACGCAGAATCCGCGCCGCAAGGAGTTGATCGGCATCGTCGATTGGCGGCTGGCCGAACTCGACCGGCTCGGCGTCGAGATCCGCTACGACAGTTGGGCGGAGAAGGACGACGTTCTGGCGCTGTCGCCGGAGGTCGTGGTGATCGCCACCGGCGGACTGCCGCAGAATCCCCCGCTGGCGGCGGGCGACACTCTCGTCACGTCGAGCTGGGACATCATGGCTGGCAGCGTCAAGCCGGCTGAAAACGTGCTGCTCTATGACGACAATGGCGGCCATCAGGGAATGGGCGCTGCGGAACTCGTCGCGGCTGCCGGTTCGAAGCTGGAACTGGTTTCGCCGGAGCGATTCTTCGCGCCGGAAATGGGCGGCATGAACCACGTACCCTACATGCGCGCCTTCCAGGAGAAGGGGGTCATCATCACGATCAACACAAGGCTGCGCTCGGTGCGCCGCGAGGGCAATCAACTGGTTGCCGAGCTTGCCTCCGATTTCGCCGACGGCTGGCGCGGCGAGCGGCGGGTCGACCAGGTGGTGGTAGAACACGGCACGGCGCCGCTCGACGACCTTTACCTCTCGCTGAAGTCATTGGCGAAGAACGGCGGCGCCATCGACTATGAGCGGCTGGTGAGTGGCGGCGACATTTTTCCCGAGCGCAATCCGGAGGGCTCTTTCGTGCTGTTCCGCATCGGCGATGCCGTCGCCTCGCGCAACATCCACGCCGCCATCTATGATGGGATCCGGTTTGGGCTGAGGATTTGAAAGGCTGCCATCGCTAACAATTCCGGGGAAAGTTGAGGCGCGCAACGGAACCTCCGCAAGGAGAGCCATCTGCTGCCTTGGTTCGTTGCGCGCCGCGCACGCCGCCTGCTTGCGCCGGCACCGTACGGTCCGTGATCAGAACATTCTGGCGGTGGCCATGCAGAGCACGGTGAGAACCAGAAGCCAGGCGGCGATTCGCTCGCCTTGGGCCATCTTCGCGCGCAGGGCAGGTTCGGTGGCCGCGTCGGCGCCAGCAAGCTGCGTGCTGGTGCGGCGGACCATGGTGCTGAGTACGCCAGCCGCGGCGAAGGCGGCAACGATGCCGAGCGCCAGCACCATTTCCGTCGAGCCGAAATAGGCGCCATGGAAGAAATACCAGAGCAGCGCACCGGTGAGAAACACCATGCCGGCCGCTCCCATTTGCGGCCCAATGAAGCGTTCAGCCCGGATCTCGGGGTCGCGCGCCAGCGTGATGGTGGTGCCGGCCCAGAACACCCCCGCCATGACGTGAAGACCGATGGTGATGATGTAGACATATTGCATACCAGCTCTCCTCTCTTGCCCGCCGTCGCCCAAATAGTTAGATATCTAACTGTTAGATGTCAATGTATAAAAGGACGCCAGTTCCATCCGTGGAAAACACCGTCTAGTGTCTTGCCATGACGCCCTTTGAACGCCCGCCGGTCGGCATGAATCTCGGCCGCACCGCCAAGCTTGTTGCACAGGCCTTCGACACCGCTTTGGTTGAAGCGGGCGGCACGTTGCCCGTCTGGCTTACTCTGCTGTCGGTCAAATCGAGCGAGCTAGCCAACCAGCGCGAGCTCGCCGGAATGATCGGCATACAGGGAGCGACGCTCACCCATCATCTGAACGCGATGGAGGCGCAAGGATTGCTGACGCGCCGCCGCGATCCCGTCAACCGCCGGGTCCATCTGGTCGAATTGACAGAGGCCGGAGAAGCGATGTTCGAGACACTGCGCAAGGCGGCGATTGCCTTCGACAAGCGACTGCGTGCCGGCCTGTCAGACGACAGGCTGGCGGAGTTTGCGCAGGTACTGGCGACCTTGCGGGCCAATGTGGAAAGCTGACGAAGGCGCGCCGCGTGAATCTCTTTCGACATGACGCGCTTTAGGAATCACCGCTCAGTCGTCATAGCTCTGGATTGTGCCAAAAGCATAGCCGCGCTGCTTCAGCGCGGTGATCAGCTGGGTCAGTTTCGGCTTGCCGTCGAAGCTGTCCTGGAACATCTCGTCATGCATGAGCAGGATCATCTTTCCGCGCTTGACGAAGCGGCCATAGCCGAACAGGTGATCGATCTCGCTGACCAGGTGGTCGACGCTCTGCACCGGCTTGCCTGTGTCGTCATGCACCCACTCATGGTCCCAGCCATAGAGATAGAACCCGGAGGCGGCGACGAATTCGTAGTCCGGCTCCTCCCGGCCTTCCTGCGCAAGGCCGAGCGAGGTGTCGTTCTTCGACATTGAGGGCAGCCTGAACACGTCGCGCCCAGGCAGCCTCGCATGAACCGCCGGAGCGAGCCCAAGCACGACGTTGGCCCGCAGCATGTCGGCCACAACGCCTTCGGTATCGGCATAGAAATGTTGGTAGCGGTTGTTGGCGTGGCTGTAGCTGTGATTGCCGACCGTCACCAGCGGCAGAGCTTTTGCGCGTCTGACCAATGCCTTGTTGCCCGCGCTCGCCTGCGCATGCATGCCGACCATGAACAGCGTCGCCGGCACCTGCTGCGCCTCCAGCACGTCGAGGATGTTGCTGGTGCCGTTCAGCGGCCCGTCATCGAAGGTCAGATAGATGGTGCGATCCGCTGCGTAAGCGGGAAATGCGGCGAGCATGGTCAGCAAAGCAAGCAGAAGCGGCATGGGGACTACCCGTTTGCGATCGTCACAGGGGCCATCTCGGTGATGAGTTGTCAAGCGCGGGTAAGGGCAGCCTACGCCAGGCTTCCCTGCAGCACCGTCAGCCTGGCCTTCTTCGGCATGCGGGCGCTCAGCCAGTCACGGGCTTTGTCCTGCGGCATCGGGAAGGCGATGGAGTAGCCCTGCACCTGGTCGCATCCGATCGCCATCAGTGAATCGAGTTCGGCTTCGGTCTCGGCGCCCTCCGCGACGATCGAGATGCCAAGGCCGCGCGCGAGCTCGGTGATGGCGCGCACGATCTTGGAGTTGTCACCGTTCTCATGGATGTTCTGGACGAAGCGGCGATCGATCTTCAGCCGGTCGATCTCGTTGGGATTGACGTGGCTGAGCGAGGCGTAACCGGTGCCGAAATCGTCGAGCTCAAGATGGACGCCCGCGGCCCTGATATGGCGTAGCTTTGCCGCGATGCCTGTCTTCTCGTCATCGAGAATGACGGATTCGACGATTTCCAGCGACAGTTTCTGCGGCGGCAGGCCGGCCTTCTCGAGCGTCTCGAACAGGAAAGCGTCGAAGTCGTGCTCGCGCAATTCGGTTCCGGATACGTTGACCGCAAGCCGTCCGAAAGCAATGCCGGCGCGGTTCCATTCGGCGGCTTCGTTGATGGCCTTGCTGATGACGATGCGGCCGATATCAGGCATGAAACCGCATTTCTCGGCGACGGGAATGAATTCGCCAGGCGAGATCATGCCGCGCTCGGCGTGGTTCCAGCGCACCAGCGCCTCGATGCCGCTGATCGTCCCGTCGCTCAGTGAAACCTGCGGCTGGAAATAGACCTGGAATGCCCGCTGTGAAATGGCGAGCTTGATGTCGTGCTCAAGTTGCTTGCGATAATCGAGTTCGCGACGCAATTCCTCGGAGAAGAACGAGAAATTGCCGCCGCCCATCTTCTTGGCGGAGTAAAGCGCCAGATCGGCGTGGACCAGCAGGTCCTGGGCGTTGTCGGCGTCGATCGGATAGACGGCGATGCCGCCGCTGGCGCCCGGCAGAATGGTCGTGCCCTGGAAGACGATCGGCTCGTTGATGTGCGCAAGAATGCGCCGTGCCAGCATGTTGATGTCCTCGGTGCCGCCGGCGCCGTTGAGGATCATCACGAACTCGTCGCCGCCGAGGCGCACGCACAGATCCGACGCCCGGCAGGAATCGCGCATGCGCTGGGCCGTGATGACCAGCACATAGTCGCCGGCGGCGTGGCCGAGCGTGTCGTTGATCTGCTTGAACCGGTCGAGATCAAGCTGCACCACCGCAAGACGTTCGCGCCGACGATGCGCGCTCTTGATCAGCGTGTCGAAATGGTCGGTCAGGAATGTGCGGTTGTGCAGACCGGTCAGCCCGTCATGAACGGCGATGAAAGCCATCGAATTTCGTGCGTCGACGAGTTCGCGCGTCTTGCGCAGGATCGCGTTCGACATGGGTCGGAAGATGAACAGTGCCACCAGCACGATGACGCCGATCGTGGCGTAAAACAGCGTGCGGTGCAGATCGAGCATCTTTTCGGATCGTTCGTCGGCGAAAGCGCTGATGCGCTGGCCAAGCGCCGAATAGCCCGACAATGTTGCGTTGGCGACCGAGGCGTCGAGGGTGACGCGTTCGTAGCCGCCCTTGTAGCCGCCATTGTCGCCGAGCGCGAGTTGCGACGAGAATGCCGATATCAGGCGTTCGCCATTGGCGACCAGCCCGACGGAAAAATAGTCGAGATGAAAAGGCTTGCCGAAAAGGACGTTCTCGATCGTCTTCGGATCGAGCCTGGCCGGCGACTTTGGATCGGCGGCCGTCTGCTTGAGCAGAAGGTCATAGTTGGTTTCGAACTCCGCCGTCGCCTGCTTGAGCGCGTTGACGAGCGCCGGCTGCTTGTCGCGCGAAGCAGCACCGGTCGCACCGGCGAGGAAGACGATGCGCTGCGACAGCGTCTTTTGCGTGCTGACGATATCGAGCAGCGTATGGTTGTGCCGTTGGGTGGCCATCACCTGCTGCAGCAGGATGAAGGAAGCCACCACCATGGCGGCGATGATCAGCAGCGCCAGCCAGTAGCCGGCCTTGATCAGCAGTATGAGCTTGCCTGAAACGGTTTGCACCGGCTGCTGCGACATCTTGGGGGGCGGCCCTCTCGCCAACGGATTCCTGTATGAGCACCATTGAACCGCAAACATTAACAGGACTGGAAATCGACGGCTCGCCGACAAGGGGAAAGACTTAAAGATCGCGAAATGGTTATCGGCCTCTTTCGCGGCCGGTCCGTATTTGAACATTCGCCGGCCCCAATGTGATCCGGATCGTCTCTCGAGCCATGCCTGCGGCATCGGTTCGACATTGCCCAGCCACCTGATCCGGTCGCTTTTGCGGTGGATTTTTTGTGCGTGCGGGACGACAGTCTGCCCACGTCAAACGAGGCACGATCATGACCGCAGCATTTCTCTCCCATATCGACGGCGAACTTGAGGGGCTCAGATCGGCCGGACTGTACAAGTCCGAGCGGGTGATTTCCTCCACGCAGTCGGCTGAGATCGAGGTCGGCGGCGAGAAGGTACTGAATTTCTGCGCCAACAACTATCTCGGCCTCGCCGACAGCCCCGACCTGCGCGAGGCGGCGAAGCACGCGCTCGACCGCTACGGCTACGGCATGGCTTCGGTGCGTTTCATCTGCGGCACGCAGGAGGAGCACAAGCAGCTGGAAGCGACGATATCGTCCTTTCTCGGCATGGACGACACCATCCTCTACGGCTCCTGCTTCGACGCCAATGGCGGCCTGTTCGAGACGCTGCTCGGCGAGGAGGACGCCATCATCTCCGATGCGCTGAACCACGCCTCCATCATCGACGGGGTCAGGCTGTCCAAGGCCAAACGCTTCCGCTACGCCAACAACGATATGGCGGATCTCGAGGCGCGGCTGAAGGAGGCGAAGGATTGCCGCTTCCGGCTGATCGCCACCGATGGCGTGTTCTCGATGGATGGCATCATCGCCAATCTCGCGGGTGTGTGCGATCTGGCCGAAAAATACGATGCCATGGTCATGGTCGACGACAGTCACGCGGTCGGCTTCGTCGGCAGGAACGGCCGCGGCTCGGCTGAGCATTGCGGCGTCGAGGGCAGGGTCGACATCATCACCGGTACGCTTGGCAAGGCGCTGGGCGGCGCTTCCGGCGGCTACACGTCCGGCAAGAAACAGGTGGTCGACTGGCTGCGCCAGCGCTCGCGGCCCTATCTGTTTTCCAACACGCTGATGCCGGCGATTGCCGGCGCCTCGATCAGAGTGTTCGACATGATCCGCAATGGCGATGCCTTGCGCGAGCGCCTATATGCCAATGCGGAACGGTTCCGGATCCAGATGGGCAAGCTCGGCTTCACGCTGGCGGGCGCCGGTCATCCGATCATCCCGGTCATGCTGGGCGATGCCAGCTTGGCGCAGGAGATGGCGGCGCGCATGCTGGAGCGCGGCATCTATGTCATCGGCTTCTCCTTCCCCGTGGTGCCAAAGGGCCAGGCGCGCATCCGCACCCAGATGTCGGCCGCGCATTCCAGCGCCGACATCGATCGGGCGGTCCAGGCTTTCGGTGCGGTTGGCAAGGAACTAGGTGTGATTTCCTGAGCGACCGGCACCGCAAACCGCATCCGGATCAATAGATTCAAGGGACAAAAGAATGTCGAACATGATGAAGGCGCTGGTGAAGGCCAAGGCCGAGCCGGGCATCTGGATGGAAGAGGTGCCGGTGCCGGAAATCGGCCCCAACGACGTCCTGATCAAGGTGAAGAAGACCGCGATCTGCGGCACAGACGTCCACATCTACAATTGGGACCAGTGGGCGCAGAAGACGGTGCCCGTGCCGATGGTGACCGGCCATGAATTCGTCGGCACCGTTGCGGATTTCGGCGCCGCGGTCACCGAATACAAGGTCGGCCAGCGTGTGTCGGGAGAAGGCCACATCGTCTGCGGACATTGCCGCAACTGCCGCGCGGGCAGGGGGCATCTCTGCCGCAACACGCTCGGCGTCGGCGTCAATCGCCCGGGCGCGTTCGGCGAGTACCTGGCGATCCCGCAGCACAATGTCGTGCCGATCCCCGACGATGTGCCGGACGAGATCGCTGCGATCTTCGACCCGCTGGGCAATGCGGTTCACACCGCATTGTCCTTCGATCTGGTCGGCGAGGACGTGCTGGTCACCGGCGCCGGCCCGATCGGCATCATGGGCGCGCTGGTGGCACAATGCGTCGGCGCCAGGAAGGTCGTTATCACCGATATCAATCCGGTTCGGCTGGATCTTGCGCGCAAGCTTGGCGTCCAGCATGTCGTCGACGCCTCCAAGGAAAAACTGCGCGACGTGATGCCGGCGCTCGGCATGACGGAAGGTTTCGATGTCGGCTTGGAGATGTCGGGGGCAGCCCCCGCCTTCCGCGACATGATCGACACCATGAACAATGGCGGCAAGATCGCCATCCTCGGCATTGCGCCGACCGGGTTCGAGATCGACTGGAACAAGGTCATCTTCAAGATGCTGCATCTCAAGGGCATCTATGGCCGCGAGATGTTCGAGACCTGGTACAAGATGATCGCCCTGGTCCAGGGCCCGCTCGACGTTTCAGGCCTGATCACCCACCGCATCGGCATCGATGATTTCCAGGTTGGGTTCGATGCGATGCGCAGCGGCAGTTCGGGCAAGGTGGTGATGGACTGGTAATTGATGCGCTGGGAGTTTCAGCCTTTGAGGCAGGCGGTGCTAGAGTCGCCTGGTTTTCAGCCATCGCACCTGTCGCCATGCGCGCCGCAATGCAGTTGCGGCGGCGCCGATCGCAATGATGGCGAGCGCGAGCGTCAACACTTCGTTGTGGCCATTCCAAAGGAATTCTCCGGCCGATAGCAGTGCCGCGACGGTTGCAACTGCCATGCGATGTGGCTTGGCCATCGGTCCGGTGAAATCGCTCGGCCCCTCGTTGGCCCGCCCCAATTCCCGTACATAGGCGGTGAGAACCGAAAAACAGGCCGCCGCCCAGCCTAGGCCAGGCATGCCGATGCCGTAGCCTATGCCGACCATGATGGCGATATCGGCGATCCTGTCCGGGAACTCGTTCCAGAACGGCCCGTCGGCCGACGCCTTGCCGCCCTCGACTGCGACCATGCCATCGAACAGATTGCACAGCAGGCGAAGCTGGCAAAACAGCGCCGCGCCCAGCAACAGGAGCAAACGAGAAGTGCCCCCGCTCTGCCCGCCAACCCAGAAGGCCACGCCTGCCAGCGCGCCGGCGAGGATACTGGCCTGCGAAATCCGGTTGGGGGTCACGGAGAGTGCGGCGAGACGTCTGGCCGTCGCTTGTGCCCAGCGTGTGTCGCGGCTTGCAAGTGGTCTGCGATCGCCCGTGCTCATCACTGTCTCATCGCGTTTCGGAACGTGGATCGGTCGCGGGTCGCTGCAAACCTCAACCACTCTGAAAGATCGCGCGAATGGAATGTCATGACAGCGACCAGAAATAACGCGTGAGATGGAAGAAGATCGGAGCGGAGAAGACCACCGAATCCAGCCGATCTATCAGGCCGCCGTGGCCGTCGATCAGATGGCCCCAATCCTTCACGCCGCGGTCACGTTTGATGGCGGACATCACAAGGCCGCCGAAAAAACCCATCAGCGTGATCAGGAAGGCCATCGCGCCCGCTTGAAGCGGAGAGAACGGCGTGATCCACCACAGGCCAGCGCCGACGAGGCTGGCGCTCGCAACGCCGCCGAGGAAACCTTCAAGCGTCTTGGACGGCGAAAGGTTTGGTGCGATCTTCGTACGCCCGATCGCCTTTCCCCAGATATATTGCAGCACGTCGCTCAATTGCACGACGATGACAAGGAAGGCTATCAGAAGCACATTGCGGCCATCGTAGCCGGGAATATGCAACGTCAGAAGAGCCGGGACGTGGGAGGCACAGAAAACACAGATCATCAGTGCCCATTGCACCTCGGCAATTCGAACGAGGAAGTGCTGGGTGTCGCCCCGTATGGCCGAGATGATGGGCATCAACAGGAAGGCGTAGACCGGGATGAAAACAGAAAAGATCTCGTAGTCCTCGATCCAGAGCAGCACATACTGTACCGGCAGCACGAGGAAAAACGCCGTGGCCAGCGCCCAGTGGTCGGCACGCCGGGTATTGGTCAGCGTCACGAATTCGCGAAGTGCGGCGAAGGAACAGAAGCCGAAGAGAAGCAGGACGCCGATCCGCCCGGCGATGAATGCTATGGCGATGAGAATCGCCATTACCCACCAGGCATTGATACGGGCGTTGAGGTTCTCGATGGCTGGATTGGAGCCTTCCGGCGACAGCCGTCGCTCCAGGATATGCCCCACGAAAGAGGCCACGAGCAGGATCCCGCAGACGCCGAGCACGAGAACCATCATATCGAATTGGGTTGAGTTCATTCCGCTGCCTTTTTCGGTGCCAGCGCCAGCAGCGCCCCACGTGCCCGCTCGAGGAACATATCCTTGCTCTCGCCGTCAGCCAGGTGCATTGCCTCGCCGAACGTCACCGTGCAAATCAGCGGGATAGGCACGAATTCCCCTTTCGGCATCACCCGGTTGAGATTGGCGATCCATACCGGCACCAACTCGAAATCCGGGTGCGATGCCGCCAAATGGAACAGGCCGGACTTGAATGGCTGCAAGGACGCGTCGGATTGGTTGCGCGTGCCTTCCGGGAAGAGAATGAGCGAAGAGCCTTCTCTCATCGCCTCTCCCATGCTTTCGACAGGATCCATCGTGCGTCCATGGCGATTGCGCTCGATCAGGACGGCATTGAAAACGTCGCGGCCGATGAAGGCCCGGACTTTTGATTTCAGCCAATAGTCGGCGCCCGCTACGGGACGCACCCTCCGACGCAGGCGCGGCGGCAGAACAGCCCAGATCAAGATGAAATCGCCATGGCTGGAATGATTGGCAAAGAAGATCGAGCGACGCCGAGGCAATCTGCCTTCATGCCAAAACGGCCGCACAGCGGTGATAGCTCTGGCAAACAGCAAGACGACCACGGCCACCGGCCTCGCGAGCAGCGACTTCATCCTTCCCCCCAATTCGCCCGTCGATGATCACTGGCTTACATACAGCGCTGAAAATCCGCCATCGGGCAAGCAGGGATCGAAAATGACCGCCAGACCGTCTCTGCTTCAAGGCGCTGTCGCGTCGAGCCACCGTCTCCTATTCTATCTGGCGATAGCCGCTATCTCAGACCCAACGCGCTTTCCAACGACGCGACGCCTTTGACGATGGAGGCTTGCTGGTCGGCCCTCAGCTGGGCCAGCAACTCCCGTTCGAACGCCTTCGCCAGCGGCACCATCTCGCTATAGGCCGCAAGTCCGGCCCGGGTCAGCGCCAGGTGCTCGACGCGGCGATCGTTCTCGTCAGTGGTTCGGATGAGCCAGCGGCGACGCTCAAGCTCCGCCACAGCACGCGAAACCTTTGTCTTGTGCATCGCCGACTGCGCGCCGAGTTCCGTCGCGGTCATTGTGCCGTGCTGGCCAAGCCCCGAAAGCGTACGCCATTCCGGCCGCGTGAGGCCGTGACGCTCCTTGTAGATCCGGGAGAATTCGCGGCTTATGGCATCGGCCAGCCGATACAGCCTGTAGGGCAGAAAGCTTTCGAGTTCCAGGATTTCGGATTCCATGACCAGCCATCGGGAAATGCCCGCGCACGGCATTGATAGTTACATTTTCGATGGTTACAAATGAAACCAATTTGGTCAAGCATTCGCGAGGAGGAAGCGATGGCCTTTTCCTACATGCCGGGCTTCGGCAACGATTTCGAAACCGAACGCCTGCCGGGTTCGCTGCCGCACGGGCGCAATTCACCGCAGCGGCCGGCCTACGGCCTCTATGCCGAGCAGCTCTCCGGTTCGCCCTTCACCGCGCCGCGTGGCACCAATGAGCGCTCCTGGCTTTATCGCATCCGGCCGAGCGTCAAGCATACCGGGCGCTTCAAGTCGGTGAGTTATCCCTTCTGGAAAAGTGCGCCCAATGTCGGCGATCATGAGCTGGCGCTCGGCCAGTATCGCTGGAGCCCGGTGCCGATGCCGAAGGAGCCGACCGATTTCATAGCCGGCATGCGCTCGATCACCACCGCCGGCGACGTTCTTGGGCAGACCGGCATGGCGGCGCATGTCTATCTCGCCAATAAATCGATGGTCGACGACCATTTCTTCAACGCCGACGGCGAGTTGCTGGTGGTGCCGCAGGTGGGCGCCTTGCGCTTCGTCACCGAGATGGGCGTCATCGAGCTCAGGCCGGGTGAGATCGCGGTGCTGCCGCGCGGCCTCGTCTTCAAGGTCGAACTGGTCGATGTCGAAGTGCGCGGCTATGTCTGCGAGAACTACGGCGCCAAGCTGACGATGCCCGACCGCGGCCCGATCGGCGCCAATTGCCTGGCCAATCCGCGCGATTTCAAGACGCCCTGCGCCTGGTTCGAGGAGAAGGAGACGCCCTGCCGGCTGACCGTCAAATGGTGCGGCCATTTTCATGCCACGGAAATAGGCCATTCGCCCCTTGATGTGGTGGCGTGGCACGGCAACTATGCGCCCTACAAATATGATCTGGCGACGTTTTCGCCGGTTGGTGCGATCCTCTTTGATCACCCCGATCCGTCGATCTTCACGGTGCTGACCGCGCCGAGCGGCGAGGAGGGCACCGCCAACATCGATTTCGTCATCTTCCCGCCGCGCTGGCTGGTGGCCGAAGACACGTTCCGTCCGCCCTGGTATCACCGCAACATCATGAGCGAGTTCATGGGTCTGATCCACGGCCAGTACGACGCCAAGGAAGAGGGTTTCGTCCCCGGCGGAATCAGCCTGCACAATCTGATGCTGGCCCATGGCCCGGACGCGCCTGGCTTCGAAAAGGCCTCCCGCGCGGATCTGAAGCCCGTCAAGCTCGACAACACCATGGCCTTCATGTTCGAGACCCGGTTCCCGCAGATGCTGACCCGCTACGCCGCCGAACTCGACACCAGGCAGGACAATTACATCGACTGCTGGGCCGATCTGAAGAAGCGCTTCAATGGCACGCCCGATGGCGATTGGTCCTGAATGGATCGCTGCCGTCGGAAAACTGCCTTCAGGAAAGTTAAGCCGGCGGCTTGACGATTGCCCATAACAGCTTTGTTGTGGGCCAAGCGGCGCAAGGCCGCGTCAGGAGAGGAAACCGCATGAAGCTTGCTACATTGAAGAACGGGACGCGCGACGGAAAGCTCGTCGTCGTCTCGCGCGATCTTACACGCTTCACCGATGCCTCCTTCCTGGTGCCGACATTGCAGGCGGCGCTCGACGACTGGCGGCGGATTTCGCCGCATCTGGCCGCAATGGCGGAGTCGCTCGAGAACAATGCGGTGCCGTCAGCGCGCTTTCACGAACACAATGCCCATTCGCCGCTGCCGCGCGCCTATCAATGGGCTGACGGTTCGGCCTATGTGAACCATGTCGAGCTGGTGCGAAAGGCGCGCGGCGCCGAAATGCCGGCGAGCTTCTGGACGGACCCGCTGATTTATCAGGGCGGCTCCGACAGCTTCATCCCGCCGCGAGACCCGATCCGCATGGCCGACGAGGCCTTTGGCATCGACATGGAGGCGGAAGTCGCGGTCGTTGTCGATGATGTGCCGATGGGCGCCGGCCTCGAAAGGGCACGGGAGGCGGTTCGCCTGGTGATGCTGGTCAACGACGTGACGCTGCGTGCCATCACCGGACCGGAACTCGCCAAGGGGTTTGGCTTCTTCCAGTCGAAGCCGTCTTCAGCCTTCTCGCCGGTCGCGGCGACGCCGGACGAGCTGGGCGAGGCTTGGGACGGCGGTAAGGTCAGCCTGCCGCTGCTTGCCGACCTCAACGGCAAACCTTTCGGCCGGGCGAATGCCGGCGTCGACATGACCTTCGATTTCCCAGCGCTCATCGTCCATGCGGCGAAAACACGGCCGCTGGCGGCCGGCACCATCATCGGCTCCGGCACCGTCTCCAACAAGCTCGGCGGCGGGCCTGGCAAGCCTGTCTCAGCCGGCGGCGCAGGCTATTCCTGCATCGCCGAACTGCGCATGATCGAGACCATCGAGAGCGGAGAGCCGAAGACGCCGTTCCTGCGTTTCGGCGACACGGTGCGCATAGAGATGAAGGACAAGGCCGGGCATTCGATCTTCGGCGCCATCGAGCAGACGGTCGAGAAATATGAAGGGTGAGAGCCGCAAGTTGAAGAATGAACCTGCTTGACCATCTGCGCCGCATGGCCGGCAACAATCTTTGGTCGAACGACCGGCTTTACCGGGCCGTGCTCGCGCTCAAGCCGGGCGAATTCGCGGCCGGGCGCACCGGCTTCTTCCCGTCGATCAAAGCGACGCTCAACCACATACTGGCGGTCGATCTTCTCTACCTCGATTTTCTTGAGGAGGGCGGCGTTGGCGCTCCGGTGTACGATGATTTCGTGCCGTTCGACAACGCAGCCGATTTGTCAGCGGCCCAGATCAGGTTCGACCGCAGGCTGATCACCTTCTGCCATGCCCTGTCGGAGGCCGATATCGACCGCCATGTCATCACCGATCGGCGCGGGGACGGTATGATCCCGGAGAGGATCGGCGATATCCTCGCCCATCTTTTCCTGCATGACATCCACCATCGCGGCCAGGTGCACGCGATGCTGTCCGGCACGTCGGTCGCGCCGCCGCAACTCGACGAATTCCTGCTCGATTATGACCTCAGGCTCAGGAGTGCCGAGGTGGAGCGGCTAGGCCTGGGCGATCAGACCAATGCAACGTCATAGGCTGAGAAATGCCGATCTGCTGTGACCAATGTCAGGCCTTCAATTTGAGCTTGTGCAATAAGCAGACGATCAAAGGGATCGCGATGATGGAGCGGCAAATGCCGAAGCCTCGCTGCGTGGAGTTCGTTTACACCAGGGATTGGAATCCCGTTCGATCGCAGTATGTCCACGATGTCGCCTGAGAGCGTGACTTGCCGAGCGATCTCTTGATGGCAATCTCCGCTACCGAGATGGCGCTGACGATCATATCCTTGCCTGCGACAAAGATGTCGCGATGATGATCCGAAAGACGTGAATCTGCGTTGAGCACCCAAAGCAAATGTGAGTGTCGACCAGATATTTGCGGCTCATTTAATATACTCGTCCCATTCGGGACCAAGTTCATCAAAATCATCCGATATCCAAATTTGGCCTTTCAGGGCTCCCAACAGGCGCTTGCTGCCGCCGGGCCGAGCGGGAGCACTCAAGGTCGCGACCACCTCTCCATGCCGGGTCAGATGGATTTCTTCGCCGGCCTGGGCACGCTTTAGCAACTCGGAGAACTCGGCCTTCGCTTTCGCCATCGGCAAAACCAATTATGACCTGAATTCAGGTCATAATTGGCCGAACCGCAAGAACTCCGAGTCCATCAGACTATTCCGCCGCCTGCACCTTGATCACGCCGCGCTTGATCTGGTCCTGCTCGATCGATTCGAACAGTGCGCGGAAATTGCCTTCGCCAAAGCCTTCGTCGCCTTTGCGCTGGATGAATTCGAAGAAGATTGGTCCGATCACGGTCTTGGAGAAGATCTGCAAGAGGATCTTCGTCGTGCCGCCGTCGACCACGCCTTCGCCGTCGATCAAAATGCCATGCTTCTTCATGCGTTCGATCGGCTCGTCATGGCCGTTCACGCGTGCATGCGACATCTCATAATAGGTCTCCGGCGGGCCGGGCATGAATTTCAGCCCATTGGCGGCAAGTTTGTCGGTTGCCTCGTAGATCGCGTCGGTTCCCACCGCTATGTGCTGGATGCCCTCGCCATTGTACTTCTTCAGATATTCGGCGATCTGGCTGGTGTCGTCCTTGGATTCGTTGAGCGGAATGCGGATCTTGCCGCAAGGTGAGGTGATCGCCCGGCTGACCAGCCCGGTGATCTTGCCGTCGATGTCGAAGAAATGGATCTGCTTGAAGCCGAACAGGTCGCGGTAGAAATCCCACCATTTGTCCATGTTGCCGCGATAGACATTGTGCGTGAGGTGGTCGAGGAAATAGAAGCCGACGCCTTCCGGCCTGGGGTCACGTTTGCCCAGCCATCCGAATTCGGCATCATAGGCCGAACCCTTCTCCCCATAGGTTTCGATGAAGTAGAGCAGCGAGCCGCCGATGCCAACGATCGCCGGCACGTCAAGCGCCTTGTCTGCGCCTTCGTAGGGCGTGGCTCCTTTCGATACAGCGTGTTCGAAGGCATGTTTGGCGTCCACGACCCGCCATGCCATCGAGGCGGCGCATGGGCCGTGCTTGTCGACGAACTTCATCGCATGCGAGCCCGGCTCGGCGTTGACGACATAGTTGATGTCGCCCTGGCGCCAGACGGTGATGTCCTTGGTGCGGTGCTTTGCCACCGCTACATAACCCATGCGGGTGAACAATTCGGCCAGCTTCCGCGGCTCCGGATGTGCGAATTCGACGAATTCGAAACCATCGGTGCCGGCGGGGTTGGCCTTGCTGATCTTGGCGGGTGGAGCGTCGTGCGGAAAGGGACCCATGATTATCCTCCGGGAGCGGGCATTGGCCTAGGCCGTCTCATGTCATCATAGCGCCGGCGCGCCGCACGGTGCTTGCATTCAAACGCTTGAAATGTTTACCTGATGCGTGAAATGTGCACGATCTGAGAAAATATCATGGATGACGCGCGCCTTGATCAGTTTGATCGCAAGATACTGGCGCTGTTGCAGGGTGACGCGCGGCTCACCAACAACGATCTTTCGGAGCGGGTGAACCTCTCGGCCTCGCAGTGCTCGCGCCGCCGCCAGCGGCTGGAGGAGGACGGCTACATCAAGGGCTATCGCGCCGTGCTTGACCGCGACCGGCTGGGCTTTTCGCTGGTCAACGTCATCTCGGTGACCTTGGCCACTCACAACCGCGACAATGCGCGGCGCTTCGGCGAACTCGTGGCGCGGCTGCCCGAAGTGCAGGAGGCGCACGCGCTGACCGGCGAAATGGACTACATCTTGAAAGTTGTCACGCCTGACCTGAAATCGCTGTCGGATTTCGTCAATGGCGTACTCTTGCCGCACGAATCCGTGCAGCACGTCAAGACGGCGATTGTGCTCGAGACGCTCAAGGAAACGGGCGCGCTGCCGATCTAACCCTTCGACTGCTGGATCAGCCCATAGAGATTGGTGCAGCGGGCGCCGGAACGGCAATAGGCAAAGACCGGGCCTTCCAACTCGTCGAGCGCTTGTCCCTGGTCCTCGACATTCTCGGCCGTGATCTGGCCGCTGATGACGGGGATGTAGCGGAAGGCAAGCCCGGCAGCCTCGACTGCGGCCTTGAGCGTGTCGGCCGAAGGCTGGCCGGGCTGCTCGTCGTCCGGCCGGTTGCAGATCACGCTCTTGAAGCCGGCTGCCTTGATGGCGGCGACGTCCTCGGGCTGGATCTGGCCCGAGACCGAATAGTCCTCGCTTATCTGGCGGTATTCCATTGTGGTGTCCTCGCAATCTGGTTGGGCAGTCTTGCCACTCCCCGGCGCGGGCGGCAATCCACGCCGAGGGATTTCTCTGCCAAATAGCGAGTGCCGACTGGAAAATCCAACCGGGTCTCTGGGCCCGGTTGGAGCGAACGGCTCAACTGCCGAGGATCGCGCCTTTGATCTGCGTGATGTTGTTGTGCATCATGTCGATATAGGTCGAGGCCGGGCCGTCGGGCTGCGACAGCGCGTCCGAATAGAGCGTGCCGCCGACCTTGATGCCGGTCTCGCTGGCGATCTGCTCGATCAGGCGGGGGTTGGTGATGTTCTCGACGAAGATCGCCGCCGCCTTGTCCTGCTTGACCTGCTCGACCAGCTTGGCGACGTCGGCGGCCGACGGCTCGGAGTCCGTCGAGATGCCCTGCGGCGCGAGGAAGATGAGGCCGTATTCGTGCTCGAAATAGCCGAACGCGTCATGCGAGGTGATGACGACGCGCTTCGCCTGGGGGATGGACTGGATCGCCGCCTTCACTTCGCCTTCGAGCGCGTCGAGCTTCTTTGTGTAGGCCGCGGCATTGGTCTGGTAGCTGACGCAGCCGTCATTGTCGGCCGCGCAGAACGCCTCGGCAATGTTCTTCACATAGATCCTGGCGTTGGCGATCGACTGGAAGGCATGCGGATCGGTGACCGTCTTGCCGCCGCCGGTACCCGCGCCCTCGGCTGCGTCCGCATCGGCGAATTCCGGCTTGAAATCGATCGGCGTCACGCCCTTGGTCAAGGTGACGATCGAGGCCTTGGTGGCGCTGGCATCGACCAGGCGCTGTAAAAAGCCCTCGAAATGCAAGCCGTTGACCAGCACCAGATCGGCGCCCGCCATCGCGACCGCATCGGCCGGGCTCGGCTCGTAGACATGCGCATCGCCGTCGGGTCCCACGATCGTGGTGATGTTGACGCGGTCGCCGCCGACATTCCTGGCGAAATCGGCAATGACAGTGAAACTTGCGACCACTTTCAAGGGCGCCGCAAAGGCCGACGATGCGCCGAAAGCAGTTAATGTTATAACGCTCATCACCAGGGCGGCGCGGAACGATTTCAACATGGGCGGTCTCCTTCAGAGGTGAATGAATCAGGCCGTCCGATGACGGTGATGGACGATGCGGGCGCGCAGCGCGCCGCGCGTGCCGAACACGATCGAGGCGAAATAGACGACGCCGGCCGACAGGATGATGGCTGGGCCGGAAGGCAGTGAGGCGTGGTAGGATAGAAGCAGTCCGGCGATGCAGGAAGCAAAGCCGATCAACACGGCCAGCACGCACATCGGTTCGACGCGGACAGTCCAGAAACGGGCGGCTGCCGCCGGCAGCATCATCAGCCCGACCGACAGAAGCGTGCCCAGCGCCTGGAAGCCGCCAACGAGATTGAGCACGACCAGGCCGAGGAAAATGAAATGCACCGGACTGCCCCACCGGCTGACCGAGCGCAGGAACAGCGGGTCGAGGCATTCGGCGACCAGGGCTCGCCAGAAGACGGCGAGGCTGGCAAGCGTCACCAGCACGATGCCGCCGATCAGCGTCAGCGCTTCGTCGTTGAGCGCCAGCACCGTGCCGAACAGCACATGCATGAGGTCAACGCTGGAGCCACGGATCGAAACCATCAGCACGCCGACGGCGAGCGAAATCAGGTAGAAGGCCGCCATCGAAGCGTCCTCGCGCTGGATGGTGAATCGCGAGACGGCGCCCGCGCCGAGCGCAACGACGATGCCGGCGATCAGGCCGCCAATGGTCATCGGCAGGATTTCCAGCCCGTAAAGCAGGAAGCCGGCGGCGGCGCCCGGCAGGATGGCATGTGCCATGGCGTCGCCCGAGAGGCTCATGCGCCGCAACATCAGGAAGACGCCGACAGGACAGGCGCCGAGCGACAGCATCAGCGAGCCGAACAGCGCCCGCTGCATGAACGCGAAATCGGCGAAAGGCGCGATGAAGAGGTCGTAAAGGAAGCTCATCAGGCAGCCCTTGGTCCAGCGCCATGATGGTGGTGATGGTCCTGCGCGTGGGCAGGCTCGTCATGATCGTGATCATGTCCGTCATGGTCATGATCGTGCCCGCCCGGCTCGCACCACGGCGCGTTCTCTTCCCATGCTTCATGGAAGCGCCTGGCCCGCAGGAGATTGTCGGACCGCAATGTCTCCTTCGTCTCGCCCCAGGCGACAGGCTGGCGGGCCAGCAGCAGCGTCTCGGGAAAATTCTGCCGGACAAGGTCGAGGTCGTGGACGACGACCATGATGGTGCGTTCCTCGCCATGCCAGCGCTTGATCAGCGCGATGAGATCGCCCACCGTTTTTGCATCGACGGCGTTGAACGGCTCGTCGAGCAGGATGAGATCGGCATCCTGCAACAGCACGCGGGCAAACAAAGTGCGCTGCAACTGGCCGCCCGACAGAGTGTCGATCGGGCGTGTCTCGAAGCCGCCAAGACCGACCGCCATCAGCGCCTCGCTGACGGATCGGCGATCCTCCTTCGTATGGCGGCCGAGCAGCCCGCGTTTCGGCCACAGGCCGAGCGAGACCAGATCGACGACCCGGGCCGGAAAGCTGCGGTCGAGTTCCGACTGCTGCGGCAGATAGGCGGCGCGCACGCCGGGCGCCCGCGTCACGGCGCCGGCCATCGGCTTCAGCACGCCGACGATGCCCTTCATCAACGTCGACTTGCCCGAACCGTTGGCGCCAACGACCGCGGTCAGCGAGCCTTTGCGTATGACGCCGTCCAGATGATGAATCGCCGGATGGCTGTTATAGCCAAGCGTCAGGTCACGGAATGTCAGGCAGGTTTCGGTCATTTGACGGTCCGTGGGGGCGGAAGTGCGGCTGCCGGGCAGCGTCGACTGGATATGTGATGTTATTACATTAGTCAACAAGCCAATCGAGCGGAATTGTGGCTGCCGGCTCAACTTGCCGTGACTCTCCGGCGCCGCTGGTCCAAGGGGATTTGGAGCGCTCGGCCTTGCCCGAAGCCGATGCCAACTCTAAAGAGGCGCGACCACAAAGGAAGGAACCTACCATGAGCATTCGTCGCATCGATGTTGGCCCGCGCATGAGCCAGATCGTCATTCACGGCAACACCGTCTATCTGGCCGGCCAGGTTGGCGAACCCGGCGGCAATGTCGCCTCGCAGACCCGCGATATTCTGGCGACGATCGACGAATTGCTGGCCAAGGCGGGCACCGACAAGACCAAGATCGTCCAGGCGATCATCTGGCTGGCCGACATGGGCACCTTCGCCGAGATGAACTCGGAATGGGACAAATGGGTGCCCCAGGGCCACACGCCCGCCCGCGCCACCGGCGAAGCCAAGCTCGCCGGTCCGCAATATCTGGTCGAGATCATTATCACCGCGGCGATCTGAGCTCTTTAACCTCCCCTTGTGGGGAGGGTCGCTGCGCAGCAGCGGGGTGGGGGGCGGTGCTCACCGTCACCCGTCTCGCCGCAAGGGGAGGTTCGCAGGCGCTATCCCTGTGACGGCGTGAACCTTGCCACAAGCGTGTGGCTCTCGGCTGCATAGGTGAAGCGCACATGGGTGACCGGGTGCTCGGCACTCCATGTCCGGCGCTCGACCACAAGACAGGCCGCGCCAAGGCCGATGTCGAGGGCCTCGGCAACACGCTCGTCGGCGGCAATGGCACGAATGCGATGCTCGGCCTCGCTCCACGGCACACGGCCGATCAGCCATGGACCCGGCGCAATGTCGAGGAACTCTTCCTCGTCGGCTTCCGTGACGGCGGAGAGATTGATCAGCCGCTCTTCAAGCGCGAAGGGCCGTTCTCCGGCGAAATGCAGGCATTCCAGCGATAGCACCGAACCCGAGGCGGAAAGCCCGAGCAGCGCCCGGTCTTGCGCGCTGCTGCGCCGCTTCAGGCGCGCAAGCCGCTCGTAGCGATAGGGCAGGCCGAGCGCTTCGACCTCGATCCTGATGTCATGGATTTCCAGCACCGCCGCCTGCGATTGCGGCTGGCGCACGAAACTGCCTGAGCGCCGACGGCGTTCGATCAGTCCTGACTTGGCAAGCTGCGACAGCGCCTTGTTCACCGTCATGCGCGAGCAATCATATTCGGCCGTCAACTCGTGCTCGAACGGGATGCGATGCCCAGGCGCCCAGGCGCCGGACAGGATTTTCTCGCTTATGTCGGACAGGATGCGCTGATGCAGCGACACCGTCTCGCCGCCCTCCGTCTCCGCTGTCGCCACCATGCTCATGGGATGTCCCTGATCAGCCTGCCGAAAGCGCGGTCATGACATTGCGGAAACGCGCCGCTATGGCGTCGCGCCTGGCGTGCCTGCCGCCGCTGACTTGCCTTTGGCCGTGCACCCAGACGCAATCGACCTTGGCGCCGTTGGCGAAGATCCAGGCGTCGAGGATCGCGTCTCCGGTCTTGCTGGCGAGCGAGGGACTTTCTGCATCGAGCGAGACGAGATCGGCGGATGCGCCAATGGCGATCCGCGAGACGCCGGCGCCAAGGGCGACGCTGCCGCCGTCAAGCGCGGCGTCGAACAGCGCGCGGCCCGTCGAGCCGCCGGCGACCGCCAGCACGTTGCGGGCGCGGTGGGCAAGGCGCTGCGAATATTCGAGTTGCCGAAGCTCGTCCGGCAGGCCGATCAGCACGTTGGAATCGGAGCCGACGCCGAAGCGGCCGCCATGTTGCGTGAGCAGCGGCGCCGCAAAAGTGCCGTCGCCTAGATTGGCTTCGGTGATCGGGCACAGCCCCGCGATCGCGCCGCTCTTTGCCATCGCCACGGTCTCGGCATCGGTCATATGGGTGGCATGGATCAGGCACCAGCGCGGGTCGACATCGGCATGGCCAAGCAGAAATTCGACTGGACGCGCGCCCGACCAGGCAATGCAGTCCTCGACCTCCTTCACTTGTTCCGCGACGTGGATGTGGATCGGTCCGCCCGGCGCCATCGCAGCGACTTGTCGCAACTCCTCGACCGTCGCGGCACGCAAACTATGGGGGGCGACGCCGATGACCGCTTGAGTCAAGGCGCGAACGCATTCGCTAGACTTCTCAACCAGGCGTGAGAACCGGTTCACATCATTTATGAATCTGCGCTGGCCTTCGCTGGGAGCCGCGCCGCCGAAAGAAGAGTGCGCATAGAAGACCGGCAGCAGCGTCAAGCCTATGCCGGTTTCGGCGGCGGCGGCCGCGATGCGCTCGGCCATTTCGGCGATGTTGGCGTAGGGCTTTCCGTCGCGGTCGTGATGCAGATAATGAAATTCGCCGACGCGCGAGAAGCCGGCCTCCAGCATCTCGACATAGAGTTGGGCGGCGACCGCCTCGACCTGATCGGGCGTCATCGACAGCGCGAAACGGTACATCACCTCGCGCCAGCTCCAGAAACTGTCGGCCGACGGGCCGCGCAGTTCGGCAAGCCCGGCCATGCCGCGCTGGAACGCGTGGCTGTGCAGGTTGGGCATGCCCGGCAGGACGATGGCGTGGCGCTCGTCGCCGACGTTCGGCGCAACCCCGGCGTCGATTGCCGCAACGCGCCCTTCGCCCAGCGCGATGCGCACATTGCTTCGCCAGCCTTCCGGCAGAAGCGCCTGTTCCGCAAAGATCGTCGTCAATTTGTTCTCCGAATCCTGGCTTATGATGACAATAGCACTTGCGGTGCTTTTTAATATGTATATACATAACTGCCATCCTTTCAAAGGGAAAAGATGATGGCTGGAGAGAGAGAGGGCCGGACGGCGGCGGTTCGCATATGGCGCAATGCGCGCCTGGCGACCTTTGCCGAAGGGGCGGCGGGGCAGGGCGTCGTCGAAAAGGGCGCCATCGCCGCGCGTGACGGCATCATCGTCTATGCCGGCGCCGAAGCCGATATTCCGGCGGCGTTCGAGCAGCATGCCGAGATCGTCGATTGCGAGGGCCGCTGGATCACGCCCGGCCTGATCGACTGCCACACCCATCTCGTCCATGCCGGCAACCGCGCCAACGAATTCGAGATGCGGCTCGCCGGCGCCACCTATGAGGAGGTCGCCAGGGCCGGCGGCGGCATCGTCTCGTCGGTCAGGGCCTTGCGTGCCGCGGGTGAGGACCAATTGGTCGCCCAGACACTGCCACGTCTCGATGCGCTCATTGCGGAGGGCGCTACCACCATCGAGGTCAAGTCCGGCTATGGCCTTGACCTGGAAAACGAGAAAAAGTCGCTGCGCGCGGCGCGCCGTTTGAGCGCAGAGCGCCCGGTGACGATCCGCACGACCTTCCTCGGTGCCCATGCCTTGCCGCCGGAAGCCAAGGGCGACAAGGACGCCTTTATCGATCTCGTCGCCGCCACGATCCTGCCGGCCATCGCTGCCGACGGGCTTGCCGACGCCGTCGATGGCTTCTGCGAAGGCATCGCGTTTTCGATCGAGCAGATGGCACGGGTCTTCGACGCCGCCAAGGCGCTTGACCTGCCGGTAAAACTCCATGCCGACCAATTGTCGAACTTGCATGGCGCCGAGCTCGCCGCGCGCTATGGCGCGCTGTCGGCCGATCATCTCGAATATACCGACGAGGCAGGTGCGACGGCAATGGCCAGATCGGGCAGCGTGGCGACCATCCTGCCCGGCGCCTACTATTTTATTCGCGAAACGAAGAAACCTCCGATCGAATTATTCCGCAGGCATGGCGTCAAGATGGCCGTCGCCACCGACAACAATCCCGGCACCTCGCCGCTGACGTCGTTGCTGCTGACCATGAACATGGCGGCGACCCTGTTCGGCATGACGGTCGATGAATGCCTTGCGGGCGTGACCCGCGAAGCCGCCCGCGCGCTGGGCCTGCTCGGACAGACCGGCACGCTGGAGGCGGGTAAATCCGCCGATCTTGCGATCTGGAGCATCGAGCGCCCGGCCGAACTCGTCTACCGCATGGGCTTCAACCCCTTGCACGCGCGCATCTGGAGAGGACAATGACCGCACTCGTACTGCAGCCCGGCAACGTGACCCTGGCCGACTGGCGCGCCATCTATCGCGGCGCCGTACCCAGGCTCGACGATGCCTGCCGGCCAAAGATCAGGGCGAGTGCGGAGGCTGTCGCACGCATCGTCGCCAAGGGCGAGCCGGTCTATGGCATCAACACCGGTTTCGGCAAACTGGCCAGCGTCCGCATTCCTGCCCAGGATCTCGAAGCGCTCCAGCGCAACATCGTGCTCTCGCACGCCGCCGGCGTCGGCGAGCCGATGCCGGTCGCCGTTTGCAGGCTGATGATGGCCTTGAAGCTTGCCAGCCTGGCGCAAGGCGCCTCCGGCGTGCGGTCGCGCACCATCGAGCTGCTGGAAGCGATGCTGGCCAACGATGTCATTCCGGTGGTGCCGGCGCAAGGTTCGGTCGGCGCCTCCGGCGACCTCGCGCCCCTTTCGCACATGACGGCCGTGATGATCGGCGTCGGCGAATGCTTCACTCCGCATGGCCGCTTCCCGGCCAAGGTCGCCTTCGTCTCGCATGGGTTGGAGCCCGTCGTCCTTGGCGCCAAGGAAGGGCTGGCGCTGCTCAACGGCACGCAATTCTCGACCGCATACGCGCTGGCAGCGCTGTTCGAGGCCGAAGTTCTGTATCAGTCGGCACTGGTCGCGGGAGCATTGTCCACCGACGCCGCCAAGGGCTCGGACGCTCCCTTCGATCCGCGCATCCATCTCTTGAGGAAGCATCGCGGCCAGATCGAGACGGCGGGTGCGCTGCGAAATCTGATGGCCGGCAGCGCCATCAGAGAATCCCACCGCGTCGGCGACGAGCGCGTGCAGGATCCCTATTGCCTGCGCTGCCAGCCGCAGGTGATGGGGGCCGCCCTCGACGTGTTGCGCAAGGCGGCCGACACGCTCGGCACGGAAGCAAATGGCGTCACCGACAACCCCTTGATCTTCGCCGAGGACGACACGGCCTTGTCGGGCGGTAATTTCCATGCCGAGCCGGTGGCTTTCGCCGCCGACATGATCGCACTCGCCGTCTGCGAGATCGGCTCGCTGTCGGAGCGCCGCATCGCCATGCTGGTCGACCCGGCGCTGTCGGGCATGCCGGCCTTTCTGACGCCGAAGCCGGGCCTGAATTCCGGTTTCATGATCCCGCAGGTGACGGCGGCAGCGCTGGTTTCCGAAAACAAGCAGAAGGCCTATCCCGCAAGCGTCGATTCGATCCCGACCTCGGCCAACCAGGAGGATCACGTTTCGATGGCGGCGCACGGTGCGCGGCGGTTGATGGGCATGGTCGAGAACGCCACGGCCGTCATCGGTATCGAGTTGCTGGCCGCGACCCAGGGCTGTGACTTCCACGCGCCGCTCGCCTCCAGCACCGCGCTCGAAGCAGTGCGCAAATTGGTCAGGGCCGAGGTGCCGCATCTCGACAACGACCGGCATTTCCATCCCGACATGGAGAAAGCCATCGCCATGGTGCGCAGCGGTGCGGCGGTGAAGGCGGCGAGCGCGGTGGCGCTGCCGGGGATTGCTTCATGAAAATGCTCGCCATGGTAGGCCGCGTCCCTTCGCGCCTCCCTCTGTCATGCCGGACATCTCCCCCACGAGGGGGGAGATTGGCTGTCATCGAGGCTTTCGCCAATCTCCAACGTTGCAGGTTTGAGCGAGGCGCCGAAACTGCCAATCTCCCCCCTCGTGGGGGAGATGCCCGGCAGGGCAGAGGGGGGCGCCGTAGAGCGCCAGTTTGCGGAGATCTCGCATGACACCTTCCTGGCTCACGGTCACGCGCGGCACCGCACCCCTGCTGGTCTCGATCCCGCACACCGGCGTCGACCTTGCCGGGCTCGACGGCCGGCTGGTGTCACCCTGGCTTGGCCGGCGCGACTGCGACTGGTGGATCGACAAGCTCTACGACTTCGCCACCGATCTCGGCGCCACTGTCGTCCATACCGCGATCTCGCGCACCGTCATCGACGTCAACCGCGATCCGTCGGGGGTTTCGCTCTACCCCGGCCAAACCACAACCGGCCTGTGCCCGACCGAGACATTTGACGGTGATCCGCTCTACCGCATGGGCGAGGAGCCGACCCCGTCCGAGATCGACCGGCGCCGCGAGACTTATTTCGCGCCCTACCATGCCGCTTTGCAGGCCGAGATCGACCGGCTGCGCGGCATGCACGGGAAGATCGTTCTCTACGACTGCCATTCGATTCGCTCGGTGCTGCCGCGCCTGTTCGACGGCACGCTGCCGGTGTTCAACCTCGGCACCAATGACGGCAAGAGCACCGACCCGTCATTGCAGGAAAAGGTGGCCGCCATCCTTGCCGCGACGGGCGAGAGCTGGGTCGTCAATGGTCGCTTCAAGGGTGGCTGGATCACACGCCGCTTCGGCCAGCCGATCGAGGGCGTCCACGCGCTGCAGATGGAACTCTCCAACCGTGGCTATATGCGCGAGCCCGACGAGAAGGGCAGGCCGGGCAATTGGCCGGTGCCCTACGATGCCGGGTTTGCAGCACCAATCCGCGAAACGCTGAAGCAGATTCTTCAAACCGCCATTGACTGGGCCGGGCGCTGACGCACCGCCCCATCCGAAAGGGACAATGATGACCGATCCTCGCCACAATATCCGCGAAGTGCGCAGCCCCCGCGGCGACAAGCTCAACGCCAGGTATTGGACGACCGAAGCGCCGCTGCGCATGCTGATGAACAATCTCGATCCCGATGTCGCCGAAAACCCAAACGAACTGGTGGTCTATGGCGGCATCGGCCGAGCGGCGCGCACCTGGAACGATTTCGACCGCATCGCCGCTTCGCTGAAGACGCTTGGCGAGGATGAGACGCTGCTGGTGCAGTCGGGCAAGCCGGTCGGCGTCTTCCGCACCCATCCCGACGCGCCGCGCGTTTTGATCGCCAACTCCAACCTGGTGCCGCATTGGGCGACCTGGGAGAAATTCAACGAGCTCGATAGGAAAGGCCTGATGATGTACGGCCAGATGACGGCCGGCTCGTGGATCTATATCGGCACGCAAGGCATCGTGCAGGGCACCTACGAGACCTTCGTCGAAGCCGGCCGCCAGCACTATGGCGGCGATCTCAGGGGCAAATGGATTCTGACCGGCGGCCTCGGCGGCATGGGTGGCGCCCAGCCTCTCGCCGCCGTCATGGCCGGCGCCTGCTGCCTGGCCATCGAATGCGATCCCGACCGCATCGATTTCCGGCTGCGCACCCGCTATGTCGACGAGCGTGCCGATACGCTTGACGAGGCGCTGGAGAAGATCGCGCGCTGGACCAAGGCGGGCGAGGCGAAGTCGGTCGGCCTGGTCGGCAACACCGCCGATATCGTGCCCGAGCTGGTGCGGCGCGGCGTGCGCCCGGACATGGTCACCGACCAGACTTCGGCGCACGATCCGCTGAACGGCTATCTGCCTAAGGGGTGGACGCTGGCTGAGTGGCGCGAGAAGCGCACTTCCGACCCGAAAACAGTCGAGAAAGCCGCCCGCGCCTCGATGCGCGAGCATGTCGAGGCGATGGTGGCGTTCTGGAACGTCGGCGTGCCGACGCTCGACTACGGCAACAACATCCGCCAGGTGGCGAAGGAAGAAGGCTTTGAGAACGCCTTTGCCTTCCCAGGCTTCGTGCCGGCCTATATCCGGCCGCTGTTCTGCCGCGGCATCGGCCCGTTCCGCTGGGCGGCCCTCTCCGGCGATCCGGAGGACATCTACAAGACCGACGCCAAGGTGCGCGAACTGACGCCTGGCAACACGCATCTGCACAACTGGCTGGACATGGCGCGCGAGCGCATCGCTTTCCAGGGCTTGCCGGCGCGCATCTGCTGGGTCGGCCTCGGCGACCGCCACCGGCTGGGCTTGGCCTTCAACGACATGGTAGCCAAAGGCGAACTCAAGGCGCCTGTCGTCATTGGTCGCGACCATCTCGATTCCGGCTCGGTCGCCTCGCCGAACCGCGAGACGGAGGCGATGAAGGACGGCTCGGACGCGGTGTCCGACTGGCCGCTGCTCAACGCCTTGCTCAACACCGCGTCGGGCGCCACCTGGGTGTCGCTGCACCATGGCGGCGGCGTCGGCATGGGCTTTTCCCAGCATGCCGGCATGGTCATCGTCGCCGACGGCACGCCTGAGGCCGCCAGGCGCCTGGAGCGGGTGCTGTGGAACGACCCGGCGACTGGTGTCATGCGTCACGCCGATGCCGGCTACGACATCGCCATCGACTGCGCCAGGGAGCATCAGCTCAACTTGCCCGGCATCCTGGGCTAACGGGCCGACCGATGCGCGTCCTGCGGGCAGCCGGATACAAATCGATGCCATGGAAGAACGGCGGCGGCGTGACGACGGAAATCACCGTCTCGCCGGCCGATGCCGGGCTCGACGCCTTCGACTGGCGTGTCTCGATGGCCCGCGTCGAGAGGGGCGGGCCGTTCTCCAGCTTTGCCGGCATCGACCGCACGCTATCGGTGCTGGAGGGCGAGGGAATCATTCTTGATGTCGCCGGCCAGCCGCCGGCGCGCCTGACCGCCGCTTCAGCCCCGTTTTCCTTTCCGGCCGATCGGCCGACCGGCGCCGAACTGATCGCCGGCCCGATCACCGATCTCAACGTAATGACCCGTCGCGGCCGCATGAGGCATTCGCTCGAACGTCTCGTGATTTCGGCCCCTGCGGAAATCGGGACTGAAAGCCGCGCGACCCTCGTCCTGTGCCTGGGTGGGGAAGTCGTGGTTTCCGCCGCCGAGCCTGTTCGCCTTGGCCACCTCGACGCGCTCCTGACTGCCTCAGCCGCAGCAGGCCTGCGCATCCAGCCGACCGACGACACGACAGTATTCGTGGTCCGGATCGATTGCATTCGAGCCAACGATTAACGCTTGTTTCCAAACATGATCGCGATGCCGGCGAAATATAGGGTAAGCTCCAGCCGGGATCACGAAAAAGCCTGAATCCTTTCCGTCGATCGGTCTCGGCGGGAGTGAGAGGCGTTCGTCTTTGAAACTGTCGAAAAGACGGTGCCTTGTCGTGGTGCGGAAACAATTTTCGGCAAAAGCTGGGCATGCAACCAATTGCATTTGAATCGGTTTTAGGGCCATTGCCGTGGCGGTGACGCCGCTGAGTGCCCGCTTACGGAATTTTCAATGAATATTCAGACGAATCCAGCACAGATCGAAAAGACCAGCGCGAGCTTCCCGCCCATCACGGAAGAACCGATAAGATCCATTTTCCTGCCAGAGGAACGCCTTCGGCTGCTCGGTGAAAGCCTGGCCAAGGGCGATCTCGCGGATCTGTTCGGCCTGACGCCGTTCGATTTCCAGGCCCGCATCCGCGACAGTGCCAAGAAGATCCTCGAAGTCTACCGTTCGACCAACGCCGCGCAGGCGAGGGGCGAGACCATCACGCCCGCGGCGCAATGGCTGCTCGACAACAACTATCTGGTCGAGGAAACCATTTTCCAGGTCAAGCGCGACCTGCCGCGCCGCTTCTATCGCCAATTGCCGACACTGAAGCTGCCCGACGGCGGCAGCGAGCCGCGCGCGCTGGCGCTGGCCTGGACCTATGTGGCGCATTCCGACAGCTCCGTCTCCGCGACCATGTTCAAGGCCATCGTCCAGGGCTTCCAGTCGGTCGAGCCGCTGAAGATCGGCGAACTCTGGGCGCTACCGTCGCTGTTGCGCTTCGTTCTGATCGAAAATCTTCGCCGCCTGGCGGTGAGGGTCAACCGCACCCGGCAGATGCGCCAGATCGCCAATGATGTCGCAGACAAGGTGCTGGCGACCGACGATACGCGCGACCGCCAGGCGATCCTGGCCAATTTCAGCGCGCATGCCCAGGACACCACCTTTGCCACGCAACTGCTCTATCGCTTGCGGGACGGCTCGCAGAATGCAGGCAAGGCGCTGGAGTGGCTGGAAGGCGAACTCGAGAAGACCGGCTCGGACGCCGAGGAAATCATCATTTCCGAGCATCATACGCTGTCCAGCGGCAATGTGACGACCGGCAACATCATACGCGGCCTGCGGCTCATCAACGATATCGACTGGACGGTGTGGTTCGAGGGCGTCAGCCGTATCGACACGGTGCTGCGCGAGCGCACCGACTTCGCCGCGCTCGATTTCTTCTCGCGTGACCAGTACCGGACCGCGATCGAAGAGCTGGCCCGCCGCTCGAATCTCTCGGAATATCGCGTCGCCGAAAAGGCGATCGAACTGGCTGGCCAGGTCGCTAACGAGAATCCATCGGCCGCCGGCGACGCCGCTGGCGTTGCGGTTCCGCACGCGCACACGGATGTCGGTTTTTTCCTTGTCGGGCCACGCCGGCTGGAACTGGAAAAGGCGATCGGCTACCGGCCGACCGTCAGTCAGACCGTCAAGCGCACCTTTGCCAAGACCGGATGGCTGGGCATCGTCCTGCCGGTCTTTGCGCTGACCGTTCTGCTGCTGGTGGTTTCCGGCAATGCACTTGCCAATCTGGGCCTGTCTGTGCCTTCGATCGTCTTGATGCTGGCGCTGTTTGCCGTGCCGGCCAGCGAAGGCGCGCTCGCTTTCTTCAACACCGTTGTCTCGCTGTTCCTCAAGCCGACGCGCCTTATCGGCTATGACTATCGGCACGGCGTGCCGTCCGAGGCACGCACGCTGGTGGTGGTGCCGTCGCTGATCGGCTCGCGCGACGACGTCGAGGAAAACATCCGCAACATCGAAGTGCACTATCTCGCCAATCTGGCGGATGAGATCCACTTCGCCCTGCTGTCGGACTGGCCCGACAGCAAGACCGAGATCGACGCGGCCGACACCGAGATCCTCGAATTCGCCCGTGACGAGATCGCCCGCCTCAACGCCCGCTATCCCGCCGAAGGCGCACCGCGCTTTTATCTCCTGCACCGGCGCCGGCTCTACAATGCCGCTCAGGGATGCTGGATGGGCTGGGAGCGCAAGCGCGGCAAGCTGCACGAGCTCGACCTGCTGCTGCGCGGCGACAGCGACACCACCTTCCTGCCGCTCGATGTGCCGCTGCCGGAAAAAGTCGTCCACGTGATGACGCTCGACGCCGACACGCGCACCACCCGCGACGCGGTCGCCACGCTCGTCGGCAAGCTCTGCCATCCACTCAACCGCCCGCATTTCGATGCCACCAGGCGCGTCGTCACCTCGGGCTACACGATCCTGCAGCCACGCATCACCGCTTCGCTGACCAGCGGCGACGAGGCGTCGTTCTTCCAACGGGTCTTCTCGGCCAATCGCGGCCTCGATCCTTATGTCTTTGCGGTGTCCGACCTGTACCAGGACGTCTTCGGCGACGGTTCTTTCACCGGCAAGGGCCTCTACCATGTCGATGCCTTCGAAGCCGCGTTGCAGGGCCGCATCGAGGAAAACACCATCCTCAGCCACGATCTGCTCGAAGGCGCGCTGGCGCGTTCGGCGCTCGTCACCGACGTCGAACTGGTCGAGGATTACCCGACCCGCTATTCGGTCGACGCCTCGCGCCACCATCGCTGGGCGCGCGGCGACTGGCAGCTCCTGGGCTTCATCCTCGATCCGCGCTCCGGCGTCCCGGCGCTGTCGCGCTGGAAGATGGTCGACAACCTGCGCCGCTCGCTGACGCCGATCTTCTGGGTGATGGCCGCGATCGCCGGCTGGACGCTGCTGCCCTTCACGCAGGCAGCACAATGGCAGGCATTGCTGATCCTCAGCCTGTTCATGGCGCCCACTTTCGACGTCGTCAACGCCATACTGCCCAAGAGCGGTGACCAGACGCCGCGCGGCCATTTCTCCGCGCTGGCGCGTGACGTCGCCTTCGGCACCGCCATGGTGGCGTTGAAGATCGTGCTGATGGCGCATAATGCCTGGATGATGGGCGACGCCATCGTGCGCACGCTCTACCGGCTGTTCGTCAGTCGGCAGAACCTGCTGGAATGGCGCACCGCCTCGCAGGCGCACAAGGCCGGCGACAACGACACCGGCTCCTACTACGGCATGATGTACGGCGCCGTGATCATCGGCTTCGTCGGCCTCGCCATTCCGGTGCTGGCCGATTCCACCGGCGCCTTCGTCGCCTTCTTCTTCGCGCTGTTCTGGATCGGCTCGCCGGCGATCGCCAGCTGGATCAGCCGCTCGGCCGAAACCGAGGACCGGTTGCGCATATCGCAGTCCGACATCCATACGCTGCGCACCGTGGCGCGGCGCACCTGGCACTATTTCGAAACCTTCGTCACGGCGGAGCATCATCATCTGCCGCCGGACAATTTCCAGGAGAGCCCGGCGCCAGTGGTCGCGCCGCGCACCTCGCCGACCAATATCGGCGTCTATCTCCTGTCGGTCGTCTCGGCCCGCGATTTCGGCTGGATCAGCCTGTCCGACGCCATAACCCGCATCGACGCGACGATGACGACCATCGAGAGCATGCCGCGCAATCGCGGCCATCTCTTCAACTGGTACGACACCACCACGCTGAAGCCGCTCTATCCGCTCTACATCTCGGCTGTCGACAGCGGCAATCTCGCCGGCCATCTGGTGGCGGTGGCGGCGGCCTGCGCCGAGTGGGCCGAGGCGCCGTCGGTTCATCTCCAGGGCGATTTCGAAGGCATCCTCGACACAGTGACTATCCTCGGCGAGAGCCTGGACGAGCTGCCCGACGACCGCCGTCAGCTGCGGCCGCTGCGCCAGCGCCTGGCCGACCGCCTCGACGGCATGCGGCGCGCCGTTGACACGATCAAGGCGCAGCCGGAAATGGCCTCTATCCGGACCATCAATTTGGCCGTGCTGGCCGGGGAGATCCGCAAGCTCGCCACCGCCATCCATACCGAGGCGGCATCGCCGCAGAGCGACGTCATCGTCGACTGGGCAGCCAGGCTCGAAGCCACCTGCGAGGCGCACGTCCACGACGCCCACAGCGACGACAATGCCGTCGAGGCGCTGCGGGCCAAGCTGCTCACCTTGCGCGAGCGCACGCGCCGTTTCGCCTTCGAGATGGAGTTCTCGTTCCTAATGCGACCGGAGCGCAAGCTGCTGTCGATCGGCTACCGGGTCGAGGAGCACCAGCTCGACGAGAGCTGCTACGACCTTCTGGCCTCCGAGGCGCGGCTGACCAGCCTGTTCGCCATCGCGAAGGGCGACCTGCCGACCGAGCACTGGTTCCGGCTCGGCCGGCCGATCGTCGAGATCGGCTTCCAGGGCGCGCTGATGTCCTGGTCCGGCTCGATGTTCGAGTATCTGATGCCGCCGCTGGTGATGAAGGAACCGCAAGGTTCGATTCTCAACCAGACCAGCAAGCTGATCATCAAGCGCCAGATCCAGTACGGCCGCCAGAAGAACGTGCCTTGGGGCATTTCGGAAGCGGCCTACAACGCCCGCGACCGCGAGCTGACCTACCAGTACACCAATTTCGGCGTGCCCGGTCTCGGCCTGAAGCGCGGTCTTGGCCAGAACACGGTGATCGCGCCTTACGCCACCGTGCTCGCTGCGCAATTCAACCCTCGTGAAGCGGTGCAGAATCTCGCGCGCCTGCGGGAGCTCGGCGCGCTTGGCCGCCATGGTTATTACGACGCGGTCGATTTCACGCCGCAGCGCGTGCCGGAAGGCACCGATCACGTCGTCGTGCAGAACTACATGGCCCACCATTCCGGCATGTCGATCGCGGCGGTCGCCGATGCCATTTTCGAGGGTCGCCTGCGCGACCGTTTCCACAGCGATCCCGTCATCGAGTCGGCCGAACTTCTGCTCCAGGAGAGGGCGCCGCGCGACATCCCGACCGCGACCGTCAGGACCGAGGCGGACGAACGGGCGAAGGACGAGACCGAAACCGAGAGTCCCGACACCCGCATCGTGCTCGATCCTGTGCGGGCGTTGCGTTCGACCAATGTGATGTCGAACGGCCGCTATTCGGTGATGGTCACCGCGACGGGCTCCGGCTACAGCCGGTGGGGCGATCTGTCCGTCACGCGCTGGCAGCCGGATCCGACCGAGGACCGGCTCGGCTCCTACATCTTCCTGCGCGACGCCGGCACCGGCGACTGGTGGTCGGCGACGGCGGAGCCCAAGCGCGCGGCCGAGGAACGCGCCCAGACGCTGTTCTCCGACGACAAGGCGAGCTTCGTCAAACTGGTCGGCACGCTGCGCTCCGAGGTCGAATGCATCGTCATCTCGGAAGGCAATGGCGAAGGCCGGCGCGTGACGCTGTTCAACGAGGGACCGACCGACCGCCACATCGAAGTGACCTCCTTCGCCGAGCTGGTGCTGGGCCTGGAAGTATCCGACAATGCCCATCCCGCCTTCTCGAAAATGTTCGTGGAGACCGAAATTGCCCCAAACAATGGGGCGATCTTCGCCACGCGGCGCAAGCGCGAGACCAGCGAGCCAGACGTGACGATGGTGCATTTCGTCACCGACCCGTCCGGTCCGGCGCGCGACGCCGAAGCCGAGACCGACAGGCGCGCCTTCATCGGCCGCGGCCGCACCATCGTCGACGCTGCGGCTTTCGATCCGGGCGCCCGGCTTGGCGGCCATTCCGGCTTCACCCTGGACCCCGTCGCCTCGCTGCGCAGGCAAGTGCGTGTGCCCGCCAACAAGAAGATATCGCTGACCTTCTGGACCGTCGTCGGTTCCAACCGCGCGGAGCTGGAGGAGGCCATTGCCCGGCTCGATCACCCGGAGAGCTTTGCCCGACAGGCCATGCTTGCCTGGACGCGCAGCCAGGTCCAGACCCGGCATCTCGGCCTCAGCCTGGCCGACGCCGCCAACGTACAGAAGCTGGCGCGCTATCTGATCTATCCGGATCCGTTCCTGCGCCTGCCGGCCGAATCCATCGCTTCGGGACTGGGCAAGCAGTCGAGCCTGTGGCCGACCAGCATCTCCGGCGATTTCCCGATCTTCCTGGTCAGGATCGGCGACGTCGCCGATCTCGAAATCGTCGCGCAGGCGCTGCGTTTCCAGGAGTACATGCGCACCCGTGGCATGATGATCGATTTCGTCGTCGTCAACGAACAGGCCTCCTCCTATGTGCAGGACCTGCAGCGAGCGGTCGAATCCCTGTGCGAGAACAGCCGTTTGCGCGGCAAGGAGCTCGGACCGCGCCAGCACATATTCGCGGTGCGCCGCGACCTGATGGACGAGACCACCTATAAGACGCTGCTTGCGGTTGCCCGCGTGGTTCTGCACACGCGCAACGGCACCATCTTCGATCAGATCGAGCGTGCCGAGGTGGCCGCCTTGCAGGCGCGCGACGTCCAGCAGCCGGCGGCATTGCCGGAATTGGCGTCTATGACGCATTCCTTTGGCTCGCAGGCCCTGGCGGCGGACGGGCACGGGCTCAGCCAATGGAACGGGTTCGGTGGTTTCGAGGGCGACGGGCGGCATTATGTCGTGCGCCTGGCCGGCCGCAGTACCACGCCGCAACCCTGGATCAACGTCATTTCCAACGCCTCGTTCGGCTTCCACGTCTCCGCCGAAGGCGCTGCCTTCACCTGGAGCCGCAACAGCCGCGACTACCAGCTGACGCCGTGGTCGAACGATCCGGTTTCGAACCGGCCCGGTGAGGGCATCTATATCTATGATCACGCCAGCGGCCGGGCCTTCTCGCCGCTCGCCGCCGTGGTGCGCGATCCGTCGATGACTTACGAGACGTGGCACGGCCAAGGGTTCTCCACCTTCCGGTCAAAGCGCGGCTCACTGTCGATGGACCTCACCCATGTCGTCGACCCGGTCGATCCGGTGAAGATTTCCCGCCTGCGCATCCAGAATGCCGGCCCGGCGCCGGCCAGGCTGCGCGTTTATGCCTATGCCGAATGGGTGCTGGGCGGACATCGCTCGCGCACGGCGGCGACCATCGTTCCGTCGCGCGATGCCGCCACCGGCGCCTTGCTGGCGCAGAACCCCTACGGGCTCGATTTCGGCGAGCGGGTCGCCTTCCTCGCCGCTGATGACGGCGTGCATTCGGTGACAGCGGACCGGACCGAGTTCCTGGGCCGGCACGGCACCAGCGAATTTCCGCAGGCGGTGCTGAGCGGCGCGGGATTGTCAGGCCGCGTGGAGGCCGGCGACGATCCCTGCGCTGCAATCGCTCGCGACATCGATGTTCCGGCCGGCGGCGACGTCACGCTGTTCTGGCTGCTCGGGGACGCCGGCTCGGCCGCGGAAGCGAGCGCCTTGGTGCGCAAGCATCGGGGCAGGGATTTCGACCAGCGTCTGGCCGACAACGAGCGCGAGTGGCGCGGCTTTCTCGACACGATCCAGGTCGAAACGCCGGACAAGGCGCTCGACGCCATGGTCAACCACTGGCTGCCCTACCAGAGCCTCGCTTGCCGCATCCGCGCCCGCTCTGCCTTCTATCAGGCCAGTGGCGCCTTCGGCTTCCGCGACCAGTTGCAGGACACGCTGGCCCTGCTGGCGCACGATCCCAAGCTGGCGCGAGACCAGATCCTCAACGCGGCGCGGCGGCAGTTCCCCGAAGGCGACGTGCAGCATTGGTGGCTGCCGCGCACCGGGGCGGGCGTGCGCACGCTGATCTCCGACGACGTGGTGTGGCTCGCCCATGCCACCGCGCGCTACCTGCTGGTGACGGGTGACGCCACCATCCTGAAGGAGCAACTGCCTTTCATCGATGGGCAGGCGCTGGGCGAGGGCGAGCACGATGCCTTCTTCACGCCCGAGATTTCCAAAAAGACGGCGTCCCTCTACGAGCATTGCGCGCGTGCGCTCGATCTTGCCATTACGCGCAGCAGTCCCGCCGGGCTGCCACTGATCCTCGGCGGCGACTGGAATGACGGCATGAACCGCGTCGGCGAGCAAGGCAAGGGCGAGAGCGTCTGGCTCGGATGGTTCCTCCTGCGGACGCTCGGCGACTTCGCCGCCGTGGCCAAGACGGAGGGCGATGCCAAGCACGCGCAGGCCTGGGCAAAGCATGCCGACGCGCTGAAACGCGCGCTGGAGAGCACGGCGTGGGACGGCGAATGGTATCGGCGCGGCAGTTTTGACGATGGCACGCCGCTCGGTTCGCGCTCATCCCAGGAGTGCAGGATCGACTCCATCGCCCAGTCCTGGAGCGTGCTCTCGGGCGAGGGCGATCCGGCGCGTTCGACGACGGCGATGCAGCAGGCGACCAAGCTGCTCGTCGACGACGAACTTAAGATCCTCAAGCTGTTCACGCCGCCCTTTTCGAAGACGAAGAAGGATCCGGGCTACATCAAGAGCTACCCGCCGGGCGTTCGCGAGAATGGCGGCCAGTATACCCATGCCGCCACCTGGTTTGTCATCGCGCTGGCCGAAATGGGGCTGAACGACGAGGCCTATCGCTGCTTCTCGATGCTGAACCCGGTCAACCACGCCTTGGACGAGGCCGCGGCCGAACGCTACCGCGTCGAGCCCTACGTGGTTGCGGCCGACATCTACGCCGGTGACGGCAATGCCAGCGACAACAAGGGCGGCCGCGGTGGCTGGACGTGGTACACGGGCTCGGCGGGCTGGCTGTACCGGGCGGCGGTCGAAGGCATTCTCGGCATCGAGCGGCGTGGAAAGCAGATCACGTTTAAGCCGAAACTGCCCAGCCACTGGGATGGCTACGCCGCCACGCTCAAAATGCTGGGGGCCGAAGTCACGGTACATGTCCTCCGCGACAAAAAGACCAAGTCGATCTCGCTTGAAGTCGATGGTTCGAAGACGAAATCCGCGTCTTTCCAACCGAAGGCCGGTAGCAAGGTCGAAGTCGTCGTGAAGATACCTTCGTAAAATCAACAGCTTCAACCCTATCCCGCGCATCCTCCGGAACGCGCGGGATAGTCTTTTGTCTATTTGCAGATCTCCGCTTCGGCAGCCGGCGCACCCGGTCGGGGCATGCCGGGCAAGTTCCCCGTGATTAAAAATGTGGCAGCGCTCAGCGGCTGCCATGATTTTGCCGCAAGGCTGACATTTCACCTTTTATCTCAACCCGTTAGGTGATCACGTGAGATTTCGCATCGTCGTCATCTTTTGTTCGCTAAACGGGAACGGAAGGGATAGACGGGCATTGTTTTGCGACGCGTTAACCGATACGTGTCAAGAAATGGTGCAGTGCACAATAAATGTTTTGGCGGAGTAGCTGAAGTGTCCCTTCTGCAAATCTACTGGCGAGCGCTCGGTTATTTGGCAGCTGACAGGAAACGCGTGGCGCTGATCTGCTCGGCCAATGTCGCGCTGGCCATCATCGCCATCCTGGAGCCGATCATGTTCGGTCGCGTGATCGACGCGATTTCCGCACACGGCTCCGTCTTTTCGACGCTCGCCCTCTGGGCCGGCCTCGGCGCCTTCAACATCATCGCATTCGTTCTTGTGGCTCGGGGCGCCGACCGCTTCGCCCACGCCCGGCGCAGCGAAGTGCTCTGCGACTCCTTCGAGCGCGTCATAACCATGCCGCTCGCCTGGCATCACCAGCGCGGCACGTCCAATTCCCTGCACACGCTGCTGCGTGCCGTGGAGACCTTGTTCAGCCTCTGGCTCGAATTCATGCGCCAGCATCTGTCCACCGCCGTCGCGCTGTTCCTGCTGATCCCGACCGCGCTCAGCATGGACGTGCGCATGTCGATGGTGCTGCTGGCGCTTGGCGTGCTCTATGTTGGCATCGGCCGGCTGGTGATGAAGCGGACCAAGGCGGGCCAGGCCGCCGTGGAGCGCCACTATCACACCGTATTCGCCCATGTGACGGACTCGGTCAGCAACGTCGCCGTTTTGCAGAGCTACAACCGCCTCGGCCATGAGGCCGATACGCTGCGCCGTTATGTCAAGAACCTGCTCGATGCGCAGAACCCTGTGCTCGACTGGTGGGCCATGGCCAACGCACTGCATCGCCTGTCGTCGACGATTTCGATGATGGTGGTGCTTTTGATCGGCGCCTATCTGGTCACCCACGGCCAGCTGCGCATCGGCGACGTCATCGCCTTCACCGGTTTTGCAACGCTGCTGATCGCCCGTCTCGACCAGATGTCGGCATTCGCCAACCAGATTTCGGAGGCCCGCGCCAAGCTCGAGGATTTCTACCATCTCGAGGACTCGGCGGCCGACGCCGCCGAACCGGACGGGCTGCGCGATCTCACCAACGTCACAGGCCATGTCCGTTTCGAGAATGTCGGCTTCGAATTCGCCAATTCGGGGCAGGGTATCCACGACGTCTCGTTCGAGGTCCAGGCGGGCCAGACCGTAGCCATCGTTGGGCCGACCGGCGCCGGCAAGACCACGCTCATCAATCTGTTGCAGCGCGTCTTCTCGCCGTCCACCGGTCGTATCCTGATCGACGGCATCGACACCCGCACCGTGACCCGCAAGTCGCTGCGCCATTCGATCGCCACCGTGTTCCAGGATGCCGGCCTGCTCAACCGCTCGATCGAGGACAACATCCGCGTCGGCCGCTCCGATGCGACCAACGACGAGATCCATGCCGCCGCCGACGCGGCTGCCGCACAGGACTTCATCCTGGCCAAGAGCAATGGCTACGACACGGTGGTCGGCGAACGCGGCGGCCAGTTGTCCGGCGGTGAGCGCCAGCGCATCGCCATTGCCCGCGCCGTGCTGAAGGATGCTCCGATCCTGGTGCTGGATGAGGCGACCAGCGCGCTCGACGTCGAGACAGAAGACCGCGTCAAGGAAGCGATCGACGAGTTGCGCCGCGACCGCACCACCTTCATCATCGCCCACCGCCTGACCACCGTCCGCGACGCCGATCTGGTCGTGTTCATGGACAAGGGCAGGGTGGTCGAAATGGGCGGCTTCGCCGAACTGTCGCTGCGCAACGGCCGTTTCGCCAGCCTGCTGCGCGCGGGCGGCCTGCTCAACGACGAAGAGGTCCGCCGCCTCAGCCGCTCGATACAGGGCGAGGCCGCCTGAGCGGGTTCTTTTACCTCCCCTCGTGGGAGGTCGGACCGAAGGTCCGGTGGGGGAGCGCCGCCACCGCCACCCCGCTGCTTCGCAGCGACCCTCCCACAAAGGGGAGGTGACAAGGCCTGCGACACTCCCTCGATTGCCCCAGACGCATAGCCGGGCTATTTAAAGCGGCATGAGCGACAGCACTTCACGCCTGAGCGGCTGGACCGATCTTGCCAACCCGACACGGTTCGTGGCGCTTGCCGACCGGGTCGTGCCGTGGCTGGCGACGATTGCGGCGCTGATCCTTGCCGCCGGGCTCTATATGAGCTTCACCGCGCCCGAGGACTTCCAGCAAGGCATCACCGTCCGCATCATGTACATCCATGTGCCTTTCGCCTGGTTGGCCATGATGTGCTACACGCTGATGGCGCTCTCGGCGCTCGGCACATTGGTCTGGCGCCATCCGCTGGCCGATGTCGCATTGAAATCGGCGGCCCCCATCGGTGCCGTCTTCACCGCGCTGGCGCTGATCACCGGTTCGATCTGGGGCAAGCCGATGTGGGGCACCTGGTGGGTGTGGGACGCGCGGCTGACTTCGGTTTTCGTGCTGTTCCTGATGTATCTCGGCATCATCGCGCTGACCCGCGCGCTCGATGACGCCGGCCGCGCCGCCTGGGCCGCCGCCATCATCACGCTGGTCGGCTTCATCAACATCCCGATCATAAAATTCTCGGTCGATTGGTGGAACACGCTGCATCAGCCGGCCTCGGTGTTCCGCATGGGCGGATCGACCATCGACCCCTCGATGCTGTGGCCGCTGCTGGTGATGGCCATCGGCTTCACGGTGCTGTTCTTCGCGCTGCACCTGATGGCGATGCGTACCGAAATCCGCCGGCGGCGGGTCATCGCCATGCGGCGGGTCGCGGCCCGGCAGGCTGAGCGTCAGCCGGCTTGAATCACCCGCGCCTGGCCAAAGAAGTCATCCCATCCGCCCGCGCGCGGCCACCGGCAGGGTTTCCAGCACCGTCTCGCCGTCGATCAAATTGACCTCATTGAACAGGTTTGTCACCACGCAGCAATGATCGGGCACCACGCGCACGCGCTCGCCGATGCGAAGCTTGCCATCGCCCGACAGCGTGACCGTGCCGTGTTCCTCGCTCAAGCCCGTCACCCGCGCTCCCGCAACGCCGAGCAGCTCACCGAAATCGGCGAGCCCCAGCGTGTCGCTCGACAGCGCCTTGCTGCCGGCGTCGAGGATGGCACGCGTCGCCGTTGGATGGCTGACCACGGTCGACAGCACTGTCAGCGCGCAATCGTCGAGACTGCCGACGCCCTTGGCGACCTGGTAGCGGTCGAGATAGATGTAGGTACCGGGGCGGTATTCCGTGACGACGCTGTCTTCGCCGGAGCGCCACATGTCCGGCGTGCCGCCGCTGGAGACGCGCTCGCAGGCAAAGCCGCACGAGGCCAGCGCCTGCCTGGCGTCGGCGAGCCAGACCTCGGCCTCCGCCGCACGGCCCGCGGCCGGATAGGTCATCAGCCCGCCAAAGGCGAGGCCCTTTGCCGTGTCGATCTGTCTTGCCAGCCCGATCGCTTCTCCAGCCGTCTGCACGCCGCAGCGGCCCATGCCGGTGTCGCACTCGACCAGGACCGGCAGGGGATGGCCGGCATCGGTGAAGGTGGCGGCCAAGCCTTCGATCGTCTCCATGCTGTCCGCCGTCACCGATAGGGTGACGCGCCCATGCAGCGCCTTCAGCCGCTCCAGCTTGGCGCGGCCAAGGATGTTGTAGGGGAGAAAAATGTCGGTCAGCCCGGCATCGGCCATCACCTCGGCCTCGCCGATCTTCTGGCAGGTGATGCCGACCGCGCCCGCGGCGACCTGCTTCTTCGCCCAATAAGGCAGCTTGTGGGTCTTGATGTGCGGCCTGAGCTTCAACCCGTGACGGTCGGCATGCGCCTGCGCGCGGGCAATATTGGCTTCGGCGCGCGCGGCATCGATCAGGATCGATGGCGTATCGAGGTCGTGGATGGTCGGCATCATCTGTCACCCTGTGGAATCCGCAGCGGTTATGGCCCTGAAAGTGCCTTGTGTCACCCGGCCAGCCGAGCGGATCCGTGGTTCCATGCGTCCCGGCCGCAAGCCGGGGCGGGGCAATACGGATCGACACCGCATCGCCGTTCGGCTATGCGATTTGTCGGAAAAGTCGACACGAGGACCACGATCATGAAACGCTCCGCCATCAACGACATCATCCGCGAAGCCGACGCTTTCATCCGCTCGTTCGGCTACATCATGCCGCCCTTCGCCTATTGGCCGCCGGAAGAGATGAAGGCGCGCCAGGCCGATTCCTCTGCGATCTTCACCTCACGGCTCGGCTGGGACATCACCGATTACGGCCAGGAGAAGTTCAAGGAGCTCGGCCTGTTCCTGTTCACCGTGCGCAACGGCCGCTACGAGGACATGAAGAAGGGCATGGGCATGCTCTATGCCGAGAAGATCATGATCTCGCGCAAGGACCAGCTGTCGCCGATGCACCGCCACAACATCAAGGCCGAGGACATCATCAACCGTGGCGGCGGCAAGCTGGTGCTGGAACTGTTCATGCACGATCGCGACGGCGGCATCGATCCCAAGGCCGAGGTGTCGGTGCCGGTCGACGGAACCATCCACCGGTTGCCGGCGGGCGGGCTGCTGAAGCTTGATCCGGGCCAGAGCGTCACGCTGCTGCCCGGTGTCTGGCATGCCTTCTGGGCCGAAGGCAAGGACGTGCTGATCGGCGAGGTGTCGACCGTCAATGACGATCTCACCGACAACGTGTTTCGCGAGCCGATCGGCCGCTTCGCAGACATCGACGAGGACGTCGCCCCGCTGCACCTGCTGGTATCCGACTATGAGAAGTGGCTGGGGTAGATCAGCCGTGAATTGAGGCGCCGGCCGGCTGACGGTCAAGGTGGCAGCGCCTTAGGGACAGCAGCCAAGTCGAAGCGAGTCGCTCCCGGGATGCCGCTACGGCGATCCCTGGGTGATTGATCCCACCGGCTCGCCGGTGAAGATGACCTTCGTGCCTTCGTGCGCTTCGGAGGCGAGGTCTTCGGCGTCCCAATTGGTCAGCCTGATGCAGCCATGCGAGAAGGTTTTCCCGATCTTGCTTGGGTCGGGTGTCCCGTGAATGCCGTAACTTTCGATGGACAAATCGATCCAGACCGAACCCACCGGATTGTTTGGCCCGGCGGCGATCGTGAAGGGGCGTTTGGTCCTCACCCCCTTGAAGGCGAAGTCGGGATCGTAGTGATAGGTTGGGTTGTGCACCACGCGTTTGACCTCCGCTTGGCCGCTCGGCGCCGGCTTCTCCTGGCTGCCGATCGAGGCGGGGTACACCGCAAGCACTTTGCCGGAAGGGTCGCGCACGCGCAGCTGGCGGGCGCCCTTGTCGACCTCGACGTCAGCAACACCTGCGGGCGGATCGCCTCGGGTGACGGCAGGCACCAGCACCTTTTGCCCGGCCTTCCTGAAGCCGACGCCGGGGTTGAGCCGTTGAAGCAATTGTTGGCTGACGTGGAAGCGCTCCGCTATTTTTTCCGCCGCGTTGTGGTAGCCGAGCCGGCGCAGGCGGGCCATTCTCTCCATGCGCGCCGGAATTCGCCTGGTAAACGGTCCGCGCACATCCTTGCGCGTCAACTCGTAGGTCTCGAGCACCGGGCTCGGGGACGTCGCGGCCAGCTTGTCCCAGGTCTCGCGCGTGAGCTTGCCATCGGCAGGCAACCCGTTGGCCGCCTGAAATGCCCGGACCGCCTTGGCAAAGTTCTCTGCGGCGCGGCCGTCGATCAGGCCCGGCGAGAAGCGTGCTCGATCCAGAAGGATTTGCGCCTTCAGCACGGTCGCACTGACGCCTTTTGCTTCGCTGTCGTCGAATTGCGCGTTGTTGACGGTTGCGGCATCCAGCTTTGCCGCCGCTGATACGCCGCACGCCATGGCAAGCACAACCGCCGCGACGAGAAGGAGCCTGGTCATCGACGTCACACTCCTGCATGAGCACCTGCTTCTATGACGTTGCAGGATCGATCTGGTTCCATTCCTCTGCACCCGGGTCGCGATCACCGACTGCCAGCAAGCGAACTCGGATCAGGAGCGCCCGGTCGTCGCGGATGCATGTGTCGATAGGCCTCAACGGCAGCAGTTCGGCGCCGGCTGCACGCTCGTCCTGCACGGGCATGACGAACTGATCGGCACATCCGCCTTGGCCAACCTTGCCTGCAGTGCCGGCAACGCGTCGCTCTCGCCGCGCCATGTCACGCATTGCACCAGCCCGTGCAGCGCCTATGGCAACGCCGGGCTCACCGCGCCGGTGCCGAACGCCCCTCAACTGCCAAGCCTGGCCTTGTTTTGTTTGCGTGCATAGACGACGCATGCGTCGACGGCGCTGACACACAGCCCATCGCGGCGGTTTGGAAGGTTGTTGTCGCCGGCATAGGCCACCTCAGCCACACGGCCATCGACGATGCGCACCTGTGTGTTGCAATAACCGCCCGGAGCGACATTCAACGAACCGCCAACGGAAGGGATAGGGCCCACCGCGAAGGTAGGAAGCACGACATTGACATTGCCCCGCTGCACCGCGCGCTCGTAGCTCCAGATTTGTCCCGATGCTCCTTCGTCGGCGGTGGCGGTGGGGAACCCCGCGCACATTCGCAGATCCGCTTCGCTGAGACCGACCATTTCCTTTTGGGCGGCTGCCGTCGTGGGATCCTCTTTCGCAAGCTTGGACGTATCGTCGGGAACGACGCAGGACCAGAGCGTGACCATGCCGGTGAGAAGAAACAGGATAGCCGGTAGTCGAATCCCGCGAGACGCCAAAACCGCTCTCCGATCTGCTGGATTGTTCGCCCGCCCTTCACGGAGGTAAGAGGCCGCCCCGATATTTCAACCTGTGATGATCGGGCTGCCTGTTTGATCGCGAGACGGACGGATCAGGCTGGTTGGTCTGGTGCGGACGGTGAGAGTGAAGCTGGCTGGGGAACCTGGATTCGAACCAGGACTAACGGAGTCAGAGTCCGTGGGTCTACCGTTAACCTATTCCCCAGCAGGCGCGGTCATGAACCGCGCGGGCCGAGCGGGCGAACCGCTGTGAGCGCTGCCTTGTAGCCGCCAGCGGAAAATAGTCAAGCCTGCCGGTGTTTCAATTGTGATGTTTCGGCGCGGCGCCTCAGCTCCCTGTCCGCCCGAACTGCGAGCGCTCGAAGTAGAGCACGATGCCCAGGCCCAGAAACAGCGGGACGATGAGATAAAACAGCCGGAACACCAGCAGGGCCGCCAGCACGCCCACCCGGTCCATGTCGGAGAGCCCGGCCAGGAACACCACCTCGAACACGCCCAGCCCGCCCGGCGCATGCGAGATCTGCGCGATCGAGAAGGAGACGAGGAACACGCCGAGCACCACGAAATAACCGGGGTTATGGGTTCCAGGTAGGGCAAAGAAGATGATCGCGGCTGCCGCCAGGAGCTCAATCGGGCCGATCAGCAATTGCCGCGCCACGATCGGCAGCGCCGGATAGTGAATCTGAAAGCTGCCGATCTTGAGCGGCCTCAGATGCAGCCAGCTGCCGAAGATGTAGGCGGCGACGACGGCAAGCATGACGATGCCCGCAGCACGCGACAGGCCGTGATGGGCAATGCCCGAGAAGCGATCGATGATCTGCGGCTCGAACACCAGAACGAGGCCGGAGGCAAGTACGGTCGACAGCACGAAAGTAATCCAGCAGATCGCCACCAGCACGCCGACATCCTGTCCGCTCAATCCCCTCGTGCCGTAGGCGCGGTAGCGAATGACGGCGCCCGAAAACACCGAGCCGCCGATGTTGTGCGACAGCGCGTAGGTGGTGAAGGAGCACAGCGTGACGAACAGCCACGACACGCGTTTGCCGATATGCAGGAGCGCGATGTGGTCGTAGCCGGCGAGCGAGGCATAGGCGACAACCGAGCTCAGCCCCGCCAGGATCCAGCCGCTCGCCGGGATCGCCGCAATACCGTCCCAGACATCGTCGAGCGAAATGCCGCGCAATTCGTGCCAGAGCAGCAGGAGCGAGAAAATCACCGCCCCGATGCCGACGACCGGCCAGAAATAGCGTCTCCAGTTCATTGCCTGATTGCCATGCGTTGCGGTCCGTTTCCTTCGCTGTCATTGCGGGAAAGCGGTCGGCGATTCCGATCGCTTTGCCCCCTCATTTCAGAAATGCCTCATCGAAGCCGGCTATTCAACCGCCGGGCCTTGCCGCTCTGGCAAGAGCCGGAAAATCGGCAACCGAGCGGGAATATCGGCCCGGCCATGCGGCCGTCCCCGCATGCATTTGTGCTGAAAGTCGCTGTTTGCTCCCACTTTGCGTAAGACGCGGCAGCAGGCGGTTTGCGGACAGCCGGCAAAATTCGTGCCACGCGGCACTTGGTGATCCGGGCCGGCGCTGTTAGTCTGGCGGCAACTTGAAACAAAGAAGCGCCTGCTGCGTCCGTTCGCCGGTTCGCGCGGCGCCGGAAGGAACGACAGTGGAAGACCGCGACACCGGCGCCGGCGCGCCGGAGGTGGGGGCGTCCAGCGCTTCCCCGGGGCCGGCAGGCCCGGGGACCGCCAAATGGCAGCAACGCCGCCCGACGGAGCCACGCTCCGCCGACGGGCAGGCGAGCGACGCGAACCATCATCAAAAGGGCAAGCCCAAGAAAAGGCGCAAACGCAGGCGCGGGCGCAAGGTTTTTGCGCGCGACGGTGTTCGTCCCGCGGTGAACGGAGCGCCGGCGCCCGGCCCTGGCGCGACGCCTGCACCCGCAGGCATAGCCTCGCCGCCCATCGCGGTGGCGCGGCCCGAACCTGGGGCTCGTCGGCCGCCGATGCCGGAATTGCCGGTATTCGCCGCGCTCGATCTCGGCACCAACAATTGCCGGCTGCTGGTCGCCGTGCCGGCGCGTCATGGCCAGTTTCGCGTCATCGACGCCTTTTCGCGCATCGTGCGCCTGGGCGAGGGGCTCACGGCCAATGGCCGGCTCGGCCAACCGGCGATGGACCGCGCGGTCGAGGCCCTGAAGGTCTGCGGCGAGAAACTGCGCAACCGCAAGATCAGGAAGGCGCGGCTGATCGCCACCGAGGCCTGCCGCTCGGCGGCGAACGGCGTCGAGTTCCTGGAGCGCGTCGAGCGCGAGGCGGGCCTTAAGCTCGAAATCATCGACCGGCAGACCGAAGCCCGGCTCGCGGTATCAGGCTGCGGTTCGCTGGTCGAGCGCGACACGCAGGGCGTCGTGCTGTTCGACATCGGCGGCGGCTCCTCCGAGATCGCGCTGATCGATCTCACCGGCCGCCGCTCGCCGCGGCTTGCCAACCACATCGTGTCGTGGACGTCGCTGCCGGTCGGCGTCGTCTCGCTGGCCGAGCGTTTCGGCGGCCGCACGGTGACGCGCGAAATTTTTGGCGCCATGGTCGACGACGTCGCGGCCCGGCTCGCCGCCTTCGACGGGCGTGACAGGCTAAGCCACCTCAAGGCCAGCCCGAACTTTCATCTGCTGGGCACTTCCGGAACGGTGACGACGCTGGCCGGCGTCCATCTCGATCTCGAACGCTACGACCGCCGCCGCGTCGACGGCCTGTGGATGGACAGGGACAGCGTCGACCGCATGGTCGAAAAGCTGGTCGGCTGGGATTTCCAGCAGCGCGTCGCCAACCCCTGCATCGGCGCCGACCGCGCCGACCTCGTGCTGGCCGGCTGCGCCATCCTGGAAGCGATCCGCGCCGTGTGGCCGTCGGAGCGGCTGCGCGTCGCCGACCGTGGCCTGCGCGAGGGCATATTGAGCGAGCTGATGGCCGATGACGGCGTCTGGCGCAACGATGGACGCGGCAGGACGTGATCCCGCTCAAAACAGAAATCAACCAATGACCAAGAAACCGGAAAAGCCGGGCTCGGCCGGCATTCGCGTGCTGAAGACGCGGATCAAGAAGAAAAGCGGGCTTAAGGAATCGTCGCGCCGCTGGCTGCAGCGTCACATCAACGATCCCTACGTCCAACGCTCCAAGGCCGACGGCTACCGCTCGCGCGCGGCCTACAAGCTGATCGAGATCGACGACAAGCACCATCTGCTGAAACCCGGCATGAAGGTGATCGACCTTGGTGCGGCCCCCGGCGGCTGGTGCCAGGTCGCGGCCGCGCGGACCAAATCGACCGCGGAAAATCCGCATGTCGTCGGCATCGACTATCTCGAGATGGATGCGGTGCCCGGCGCGCCGGTGCTGTTGATGGATTTCCTCGATCCCGAGGCGCCGCGGAAGCTAGCCGAGGCGCTCGGCGGCGATCCCGACGTCGTGCTGTCCGACATGGCGGCGCCCACCACCGGCCACAAGCGAACCGACCACATCCGCACCATGCATCTGTGCGAGGTCGCGGCCGATTTCGCGCTGTCAGTGCTGAAGCCGGGCGGACATTTCCTGGCCAAGACGTTCCAGGGCGGCGCCGAAAACGAGCTGCTCTCGATGCTGAAGAAGAATTTCCGCTCCGTCCACCACGTCAAGCCGCCTGCGTCGCGCGATGAGTCGGTGGAGCTGTATCTACTGGCGAAGGATTTCAAAGGAAGAGAGGCGGGCCGCGAGTAGCGTCTTCCCTTCTCCCCTTGTGGGAGAAGGTGGCCTCGCGCAGCGAGGTCGGATGAGGGGTGTTCCAGGGAACGCCAATGTCTCACTCCGCTGGAACACCCTCAACCGTCTCGGCGCTGCGCGCTGATCCACTTTCTCCCACAAGGGGAGAAGGGAAAAGCTCACTCGCCCGGCGACCTCACCGGTTCCAGCGGCTTGGGCATGGTCAGGCGGCCGTGGCCCGAGACGGCGTTGCCGGCATCGGGCGCGAGCCGCATGAACGACAGCGATGCGGCGGCGGAAATTGCCGCGACGATGAAGAAGGCGGTGTGGAAATCGGCCAGTGTCAGCGACCTGCCATGGATGCTTGTCGATATTTCCAGGATGCCGCCGGCAACCGCCACGCCGAGCGCGATCGACAGTTGCTGGAACACGGCGGCGATCGGCGTTGCCTTGCTCGTGTCCTCGGCCGAAACCTCCGCGTAGGCGAGGGCGTTGATGCCGGTGAAGAACATCGAGCGGATGAAGCCGCCGACCAAAAGCATGGCGAGCATCAGGAGATAGGGCGTGTCGGGCGTGAACAGCCCGTTGACGGCGATCGACGCGGCAGCCACCAGCGAGCCGACGATCAGCACGCGACGAAAGCCGACGACGCGGAAGATCAGCGCTGTGACGAATTTCATGCCGATGGCGCCGATCGCCGAGACGAAGGTTATCATGCCGGACTGGAACGGCGTCAGCCCGAAACCGATCTGGAACATCAGCGGCAGCAGGAACGGCACGGCGCCGATGCCGATGCGAAACAGTCCGCCGCCAAGCACCGAGGAGCGGAATACCTGGTTGCGGAACAAGTCGAGCGCCAGAAGGGGGTTCCTGGCACGGCGCGCATGCATGAGGTAGAGAGCGCCCGACACCAGCCCGACGCCCACGGTGATGAAGCCGGTCGCCGGCGGCAGATAGGGCAAGCTGATCACTGACAGGCCGAACACGACGCCGGACGCCGCCAGCCCGCTCAGCACGAAGCCGATGAAATCGAGCGGCGGCGTCTCCATCGATTCGGTTTCAGGCAGGAAGCGGGTGGCCAGCCAGATGCCGATCAGGCCGATCGGCACATTGATCAGGAAGATCCAGTGCCAGGTGAAGTAGGTGGTGATGAAGCCGCCGATCGGCGGTCCGACCAGCGGGCCCACCAATGCCGGCACGGTCAGCCAGGACATCGCCGCGACAAGTTCGCTCTTGGGCGTGGCGCGCACCAGCACCAGGCGCCCGACCGGCGTCATCATGGCGCCTCCTATGCCTTGCAGGAAACGCGACACCACGAAGGCCGGCAGCGAGCCCGAAACAGCGCAGGCGACCGAACCGACGATGAACACCGCGATCGCGGCGCGGAAAACGTTCTTGGCGCCGAAGCGATCCGCCATCCAGCCGCTGATCGGAATGAAGATCGCCAGCGACACAAGATAGGAGGTCAACGCCAGCTTGAGCGCGATCGGGCTGGTGTGGATGTCGAGGGCGATCGCCGGCAGCGATGTCGCGATGACGGTCGAATCCATGTTTTCCATGAATAGAGCGACCGCCAATATGAGCGGAATGGTTCGGTTCAAAGGAACGCGTCCGGGCTTGATTTCCAGATGTTGCCGACCGGGAGTTTGCCGGCAGGCAGGGCGGTTATCACGGCTGGACACCAATGTCGTGTTAAATTGCTGTCACTTTTATGAGACCGCAACCTCCGGTGGCGGCTGCGATACACAATCGCTTGCAAAAAGCGGACACTATCACTATTGTAGTGAAAATAACTACAGGGCGTTATGATTATGGAAGAGGCCGTTTCGGCAGCCGATGCCAATCGCAGATTTTCTCGCATCCTGCGTGAGGTACGCGAGGGTCAGAGCTATGTCGTGACAAGCCATGGCCGGCCGGTGGCACGGATCGTGCCTGCGGAGAGGCACGAGGGCGTGGCCTCCCGCTCGCGGGCGGCATTGCTGTCGCGGCTCGAACGGCAGCCGATTGCCAATGCAGGACGCTGGACCCGCGATGAGCTCTACGAGGATGACCTGTGAGGGTCGCGCTCGACACCAACATTCTTGCCTACGCAGAGGGCGTTAACAACATAGACAAACGCGACCAGGTTCTCGAACTGCTGCGCAAGGTTCCACAAGATGCTGCCATTGTTCCGGTCCAGGTCCTGGGTGAACTGTTCAATGTCCTCGTCCGTAAGGCCGGAAGGTCGCGCCAGGAGGCTCGGGATGCGCTGCTTAGCTGGCGCGACGCGTTCCCGGTTGCCGGGACGACGCCGGAGATGATGACGATGGCTGTCGATCTTGCGGCGGACCATCGCTTCGGCATCTGGGATGCCGTCATTCTTTCGGCTGCATCCCAAATGGGTTGCCGGCTGCTTCTGTCGGAAGACCTGCAGGACAGCTTTACCTGGGGCGGTGTAACCGTCGTCAATCCCTTTGCATCGCCGCGCCACGCTTTGCTGGACGCTTTCCTTGGTTCGCAATAGAAGCTGAAGCGTCCGCAACGATCGGCTTTTCTTCCGGGCCGGGACGTGGTACCAGCCACCGCCAATCCTGAAAGGGAAGAAGAGAGTCGCGCTGTCCATCCCGGTCCAGCGCTTTTTCCGCATTCAAAGGGCTGGCCATGGCAAAAATCATCGAAACGTCCACCGGCGCGCTGGCGCTCACCTTTGACGACGTGCTTTTGCAGCCCGGCCACTCCGAGGTCATGCCTGGCCAGACCGACATCCGCACCCGCATCGCCGGCGACATCGACCTCAACGTGCCGATCCTGTCGGCGGCCATGGACACCGTCACCGAGGCAAGGCTCGCCATCGCCATGGCGCAGGCCGGCGGCATCGGCGTCATCCACCGCAATTTCTCGCCGGCCGAGCAGGCCGAGCAGGTGCGGCAGGTGAAGAAATTCGAATCCGGCATGGTGGTCAACCCGGTCACCATCGGTCCCGACGCGACGCTCGCCGACGCGTTGTCGCTGATGCGCACCTACTCGATCTCGGGCATTCCGGTTGTCGAGAATGGCGGCTCCGGCGGCCACAAGAGCGGCCGGCTGGTCGGCATCCTGACCAACCGGGACGTGCGCTTCGCCTCCGATCCGGCGCAGAAGGTCTACGAATTGATGACCCGTGAGAACCTGATCACGGTCAAGGAGAATGTCGACCAGGACGAGGCCAAGCGGCTTCTGCATCAGCATCGCATCGAAAAGCTCGTCGTCGTCGACAAGCAGGGCAATTGCGTCGGCCTGATCACCGTCAAGGACATCGAGAAATCGCAGCTCAACCCGCATGCCACCAAGGACGCCCAGGGGCGTCTGCGCGCGGCCGCCGCCACCAGCGTCGGCGACGACGGTTTCGAGCGCGCCGAGCGCCTGATCGAGGCAGGCGTCGACCTTCTGGTCATCGACACCGCGCATGGCCATTCGCAGCGCGTCCTTGACGCTGTCACGCGGGCGAAAAAACTCTCCAATTCCGTGCGTATCCTGGCCGGCAACGTCGCCACCGCCGAGGGCACCCAGGCGCTGATCGACGCCGGCGCCGATGCCGTCAAGGTCGGCATCGGCCCCGGCTCCATCTGCACCACCCGCATCGTCGCCGGCGTCGGCGTGCCGCAGCTTTCGGCCATTATGTCGGCGGTGGAGACCGCGCACAAATCGGGCGCCTCGGTGATCGCCGATGGCGGCATCAAATATTCCGGCGATCTGGCCAAGGCGCTTGCCGCCGGCGCCAGTGCCGCCATGATCGGCTCGCTGCTTGCCGGCACCGACGAAAGCCCCGGCGAGGTCTATCTGCACCAGGGCCGCTCGTTCAAGGCTTATCGGGGCATGGGTTCGGTCGGCGCCATGGCGCGCGGCTCGGCCGACCGATATTTCCAGGCGGAGGTTCGCGACACGCTGAAACTGGTGCCGGAAGGCATTGAAGGGCAGGTTCCCTACAAAGGACCTGTGTCTGGCGTGCTGCACCAGCTTGCAGGCGGCCTGAAAGCCGCTATGGGTTATGTCGGTGGCCGCGACCTTGCCGATTTCCGCGAACGCGCCACCTTTGTGCGCATATCCAACGCCGGACTTCGTGAAAGCCACGCCCATGACGTCACGATCACCCGCGAAAGCCCCAACTATCCCGGCGGAGCCTGATCGGCCCGACCAGGACACGTTCTGGCGCAATTTGGCCGCGACCATCCTGCGGCTGTCGCGCCACGCTGCCGCCCTTTGCACCGCATCGGTGGCGGTTTTCATCGCCATGACGCTCATGGAGTTCTTCTATTTCCGCCAGTTGAGCGGCGGTTTGCCGTCGCTCGACATGCGCGTTTTCGGCTTCACGCCGGATGAAGGCATGGCCTGGCTGACGGCGCTCGGCCGGCGCGGCGGCGAGATCATCCTGGTCTGGCACTATCTGACCTTCGATCTTCTGTTCCCCGCGCTGTTGTCGGTGACGCTGGTCAGTCTGATCCTGGCAACGGGAAGGCGGTTGAGGAATTTCCGCGTGCTTCCGGGCCAGATACAATCGATCTTCGCACTGATCCTGGTGCTGCCCTACACGATCGCCAACTACGCCCAGAACATCGCCGTGGCCCGCCTCCTGTCGGATTTCCTGTCGGCCAATCCCGATTCCTTGGCTCTCGCCTCGGCGCTGATCGTCACCAAATTCGCGCTGCTCGCAATTCCGGTGATCATCATTGCCGTCTTCTGGCTGGTGGCCCAGAAACAGAATTGACCTGTGGGTACCGGGCAGGGGAGGGTTCATGAACCAGACATCGATTTTCTGGCCCATTCTGGCGCACGTGCTGCTGGTCTACATCGTCTATGGCGTCATGGCCCGGCGCAGATATGCCGCCATCGAATCGGGCGAAGCCAAAGTCAGCCAGTACAAGGCGCGCTCGACCGAGCCGGCCTCCTGCGTGACCGTTGCCAGCAATCTCAGCAATCAGTTCGAACTGCCGGTGCTTTTCTATGTGCTGTGCCTGATGCTGCACCTGACCAACGGCGTCAATTATTTGACCCTGGCGCTGATGTGGATCTTCGTCGCGACCCGCTATGTTCACGCCTGGGTTCACCTGAGCAGCAACAATCTGCTCCTGCGCAGCCGGTCTTTCTTCCTGGGGGCAGCGATTCTTTTGCTGGGCTGGATCTGGTTCGCGCTGCATCTGCTCGGGGTGGTTTGAGCAGTACCCTCCCTTTGCGGCAGGGGCGTCCGCCTACAAATCGAATACCGCTATTTTGCGCTTGTCGAACTTGATGCCGATCTCGCCGCGTACCAGCTTCAGCGCCGCCTCTCCGAACACGGCCCGGCGCCAGCCTTGCAGCGCGGGCACGTCGGCATCCTCGCCCTCGGCGGCGATACGGTCGATATCGTCGCTGGACGCCAGGACCTTCGAGGCCACGCCTTGCCTTTCGGCCACGATCCTGAGCAGCACCTTCAACAGTTCCGCGGCGGCACTCGAGCCCTCCGGTGGCTGGAAGGTCTTCGGCAGTTTCGGCATTTGCTCCTTGGGCAATGCAAGGGCGGTGTTGACCGCGCCGAGCAGCGCCGTCGCCGTCGAGGAGCGTTCCCAGCCCTTGGGTGTCGTGCGCAGCTTGGCGAGCGCTGCCGCGTCGCGCGGCGCCTGCTGGGCTACCTCATAGATCGCGTCGTCCTTGAGCACCCGGCCGCGGGGTACGTCGCGTTCGCGCGCCTCGCGTTCGCGCCATGCCGCCACGGCCTGCACGATCGCCAGCTCCTGCGGTTTGCGCAGCCGCATCTTCAGCCGCTTCCAGGCATCCTCCGGATGCGGATCGTAGGTTTCGCGCGAGGTCAGGACGTCCATCTCCTCGTTCAGCCAGTGGGCGCGGTTCTCCCGCTCGAGTTCGGCGCTGAGATGCTGGTAGACCTCGATGAGATGGGTGACGTCGGCAAGCGCATAATCGAGCTGCTTTTCGGACAGCGGCCGGTGGCGCCAGTCGGTGAAGCGCGAGGACTTGTCGAGCCGCGCGCCGGTGACGCGCTGCACGAGCTGATCGTAGGAAACGCTGTCGCCGAACCCGCAGACCATCGCCGCAACCTGGGTATCGAACACCGGATGGGGAACGAGATCGCCGAGATGGACGATGATTTCGATGTCCTGCCGCGCGGCATGGAAGACTTTGACCACAGCTTCGTTGGCCATCAGCCTGAAAAACGGCTTCAGGTCGATGTCTGGCGACAGCGGATCGATCAGCGCCGTTGTGCCGGGCGCCGCCATCTGGATCAGGCACAGGATCGGCCAGAAGGTCGTTTCCCGGATGAATTCGGTGTCGACGGTGACGAAATCCGATTTTTCGAAAGCGGCGAGAACGGTCTCGAGTTCTTTTTGGGTGGTGATGACGTGCATCAAATCGCTTTTGGCAGGAGTAGGGTCTTCCTAGATTTCAGCCGGAAAGGCTTTCGTCAAGCTTTGGCGCTGCGTCACGGTCCGTCCGTCCCGTCCGGATCGCCGTTTCTCCTCGCCAGCCGGGCGAAAACCGTCGAGGTGCGCAAAAGCGCGGTGAAGCGGCTGCGCTTGCCGGCCGGCACGCCCGACCGCGCCCGCATCCGATAGAGGATGACGGCGATGAAGATCGCATAGACAAGGGCGCTGAACACGAAGAGCGCGCTCGGGCCAAAATACTGCATTGCCGTCGAGGCGGCGAAAGGGCCGCCAATGGCGCCGAAGGAATAGAACAGCATCAAGGCAGCGTTGATCAGAACGAACTCGCCTGCGCCGGCGCGGTCGTTGGAATGCGCCGCCGACAGTGAGTAGAGCGGCATGGCGAAACAGCCGAAGATGAAGATGATGATGAAATTCAGAAACGGGTCGGCTCCCGCCACGAACGCCAGCGCCAGTGCTGCCAGCATGGCGCAGCAGGTCGTCGCCAGCAGCACCGAGCGCCGGTCCCAGCGATCGGAGAGATAGCCCAACGGGTATTGGATGAGAGCGCCGCCGAATATTCCGACGCTGACGAAGGTGACGACATCGGCGACCGACATGCCGATCTGCTCGGCATAGACCGGCGAAAGCGTGCGGAACGCGCTGTTGGTGACCCCGACGGCGATGCAGCCGAAACAGCCGAGCGGCGAGATCCGCCAGACGCGCGCCAGGTCGAGCTTGACGTCTTCCGGCGGCGTCGGGTTGGAGCGGTCGCCGAGCGACACCGGCACCAGCGACAGCGTGATCATCATCGACATGATGGCGAAGATGGCGAAACCACCGGCGCCGAAGATCGGGATGAGGAACTGCGCGCCGGTGACCGAGCCGATGTCTACCATGCGGTAGATGGCAAGCACGCGGGCGCGGTCCTTGTTGCTGACCCCGGAGTTGAGCCAGGCCTCCATCACCGTGAACAGGCCGGCGAAGCAGAAGCCGCCGGCAAAACGCACCGCGCACCACATCAACGGGTCGATGACCAGAACCAGGAGCAATGTGCCGGCCGATGCGGCCGCCGCCAGCGCCGAGAAGGTCCTGACATGGCCGACCGCCTTCAGGATGCGGGTGACGGCTAGGCAGCCGAGCAGGAAGCCGGCGAAATAGAACGTGCCCATCAGGCCGATGTCGGAAGCCGAAAAACCTTCCTGCGCGCCGCGCAGCGCGATCAGCGTGCTTTGCAGCCCATTGCCGCCGAGCAGGATGCCTGCGGCGATGAGGAGCGGGATCAGCGGACGGATGGAGGACATCAGGCGATCACATGACTGTGATCCCTTCTTGAACCATCGTTTCCGTCAATGCCAGCGGCAATTCCCCGGGCTAACAGAATGTGCCCGCCTTTCCGTTCAAGGACGCCGGCGACTGCTTTCACCACGTCCCACGGCGAACCCGCCGGCTGCTCCCGACGCGATGGCTATTCCCGCCAGGACCGCGATGAGCCCGACAATCAGGTTTGCATTGACTTGCTCGCCGAGAAAGACAGCGCCGAAGATCGATGCCGTCACGGGATTCACGGCAACCGAAACGGCAACCAGCGTTGGCGGCGCACGTTCAAGCGCGAACGCCCAGAGGAAGAAAACGAGGGCGCCGCAAATTACGGCCAGGTATCCGCTGGCAACCTATTGAGACGCGTCAAGCGCGGCAAGTCGCGTCAAGCCTCCAGTCAAAATCGACAGCGCCAACAGGCAGGCCGTGCCGACGGCCATGCCAAACGCGGCGAATGATGTCGGCGCGCAGCGGGAGAGAAAGGGTCGCGACCAGACATTGTAGAGCGCCATGCAGAATGCCGCCGCCATCATCAGGAGGTCTCCGCGCCATGCGCCCTGGGGAGCTGTCGTCAGGCTGCTGGAAAGCGCGACAGCCACTCCGGCCATCGCGACCAGGACGCCGACGATCTTGCGCGTCGTCGGCGGTTCGATCCCCAGAACCGCGCCTGCCAGCATGGTGAGCACAGGCAGCGTCGAAAGCGCCAGAGCTCCTCGCGCCGCCGTCGTGTAGACAAGGGCCCCGTTGAAGAGCACCGGGAACAGGCCGAAGAACAGCAGGCCCAATGCGGCGGCGCCCGGCCAATCGCTTTTCGCAGGCCACTTGTCCCGCCGCAGAAGCGCTACGGCGGCGAGCACCAGAAAACCACCCCCGAACCGGATCGCGCCGATGGTGAGCGGATCCAGCGAACGCGCGAGATAGCGCGTTGCACCGACCGCGGTGCCGCCAAAGGCGCTGGAGAGAATCGCCGCGAGCACGCCTCCAGTTTCCATCGCTTCCCCTCTGCCAGTTCGGAGCCCAGCGGTATCGGGCAAACCGGGTAAAAGGAATCGAATAAACGCAATGAGCTTGATAAGCTTGCGCTATGAGCAGTCGGAGTCTCGATCCGGAATTGTTGCGGGCTTTCGTCGTCGTTGCCGAGCGGCTCTCTTTCACGCGAGCCGCCGAGCAGCTCAATCGAACGCAAGCCACCGTCAGCTTGCAGGTGAAGCGCCTTGAAGAGCGCCTCGACATTTCGCTGTTCCGTCGCTCGACGGCCCATGTCGAGCTTACGGCCGCCGGGGAGGGGTTTCTGATCGACGCACGCCGCATTCTTGCACTTAACGAGCAGGCGATTGCCCGTGTCTCCAACCAACGGGTGGCGGGACGCATCCGGATCGGCGTCATGGAGGACTACGGCACCAAGATCCTGCCGCGCCTTCTCGCCGATATCGCCGTGCGCTTCCCGCTCATGCAGGTGGAAATGGAGATCGGCCTCACCGCGCGGCTGCTGAAACGGCTCGGCTCTTCATTTGACGCGGTCATCGCCATGCATCCGGAAGGTGCGGCCGAGGGCGATCTGATATGCCGCGAAAGGGCGATATGGGCGGCGGCGAGGACACACTCTGTCGAGGAACTCGATCCACTGCCTGTCGCGTTGTCGGACCCTGATTGCTTGTTTCGCGCGTGGGCGGTTGAGGCGCTCGACAGAGCGCGCCGGCCGTGGCGACTGGCCTATGTCAGCCCGAGTCTTGCCGCGACGGAGGCGATCGTCGAGCAGGGCCTTGCGGTTACCGTGGTCAAGGGCAGCATGCTCGCGTCCGGCCTGCGCGATGTCCATCCTGGCCCTTATGTGCCGCCGCTGCCCGGGGCGGAGATCCGCCTTCATCAGGCCGCAACATCCTCCGCAAGCACCGCATTGGTCGTCGGTCACCTCGCGCGGCGCCTGCGGCTGTCGAGCCTTGGCTCATAGGGTGACCCGGGCCGGGACGGAGTGGTTCAATCCAAGGCTTCCGAAACTCGGGTTTAAGAAATCCGACGACGGCCAGTCCGCTGGTGCCTGTCCGCTGGCGCCTTGACAGGTGAGGGCAGTTAATGCTACAAACTACCTATGGTGCTGATTTGCGCCAGTGACCCGCCACCCAGGCGGGTTTTTCCGTTTAATGCTCCGTCAGCCAGCGCGCCGGCGAACGCTCCAAAGGTAACTCCGTGAACACGGGTTCGTTGCCTGGCCCTCCGCCCACTCGCCTTGACAAACCCGGCCTCCCATGCGCTTTTCGCGCAAATTTTCAGGCGGGCTTCGGCCTGCAACCCAGCACCCCGGACCTTACCAATGACAATGCACCGTTACCGCAGCCATACCTGTGCCCAGTTGAGGAAGAGCGATGTCGGCAGTTCCGTTCGCCTGTCGGGCTGGGTGCATCGCGTACGCGACCACGGCGGCCTGCTGTTCATCGACCTGCGCGACCACTATGGCCTGACCCAAATCGTCGCCGATCCCGATTCGCCGGCCTTCAAGATCGCCGAGACGGTGCGCGGCGAGTGGGTGATCCGCGTCGACGGCGAGGTCAAGGCGCGCTTGCCTGAAACCACCAATGCCAACCTGCCGACCGGCGAGATCGAGATTTTCGCGCGCGAGATCGAAGTGCTTTCGGCGGCCAAGGAATTGCCGCTTCCGGTGTTCGGCGAGCCGGACTATCCGGAGGACATCAGGTTGAAATACCGTTTCCTCGACCTGCGCCGCGAGACGCTGCACAGGAACATCGTGGCGCGCACGAAGATCATCGCCGAGATGCGCAAGCGCATGGGCGAGGTCGGCTTCACCGAATTCTCGACGCCGATCCTCACCGCATCGTCGCCCGAAGGCGCGCGCGACTTCCTGGTGCCGTCACGCATTCACCCCGGCACCTTCTATGCGCTGCCGCAGGCGCCGCAGCAGTACAAACAGCTGATCATGGTCTCGGGTTTCGATCGTTATTTCCAGATCGCCCCCTGCTTCCGCGACGAGGATCCGCGCGCCGACCGCCTGCCCGGCGAATTCTACCAGCTCGACCTCGAAATGAGCTTTGTCGAGCAGGATGACGTGCTTTCCACCATGGCGCCGGTGATGACATCGGTCTTCGAGGCCTTTGCCAACGGCAAGCCCGTCACAAAGGACTGGCCGCGCATTCCCTATGATGTTGCGATGCGCAAATACGGTACCGACAAGCCGGATCTGCGCAACCCGATCGAGATGCAGGCGGTCTCCGACCATTTTCGTGATTCCGGCTTCAAGGTCTTCGCCAACATCCTGGCCAACGATCCCAAGGCCGAGGTCTGGGGCATTCCGGCCAGGACCGGGGGCAGCCGTGCCTTCTGCGACCGCATGAACAGCTGGGCGCAAGGCGAGGGGCAGCCCGGATTGGGCTACATCTTCTGGCGCAAGGAAGGCGAGAAAATCGAAGGCGCGGGTCCGCTTGCCAAGAACATCGGCGAGGAGCGCACCGAGGCGATCCGTCTTCAACTGGGCCTTGCCGATGGCGATGCCGCCTTCTTCGTCGCCGGCGATCCCAGGAAATTCGTCTCCTTCGCGGGCGCTGCTCGCACCCGCGCCGGCGAGGAACTGAACCTTGTAGACCGCGACCGTTTCGAGCTGTGCTGGATCGTCGACTTTCCGTTCTTCGAGTGGAACGAGGACGAGAAGAAGATCGATTTCGCCCATAACCCGTTTTCGATGCCGCAGGGGGGCATCGACGCCCTCAACAACCAGGAGCCGCTCGGCATCAAGGCATTCCAGTACGACGCCGTGTGCAACGGCTTCGAGATCGCCTCGGGCGGCATCCGCAACCATTTGCCCGAAACCATGGTCAAGGCCTTCGAGATGGTCGGCCTGGATCGCCAGACCGTCGAGGAACGCTTTGGCGGCCTCTACCGTGCGTTCCAGTACGGCGCGCCGCCGCACGGCGGAGCGGCGTTCGGCATCGACCGGGTGGTGATGTTGCTGGTGGGAGCCAAGAACCTGCGCGAGATCACCATGTTCCCGATGAACCAGCAGGCTTACGACCTGTTGATGAATGCGCCGTCGGAAGCCACGCCGCAGCAGCTTCGCGACTTGTCACTGCGTGTCGCGCCGATCAAGAAAGAGGCGTGATGGCGCTTCGGACGGCGCTTTAAAGAACCCTCCGAAGCGACTCGTTCGATTTGAGAATCCCAGACAAAAGCCCGGCATCGCTGCCGGGCTTTTCGTATCCTGAAGCAAGTCGAGGTCGCTTCGATCAGTCTTCGTTGGCCTTGACGGTGACGCCGAGCGTCTTCGGCAGGTCGGTTGGATTGGACATGGCGCCCGCCATGATCAGCGCGAACGGCACCGACGCCGGCGGCTTGGCCGAGATTTCGAGGCTCTTCGGGTCGTCGAGATATTTGCCGACCGCCGCCGTTACCTGCGCCGTCAGCTCGGGATTGTTGAGCTGCGCCATGCCGAACGGCACGATCGCCTTGGCCTGGTTGGCGATGTCCTTGCCCGACATGCCTTGCTGCTTGCCGACATAGTCCAGCACCTTGTTGGTCAGCGAATCGTCGTCGAAGCGGATCGAGGCGCTGTTGAAGGAAAGCTGCTGCAGCAGCCCGAGCATGGCCATGCCTTGTGCGGAATTGTCGGCGCCTTCAGGCCGCGCCGCCATCTTCTTCTGCATTTCCTGCAGCGACTTGATGAAATCGAGCGTGTAGCCGCCCAGGTCGAAGGTCATGCCGAGCGTGCCGGCATTCTCGACCGAAATGTTGTATTTCGACAGCTCCATCTTGCCGTCCGTGGGCTGCCAGGTGCCGGCCATCTCGAAATTGCCCGCAATGTTCTGGTAGCCGAGTGCGTTGATGACTTCCTTCGACTTGGGATCCTCGACCAGCGTCAGGTCGGCATTGAACTTCTCGGTGGTGCCGGTGAATTCCATCGCCTTGCCGTCCGCCGGCGGCGTGATCTGGATGGCAAGCCCATCCATAGCGAAAGCCGTCTTGTCGGCGACCTTGACCGTCATGTTCGACAGTTCAGCGGACTTGTACATCATCAGCGGGCCCAGCGGGCCGCTGGCGCCTTCGGCCGGAACCATCATGTCATGGATGACGAAGGGGCTGAGATTGAGGGTGACGCCGTCCTTGCTATGTTCGAAGGCCGAGGTCGACACGGTTGCGATATCATAGCCGCCATTGGCTTCGGTCACGCCTTCGAGTTTGACGTCGCCGATCGGAAAGGCTTCTTTTTCCGCGCCCGGTTTGATGGATACGCCCTGCAACACCATGCTGGCGTTGTCGCCGGTCACGCCGGTCCAGGAGATGTTGACGCCCTGCGCGGCAAGTGCCGCCTTCAGCCGGTCGGCGACCGCGGTGTCCTGGGCGAGCGCCGCGTTCAGCGGCAGTGTGAGCAAGAAGGTCGAAAAGGCGAATTTCCTGAGAGTCGAGCGTTTGATTGTCATCGCGAATGCCCCTGCGAGTGTCCTGAAAATTATTTTTCAATTTTTGGCGCCATCACCCTTCAGTGACGAACTGGACGGGAAAAAGGCGCATCCCGCCACAATGGTCAAAAATCGCGGCGAAAGGCAAACCCGATCCGAACATGCTGGAGACCGGGCCGCCGAGCGTCGCGCTTCGCAATAGAGACGGCATGTAACGGATTGATGTTGGCTGGCGGGCTTGCCTGCGGCTTCGTGTTGCAGGGCAGGGCATGCACCCGCTTCAAGGCTTGCCCTCTTGCCGCGAATCACCCGCTCGGCTAGTTCCAGCCCATGGGAAAAAGGCTTTTGCCGCCTGACAATGGTGGCGGCGATCATATCGAACCGGTCGATCTGAAGAAGGCGCTGGAAGAGCGCTATCTTGCCTATGCGCTGTCGACCATCATGCACCGGGCGCTGCCCGATGTCCGCGACGGGCTGAAGCCCGTCCATCGCCGCATCATGCACGCCATGCGCCTGCTGCGCCTCAACCCCGACCAAGGCTTCGCCAAATGCGCCCGTATCGTCGGCGAGGTGATGGGCAAGTTCCACCCGCATGGCGACCAGTCGATCTACGATGCGCTGGTGCGGCTGGCGCAGGATTTCTCGATGCGCTACCCCTTGGTCGACGGCCAGGGCAATTTCGGCAACATCGACGGCGATAACGCCGCCGCCATGCGCTACACCGAAGCGCGCATGACCGATGTGGCGACCGAGCTGCTCGCGGGCATCACCGAGGATGCCGTCGACTACCGGCCCACCTACAATGAGGAGGACGAGGAGCCGGTGGTGCTCCCGGGCGCCTTCCCCAACCTGCTGGCCAACGGCTCGTCCGGCATCGCTGTCGGCATGGCGACATCGATCCCGCCGCACAACGCGGCCGAACTTTGCGACGCCGCCCTTCACCTGATCGAGCATCGGGACGCGCTCGTGGCCAAGCTGATGGATTTCGTCCAGGGCCCGGATTTCCCGACCGGCGGCATCATCGTCGACAGCCGAGCCTCCATCCTCGAAGCCTATGAAACCGGCCGCGGCGGCTTTCGCGTGCGGGCAAAATGGAGCCAGGAAGACCAGGGCAGGGGCACCTGGAGCATCGTCGTCACCGAAATCCCCTATGGCGTGCAGAAGGCGCGGCTGATCGAGAAGATCGCCGAGCTCCTGATGGCGCGCAAATTGCCGCTGCTCGAGGACATCAGGGACGAAAGCGCGGAGGACATCCGCGTCGTGCTGGTGCCCAAGAGCCGCTCCGTCGATCCCGGTATCTTGATGGAATCGCTGTTCAAGCTCACCGAGCTTGAAAGCCGCTTCCCGCTCAACATGAACGTGCTGTCACGCGGCAAGGTGCCTAACGTCCTGTCGCTGAAAGGCGTGCTGCAGGAATGGCTCGAGCATCGCCGCGACGTGCTGATCCGCCGCTCGAAACACCGCCTCGGCGAGATCGAAAGACGGCTGGAGATCCTCGCCGGCTACCTGATCGCCTATCTCAATATCGACGAGGTGATCAAGATCATCCGCGAGGAGGATGAACCCAAGCAGGTCATGATGGCCCGCTGGTCGCTCACCGACACCCAGGCCGAAGCCATTCTCAACATGCGCCTGCGCGCCCTGCGCAAGCTGGAAGAATTCGAGATCCGCAAGGAATTCGACGGCCTCACCGCCGAAAAGAAGCAGATCGAGGCGCTGCTTGCGTCCGAAGCCAAGCAATGGGCGACGATCAAGTGGGAGGTCGCGAGCCTGCGGGACAAATTCGGCCCCGAGACCGAGCTCGGCAAGCGCCGCACCCAGTTCGCCGATGCGCCCGAGCATGACCTGACCGACATCGCGCATGCCATGATCGAGCGCGAGCCGGTCACCGTGGTGGTTTCGGAAAAGGGCTGGCTGCGGGCGATGAAGGGTCATCTGACCGACCATTCTCAGCTTGCCTTCAAGGAAGGCGACAGCCTGAAACTAGCCTTCCATGCGCAGACGACCGACAAGATCCTGGTGTTCACCACCGGCGGCAAATTCTACACCATCGGCGCCGACCGGCTCCCGGGCGGGCGCGGCCATGGCGAGCCGATCCGCATCATCGTCGACATGGACAACGACCAGGACATCGTCACCGCCTTCGTCCACGATCCGAAGCGCAAGCTGCTGCTGGTCTCGCATGACGCCAACGGTTTCATCGTGCCGGAGGAAGAGGTCGTCGCCAACACCCGCAAGGGCAAGCAGGTGATGAACGTCAAGGCGCCCGACGAAGCCAAGCGCTGCGTGCCGGTCGGCGGCGATCATCTGGCCATCGTCGGCGAGAACCGCAAGATGCTGGTGTTTCCGCTGTCCGACATTCCGGAAATGAGCCGCGGCAAGGGCGTGCGGCTGCAGAAATACAAGGATGGCGGACTTCTCGACCTCAAGCCGTTTACGCTGGAGACCGGTCTTTCCTGGCAGGATTCGGCCGACCGCACCTTCACAAGGTCGCGCGAGGAACTGGCCGAATGGATCGGCGCCCGCGCCTCCGCCGGCCGCATGGTGCCCAAGGGTTTCCCGAGGACGGGGAAATTTGGATAATTTCCCCCCTCGTGGGGGAGATGTCGCCGAAGGCGACAGAGGGGGCTCGACCGGACGCAACCTCATACTTGAACGGAGTATGCTAGCGCCTTACGCAGCGACCCCTCTGGCCTGCCGGCCATCTCCTCTCGAGGGCCCTCGTGGCGGAAATCCGCCGCTTCACCATCACGATTTGGACTATCGTCACGATTGCTGCACTATATCAGTGCGCAGCAGCCGAATGGGCCGGGGAGAGACGAGCGTTTGAAGGAAGCGAAAATCCAGAGACCGGGGCAGCGCCTGTTCGGCCTGTCGACGCCGCTCAGGGCCGCCGTCATCCCACCGCTCTCGGCGGCGCGCTGGCTGCTCGTGCTGATCGTTGCCGCCGGCGTCTATTTCTTCCACGGCTTCCTGTTCCCGGTGCTGGCCGCGCTGGTCATCGCTTTCGCCAGCTGGCCGCTCTACCGGCGGCTTTTGGCCGGTGTCGGCGGCAACCGCACCATCGCCGCCACCTTCGCCATATTGTTCATCCTCGCCTTCCTGGTGATACCGATCGCGCTCGCGGGCACCTACGCCATCAACGAGGTGCGCGAATGGGTCGGCTGGGCGATCGAAACCAATCGGCACGGCGCCCCGACACCGCACTGGATCGCCACGCTGCCTGTCGTGGGAGAATGGCTGAACCAGCAATGGACGACCAATCTCGGCCATCCCGGCGGCATCGGCGAACTGATCCAACTGGTCAGCGGCGCCAATATCGGCAGCATCTATCGCGGCGCCCTTGCCGCCGGCGGCAGCGCCTTCGGCCTGCTTTTGACGCTTCTGTTCATGATGATCGCGCTGTTCTTCGCCTATCGCGACGGCGAGCATTTCGCGGGCCAGGTCGACCGGCTCGGCGAGCGCATCCTGCCGACGAGGTGGGAGCGCATCTCGCGCGTCGTGCCGGCGACCATTTCCTCGACCGTCACCGGCATGACCGTCATCGCCATCGGCGAGGGGCTGGTGCTGGGTATCGCGTATTGGCTGGCCGGCGTGCCGTCGCCGGTGACGCTTGGCGCGCTGACCGGCGTCATGGCGCTGATTCCCGGCGGAGCGCCGCTCTCCTTTACGCTGGTTTCGATCTATCTCGCCGCCAGCGGCTCACCGGTGGCCGGCCTGGCTTTGTTCATCTGGGGCACGGTCGAACTGTTCATCGTCGACAAGACCTTGCGACCGAAGCTCGTCGGCGGACCGATAAAACTGCCCTTCCTGCCGACCTTTTTCGGCCTGATCGGCGGCGTCAAGACGATGGGTTTTCTCGGCCTGTTCATCGGCCCGGTGCTGATGGCGCTGCTGGTGGCGATCTGGCGCGAATGGCTGCGCGAGGTCGAGATGATGGACGAGATGCCTGCTTCCCCGGAACAGGAGGGCTCGCCGTCGCTGATCGAGATCGACGGCGAGGCGAAGAAGATTCAGGCAGGATGACTCACCGCAAGGGCGGCGCGGCGCCTGCGTCCGTCATGCAACTGCCACACCGAATGGACCACCAATGTGACGATCAGGATCGCGCCGCCGATCAGGCTGTTGCGCGACGGCGCTTCGGAAAAGATCAGCCATACCCACACCGGCGCCAGCACGGTCTCCAGAAGGTAGAACATCGCCACTTCCGGTCCGGAGATGTATTTGGGGCCGGCCGCCAGGCAGAAGAACGAGATCGGCATGATCACGGCGCCGTTGAAGATGATCCACCAGGGCGCGCTCACATGGATGCCTTCGCCTGACACCATGAAGGCCGCCAGCACGAGCGGCGGAACAACCCCGACCAGCGCCGTGAAGCCCATGTCCTTGCCGCTGGCCCGCGAAATGGTGATGGCCACGGAAATGAAGAAGGCCGAACACAGCGCCATGAAATTGCCGAACAGATGTCCGGTGCCGACGGATCCGCCGACGATTACCAACACGCCGAGGATCATGACCACCATCGCCGCGAGTGTCACCGCTCGCGGTCTTTCCCGGAGAAACAACCAGGACAAGAGCGCGGCGAACACCGTATTGAAGGCCAGGATGAACACCAGGTCGGCGGTCGAGGTGTGGAAGACGGCGGTGACAAAGGTGATCGAGGTCAGCCCGTAGCATATCGCGGCCGCCAGTCCCGACCAGCCTGGAATGAGCTGCGGGGCGTTTCGGCTCAGCGCCCGCCAGACCGCCCAGATGATCATTGCCGCTATGAAGGTGGTCCCTCCACGCAAGAGCAGGATCGTCCAGGCGCCGCCATCGGCGAGCCGGATCAGCGGAATGTCGACGGTCAGCGTCAGGCCGCCGATGGCGGTTATCAGAAGGCCCTTCTGGTGGTCGCTGTGGGAACTCATATGCAAACTTTCGTAATGAAATACGGACGGAGCGGCCGATCGGCGCAATGACGCACTCTCCCGCCAAGCGGCTGAAAGACCAGCATCCCCTGCGTTGAAACAGTTAAACGTGGATCTTGGAAAAACTCAGCGTGAGACCGCTTCGTTGGTGTAGCGCTCCCAGCCTTTCGGGCCGAGATGCTCCTGCGGCATGAAGCGCATCTTATAATTCATCTTGCGCGAGCCGTTGACCCAGTAGCCCAGGTAGACATGGGGCAGCCCCATCGCCCTGGCGCGAGCGATGTGATCGAGGATCATGAAGGTGCCGAGAGACCGCTCCTCGAAGTCGGGATTGAAATAGGAATAGACCATCGACAAGCCGTCCGCCATCTTGTCGGTGAGCGCCACAGCGATCAGCTCGCCTTGTCCCTTGCCGGTGATGAAGGTGTCGGGTCCGCGCCGGCGGTATTCGATGACCTTGGTGTCGACATGGGTGTCCTCGACCATCATGGCGTAGTCCAGAACCGTCATGTCCGACATGCCGCCGCGGCGGTGGCGGGCGTCGAGATAGCTGCGGAACAGCGAATATTGTTCGGTCGAGGGCTCGGCATTGTGCATGGCGCCGACAAGATCGGAATTGTGCTGCAGCACGCGCTTCATGTTGCGGCTGGCGACGAATTCCTGCGCCAGGATGCGCACGGAGACGCAGGCGCGGCAGGTCTCGCAGGCCGGCCTGTAGGCGATGTTCTGCGAGCGGCGGAACCCGCCTTGCGTCAGGAGATCGTTCATCTCCGACGCCTTGTCGCCGACCAGATGCGTGAACACCTTGCGCTCGAACTGGCCGTCGAGATAGGGGCACGGCGACGGCGCGGTCAGGAAGAACTGCGGCGACTGGGTCGGGTGCTGCGTCATCGAGTCTCGGAAACACTCCTTCGAATCGCTCTACCTTTGGCGCGGAAAGCGAAAAATTCAACAGGATTGTGAAGGCGTGGCCATGTGGACGCCTTCACATTTGCGCCGACGCCGCGGCGATGCTTGCGAAAATGCCTCTTAGCGGCCGGTGCGGCTGACCACCGTGCCGAGCAGCAGGTCGTGCAGCGTGCGCTTGCGATCGGCAAACAGCGTCACCAGCAGCACCAGCGGCGACAGGATGACGTTGCCGGCCCAGAACAGCACCGAATGGACCACCGCCGTGAGCCCGTCGATCGGCCTGCCGTCGAGCCGGTCGAGCCGGATGCCCATCATCTTCATCCCCGTGGTCGCCTGGTCGGCGCTGCCAAGCGTGTTCCAGATGTAGAGAATCGCGACCGCCGGGACCAGGACGCCGAACAGCATCCAGCCAAGCCCGAGGGTTAAAAGTCCGAGGAAAAACACCAGTATGGCGACAGGGATGGTGAGCAGCGCGACAATGACATAGTCGATCATGACCGCCAGGACACGGCGCGTGCGCACGCCTTCATAGACCCTGACGTCGTCGAGCCTGGTGTTGATGATTTCCCCGTCGAGAACGCGAGCGTTCATGTCATTTCCTCGTAACAGGGGCCTGCTTAGCCTGCGCCCCACCTGCTGGGAAAATGGTAAAGGCTGATGACGGAATCAAGATCGAGCCTTTGCCGGTAAGCAAGGCGGGCGAAGCGGCCGGCGGGCCGGTTGAATTCGCGCCTGACATGGCGTTAGCTTGTTGCGGCGCACCAAAAGCGCCGAGGGGCAGGGACGGGCAGGATGGATTACGACATGCTGGTCATTGGCAGCGGCCCTTCCGGCCGTCGTGCCGCTGTGCAATCGGCCAAGCTCGGCAAATCGGTATTGGTCGTCGACAGGGGGCGGCGCCTGGGCGGCGTTTCCGTGCACACCGGCACCATTCCGTCGAAGACGCTGCGCGAAACCGTGCTCAATCTCTCGGGCTGGCGCGAGCGCGGCTTCTATGGGCGCGGCTACCGGGTCAAGCAGGACATCTCGGTCGGCGACCTGGTCGAGCGCCTGCACAAGACCCTCGACCACGAGGTCGAGGTGCTGCAGCACCAGTTCATGCGCAACACGGTCAAGAGCGCCCGTGCCGCGGTGAAATTTCTCGGGCCCAACAGGGTCAGCCTGACATCGGACAATGGCGACTACAGCGAGGTCGGCTTCGCCAATGCGCTGATCGCCGTCGGCACGAAGCCGCACCGGCCGCGCGACGTGCCGTTCGACAAGAGCCGCGTGTTCGACAGTGACGAGATGCTCGAGCTCGACCGCTTGCCGCGCACGCTGACGGTCATCGGCGCCGGCGTCATCGGGGTCGAATACGCGACGATCTTTTCGGCACTCGACGTGCCGGTGACGCTGGTCGAGCCGCGCAACACGATCCTCGATTTCGTCGACCGCGAGATCGTCGACGACTTCATCCACCAGATGCGCGACCGCGGCATGACCATCCGGCTGGGAAGCGCCGTGAAGGAGATCGCCTCGAGACCCGACCATGCAGAGGTCACGCTGGCCGACGGCCGCACCATACGTTCCGAGATCGTGCTCTATGCCGCGGGCCGCACCGGCAATGTCGGTAGCCTCGGCCTCGATGCGGTCGGCATCGAGGCTGACTCCAGGGGACGCATCAAGGTCGATCCGCATACCTTCCAGACCAGCGTGCCCAACATCTACGCCGCCGGCGACGTGATCGGCTTTCCGAGCCTGGCCTCCACCTCGATGGAGCAGGGCCGGGTGGCCGCCTGCCATGCCTTCGGCGTGACCTTGCCGCCGCCGCCGGAAACCTTCCCTTATGGCATTTACGCGGTGCCAGAGATCTCCACCGTCGGCCAATCCGAGGAACAGGTGCGCGAGAGCGGCGCCGCCTACGAGGTTGGCGTGGCGCGTTTCCGCGAGACCTCGCGCGGCCACATCATGGGCGTCAACACCGGCTTCCTGAAGCTTCTGTTCTCGATCGAGACGCGCCGCCTGCTCGGTGCGCATATCGTCGGCGAGGGCGCCACCGAACTGATCCACATCGGCCAGGCGGTGATCAATCTGGGCGGCACGGTCGATTTCTTCGTCAACAACACCTTCAACTATCCAACGTTGGCCGAGGCCTACAAGATCGCCGGGCTGGACGCCTGGAACAGGATGGGGCAGGGATAGTCCTGCCGCCGGCGCACTATCATCCTCACTCCGCCGCCTCCCGTTTGGCCGTGGGCGATCCGGTTGCGAGCAGCAGGGGCAGGCAGAGGACATAGAGGGTCGCGCCCGCGACCCACACCATGCCTGGGAAGACCATTCGAGTGCGAAAATAGAACATGACGATGACGAGTGGTCCGAACACCGAGACCAGGCTCGTCATGCTGGTGAGCACACCTTGCAATCGCCCCTGGTGATCTGCCGCGACACGTGCTGTCAGCAACGATTGCAGCGCCGGGGCTCCGATCCCGCCGAGACAGAAAAGCGGCAACAGCGCGAACGCCATCCAGCCTTGCCAGGCGAGCGCGATCGACACATAGGCCGTGCTGTCGGCAAGGATGGCGACCATGAGCGCTCGCCTTTCGCCCCAACGCTCGGCGATCGGTCCGGCGACGAAACCCTGGGCCCCGGCATGGAAGAGGCCGAACAATGCCAGCGAGATGCCCACGGTGAAAAGGCTCCAGCCGAATTTGTCCTGCACGTAGAGAACCCAGACGGTGCCGCCGACTTCGCCGACAAGGCCGAGCACGGCAAAGGCGCCGAGCAGCGGCAGGAGGGCCGGAAAAGTCAAGGCCCAACGCAGCGGCGCCAGCGGGTTGAACGACAGCGGCTCGCCTGTGCCGCCGACCCGCTCTGGCTCCGGCAGCAGAAGGAAGGCCAGCGCCAGATTGATGCCGGTGAACCCTGCCGCCGCCAGGAACGGCGCGCGCAGCCAGAGATCGCCAAGCAGGCCGCCGAGGGCCGGACCAGCGATGAACCCGACGCCAAAAGCGGCGCTCAGATGGCCGAAGGCGCGGGCGCGCCGCTCTTCGCTGCTGATGTCGACCATATAGGCGGAGGCCACCGCCATACTGGCGCCCGTTATGCCGGCGATCAGTCGGCCGACGAACAGCAGCGGCAGCGACGGCGCGAAGGTCATGAACAGATAATCCAGCATCGACCCGGCAAGCGACAGAAGCAGCACCGGCCGGCGGCCGTAGCGGTCCGACAACGCGCCGAGCAGGGGCGAAAACAGCACCTGCATGGCGGCATAGGCGGCGAGGAACGCGCCGAAAATCCAGCCGATGTCCTCGACATGGCCAACCTCGCGCAACAGCCCCGGCAGCACCGGCATGATCAGCCCGATGCCGGCCGCGTCCAGCGCCATTGCCGTCAGCACGACGAGATAGGCCCTTTTCATCGAGATGCTTCTTTCCTAAAGTTTATCGGTGATAAGGTGGCGTTTATCACCGATAAAATGGACGGGCAAGCGAGGTGCATATGAAACTGGACAAGGCGCTGATCGTCGCGCAGGCGCTCGAGCTGTTGAACGAAGTCGGCATCGATGCGCTCTCGACGCGGCTGCTGGCGCAGCGGCTCAAGGTCCAGCAGCCGGCGCTTTACTGGCATTTCAGGAACAAGCGCGCCCTGCTCGACGCAATGAACGAGGAGATTCTGCGGCGCGGCCATGACCATCGAGCGCCACTGCCGGGCGAGAGCTGGCAGGAATTCGTACGCAACAACGCCCGCAGCTTCCGCGGCGCCTTGATAGCCTATCGCGACGGTGCGCGCGTCCATGCCGGTACCGAGGCCGATCCGGGCGATCTCGAACATGTCGAACGGTTGCTCAACTTTGTGCACGAGGCCGGCATGCCTTCCGTCATGGCCATGCGGTTGCTGATGATCATCGGGCGCTACACGGTGGGCTGCGTCCTCGAGGAACAGGCAGAATATCCGGCCGGCCCAGGTCGAGGCGCGGCGCTCGATGCCAAGGCAAGCGGTTACCCGCTGCTCAGCCAGGCCCTGGCCGATTATCGTGCGGGCGGTCACGAGGCGCTGTTCGAAAGCGGCCTCGACTTGCTGATTGCCGGGGCGCAGGCCGGCATCGCTGAACCGGGCTGAGCGCGGCGATCCGCGTCTTGCCCGTCAGGCGACAGGCACGGGCGGGGCAAGCCATTGCCGCACGATCGCGACATCGGGATCGCCGATTTCATGGCCCGAAGCGACGATACGCGCATCGACCTCGGCACCGCGCTGGCTGAGCAGCGTTACCAGCGCCGGCGCGAAGGGTCCGTAGGTCAGGTCGGCGGCGCCCGCGACAATCAGGGCCTTGATGCCGGTCAGATCGGTTGCCGGCGTCTCGTCCAGCACCGGCATCGGCCGCAGCAGTGCCGCCCGTCCGACAAGGCCGGGATGGAGCAGCATCAGGCTGGAAACCAGATTGGCGCCGTTGGAATAGCCGAGAAAAGCCGTGCGCTTCGGATCGATCCGGTGCCGCTCCATGGCCGCGGCCACGAACCGCGCGAAAGCGGCCGTCTCACGGCGGATGCTGGCCTGCTCGAAGCTGGTCGGCGTGATCCGCTCGAACCAGCGGAAGCCGTCATCCTGGACGATGCGGCCACGCACGGCGACCAGGCAGGCATGTGGCGCGATCTGCCTCGCCAGCGGCACCAGGGTCGTCTCGTCGACACCCGATCCATGCAGCAGGAACAGGCAGTCGTCGCTGGCTCCGCCGGATCCGAAGAAGCGGTAGGGGAAGGTCAGATCCAGCCGCGGCAGGCCGTTTTCGAGGCTTGTATCGCTCATGCCGCATCCTCTTGATTATATTTCGCTTCGCTCAATTTGCCGGCTTCAAAACGCAATATTTTCATGCTCCGCGAAAGTTGATTGAACCGGGCGCATTTCAGTCGGTTTCTGCGCCGATATACTCCATCGCGGAGGAATCGAAGCGGTGCGCCGGGGGTCGCATTGCTGGGCATGAACAACCAGCTTTGAGGCCTTTTGTCGATGACCACCCCAGTTCCAACCGAGCGCGATACGCGCATCGATGTGCTGCGTGCGCTCGCGCTGCTGACGATCTTCGTCGACCATGTGCCGGGCACGGCTTTCGAGACGCTGACCTACAAGAATTTCGGCTTTTCGGATGCGGCCGAGGCTTTCGTGCTGATATCGGGCATTTCGGTCGCGCTTGCCTATGGCATGAAATTCCGCCCGGGAGGCCGGCTGCTCGCGACGCTGAAGATGTGGCGGCGGGCAGGCGTGCTCTACATCGCCCATATCGTCACCACGATGGCGGTGATGGCGTTGTTCTGTGCCGCGGCGGTGTTCGGCCATAGGCCGGAACTGCTGAAGCTGATCAACATCGAACCGCTGATGAAGGACACGCCCGAGGTGGTGGTCGGCATCGTCACGCTCGGCCACCAGCTCGGCTACAACAACATCCTGCCGGTCTACGCCGTGCTGCTTTTGCTGGCGCCGGCCTTCTTGCTGTTCATCAGCTACAGGCCGCTTGCAGCGCTGACCGTGTCCTGCCTGCTATGGCTTGTAGCCGGCATCTGGCAGATCGCCCCGCCGAACTATCCCGAGCCCGGCCTGTGGTTCCTCAATCCGCTGTCCTGGCAGTTCCTGTTCAACATCGGTCTTGCCGCCATGCTGCACGTCAGGCGCGGCGGCGTCATTCCGGTCAACCGTTGGCTGATCGGTGCCGCCGCCGCCTATGTGCTGGCCGCGCTGGCATGGGTGCATAGTCCGTTTTGGGGGCAGGTGACCTGGTTCGACCTGCCGGTGGTGCTGACCGGCTTCGACAAGACATTCCTGTCGCTCCCGCGGCTGCTGCATATCCTGGCGGTCAGCTATCTGGTGGTGGCACTGCCTGTGGTCTCGAACCTGTTTCGCACCGGCCCCGACCATCCGCTGGCGATACTCGGCAAGCGCTCGCTGCCGGTGTTCATTGCCGGCACGCTGATCGCCATGGTCGCCCAGGTGATGAAGCTGATCAACCCCGGCGGCCTCGCTTATGACAGCCTGTTGCTCGCCGCCGGCATCGCCATGCAGTTCGCGCTCGCTTTCTATCTCGAATGGTTGTCGACCATCGGCGGTTCGGGGAAAGCCAGGACGACGCAAAAGGACGCCAAGCCCGTCCAGGCGTCTTTCGGTATCTCGGCCGTGGCAAGAGCCAACCGCTGAGGTCGGCGAGCCGGTTCAGGCGCGCGGCGGAGCCGAGGAGGCGCGCACGATCAGTTCGACCGGCAACAATTGCCGGCTAACCTTGCCGTCGCTTTCCAGGATAGCCTTGACGGCAAGCCGGCCCATCTCGGCGATCGGCTGTGCTACCGTGGTCAATGGCGGCTCGGATAGCGCTGCTTCGGGAACGCCGTCGAAACCGATGACTGAAACATCATCGGGGACGTTCAGCCCGCGCGCGCTCAGCCATTCGAGTGTTGCCAAGGCCATTCTGTCCGACATCGCCAGGATAGCCGTGGGTGGCTCGCGGGAAGCAAAGATCGTTTCCAGCCCCGCCTTTGTGGTGACGGCATCGTTGGCGGTTTCGTAGACGGGCACCTTGGATGTATCGATGCCAACCCGCGAGAGCTCCCGGAAATAACCGGTGAGGCGATCGCGTGTCCCCGCATAGGCTGCGGTGCGAAGCTCCTCGGGCGAAATGAGGCCTGTCCTGTCATCGGCGAAAGGCAGCGCCAGCACGGCAAAGCGGCGATGCCCGAGATCCGTAAGATGACGTGCCGCCATGCCGGCGCCGGCGATGTTGTCGACGCCGATCGCCGCGACGGACCCATCCTCCGAATCCAGGTCGAGCGCCACGAATGGCAGCTTGCGCTCACGCGCCAATTCGACGAGGCGCGAGCCCCCTTCGATGCAGAAGACGATGAAGCCGTCGACAAGGGCGCTCTGGATATTCCAGGCAAGCTGTTCGGTGTTGGCGGCCGAGACTAAGGAGATGCCGGCCCCGGTCGCATCGCAGGCCTGCGAGATGCCCGCCATCATCACGCGCGCGAAGGGATCCTCGAAGAAATAGGAGAGGGGCTCCGCGGTGGCGACGCCGATGGCGTTGACCTTGCCGGCCCGCAGCAGGCGGCCCTTGGGGTCGGGGCCGGCATAGCCCATCGCCTCGGCCGTCGCGCGAACACGTTCGCGGACTTCTTCGCGCACGATCTCGGGGCGGCTGAAAACATTGGAGGCAGTGCCATGCGAAACACCGGCGGCCTTGGCGATGTCGGCCAGCCGGACGGGTCGTCGATTGCCTGCGGTGAGTGACGCCATTTGTGCGTGCCTCCTGATATGCATTTAGCACGTTCCCGATTTGCATCTAGCACTTTCGTTGGATCGATTCAAATTTCGCTTGACCGGCGGCTTCCACAGGCCTATCTTTGAATCGATCCAATTCAGGCTTGCCTGCTGGACCAAACTAGACGGGAGGTGCGCCATGCATCCTGTTAACTATCTGTTCGAAGACATCTACCGCAACGACTGGAGCGGGTCGGCCGCCAAAGTGTCCAAGCGCCGCGGCGGAACAAGCCCGTGGATTCGCGATCTCCGCTTCCTGGTGGCGCGCAAGCGGAGCTGACTGGCGTGAATTTTTTGCGCCGGCTGATTGGATCGATTCAATTAAAGTCAAGGAGAAGAGCCATGCATCCGATGAAGCATCTGTTCGACGACATCTATCGCAATTATTGGGGCATCGGCCCGGCCGCGGAGCGGTCAGAGGCGCCGCGACGCGCGAAGCCCTCGGCGCGCAACCGCGATTTTTGGATCCGGCTTGAACGTCGCCGGGATTGAAACCGGCCGCCCATCTCAGGGTCGCCGACGCACCACGGCGGAGACAGCTATGGCCAGCCAGCCTGCGATGAGCAGGGTGCCTCCGATCGGCGCCGACATCGGAAACAGCCTCGATCCGAGAAAATCGCGGGCGAGAAGATCGCCCGTGAAAAGCACGAGCCCGACGAGCAGCACCAGGCTGGCTATCCGCAGCGGGCGATTCGCGTCGAGAAGACCGACGGCCAGAAACGCCGGTGCGTGCATCAGCAGGAAGGATGCCGCCGTACCGGTGAAGGCGCCGCCGAGATGCGCGGCGGCCGCCGACAGCGCCACTCCTGCCGCGCCAATAAGGCCTGCGGCGAGCACAAGCAGACGGCTGCCGGTCGTTTCGGCCAGGTTCATGTCGACGCTCCTTCGCTTGATCGGCTGGGCAGCTTGTCAGGGCTTGCCCGCTTCCATCAACATATGCCGCGTCCGCCGCGCCTGGACAATCCAGTTGTAGACCGCGCCGAGCGCCATCAGCACCGACGTGCCGAGAAACACCGCCCGCATGCCGAAATGGCCGCCGACGAAACCGCCCGCAAGCGGTCCGGCCACCTGCCCGACATATTGGGCCGAGATCGAAAGGCCAAGCACGTTGCCGCCGACGCCGTCGGGAATGTTGTGGCGGATGACGCTGGTGATGCAAGGCAGCAAACCGCCGAGCGCCAGGCCCATCAGGAAGCGCAGCGCGATCAGTTGCCAGCCGTCGGTGACGAAGGCCTGTGGAATGAGCAGCAGCGCCGACACGGCCAGCGCGCCGACGACGACGTTCCAATGACCGACGCGATCGGCGAGCCTGCCAAGCCATGACGCCGACAGAATGGCGCCAAGAGCGGCCGCCGACATCACCACGCCGGCAACGAGCGTCACCCGGCTCTGGTCCTCGATCAGCTGCTGCACATAGACGGTGATGATCGGCTCGATCGACATGGTGGCGAAGGCCAGCAGCATGCCGGTCGTCAGCATGGCCACGACCGGACGCTTGTCGGCAATTTGCGACCAGCCGCTCTTCGGCTTTGCCGCCGTCGCGGCCTTGCTTGCTTGCGGGCGCTGGTTCTCCTTGATCAGGAATGTCGTCGCCAGGAAGGCAAGGAAGATGACGCCGCCGGACAACAGAAAGGTCGCGCGGATACCGATTACCGGCGGCAGCGCGCCGCCGAGCAAGGGGCCGACCAGCGAACCTGCCGTGATGCCAGCGGACAAGACACCGAGCGCCCAGCCGGAGCGGTCCTTCGGCGTCTGCATGGCCACCAATATGGTCGAGCCGGAGGAATAGCCGCCGGCAAAGCCGATCAGCAGGCGCAGCAGCACCAATTGCCAAACCGTCTCGACCATTCCGGTCAGCGACATGCAGATCGCCATGCCGAAGGAGGCGCGTACCAACATCAGCTTGCGGCCGTAGCGGTCGCCGAGCCGTCCCCATAACGGCGCAACGAGCGCCGCCGCGAAGAAGGTCGCCCCATAGGCGATGCCCGACCATTGCACGATCGCCGCATGGCCCTCGACGCCCAGTTGCTCGACATAGAGCGGCAGGAACGGCAAGAGCAGGGTCATGGCGATGAGCGTGCTGAACGAACCCGCGAAGCAGACGGCGAGATTGCGCCGCCAGTGGATGTTGTAGCCGCCCTGTGCCGTATCGTTCTGCGTCATGTCGTGCCTGCGTGTGTCAGGGGATTGTTGTGGATACCGTTTTGGGATACCAAGTCGGTATCCGTCATGGACCCACAGCCCGACCGCTGTCAATGCGGCACGTGAAAAGGCAACAACGATGTCCCAGATGCACAATGTCGAACGGCAGCTCCGCGAGATGATCCTTGGACTTGAGATCGGCCCGGGTGAGAAACTCACCGAGCGCTGGATCGAAAGCCGCTTCGGCGCCTCGCGCACGCCGGTCAGGGCTGCGCTGCTGCGGCTCGAAACCGAGGGGCTGGTCGGCAGGGACGGGCGCGGCTGGACGGTCTCGCCCATCAACCTGGCCGAACTCGAGCAGATCGCGGTCTACCGCGAAGCGGTCGAGGTCGCGGCCGTAAGGCTGACATGCGGGCTTGCCGACAGAAGTGCCGTCGATGTCGTCGAGGCTATGCTCGTCTCCTGCGACGACGACACTCCGCGCGAGGAATGGCATCGCGTCGGCATGGATTTCCACATCGAGCTGGCACGGCTGTCCGGCAATGAATTCCTGTTTCGGGCCGTCCGCGATGCGATGATCAGGCTTTCGCGCGCCCGTTGGCTGGAGGTACGCGATGGAGCGGCCCTTGGCCGCGCGTGGGCCGAGCATCACGCCATCCTGGCCGCCGTGCGGAGCGGCGATGCACAGGAAGCCGCGCGCTTGCTCTCGGAGCATATCGTCGGCAGTCGCGACCGTCTGTTGACGTCGCTGGCCAATGATCGCCGCGGCCTTCGCGCCAGGGGATTTGCCGTCGTGGCGGCATAATGTGGCCTGCAGGGCAGGCCACTCGCCGCCGAAAAAAGGACCGCCGGCCCCGAGCCCCACTTTTCGGCCTCGCTTCGCGGACGCCGATGGCGTAGGACCGGGCGATGGAAAACAACCGATTTGAAGTACCCGTGACCGTCAAATCAGTCACGGCGGGAAGTACACAGCTCTTACGCTCGGCCCGCGAGGCTTCCGACTACCTCATGAACAGCTGGCCCGGCAAGCGCACTCCCAAGCATCGGGCGGCGCTGCAGGCCTGCCACGATGCGCTGGCCGGCGACAAGCCGGCCATGAACGCAAGGCGCGCCTTTATCGCGGCGGCGCGTGAAGTGGACGTCTTCGTCAGCGACAAGGCGCCGGCCTGATCCAGGCCGGATTGCCGCGCGCCGTCACTCCTCTGTTTCAGTCTCGGTGTCAGTCTCGGGTTTCGAACGCTCCCGCGCCGCAGCCTTGGCCGCCAGCTTTTCGGCCTTCTTGGCCGCCTTCTGGCGATCGCGTTCCTTGCGTTCCTGATCGTAATTTGGTGCTCGTGCCATGGCGGCTCCTTTTTGCTGTTCTTGTGGGCTGACTACGCGTCGTTCGCCTTCCGACGTCTCGGAGCCGGCATCAGGGTTCCTATAAGCTGCTTCGGTCGATCACAAGGTCGGCGGCGCCGAAACGTTCCTTCGCCGTCAGCTGCTGATGCCAATAGGGATAGAGCAGGGGCGGGCGGCTGACCGCGTCGAGACGGTCACGTTCCTCGCCGGTCAGCGTCAGGCTGGCCGCGGCGATATTGTCCTTGAACTGGGCCTCGTTGCGCCCGCCGATCACCAGCGAGCTGACGGCCGGCCGGCCAAGCAGCCAGGCAAGCGCCACCTGTGCGGCGGACACGCCGCGGGCCTTGCCGATTTCGACCAGCACATCGACGATCCGCCACAGCCGGTCCTCGTCGCGGATCGGCGGTTCGGACCACCCGGCGATCTGGCGCGCGGTCGGGCTGTCACGGTGATATTTGCCCGACAGCAGGCCGCCCGCCAGCGGACTCCACACCAGCACGCCCAGCCCCTGGTCGACCGAGATCGGCAGAAGCTCGTATTCGGCTTCGCGAGCCTCGAGCGTGTAGTGGATCTGCTGGGTGACGAAGCGCGGTTGATGGCGGCTGTCGCTGATGGAGAGCGCCTTCATCACCTGCCAGCCGGAATAGTTGGAGCAGCCGACATAGCGGATCTTGCCCTGGCCGACCAGCGTGTCGAGCGCGGCGATGGTCTCTTCGAGTGGCGTCACGCCGTCCCATTCGTGCAGGAAATAGATGTCGATGACGTCGGTCTTGAGCCGCTTCAGGCTCTTCTCGCATTCGCGGATCAAATGATGACGCGACAGGCCCTCGTCATTGGGGCCATCGCCCATGCGCATGCGCGCCTTGGAGGCGATCAGCACGTCGCTCCTGCGCTTGCCGCCGAGCGCCTCGCCGATGATCTCCTCCGAGAGGCCGTTCGAATAGACATTGGCCGTGTCGATGAGATTGATGCCGGCATCGATGCACAGATCGATCATGCGCTTCGCCTCGGCGAGATCGCTGTTGCCGACAGCCGCGAAAGGGCCGGCGCCGCCAAAGGTCATGGTGCCCATGGTCAGTGTCGAAACCTTCAGGCCGGAACGGCCGAGAGTGCGGTATTCCATGTCAGTCCTCGCGATTGAGTAGAATGGCCCGATAGGGTTGCTGGATTTGTAGGACAATCTGCGCGGCTTGTCGCCCTCCGGCCCCGCACACCGATGAGCGGCCGTGGCGTGCCCTTGCAATAAAACCGTCATTGCCGGCCTATACTCAGTCGGTCAGGGTGTTGCGCGCCGCCGTCAGGACGCCGCCAGTGCGCCCGGCCGTTGCCGGAGGCGGCAGCTTGCAGATGGAGCAGCACGAGATGAATGAATCCATACCCAAGTCCGGCGCCAGGGACTGGTTGGAAGCTGAACTCGCCGACACGCTCGACGAGGACTATGAACTGGAGATGTCGGAACCGGCGCTGTCGTTGGAGATCGCGAGGATCTACAAGAACGCGCATCCGCCTTCTATCGACCGCATGCAGTATTTTCGCGACCTGATCGGGCTGCAATCCGAGCTGATCAAGCTGCAATCCTGGGTCGCCTACCACAAGAAGAAGCTTGTGGTGATCTTCGAAGGGCGCGATTCGGCCGGCAAGGGCGGCGTCATCAAGCGCATCACCCAGCGGCTCAACCCACGCATCTGCCGCGTCGTGGCGCTTCCGGCGCCGACCGAGCGCGAGAAGTCGCAATGGTATTTCCAGCGTTATGTGCCGCACCTGCCGGCCGGCGGCGAGATCGTTCTGTTCGACCGCTCGTGGTACAACCGTTCCGGCGTCGAGCGGGTGATGGGTTTCGCTGGGCCCGATCAGGTGGAGGAATTCTTCCGTGACGTGCCGGAGTTCGAGCGCATGCTGGTCCGCTCGGGCATCACGCTGATCAAATACTGGTTCTCGATCACCGACGAGGAACAGCAGATGCGCTTCCTGATGCGCATCCACGATCCGATGAAGCAGTGGAAGCTGTCGCCGATGGACCTGCAGTCACGGGTGCGCTGGGAACAGTATACCAAGGCCAAGGAAGAGACCTTTGCCCGTACCAACATTCCGGAGGCGCCCTGGTTCATCGTCGAGGGCAACGACAAGAAGCGAGCGCGGCTGAACTGCATCGACCACCTCTTGCAGCAGGTTCCCTACGAAGAGGTGCCGCACGAGGAGATCACGCTCCCCGAGCGCGTCTTCAATCCCGAATACGAGCGCCAGGTGCTGCCGCGCGAGCTCTACGTGCCGGAGAAGTATTGAGGCGGGTGAAGCTGCGATCTCCCCCACCAGGGGGGAGATTACGCTCCCCACCTTACGCCCGCTTGATCACCACATGCGTGGCAAGCGGCGTCGCTACCTGTTCGCTGCACTGGTAGCCGAGCTTCGGCAGATTAATCCCGGCGAAGAGGTGCTCGCCGGAGCCGAGCAGCACCGGCGAGATCGCCAGATGCATCTCGTCGATGAGCTTCTCCTGAAGATATTGCCGGACGGTGGCGACCCCGCCGCCGACCCGCACATCGCTGCCATTGGCCGCTGCCCTTGCCTGCTCGAGCGCCGAATGGATGCCATCCGTAACGAAGTAAAAACTCGTGCCGCCTTCCATGACGATGGGCTCGCGCGCATGGTGCGTCAGCACGAAGACAGGCACATGATAGGGCGGGTTGTCGCCCCACCAGCCCTTCCAGTTTTCGTCGGGCCATTCGCCGCGGATCGGCCCGAACATGTTGCGGCCGAGAATCCAGGCGCCGACATTCTCGAAGCTGCCCGCCGCGAACGCGTCGTTGGTATCGGTGGTGCCGCCATCTTCTCCGAGCACCATCTTGCGGAAGGTGCGGGTACCAATCATCCATTTGTGCAGGGCTTCCCCGCCGACGCCGAGCGGGTTTTTCAAATCCTGGTCGGGACCGGCACCGTAACCGTCGAGCGACAAGGTGAATGCATTGACGCGAAGTTTGGACATGGAGGCCTCCTCAGACTGCTTGTAAATTGCAACCAGTATGGAATAACGCAACCGATTGCATATTGCAAGCTGTATTCCCATTGCTGTGACGTGGTGAACTGCCGACGGTCAGCGGCAGCACCGCCAATACGCTTAATGCTTCTGACGAAGGTGACCGGGATGCTTGTGCAGCAGGCAGCTGCGGAGTGGCCGCAGCCGGCCCGCGAGGAAATACAGCTATTTGCCTTGCAAAGCCTTGAGGATTCGCTCGATGGCCAGGTGTAGCGGCGGTAGGCTGTCTGCCGCTACTGCCCAGACGAGAGCTTCGGACGTCTTGTGATATTCGTGGCGTAGATGTTGCCTATTCCACGAACCTGTTTCCAAGGGATTTCTGGAGCAAGAATGATCAAATCGTCCGGGATATGCCGCGTGGCTTCAGAAATAATCTCGATGCCGCGCTCGACGCCATGGCGAAGTAGCCAGCTGTTACGAAAATTTCGAGAGTCTTGCCCGCGGTGGCAGCGTCGATGCCATCCAAGGCCGTCATGATCTCGGCTAGGATTGGCTCGATTCGGCGGGCTCCCATCAGAATACGCACACGGCCGATCGCTCGATCTCGGCTTTCAACATCGGATGAAGGCTATCGCGTGTGGTGAGGTCGATCTCCGCCGAGATATTCTCTTCGAGAAATTGCTTGATACCCACCAGATCGATCAGCGAAAACCGCCGCGTCGGATCATAGTCGATGAACAAGTCGAGATCGCTGTCAGTGTTCCCACTGTCGCGTGCGATGGATCCAAATAGGTAAAGCGATGTCGCGCCCATGCCTCGGATGGCATCCGCGTTTCTCCGCAACCGTTCGATGATCTCATCCTTGCGCATGATTCATTGTAATGGATTAGACTGAAATTCCAAACAATCAGACGGCTTAACCCCTCAGCATCGCCGCCACCTCAGGGGCGAAATAGGTGAGGATTCCGTCGCAGCCGGCACGTTTGAAGGCAAGAAGCGATTCCAGCATGGCCTTTTCGCCGTCGATCCAGCCATTGGCGCCCGCTGCCTTGATCATCGAATATTCGCCCGACACCTGGTAGGCGAAGGTCGGCACCGCAAATTCGTCCTTCAGCCTTCGGATGATATCGAGATAGGGCAGGCCGGGCTTGACCATCAGCATGTCGGCGCCTTCGGCCAGGTCCTGCTCGGCCTCGCGCACCGCTTCGTCCGAATTGGCGTGGTCGATGTAATAGGTCTTCTTGTCGCCCTTGAGCAGACCGGCCGTGCCGACCGCCTCGCGGTACGGCCCGTAGAAGGCGGAGGCGAATTTCGTTGCATAGGACATGATCGCCACGTCCTGGAAACCGTTTGCGTCGAGCGCATCGCGAATGGCGCCGATGCGGCCGTCCATCATGTCGGACGGCGCGATGATGTCGGCGCCGGCCGCGGCCTGGATGACGGCTGCCGCGGTCACCTGTTCCACCGTCTCGTCATTGACGATGAGACCGTCACGCAGGATGCCGTCATGGCCATGGCTGGTGAATGGGTCGAGCGCGGCGTCGGTGATGACGCCGATTTCAGGCACCGCGTCCTTGATCGCGCGCGTGGCGCGGTTGATGACGTTGTCGGGATCGAGGATATGTGAGCCGGTCTGGTCGCGCAGCGAAATGTCCACATTCGGAAAGGTGGCGAGCGCGGGGATGCCGAGCTTTGCCGCGCGTTCGGCCTCCTTGACGGCAAGGTCGATCGACAGGCGGAAGACGCCCGGCATGGCGGCGATAGGCTCGCGCACTTGTCTGCCGTCGACGACGAAGATCGGCCAGATCAGGTCGTCGACGGAAAGCCTGTTCTCCTGCACCAGGCGCCGTGACCAGTCGGCCTTGCGCATGCGGCGCAAGCGGCGGCTGCCGGTGATGTCGTCGACGCTGCGCGCGCCGGCAGGTTTTGCGGGGGTGAATCTGTTCATCGCCAAAACTCTCGTTTGGCGGGCTTTTATCACGCACCCGTGGTGCTGACCAATGCGACACGTTTGTGCCAGCGATCCGGTCGGGTCCCTATTCGGGTTGCCCGTTGCCCGAAAGGATCTGCGCCGCACCGCGCATGCCGACACGGAACGCCTCGTCGAAGCCGACGCCGCGCACTTGCCAGGCGTAGGTCTTGCCGGCCTTCGCCAGCCGCCAGTCGGCGATCCAGCCGAACTCCTTGTCGCTCCAGACGATGCTGCCGGAAAGCGCCTGATCGGCGCCGGCCATTTTCGCAACCGTGTCCAGCTTCGCCATGTCGGCGTCGCGCATGGTCCTGTCGTCCAATCCGGCCTTCGACAGCAGCGCCGCCGTGGGGAAGGCCACCTGCATGGCGATCGGCGCGGCGGCATTGCCGAACGACTCGCGCATCAGCACGCCGCGCTCGTCATCGGCATCGAGCGCGAAATGCCCGACGCCGCGCTCGGTCGACAAGAACACCGCCAGCCGTGGCCGTTCGGTCAGCCACGGCCTGCTGCCGAGCGAAGCCAGCACCGGATCGATTACCGCCGGGCTGTACTGGCAGTAGAGATTGTGAGGCCGATCATAGGTGCCCTGATCGTCATGGTTGGGAATGCCTTCCATGCGATCGCGGTAGCGAAAGCCCGCCACGAAGCTTGCGGCTCTGTCGCGCAGCGCCGCCATCTCCGGTTTCGCCGGCAGGCGCTGGTCGCCGGAGACCCGGACCAGAACAGCGTCGAGGCAACGTTTGAAGCCAGCCTGGCGGTTTTTCTCATACCGACCATTGACGATGGTCTGCGACTGGTAAAGCTCGGCGAGGCTTGCCGCCAGGGTCGGTTGCAAAGCCAGGCAAATGACGATCAGCCCGATCGTCATCGGCACGAGGCGCGCAAATCCAGCCATGAGCCACACCCCATTGGAACCCGCTACAGCTGCGCCGTCGCCATGCGGTTCCCGGCGTTGCGGCCACAACGGCTCTTTTTAGCACTGGGCTCCGGCACGAGCCAAGACGCGCTGTCAGCATGCCGGCATTGACGCGGCCATGCGCCACGCTTTAGCACTTCAGTCCCGGCGGAGCGGGGGAGGGATTCTTTCACGATGGATTTTGGCGGAGGCGACGAGATCCGCTTCGAACATCTGGGTCGGGCCGGCATCGTCACGTTGACGCGGCCGCGGGCGCTCAACGCGGTCACTCACGGGATGGTCAATGCGCTCGCCAAGGCATTGCACGCCTGGGAGCGGGACTGGAGCGTCGACGTCGTCGTCGTCAAGGCCGAGGGCAGGGCGTTTTCGGCCGGCGGCGACATTCTGCACATCTACGAGGCCGGCCGGGCCGGCAAGCCGCCCGTCGAATTTTTCGCCGACGAGTATCGGCTGAACGCCCAGATCGCACGTTTCAAGAAACCTTATGTGGCGCTGATCGACGGCATCGTCATGGGCGGCGGCGTCGGCATCTCCTTTCATGGATCGCACCGGGTGATGACGGAAAATGCCCAGTTCGCCATGCCGGAGGTGGGCATCGGCTTTTTCCCGGATGTCGGCGCCAGCCACCTGCTGCCCGATCTTGGCGGTTCCTTCGGCATGTATCTGGCGCTGACCGGCAATCGCATCCGCTATGGCGACGCGTTGTGGTCCGGGCTGGCCACGCATACGATCAAGGCGCAGGACCAGGCAGGCTTTCTTGACCAGCTCGCCGCTACCGGCGATCCAGAATCAGTGCTGCGCGGCTTCTTCATTCCGGCGAAGCGCGAGACGGACAGGCGCGTGCTGGAGGCGATCGCCCGTCATTTCGCGCAGGCCTCGCTTGCCGATATCATCGGCAGCCTGGAGCGCGCGGCAGGCAGCGACGACTTTGCCGCAACGACCCTGGCGACGATCTTGACCCGCTCGCCGACCAGCCTTCGTGTCGCCTGGCGCCAGATCACTGCCGGCCTGACGCTGCCGATGGATCAATGCATGAAGATGGAGTTCCGCATCCTCAACCGGATGCTTGCGGGCCACGATTTCTACGAAGGCATACGCGCCACCATCATCGAAAAAGGTTCCAAGCCGCAATGGATGCCGGCGACCCTCGATGCGGTCGACGATGCCGATGTCGATGCCTATTTTGCCTCGCTCGGTGAACGGGAACTCCCGCTATGAGCGAGGTGACGTCCAGACGCGTCGTGCTTCAGCCCTCGGGGGTGGAGGTTATCTTCGCCTGGTTCCAGCGGATCATATCGGGTTACTGCCTACTGTTCGGCATTCTGTACTGGGTCAGGCTCATCGGCTTCTATCCCGGCTCGCTGTGGCGCTTCGACCTGATGCCGGTCCACTGGCAGGTGACGGCGGTGGTGCTCGCCGTGTTTTTTCCCTTTGCCGCCGCCGGCCTATGGATGCTGGCCTCCTGGGGCCCGGTGATCTGGTTCATCTGCGCCGTGACGGAGATCGTCATGTATGCCGGTTTCCCCGAACTCTTCGGCCACCGTCCGCTCATCGTCGTCTCGCATGCGGGCGTGGCGCTGCTCTATGTCGTTTTCCGCCTCGTCATCTATCTACAGAAGCGGTCGCCGCGGACCTGAGACCGGCACGCGCCGCCCGCCATCCGGCGGATCAGATTTCGCCCTGAAATCATTGGCTAAATCTTTAGGTTAATTATCCTTGCTCGAGTGACCGTTCGTTAAGCGTCTTGCGAAACCTATTACCGGTAAGCTCTTGTTAGCCTTGGCGTTTAAGTCGAATTTTATGAGTATTCGATAGTGTCGCGATCAAGGTGAAAAACAAAAAATCACCAGGGCGACAAACGAGAGGCAAAGACAATGATCAATTCGCGTCCGGCGGCAAAGACCGCCAACGTTTCCGACGATCGCCGCGAGGCAATCCGTTCGCTGTACATGGAATCGCTCCAACTGGTCGAGCGCCTGCACCGCCGTCTGCTCGACGTGATCAAGGACGAGTTCGACCGCAACGGCCGTTCCGACATCAACGCCATCCAGGCCTTGCTGCTCTTCAACATCGGCAATTCGGAGCTGACCGCCGGCGAGCTGCGCTCGCGCGGCTACTATCTCGGCTCGAACGTCTCCTACAATCTCAAGAAGCTTGTCGATCTCGGCTTCATCAACCACCAGCGGTCGCGCATCGACCGCCGTTCGGTCCGCGTCTCGCTGACGCCGAAGGGCAACGAGGTGGCGGAGGTGGTCGCCGGTCTCTACGAGCGCCATGTCGGCTCGATCGAGCAGGTCGGCGGCATCAACACCGACGAGTTCAAGCAGATGAACCGCGCCCTGCAGCGCCTCGACCGCTTCTGGAACGACACCATCGCTTACCGGATGTGAGCCAAGTCCAGGACTAGAAGCCGCGCCACAGAAGCGCGGCAGCAACAGCGACCTCCAGTCAGGGCCGGTGCCGAAAAGCATCGGTCTTTTCTTTTCGTTGCGTTGGCCGAAGCAAATTGCGGGCCAAGGCCACGTTGCCGCCATATTCCAATGGAACCGAAGATGGCAGTGATGCTGTGGTGAAGGCCATGGGTTCACCCGCAGCCTTGCGCGTTTTCACACCGAGGTGATGCGGACCATGGTTGGCTAATTGTTAAGATTGCCAATTTTAGAGTGCGGGCGAGATCGCCCGATGATCAACGCAGCAAGTGTCGAACTGCTACAAATGTCTGGAACGTCCATGAGAACCAGCCGCCGTTTCTTCCTTTCCGGAGCCTCCGCGCTCGCAGCCGCCGTTGTTGCCGGCCGCGCCAGCGCGCAGGACGTGATCGGGGACATCCTGAAGTCCTCGGCGCGCGGCAACTGGGATGATCAGTTCGACGCCCGCGCCAGTGCAGGCGGCAAGGTGGCCTCGACGCTGCCGATCTTCAGCCCGCAGACCGTCGCCTTCACCGAGCAAGCCGTGGCGCAGTACCAGAACATCGTCGGGCAGGGCGGCTGGGTCGAGGTTCCCGCGACCAAGAAACTGCAGCTCGGCGTCGATGATCCCGATGTCGCGCCGCTGCGCAAGCGCCTGATGGTCGCCGGCGACCTGTCGCAGAGCGCCGGCATCTCGACGGCCTTCGATTCCTATGTCGACTCGGCGGTCAAGCGCTTCCAACTGCGCCATGGCCTGCCGGCCGACGGCGCGCTGGGCAAATATACCTACGCGGCGATGAACGTTTCGGCGCAGATCCGGCTCGGCCAGTTGCAGACCAATCTCCAGCGATTGAAGGAGAAGGCGGGCACGCTTGGCAGCCGTTATGTGCTGGTCGATATTCCGGCAGCGCAGGTCGAGGCGGTCGAGAACGATCGTGTCGTGCTTCGCCATACCGCGATCGTCGGCAAGATCGATCGCCAGACACCGATCGTCAATTCCAAGATCAACGAGATCATCGTCAATCCATATTGGAACGCGCCGGTGTCGATCGTGCGCAAGGACATCATCCCGTTGATGCGCAAGGACCCCGATTATCTCAAGAACAGCCATATTCGCCTGTTTGCGCCAGATGGCAGCGAAGTCGATCCGATGAATGTGGACTGGTCGACCGACGACGCGGCCAAGTACCGTTTCCGCCAGGATCCCGGTTCGGACAACGCCATGGCGTCGGTGAAGATCAATTTCCCGAGCCCGGACGGCGTCTACATGCATGATACACCGCAGCAGAGCCTGTTCGGCAAGATGATGCGCTTCGATTCCTCGGGCTGCGTGCGGGTGCAGAACGTGCGCGACCTCGTCACCTGGATCCTGCGCGACACGCCCGGCTGGGACCGGCAGCATTTCGAGGCTGCGATCAAGACCGGCGAGAACACGCCGATCCAGGTCACCAACCCGGTGCCGGTGCATTTCCTCTATCTCTCGGCCTGGTCGACGGGCCCCGGCGTCGTCCAGTTCCGCGACGACATATATGGCCTCGACGGAGCCAACGAGCTGCAGATTACTTCGTCGCTCTAAGCGATTGATTGTTCAGGAAAAGGCCGCTCTTGAGCGGCCTTTTCCTGTCGCCAGGCCGTTCACACCGCCGCTGACCTCCAACTCTGCGTAGGCCCGCTCCGGCTGGACGAAGCGGGCCATTGCGCATGGTCGGCGAAACTGCCGGAATCGGACCATGCAAGTTGCCGTCTTCGTCCTCGTCGTGCTCGTCCTGGTGGCGCTTTCCGGTGCATTGGTGCGGCTGGTGCGGGTGCCGCTGCCGGTTCTGCAGATCGCCATGGGTTCTGCGCTGGCCTGGCCGGCGCGCGGGCTGCATGTCGAGATCGATCCGGAACTGTTCCTGCTCGTATTCATTCCGCCGCTTCTGTTCGCCGATGCCTTTGCTGCGCCCAAGCGCGAGCTTGTCGCCTTGCGTGGACCCATCCTCGACCTTGCCATCGGACTGGTCTTCTTCACCATCGTCGGATTTGGCTACGCCTTGCATTGGCTGGTGCCCAGCATCCCACTCGTTGTCGCTTTCGCGCTCGCCGCGGTGCTGTCGCCGACCGACGCGGTGGCGGTGTCTTCCATAGTCGACAGGAACATCGTTCCGGCGCGGCTGATGCACATTTTGGAAGGCGAGTCGCTGCTCAACGACGCGTCGGGTCTGGTCATGTTCCGCTTTGCCGTGGCGGCGGCATTGACCGGCAGCTTTTCCTTCGCCGCGGCCTCGCTGAGCTTCCTCTATGCCGTAGGTGCCGGCATCCTCGCCGGCATGGCGGCGCTGTTCGTTGCCGCCAAGGCGCTGCAACTGCTCAACCGCATCGGCGGCGTGCCGGCGGAGGCGCAGGTTCTGGTCATGATCCTGGTGCCTTTCGTCTCCTATCTCAGCGCCGAGCATATCGGCGCCTCGGGCATCTTGGCGGCGGTCACCGCCGGCCTGTTGACCGGAGTTTCCGGCATGTTCCGCTTCCTGGGCGTCTCGGCGCGCATGCAGACGATGTCGCTGTGGTCGACGCTGTCCTTCGTCTTCAACGGCGCGCTCTTCATCCTGCTTGGCCTGCAGTTTCCCGATATTATCCGTAAAGTGCCGCCGGAGTTGTCCAGCCGGCACTGGATCATCGAGCCGGTGCTGACAGTGCTGCTGCTGACGCTCTGCCTGATCGGCCTGCGTTTCCTGTGGATCTGGATCGGCGACATGGCTGGCGCCATGTCGGCGCGGCTCGGCAAGCGAAAGGCCGAGCCGTTCGGCCTGCGCGTGCGGCTCGCCGGATCGGTCGCCGGCGTGCGCGGAGCGATCACGTTGGCCGGCATCCTGTCGCTGCCGCTCACCTTGCAGGACGGCTCGCCGTTCCCGGCCCGCGACGTGGTGATCTTCCTCGCCGCCGGGGTCATCATCTGCTCGCTGGCCATCGCCAGCCTCGCGCTACCGAAGATCGCTCGCGGGCTGGTCGAACCGGGCGAGGACCCGGCGGCGGCCGAGGAGCGCCGGGCGCGGGTCGGCGCAGCCAATGCGGCGATCGCCAGGATCGAGAGCATCGCCAATGAGGCAGGCGAGGGCGGGGCCGTCGAGGCACGGCTCGCCGTTGCCGACAGCATCGTCGCCGGCTACCGGCGCCGCATCGCCGCCTCCGACGAGGCCGACGAAGCGCGTGCCGAGGCGCGCGAGGCGAGCCGTCTGGAGCTTGAACTCAGGGCGGCCGGCATAGAAGCCGAGCGCGCCGCGCTACGCGCCATGTTTCTCAGCCGTGAGATCAATGACCATACGATGCGGGCGCTGTTTTCCGAGATCACCTTGACCGAGGCTCTTCTGAAGCAGCGGCGCGACAGGAAATAACGGTCCGCCGCTCTGCCTGCCGCAATCCGGCCAGCAAATTTCGCGCCGCAAACGTGGCGAGGCGAAAACAACTGTGTTAATGGCGCGGCGAACCCGATCCTGTCACCCGAAAATGTGCAGCGGTTTGGGACAACGGCATGCGCAAGACAAAACCGACCCTCCGGACCTAAGGAATTCAGGCCATGGCAACAGCAGCGGCAGCGTCGAACAAATTCGAATCCTTCTTCGAAACCACGCTGGAAGACGCCGATCCGGAAATTTTCGGCGCCATCCGCAACGAACTCGGACGCCAGCGCCACGAGATCGAGCTGATCGCGTCTGAGAACATCGTCTCGCGCGCCGTGCTCGAAGCGCAGGGTTCGATCATGACCAACAAATACGCCGAGGGCTATCCGGGCAAGCGCTACTATGGCGGCTGCCAGTTCGTGGATGTCGCCGAGGAGCTGGCGATCGAGCGCGCGAAAAAACTGTTCGGTTGCAATTTCGCCAACGTGCAGCCCAATTCCGGCAGCCAGATGAATCAGGCGGTGTTTCTGGCTCTCTTGCAGCCGGGGGACACCTTCATGGGCCTCGACCTCAATTCCGGCGGGCATTTGACGCACGGCTCGCCAGTCAACATGAGCGGCAAATGGTTCAAGGTCGTGTCCTACGGCGTGCGCAAGGACGACCACCTGCTCGACATGGACGCCATCGAGAAGACGGCGCATGAGACGAAGCCGAAGCTTATCCTGGCCGGCGGCACCGCCTATTCGCGCATCTGGGACTGGAAGCGTTTTCGCGAGATCGCGGATGCGGTCGGCGCCTACCTCATGGTCGATATGGCCCACATCGCCGGCCTCGTCGCAGGCGGCGTGCACCCCTCGCCGTTGCCGCATGCCCATGTGGTGACGACCACCACGCACAAGTCGCTGCGCGGCCCGCGCGGCGGCATGATCCTGTGCAATGACGAGGAGATCGCCAAGAAGATGAACTCGGCGGTGTTTCCCGGCCTGCAGGGCGGGCCGCTGATGCATGTCATCGCCGCCAAGGCGGTTGCCTTCGGCGAGGCGCTGAAGCCGAGCTTCAAGCTCTATGCCGAGAGCGTCGCCGCCAACGCCAAGGCGCTCGCGTCCAGCCTTCAGGAGACCGGCCTCGACATCGTGTCGGGCGGCACCGACAACCACCTCATGCTGGTCGACCTGCGCCCCAAGAATGCCACCGGCAAGCGCGCCGAGGCCGCACTTGGGCGCGCCAACATCACTTGCAACAAGAACGGCATCCCCTTTGACCCGGAAAAGCCCTTCGTCACCTCCGGCGTGCGGCTCGGCACGCCCGCCGGCACCACGCGCGGCTTCGGCCAGGCCGAGTTCCGCGAAATAGGCAAGCTGATCGCCGAGGTGCTGGATGGCCTCAAGGCCGCCAATTCCGATGACGGCAATGCCGCGGTAGAGGCCGCGGTCAAGGCCAAGGTCGTGGCGCTGACCGATCGGTTCCCGCTCTACCCTTATCTCGGTTGACCTCGCGCCACGCGTCATCTTTTATCCGCCAGCGGCGCACCGACCCCCCGATCGGTCGACGCGCCGAACTGGAGACCAGACGATGCGTAATTTCCGCCCCGCCACTCTTGGCGCCCAAGCCTTGCTGGGCGTTTTCCTGACATTGCCCGGAGCTGCCCTTGCGCAGACCCAACCCGCCCCAGAAATGCCCGCCACCGCTACCTTCGGCAGATGGACAACCATCGTCGATACGCTCGACACCGGCCAGGATGCGCGCAAGACCTGCGCCGCTTCCACCGCCTTTTTCGATGCCAGCGGCAATTCGGGCACGCTGACGCTGTCGATCTCGAACGGCGACGCCATGCCGCCGGACGCTTACCCGGCCATCATGATTATTGTCGACAACGGGAACCTTCCCACCGGCAAGAAGATCGCCGCCACTTTTGGTGATCCTGGCGTCAAGGTTTCCGCCACCGTCTATTCGAACGATGCCGTCAACGGCCGTCCCAGCTGGACGGTCGACAACCAGCCCAAGACCAGTCTCGCGCTCTTGCGAGCCATGCGCAAAGTCACCTCACTCGATGTCGCTTTCGGCAAAGAGGCTTTCGCCAGCATTCCGATGGACGGCTTCACCAAGGCCTACCGCAACCTCGGCACATCATGCGGCTTTCCGACCAAGGACGTTGCACCCTAGCCAGGTGTGCTGAGGCAGGTGCTGGCAATCTGCCTCGCGGCTCGCTATCTCTGACGCGAAAGGGTCTGCGTGCCTTGCCATCGTGGCAAAAGGCTCTAAGCCTTTTCGCCTCACCAGATTCGCGAACCCAAGGCTCTCAATGCGCTGTCCCTATTGCCAGTCCGAAGATACGCAGGTGAAGGATTCGCGCCCCGCCGAGGATGGCGCGGCGATCCGCAGGCGTCGCGTCTGCCCCGATTGCGGCGGCCGTTTCACCACCTTCGAGCGCGTGCAGTTGCGCGACCTCGTCGTGGTCAAGAAGTCGGGGCGAAAAGTGCCTTTCGACCGCGACAAGCTCTTGCGTTCCGTCGAGATCGCTGTGCGCAAGCGCAATGTCGATCCCGAGCGCATCGATCGTGCCGTGACCGGCATCGTGCGCCAGCTGGAAAGCTCCGGCGAGACCGAAGTGGCCTCGGGCGAGGTTGGGCGGCTGGTCATGGAAGCGCTGAAGTCGCTCGACGACGTCGCCTATGTCCGTTTCGCCTCGGTCTACCGCAATTTCCGCGAGGCCAAGGATTTCCATGAACTGCTGGGGGAATTGAAGGGCGACGAGGACAAGAGCGAAGAGGACGCCGGCTGAGCATGGCGGAACGCAGCGAGGCCGAACAGGCAGCCCTTGACCGCCGTTTCATGGCGGCTGCACTCAGACTGTCGCGCAGGAATGCGGGCCGGACCTCAACCAATCCTTCCGTTGGCACACTCATCGTGCGCGACGATGGCTTGGGCCCGATGATCGTCGGCACCGGCGTCACCGCCGTCGGCGGCCGCCCGCATGCCGAGACCGAGGCACTCGCCGAAGCGGGCGAACTGGCGCGCGGCGCCACCGCCTATGTCACGCTGGAGCCTTGCGCGCATCACGGACGCACGCCGCCTTGCGCCAACGCTCTGGTCAATGCCGGCATCGCGCGCGTCGTTGGCGCCGCCAGCGACCCCGATCCGCGCGTGTCGGGCCAAGGCTACGCGATCCTGCGTACCGCGGGCGTCGAGGTTGTGGAGAATGTCCTGGCGGCGGAGGCCGCCGAGCAGATGGCCGGCTATCTCATTCGATCGCTTAGGAAACGGCCGGAAGTGACTCTCAAGCTGGCGCTTTCCAGCGACGGCAAGATCGGCATGGAAGGGGCTGGGCAGGTGTCGATCACAGGCGACATTGCGCGCCGCGAAGTCTATTTGATGCGCGCCGAGGCTGATGCCATCCTGGTCGGCATTGGCACGGCGCTGGAGGACGACCCGGCGCTGACGGTGCGCTTGCCGGGACTGGAGAACCGGTCGCCGGCGCGCATTGTGCTCGACAGGCAGATCAGGCTGCCTGAGACTTCGAAACTGGTGTCCGGTGTCGACCGGGTGCCGCTCTACGTCGCGGCTTGCCTGGAAGCCGATCCTCTGCGGCGAGCAACGCTCGAACGCGCCGGCGTGCGCTTCATCGGCACCGAGACGCATGAAGGCGGCGTGGCGCTGCCGGAACTGCTCGAGGATCTTGCCGCGCTCGGCATGGCCAGCGTGCTGGTCGAAGGCGGAGCCAAGGTGGCCAGCGCCTTTCTGTCGGAAGGCCTGGTCGACCGCATCGTGCTGTTCCGGGGGCCGGAGGCGATCGGCAAGGGGGGCATTGCATCGCCCATCGATGCCAACCATGTCCCGGCGGGATTTCGCAAACTGCGCGAGATGCGGTTCGGCGAGGACAGCTACGCCGAGTGGGTAAGAGACTTTTAGGATCAACACCGATGTTTACCGGCATTGTTACCGACATAGGCACCGTCGCGGCCGTCAAGCCGCTGCGGGAAGGCGTGGGATTGCGCATCGACACCGCCTATGATCCCGAAACCATCGCCATCGGCGCCTCGATCTCTTGCGGCGGCGTTTGCCTTACCGTGACGGCCTTGCCCGACAGCGGCTCGAACGCGCGCTGGTTCGAAGTCGAGGCCTGGGAGGAGGCACTCCGGCTGACGACGGCGACGGGTTGGAAATCGGGCACGCGGATCAATCTGGAGCGGGCGTTGAAGATCGGCGACGAGCTTGGCGGCCACATCGTGTCGGGCCATGTCGACGGTACCGCCGAGATCGTCGAGCGCAAGGACGAGGGCGATGCGGTGCGCTTCACGCTGGAAGCGCCGCGCGAGTTGGCGAAGTTCATCGCGCCGAAAGGCTCGGTCGCGCTCGACGGCACCTCGCTCACCGTCAACAAGGTGGAAGGCACCCGCTTCGACGTGCTTCTGATCCACCATTCGCTGACCGTCACCACCTGGGGTGAGCGCAAGGTCGGCGACCGCGTCAATCTCGAGATCGACACCATGGCCCGCTATGCGGCACGGCTGGCGGAAGCGGCGAAAGAGGGGCTTTGAGCATCGCCGAGCTGTTCATGAGGAACTAGCGGTGATGGAACACAGGAATTCCAAAGTGCAAGCGCGGCTGAGGTGGCCGATGTAGATGCTGGCCGAGTGGTGGCCCACGCCATTGTTGCCTGGGCTCAAAGCCTCGCTACAGATTGTCCGATCTCGGTACCCCGGCCCAATGAGGCAATCTTGTGCTTGCGATCAATTCGGCTTCGGCCTAAGTCACCGGCGATCCCGGAGACATTTATGGCTGGCACATCCCAACACGGCAAAGCGTTCATTCGCCCGAAGAAGAAGGCCCACCTTCTCGTTATCGAGGCACGCTTCCACGACGATCTTGCCGACGCACTGCTCGAAGGCGCGACGAGCGCGCTTGACGAAGCGGGTGCGACCTACGACGTCGTCACCGTTCCAGGTTCGCTCGAAATTCCCGCCGTCATTACCTTCGCGCTGGACGGCGCGGCGGAAGGCGGCACGAACTATGACGGCTTCGTCGCGCTTGGCACCGTCGTCCGCGGCGACACCTATCACTTCGATATCGTCGCCAATGAATCCAGCCGCGCACTGATGGACCTGTCCGTGCAGGACTCGGTCTGCATCGGCAACGGCATCCTGACCACGGAGAACGACGCGCAGGCCTGGACGCGGGCCAAACGTTCGGAAGGCGACAAGGGTGGCTTTGCCGCGCGCGCGGCGCTGACCATGATCGCGCTCAAGGAACGACTGGGAGCGCGATCGTGAGCGACCCCGCTTCGCCCGGACAGCCCACGGTGCGCCACGCCAACAAGCGCGGCGCGGCGCGGCTTGCCGCCGTGCAGGCCCTCTATCAGATGGATGTCGCCGGCAGCGGCGTCTTCGAGATCACCGCCGAATACGAAGCGTTCCGCCTTGGCAAGGAAGTCGATGGTGCGCTTTACCGCGAGGCGGATGCCCAATGGTTCCGCGCCATCCTCACCGGTGTCGTCGAGGACCAGAAAACCATCGATCCGGTTATCCGCCAGGCGCTGACCGATGATTGGCCGCTGTCGCGCCTCGATTCGACGCTGCGCGCAATCCTGCGCGCCGGTGTCTACGAACTGATGAAGCGCGAAGACGTGCCGGTGGCGGTGATCGTTTCCGAATATGTCGATATCGCCAAGGCTTTCTACGAGGAAGACGAGCCGAAGCTGGTCAACGCCGTGCTCGATCGCGTCTCCCGTCGGGTGCGTGGCGAGGGACGCGGCAAGGACGCTTCATGACGGCGGTCGCCATCGAGGCGGCCAGGGAGGCGCGGCGCACCGCGTTGATCCTCGCCGCCTCGCAGGCAATCATCGGTTCGGCGGCGCCCATCGCTATCTCCATGGGCGCGCTGGCCGGTCAATATCTGCTCGGCCCCGACAAGTCGCTGGCGACGGCGCCGATCACCGGCTTCAATCTCGGAGTGGCGCTCGGTGCGCTGCCGGCGGCGGCCATCATCCGCGCGATGGGCCAGCGCGGCGGCTTCATGACCGGTACGATCGTCACCGCGCTTGGCGGTCTGGTCGCGACGCTGGCACTCTTCCATGGCAGTTTTTGGCTGTTCGCCTTCGGCCTGACGGTGATCGGTGTCGGTGGCGCCTTCGTCCAGCAGTTCCGCTTTGCCGCCGCCGACAATGCGCCGCCGCAGTTCAAGGCGCGCGCCATCTCCTTCGTGCTGGCGGGCGGCATCATCACCGCCATTCTCGGACCGCAGATCGTCATCTTCACCCGCGAGTTGTTCGCACCGGTGATGTTTGCCGGTTCGTTCGCATCCATCCTGGTGCTGGCCGCCGTCGGCGCGGCGATCCTGTCATTGCTGCGCCTGCCGCCGAGGGCCACCGCCGGCGGAACGGAAATTGCCGGCAGCGATGCCCGGCCCTTGGCCGAGATCGTTACGCAGCCGCGTTTCGTCGCGGCACTCTTTTGCGCCGTCGGCAGCTATGCCCTGATGAGCTTCGTCATGACCGGCGCGCCGCTTGCCATGGTCGGCTGCGGCCTGTCGGAGGACGATGCGACGCTCGGCATTTCCTGGCATGTCATGGCAATGTTCGGGCCGAGCTTCTTCACCGGATCGCTGATCCATCGCTTCGGTGCTGAACGCATTGTCGCGGCCGGCCTCCTGCTGCTGATCGGCTGTGCGGTGGTCGCGCTGTCCGGCCTGGCGCTATGGCAATTCTGGACGGCGCTGATCCTGCTCGGCCTCGGCTGGAATTTCGGCTTCATCGGCGCCACGGCCATGGTCGCGGCAAGCTACCGGCCTTCCGAAAAGGGCAAGGTGCAGGGGTTCCACGACTTCGTCCTGTTCGGCTCCGTGGCCTGCGCCTCGCTGATGTCGGGCATGGTCTACAATGCCTGGGGCTGGACCATGCTCAACTGGATGATCTTTCCCGTCACTATGCTATGCTTCGTCGCGCTCGGCGCGCTGAGGATGGCGAGCTTGCGTCTGGCTTGACGCCCAATTTGAATTTATGCGTCCGGCGGCAGAACCTGAAGCACTCGCGCTATGAACATGTGGAACTCAGCCATATAGTTGCGCAGGAAGTCCTCGGTGGATTCGACCGTCACTTCGCCCTCGTCCGTGATCAGCCCCGGCGTGAACTGGATATAAGCTTCAGGCGCGTTCATCTGGGGCGAATTGCAGAAACTCAGAACGCTTCGAAGGCTTTGTTGGGCGACGGCGGTCGCGATGGCGCCCGGCGATGTTCCGATGACGGCTGACGGTTTGCGCGCGAAGGAATTCTTGCCGTAGGGGCGGCTGGCCCAATCGATTGCGTTCTTCAGTCCGCCGGGAATAGAGCGGTTATACTCTGGGGTGACGAACAGAACGGCCTGGACGGAGGCGATCGCCTTTTTGAAAGCCTGGGCGACCGGCGGGAAATCGGCGTCGTAGTCGTAGCTGTAGAGCGGCAGATCCTTGAACGAGATTTCCGTCATTTCGAGTTCCGGAGGGGCAAGTTGAACGAGCGCCTTCGCGAGCTTGCGGTTGATGGATTCCCGGGCAAGACTGCCGATGAGGTAACCGACTTTGTGTATGGCCATGACACGCTCTCCGTGTTTGCCGCCCGCACCCTCGCTGCATTATCCGCCAGATGGCAGCAGATCGCCAGCGTCGCGTCGCAATTGGCCTCCGAACAAAAATATTGCGTCTGTACCACTTGTTATGAAACCGTGTGCCCCGACGAGACGTTGGAGCCGTGCTCATATGCGGCACCGAATTCCGGTTCACAGCAAGGGATTTTCACAATGTTTTCAATCAAGATTCTGGTTGGCGCGGCGCTCGCGCTCGGTATTACGATAGCGTCGGCGAATGCTCAGGTGGTCGTCTCCTCGAAGATCGACACCGAGGGCGGCGTGCTCGGCAACATCATCCAGCTCGTCCTCAATGCCAACAACATCAAGACCACTGACCGCATCCAGCTCGGCGGCACGCCGGTGGTGCGCAAGGCAATCACCGCCGGCGAGATCGACATCTATCCCGAATACACCGGCAATGCCGCCTTCTTCTTCGAGAAGACCGACGACCCGGTCTGGAAGGACGCCGCCAAGGCGTATGAGACGGCCAAGAAGCTCGACTATGACGCCAACAAGATCGTCTGGCTGTCGCCATCGCCGGCCAACAACACCTGGGCGATCGCACTGCGCAAGGAGGTGGCCGAGACCAACAAGCTCGCCACCCTGTCCGACTTCGGCAAATATGTCGCCGGCGGGGGCAAGGTCGTGCTCGCGGCCTCGGCCGAGTTCGTCAATTCAGCCGCGGCCTTGCCGGCCTTCCAGACCACCTACGGCTTCACGTTGAAACCTGACCAGTTGATCACGCTCTCCGGCGGCGACACGGCCGCGACCATCGCGGCGGCAGCCAACCAGACCAATGGCGCCAACGCCGCCATGGTCTACGGTACCGACGGCGGCATCGCGCCCTCCGGGCTGGTCGTGCTCGACGACGACAAGGGCGTGCAGCCGGTCTACCAGCCGGCGCCGATCATCCGCGAGGCGGTGCTGAAGGAGCATCCCGAGATCGAGACGTTGTTGAAGCCGGTCTTCGCCAAGCTCGACCTCGTCACGCTGCAGGAACTCAACGGCCGCGTCCAGGTCGGCGGAGAGCCGGTCAAGGGTGTGGCGGAAGACTTTTTGAAAAAGAACGGGTTCTTGAAGTAGTCAGCGCACCCGTGACGTTGATGCGAGGCGCCCCCCTCTGTCCTGCCGGACATCTCCCCCACAAAGGGGAAGATTGGCAGTTTGCGCGCCTCGCTTCTTTCTACAACGACGGAGATTGGCGAAGGCCATCACGTCATCTGATCTCCCCCCTCGTGGGGGGCAGGCCAGAGGGGGGCGCCTCGCGCAAACGCGCGTCATGATGCTCCGCTTCGACAAGCTCGGCGTGGTCATTGCCGCGATTGCTGCCTATGCGGCGTTCGCCACTCCTTTCGCCACGTTCCGCGCCAATCGCATCGTGCCCGGCCAGGCGCGCTCGATCGTTGAGGCACTTCCCGCAATGGCCGGGCCGCTGCTTTTGGCCGTCATTGTCGCAGCCGCGCTTGTCGCGCTGCTGAAAACGCCGCTCGTCCTGCGCCTTGCCGCCAGCGTGATCACGCTGGCGGCTCTCGCGCTGTTGATCGGCGTCACCGGCACATTCCTGACCCCGGCAGGCAACACCTTCGCGCGCGTTTCGCCGGGCTCCGGGTTCTGGCTGCTGGTCTTCGCCTTTACCCTCCTGCTGGCCGACGTACTGACGAGAATGAACCTGTCTCCCTGGTCACGTGTCGGCGTGCTTGTCGTTGCCGCGCTCGCCATCGGACTGCTGCTGATATCGGGATCCTGGGACAGCCTTTCGATCCTCAAGGAGTATTTCAACCGTGCCGACAGTTTCTGGGCCGAGGGCGCCAAACATGTCACGCTGGCGCTCGGTTCGCTGGCGGCGGCGGTGATACTGGGCCTGCCGCTCGGCATCCTGTGCCATCGCGTCGAGCGCCTGCGCGCCGGCGTGCTCAACGTGCTCAACATCGTCCAGACCATTCCCTCGATCGCGCTGTTCGGCCTGCTCATCGCGCCGCTCGGCTGGGTGGCGGCGCATGTGCCGGGAACTGCCGCGCTCGGTATCCGCGGCATCGGAACGGCACCTGCGTTCGTGGCGCTGTTCCTCTATTCGCTGCTGCCGGTCGTCGCCAACACCGTAGTCGGCCTTGCGGGTGTGCCGCGTGCCGCCAATGACGCGGCGCGCGGCATGGGCATGACCGATCGCCAACGCCTGTTCGGCGTCGAGTTTCCGCTGGCTTTCCCTGTGATCCTCACCGGCATCCGCATAGTGCTTGTGCAGAACATCGGCCTTGCCACCATCGCCGCCCTGATCGGCGGCGGCGGCTTCGGCGTGTTCGTGTTCCAGGGCGTCGGCCAGACGGCGATGGACCTGGTGCTGCTTGGCGCCATGCCGACGGTCGCGCTCGCCTTCGCTGCCGCCATCATTCTCGACGCGGTGATCGAAATGACCTCAACCAAGCGCAGGGCGGACCCCGCATGATCGAGATCGAAGGCATTACCAAGCGCTACGATGCGACCACGGTGGTCGATGACGTCTCGATGATCATCGAGCCCCGCACGCTTTGCGTCATCGTCGGCACCTCGGGCTCCGGCAAGACGACGCTGCTTCGCATGATCAACCGGCTGGTCGAGCCGACTTCCGGCGTCATCAAGCTCGACGGCGCCGACAACCGCTCGGTGCCCGGCTACGAGCTGCGGCGCAGCATCGGCTACGCCATCCAGGGCCACGGCCTGTTCCCGCACCGAACGGTGGCGCAGAACATCGCCACCGTGCCGGTGCTGCTTGGGTGGGACAAGGATCGCATCAAGGCCCGCGTCGACGAACTGATGACGCTCTATCAACTCGACCCGCAGGCCTACGGCCCACGCTACCCGCACGAACTCTCCGGCGGCCAGCAGCAGCGCGTCGGCGTCGCTCGCGCGCTCGCGGCCGAACCCAATGTGCTGTTGATGGACGAGCCGTTCGGCGCGCTTGACCCGATCATCCGCACCAAGGCGCAGGAAGATCTGCTTGCGATCCAGAGGCGCTTCGGCACCACCATCATCCTCGTCACCCATGACATGGAAGAGGCCGTGCATATGGGCGACAAGATCGCCGTCATGGATGCCGGCAAGCTGGTACAATATGCCAGGCCGGCGGAGATACTGGCGAGGCCGGCGAGCGGCTTCGTCGAGACCCTGGTCGGCGCCAGCGAAAAACCGTTCCGGCTGCTGTCGCTCGGCCGCGTGCGCGACGCAGTCGAAAAGGGCGCGGCGGAAGGTGAGGCGATCCTCGGCGACGCTAGCCAGCGCGACGCGCTGGCCGAGCTTCTCTGGTCCGGCCGTCCGGCGCTGCCGGTCAAGGATGCCGACGGCAAGCCGCTCGGCCGCGTTACCGTCGACGGCTTGGTGAAGCGTGCGGCGAGGCCGGCATGAAGGCCTGGCTGCCGTTGCTGCTCAGGCTTGCGCTGGTGGTGCTGCTGGTCGCTTTCGTCACCAGTCCCGGCTGGTTCGAGCCGCTGCTCAAGCCGCTGACCGAGAACGGCGCGCCGGTGATCTACAATCAGGGCAGCCTGCTGACGCTGATGCTGCTGCACCTGCGCACCGTGCTGATCGCCACGCTCGCTGCCACCGTGGTGGCGGTCGCGCTCGCCATCCTGGTCACCAGGCCTGCCGGCGCCGAATTCCTGCCGCTGTCACGCAGCCTGGTCAATATCGGCCAGACTTTCCCGCCGGTGGCGGTGCTGGCGCTTGCCGTGCCGGCGGTCGGGTTCGGCGAGAAGCCGACGCTGATCGCATTGTTCCTCTATGGTTTGCTGCCGATCTTCGAGAACGCGCTGACCGGCCTGACGACGTTGCCCGGCAATGTCATGGAAGCGGCGCGCGGTGCCGGCATGACCGGTTGGCAAAGGCTGCTGAAGGTCGAATTGCCGCTCAGCGCGCCGGTCATCCTCGGCGGTATAAGGCTGTCGGTGGTTATCAGCCTCGCCACCGCCACCATTGGCTCGACGGTTGCAGCGAAGACGTTGGGCGAGGTGATCATTGCCGGGCTCTTGTCCAACAATCTCGCTTTCATCTTGCAGGGCGGCCTGATCGTCGCCGCCTTGGCCGTGCTGATCTATGACGGATTGTCGGCGGTCGAGCGCTATGCCGCGCGGCGCATGGGGCGCCAGGCCGAGTAGGCTTCCGTCCAGGTGCTCCGATCTTTCAACGTCCACTTGAACGGGCAGGGTGGTCGAGCGTCAGTTCGAGTTCGATGCCTTGCTCTTTGCAGATCCAGCGGCGGCAGATGACGGCAAAGTCGTGTTGTGTACCGGCTTTCACGAGCGAGACAAGATCACCCACGGCGCAATCGCTGCCGAGCTGCAGCGCCTCGATGGGTTCGGCGATGACTTGCTTGCCGGCATAATGTCTTGCGCTGGCCGTGAGCATAATCGACACCCGCCTGCCAGTTGCGCGATCTTCGGGACTCGGCGATTGATTGGGCCGATGCCCCGATCCTTCAGCAGGAGTTCTTGCCATGACCTTGCGCTTCTCCAAGATCGTCATGTGTCTCTGTCTGGCGGCTTTCGCCTTTCTTGTCGCTTTCGGCAACGTCACCGATTACGGCTCAAACTTCGCCTTTGTCCAGCACGTGCTGAGCATGGACACGACCTTTCCCGGCAACGCGCTGATGTATCGCTCGATCACCAACCCCTCGCTGTGGACGACGGGCTACTGGCTCATCATCGCCGGCGAGGCGCTGACCTGTCTGCTCTACCTGATCGCGGCCTGGAACCTGTGGCAAGCGCGCAATGCCAGCGGACAGGTTTTCAACGATGCCAAGAAATTCGCCGTTATCGCCGCGACGATGGGATTCCTGATCTGGTATCTTGGATTCATGGTGGTGGGCGGCGAGTGGTTCGCCATGTGGCAGTCGAGCATCTGGAACGGCCAACAGAAGGCATTCATGTTCTACATGACTATGCTGACGGTGCTGATCTTCGTCATTCAGCCAGACGGCGATCTGCGCCAGGCCTGACGGCTGATTGGCGATTTCAATCGATATAAAGCAGCAGCGGCATGGTGACACCTGCCGCTGTCCGGCTCTTTTGGGCGAAAGCCGGGCAAAAACCGAACAATATCTTGACGTTCGCGGCCCTGTTTCGCATACACCGCTGCGAAGAGGGGGATTCCGCGCACGGGATTCCGTCTTTGTCTCAACGGCCCAGGGAGGGGTTCTTTTGGGCCAGCAATCGAGGAAAACCCGGCAATGACCATAATTTCCGCCGTCATCGCCTGCGGCCTGCTTTCTGTCCTTTACGCCATCTGGGCGACACGTTCGGTCCTCGCTTCGGACCAGGGCAATGCACGCATGCAGGAAATCTCCGCAGCCATCCGCGAGGGCGCGCAAGCCTATCTGGCGCGCCAGTACACCACCATCGCCATCGTCGGCGTGGTCGTGCTGCTGCTCGCCTGGTGGCTGCTGTCCATGACCGCCGCGATCGGCTTCCTGATCGGGGCCGTGCTTTCGGGCGCGGCCGGCTTCATCGGTATGCATGTTTCGGTGCGGGCCAATGTTCGCACGGCACAGGCCGCCTCCAACAGCCTTGCCGCCGGCCTCGACATCGCCTTCAAGTCGGGCGCCATCACCGGTATGCTGGTTGCCGGGCTTGCCCTGCTTGGCGTGTCGATCTACTACCTGATCCTCACCCATTTCATGGGGCTTCAGCCCAATGACCGCGTCGTCATCGATTCGCTGGTCGCACTCGGCTTCGGCGCCTCGCTGATCTCGATCTTCGCCCGTCTCGGCGGCGGCATCTTCACCAAGGGCGCCGATGTCGGCGGCGATCTGGTCGGCAAGGTCGAAGCCGGTATTCCCGAGGACGACCCGCGCAACCCCGCCACCATCGCCGACAATGTCGGCGACAATGTCGGCGACTGCGCCGGCATGGCCGCCGACCTGTTCGAGACCTATGCGGTCACAGTCGTCGCCACCATGGTTCTGGGCGCCATCTTCTTTGGCGGCACCGCCATTCTGGGTGCGGCGATGCTCTATCCGCTCGCCATCTGCGGCGCCTGCATCCTGACCTCGATCGTCGGCACTTTCTTCGTCAAGCTCGGCTCCAACGGCTCGATCATGGGCGCGCTCTACAAGGGCCTGATCGTCACCGGCCTGTTGTCCATCGTGGGCCTGGGCGTGGCCACCTCGGCCACGCTCGGCTGGGGCGAGGTCGGCACCGTCGCCGGCATGGTCATCACCGGCAAGAACCTGTTCATCTGCGGCCTGATCGGCCTCGTGGTGACCGGTCTCATCGTCGTGATCACCGAGTACTACACCGGCACCAACAAGCGTCCGGTCAACTCGATCGCCCAGGCGTCGGTGACCGGGCACGGTACCAACGTCATCCAGGGCCTTGCGGTCTCTCTGGAATCGACGGCACTGCCGGCCATCGTCATCGTCGGCGGCATCATCTCGACCTATCAGCTCGCCGGCCTTTACGGCACGGCGATCGCCGTCACCACCATGCTCGGCCTTGCCGGCATGATCGTCGCGCTCGATGCCTTCGGCCCGGTCACCGACAATGCCGGCGGCATCGCCGAAATGGCCGGCCTGCCCAAGGAAGTGCGCCACTCCACCGACGCGCTCGACGCGGTCGGCAACACCACCAAGGCGGTGACCAAGGGCTATGCCATCGGTTCGGCGGGCCTCGGCGCGCTGGTGCTGTTCGCGGCCTATTCGAACGACCTGAAATTCTTTGCCGCCAATGGCGACAAATACCCCTACTTCCAGGGCATGGGCGAGGTCTCCTTCGATCTTTCCAACCCCTACGTCGTCGCCGGCCTGATCTTCGGCGGCTTGATCCCGTATCTGTTCGGTGGCATCGCCATGACGGCCGTCGGCCGCGCGGCGGGCGCCATCGTCGAGGAGGTGCGCAAGCAGTTCCGTGACGACCCGGGCATCATGGCCGGCACGTCCAAGCCGAACTATGCGCGCGCGGTCGATCTTCTGACCAAGGCGGCGATCCGGGAAATGATTATCCCGTCGCTGCTGCCGGTGCTGGCGCCGCTCGTCGTCTATTTCGGCGTGCTGCTGATCTCGGGCTCGAAAGCATCGGCCTTTGCGGCTCTCGGCGCCTCGCTGCTCGGCGTCATCGTCAACGGCTTGTTCGTCGCCATCTCGATGACTTCGGGCGGCGGCGCCTGGGACAACGCCAAGAAGTCGTTCGAGGACGGTTTCACCGACAAGGACGGCGTCAAGCACCTGAAGGGTTCCGAGGCGCACAAGGCCTCGGTGACCGGCGATACGGTCGGCGATCCTTACAAGGACACCGCCGGCCCGGCGGTCAACCCGGCGATCAAGATCACCAACATCGTGGCGCTCCTGCTGCTGGCGGTGCTGGCGCACGGCTGAGCGGCAAAGCGTTGAAAGCCCGCGGGGAGCAATCCCCGCGGGTTTTTATTTGACGGCGGTTTCGGAAAGTGGAAAAGCGAATTTCAACGGCTGCGTCCGCGTCCTGCCGTGGCTGGCTGCCCATCGCCGGCGAGCCGGCCTCTCCCGCTCCACAAAAACCCGCGGGATCGCTCCCACGGGTTTTTGGTCGCCTGAGATGCTGCTGCCTTCCCCGAGGGAAGGCGGTCTGAGATCAGGGAGTGCCGCCGGGAATGCCGGGCGCCAGCTTGCTGGCGCCGTTGATGATCTGGCTGAGGAAGTTCTGGTCCTTGCCGCCAGTCGGCGTGGTGCGCGATATGAAATCGAAGATCTTGCCATCCTTCAGGCCGTAATTGGCGATCTGGGTGACCCGCCCATCGGCCCCGAAATAGACCGCCAGCACATGCTGATCGATCAGTCGCGGCTTGTCGAAGGCGACGTAGCGCTTGCGAGTCTGCGAGATGTAATAAAAGGCCTCATTGTCGAAGGTCGCCGTCGTCGAGGGCGTGCCGAGCGCGAGCAGCACCTGCTCGCGGCTCGAGCCGACCGGCACCGAATCGATCGCCTGCTGATCGATGACATACCCCTGCGTCAGCGTTTCGCTGGGGTTCAGATCGCCGATCATCTTGGAACTGTTGCAGGCCGAAAGCGCCGCAATGATGGCCAGCAGCGAGATCGCGCCAGCGGGCCTGGAAGAGAAGGTCGACTTGAAATTCAGCGCGCGCAACAACAATTCTCCATTATATCGCCGCAACTTGCGCTGGGCCGCAAAACCGGTAAACCAGCTTGCTTGCCGATGCAACAAGGCCAATTCAACAAACGGTCCCCGGAGACCATCCCCATGTTCCAGCGCCTTTTTGGTCGCGAACGCCACGCCAACCGCGCCATCACCGACGCGCTTTACGCACAAATCGTGGCGGCCGCGCGGCAGACCGTATTTTATTCCCACTGGAATGTGCCGGACACGCCACTTGGCCGTTTCGAGATGCTGTCGCTGCACATGTTCCTGGTCCAGCACCGGCTGCGTGGCGAAGACGGCGTGGCGCAGGAGATCGCTCAGGTGCTGATCGACGAGTTTTTCCTGGACGTCGACCATTCGCTGCGGGAACTCGGCATTGGTGACGTCGGAGTGCCCAAGCGCATGAAAAAGCTGGCGAAGATGTTTTATGGCCGCACCGCCGCCTATGACGACGCATTGGAGCGCAATGATCATGATGGGCTCACCGCCGCCCTTGCACGCAATATCCGGCCCGATGCTGTGGCCTGGGCGGAAGCGTTGCGACTGTCCGACTATGTCGCCGATGCCCGCAACCGGCTGGCCGCGCAGCCGTGCCGGGCGATCGTCTCCGGCACAGTGACCTTTCCGCTCGCCCAGGAGGCAGATCGATGAAGCACGCCGATCCGCAAAGCCCGGTGTCGTTTTTTGCCAACGTCGCCCGCCTGCCGCAGAAGGGCCTGCCGGTGGTCATCGAGGCCGACGCCACGCAGCGCGCGAAACTCGCCGAGGAGCACAGCTTGCTCTCGGTCGAAGCCTACCGCGCCGAGTTCCTGGTGACGCCGTGGAAACGCAATGGTGTGAAGGTCAGCGGCCGGGTCGAGGCCCACATCACCCAAGCCTGTATCGTCACGCTCGATCCGGTCGGAGCGAATATCGACGAATCATTCGAGGCTCTGTTCCTGCCCGAGGACTCCAAGCTTGGACGACAGGGTTTCGAAGGCGGCGGCGAGATCCTGCTCGACGCGGATGGACCTGACAGTCCCGAAACATTTTCAGGCGACACGATCGATGTCGGCGCACTCGCCGAGCAGTTCTTCGGATTGGCCATCGATCCTTATCCGCGCAAGCCGGGTGCGACGCTTGATGCCGGCGGCGAGGCCGAACCGGTGGAGAATGAATTTCAGCAGAAACTGCGGTCGCTGCTGGGAAAATCCTGAAAACCTCGCCCGCGACGGAAAAGTCGGTTGTGCGAATGTCCAAAACCGCTATTTTCGCCGAACCTTCGCGATCACTAAAACGATCCGCCGCCTAAGCAAAACCGTGAGATGAATACCGCGTGATCAGGATTTCCATCGATGCCATGGGCGGCGATCACGGACCAGCCGTGGTCATTCCGGCGCTCATGACCGTCGCGACCCGCCGTCCCGACGTTCGCTTCGTCATCTACGGGCGGGAGGAGGCCGTACGGCCCGAACTGGCCAAATTTCCCAAGCTGGCCGGTGTGAGTGAATTCTTCCATTGCGAGGTGGCCGTCAGGATGGACGACAAGCCGAGCCAGGCGCTGCGCCATGGCCGCTGGAAGTCATCGATGTGGAAGGCTGTCGAGGCGGTCAAGTCGGGCACGGCGGACGCGTGCGTCTCGGCCGGCAACACCGGCGCGCTGATGGCGATGTCGAAATTCTGCTTGCGCACCATGGCTACCATAGACCGCCCGGCGATCGCGGCACTTTGGCCGACGCTGCGCGGCGAAAGCGTAGTCCTCGACGTCGGCGCCACCATTGGCGCGGATGCGCACCAGCTCATCGATTTTGCCATCCTTGGAACCGGCATGGCCCGATCGGTCTTCGGCGTCTCGCGGCCCAGTGTCGGCCTGCTCAATGTCGGGGTCGAGGAGATCAAGGGCCAGGAAGAGGTCAAGGAGGCTGGGCGCATGCTGCGTGAAGCCAATATGGCCTCGATGAACTATCACGGTTTCGTCGAGGGCGACGACATCGGCAAGGGCGTGGTCGACGTCGTCGTCACCGAAGGCTTCGCCGGCAACATCGCCCTGAAGACGGCGGAAGGCACGGTGCGCCAGATTGGCGGTTACCTGCGAGCGGCGATGAGCCGTACACTGATGGCCAGGATCGGGTATATCTTCGCCAAGGGTGCGTTCGATCGCCTGCGCGAGAAAATGGATGTGGGCCGCTCCAATGGCGGCGTTTTCCTCGGGCTGAACGGCATTGTGGTCAAAAGCCACGGCGGCGCCGATTCGGATGGTTTCGCCGCCGCCATCGAACTCGGCTACGACATGGTGCGCAACAATCTGCTCGACCGCATCGAGGCCGACCTGGACTTGTTCCATGCGCGCAATCCGCATGCCCAGACATCTAGGAAATCCGACGTCGTCAGCGACGCAAAGGAATAGGAAAGAACTTTGATCAGATCAGTCGTGCGCGGCATGGGCGCCGCGCTGCCCCGCCGCATCATGAAGAATGCCGACTTTGAAGGCATGGTCGAAACCTCGGACGAGTGGATCGCCCAGCGCACCGGGATCCGCCAGCGCCATATCGCGGCCGACGACGAGACGACCGCTTCGCTGGGTGAGGCGGCGGCGCGCGTAGCGCTCGCCGATGCCGGTCTGACACCCGGAGACATCGACCTGATCGTGCTGGCGACCTCGACGCCCAACAACACTTTTCCGGCCACAGCCGTCGAGATCCAGAACCGGCTCGGCATGCATCACGGCTTTGCCTTCGACCTGCAAGCGGTGTGTTCGGGCTTCGTCTATGCGGTAACCACGGCCGACCTCTATATTCGCGGCGGCTTGGCCAAGCGCGTGCTGGTGATCGGCTCGGAAACCTTTTCGCGCATCCTCGACTGGACCGATCGCTCGACCTGCGTTCTGTTCGGCGACGGCGCCGGTGCCCTGGTTCTTGAAGCCGGCGAGGGGGATGGCAGCATTGCCGACCGCGGCGTGCTGGCGATGAGCCTGCGCTCCGACGGCGCGCACAAGGACAAGCTCTTTGTCGACGGCGGGCCTTCGACGACGGGAACGGTCGGCTATCTCAGGATGGAAGGCCGCGAGGTCTTCAAGCATGCGGTGGGCATGATCACCGACGTCATCGAGGCGACGTTCTCGCAGGCCGGCATCACCGCCGACGACCTCGACTGGTTCGTGCCGCATCAGGCCAATAAACGGATCATTGACGCTTCCGCCAAGAAGCTCGGGATAGCCGAGCAAAAGGTGGTGGTGACGGTCGATCTGCACGGTAACACCTCGGCTGCTTCCGTGCCGCTGGCGCTTTCTGTGGCTGTTGCCGATGGCCGCATCAAAAAGGGCGACCTGGTGCTTCTGGAAGCGATGGGCGGCGGCTTCACCTGGGGCGCGGTTCTGCTTCGCTGGTAAGTGCCGAACGGTCCGGTTCGGTCCTTGACCTTGCCGGATCAATTACTTAGGCTCTGCCGCTGTTGTGTCGATTTTATGTTTTGAGCTGATGGGACGGTCGCATGGGGGGAAAGACACTTACGCGCGCCGACCTTGCCGAAGCCGTTTACCGCAAGGTAGGTTTGTCGCGCACTGAATCGGCCGAACTCGTCGAGGCGGTGCTGGACGAGATCTGCGAGGCGATCGTCCGTGGCGAGACGGTGAAACTGTCGTCTTTCGCGACATTCCACGTCCGCTCCAAGAACGAGCGCATCGGGCGCAATCCCAAGACCGGCGAAGAAGTGCCGATCCTGCCGCGCCGGGTGATGACCTTCAAGTCGTCGAACGTGCTGAAGAACCGCATTTTGCGTTCCCACCAGAGCGGCAAGGCAAAGGGCGGCAAGTAGGCTCGCTCCAAATGCACGGTTGAAAACAGGCCTTGCGATCATGCCGGGCTTGAATATTGCCTCACAAACCGCTGAAATGAGACCCGATTCGGCAACATGGCCGGATTGGTGTTCCGCGTGATCGTTACGCGCAGCCGGAATGAGCTCCCCTCCTGTCGAGGGAATCCCATTCGAACGCCGGTTCCCATGTCCCGGGATCATGCTCCAGTGTGAGGATTTCGCCCATGGACAAGAGCCCTGACGCCTTTCGCACCATCAGCGAGGTCGCCGAAGACCTCGATCTGCCGCAGCACGTGCTGCGCTTCTGGGAAACGCGTTTCAACCAGATCAAGCCGATGAAACGCGGAGGCGGCCGCCGTTACTACCGGCCGCAGGATGTCGAACTGATCAAGGGCATCCGCCATATGCTCTACGAGCAGGGCTACACCATCAAGGGCGTGCAGAAGCTGTTGCGTGAAAACGGCAACCATTTCCTGGTTGCCATCGGCAATGGCGACATGGCCGCCGTCGAGGCGATCTCGCAACGAAAGCAGGCCGATCAGGTGCCGTTGACGGCGGCAGCGCAGCCGCGCGGCGGAGATGACGAACTGGTTGGCCAGCCGAGGGTCAAGCCCAGCCGCCGTTTCTTCGGCCTTGGCAAGAGCGACGAGGAAGGCCCGGTCCAGCCGGACGCTTCGAAACTGTCGCGCGACAACCGCGCGCTGTTGCAGGAAGCGTTGTTCGACCTGCTCGAATGCAAGCGCCTCCTCGACCAGGTGCGCTGACGGGCAACCGGCCGGCGCCTGAAGACCGGGAACCCGCCTTTGGGTGATGCGTTACATTTCCTTGAGCAAGACAAGGCTTGAGCAGACAAGGAAACGCACCATGGCATCATTCTCGACCCTCTCGGACGTCGATCTCGACAAGCGGGTCGCTGCACTCTCCAGGGAACTGGCGGCCCTGAAGAAGGCCGTGTCCAGGCGGGGCGGCGCTTATTACGAAGGCGGTCGCGACGCGGCGCTTGACACGTATTCCGACCTTGCGGAACGTCTGCACGATGCGATGCCGGCGATCCGCGAACGAGGCAGGGCGATCGAGAAATCAGCCCGCGAGCATCCGGCGACGGCCGCCGCCATAGGTCTCGTGGTGGTTGGCCTGGTCGCCAGTCTGCTGTTCAGCCGGCGCTGACTTTATTTCACACCACTCGAAAGACGGCCTCGCCACAACCGCCGAAGGGCGATTCATGTCGCGCGAAAGTGCACCCAGTTTGGGACAGCGGCGCCTTCGGGCGCCGCGAAGAAAGAACCCTTCAACCAGTTTGTCGGTCTGTATAACGAACAGGGGATTTTTCCTCAGAGCAGACGCTCCTTGTAGCTCGGGCTCCGCGGGAATCGCACTGATACGGCCCGTGTCCGGAGGAAACCAAGAGGAGACCGGCTTCGAACGAGAGGCCAAAACCGATCTTCTCATTGGCAATCGGTTAAGCTCAGGCCTTCTTGCCCATAACCTTGTGGTGGTGGTGATGATGGTAGTGGTGACTGCGATGGTGCTTGCGATGGTGACGGTGATGCTTGTGCATCGGCGCCGCATCAGCGCTGGTTGCGCCCAGGATTGGCATGGTGAATGCAAGTGCAATTGCAAGCCCGAGGGCCGAGAGGAGGGACTTCTTCATGGATATTTTCCTTTTTTCGCAGGCAATCTGAATCAGGCCAACAGCCTGTTCGCCGCGAGCGGGATTACGCTCCCGTTTTTTTTCGTCAGTATTTCCCGAATATAGAATTTTGTTTCTGGAATGTGTCTGGCGGCGCAGGCTGTGGGCTCCGCCGACAGGCTGAGCTCACAGTGCCGATGAGCGGGAGAAATTTCGGTACGAGGCCGCAGATCCAACCGGCTTATTTACATGGGCGGGACCACGCCATTGTTGCCGACCACGACGCGGTTGGCACTCAGCGTGCCGTCGGCGCCGCGCGTCGCGGTGACCACGACGGGCGCTCCGGGCTTGAGATCGGCCGGCACGGCCGGCGCAAAGGTGACGACCGGCGTCTTGTCGGGGATTGAGATCTTCTTTGTCTGGCCGTTGTCATAGGTCAGCGTCACCGCGCGGCCATTCACCTCGGTCACGTCGGCGACGGTGCCGTTGGTCATGCGGCTGTTGGGCTTGAGGTCCCAGGCGCGGTCGCCTTCGCCCGTGCCTTTCAAGGCAGCGGGAAACACCACGACCTCGAGCGCACCGCTGCCGCCGTCGGCCTTCGACACGGACGCTATGCCGAGGAAATCGCCGAGCTTGATGTCCTTTACCGACGCGCCCGCAACGCCCGATATCTTCCATCCGGCGGCTAGCTTGACCTTATCCATGCCACCCTGGCGGTTTTTCACCGTCAACTGGGATTGATCGGAACTGGCCACGACGCCGCGCACGCGCACCGTGTCTGCCGCCGGCGCGCTGGTTGCAGCAATGCCAAGGCTGGAAAGCGTGCCGAGCACGATCATGATTGTCCGCAATTTCATCGCATCGATCCTTTCGCAAAAATGATAGCCGCGCCGGCAACGGTCTTGGGTCTCGCGCCGGCGCAATTGAAACAACGAACAGGGTGTCAAAATTGTCGAGCGACGAGGGGATCAGGCGTTCAAAAGAACTTGATCGAGAAAGGCTGCGAGCGACGTAAGCCACACCCCGGTTCACGATGCTGTGACGGCCAGTTTGTGACTTGGCAAATCACCCGCAAGCGGGCATGTTCTCGCCGTCTCAGGCAACACCATTTTCATCAAACTCTTTCAGCCAACGGAGTTGCCAATGCCATACAGTGCAAAGCGCGAACCCCTCCCGGAACTGGTTGCCAGCGAAGCCGGGCAAGGCCATAGCGCCCTCAGAACGATTCGGGAAACCAAGGGATACAGTGTCGAGGAGCTGTCCCTGACAACCGGTCTGGCGGTCGACGAAATCGAGGATATCGAGAACGGCAGGACGGCCGATCCGTCGAAGCTCCGCCGTATTGCGTCGGCGCTTCGGCTTCCTCAGGAGGCGCTGCTCGGCACGGCCGCGCAGGCGCGGGCTGCGCAAGACCGCCCCGCGCTGTAAGGGCCAGTGCCAAGCATGTTCGAAAACCCGCCGGGGATCTTGGCGGGTTTTCTGTTTGCCGTGACTGAAGGCTTGCCTGCTTACCCTTGGCACGTGTTTATGGACGCGCCGGCTAGCTTGCTGCTTCGTCATGCCGATCCGCGGGGTTTCGATGAGCCTGGAATCCGTTCGTGCCTTTTTCGCCGGCAAGGCGCCCGATATCGACGTGATCGTGACCGAGGCGAGTTCGGCGACCGTAGCATTGGCTGCGCAGGCGCACGGCGTGTTGCCGGCGCAGATCGCAAAGACGATCTGCCTTCGCGTCGGCGAACGCACCATGCTGGTCGTGACCAGCGGCACCGCCAGGCTGGACAATCGCAAGTTCAAGGATCGATTCGGCAGCAAGCCGCGCATGCTGGAGACCGCCGAGGTTGTCGAGGCAACCAGCCATCCGGTCGGCGGTGTCTGCCCGTTCGGTCTGCCGACGCCGCTGCCGGTCTATTGCGACGTGTCGCTGCGCGGTTTCGAAGAGGTCGTGCCCGCCGCCGGCGCCACCAACGCGGCGGTGCGTATCGCGCCGCAACGCATGGCTGATCTCACCGACGCCGAATGGGTCGATGTCTGCCAGGGGTAGATGGCAATCGATAAGACGGACTGTGGGGGAAGTCCTTGTTTAGAATGGTCGGAGTGGCCGGATTCGAACCGACGACCCCTTGACCCCCAGTCAAGTGCGCTACCGGGCTGCGCTACACTCCGGACCGGTCGCGATGTATCGTGATAACCCCGCTCGGGTCAACCGAAATTCGGCGCTTTTCGCGCCCGTGTGGATGCGATGGCTGTTGAATCCGGCATCGCCATCCGTAACTGCCGCTGGTAGCGGTGTTCCAGTGCGATCGCCCCCCAGACCAATCCAAGCAGCAGGTAGACATGGCGCCAATGGTCGATGTCGATGAAGGTTCCGAGTCCGATATTGCCGATGAAGGCGACATAGGCGCACAGGAGATAGGGCTGCCATGGCCGGTCGCGCAGCAGGATGCGGAATCCCGCACCTATCGTCCAGATGACGAGCGTCAGGAACGATACGAAGCCGAGCCAGCCATAGTCCATCAGCATCTTCAGCCAGATGTCGTGGGTGTCCTCGCCGAAGATGGTGCCGAACACCAGCGGTCCGATGCCGAACGGATGCTCCATCGCCATCTGGAAGCCGATCGCATAGCGGGCGAAGCGGCCGAGGCGGGCGGTGTCGTAGCTTTGTTCGAGATGGGCACGGTTGGAGAACATCTCCGCCACGCCGGGCAGTTGCAGGATGACGATCATGGCGATCGTCAGCAGCGACAATGCCGCAATGGTCATCACCACCACGCGCAGCCTGAACATGCCGCTGTTGCTCTGCAGGAACAGACAGCCGGTGAGCAGAACGGCAGAGACGGCAAACATGCCCCAGGCGCCGCGCGAGAAGGAGAAGAAGATGCCTGATGTGATGATGAGCAGCGGCATCGCCAGCAGCGGCATGCGCGAGACGGGCCCGGTCAGCAGCAGATAGAGCAGATAGATGCCGGGTAGAACCAGGAATGGCCCGAACACGTTCGGGTCCTGGAAGGCGCCCGCGGCGCGGTCGTATTTGGTGAACATCTCCGCGCCCGGGAAGGCATGGAAATAGCCTGCTATGCCGAGCAGCGACGTCATCACCGCGGATATGACATAGGCAATGAAGATCAGCCGGTAGAGGCTCGGCTGCGTGGCGGTGACCGATGCGAAGAACACCGCGCTGAAAGCGAGAAACAGCGACACTGAAAGGTAGAGCGGTGTGTTGGCGAGGTCCGACATCTGCGTCATGGCGATCATGCCGCCGATATTCATCGTCACCAGAAGCACCAGCAGCGGCGCGGCCGCGCGCGAAATCCTCAAACCGAAAAGCGCCCAGATGGCAATCAGGCCGGCCATGTAGATTTCGTATGGGGCCGGCTCGCTGATGACGAAGCCGGAAAGCAGGATGCCGAGCCCGACCGCGCCCGAGGAAATCAGCGCGATCAGCTTGGCGTTGACCGCCGCGCGCGGCAGGTCATGGGTGACCGCGCTCAATAGGCGTTTTCCGTGTTGAGCAGCCGGATCGGCGTCAGGAACAGGATCCGCAGGTCGAACAGCATCGACCAGTTCTCGATGTAGTAGAGGTCGTATTCCGTCCGCATGCGGATCTTCTCGTTGGTGTCCATCTCGCCGCGCCAGCCATTGATCTGGGCCCAGCCGGTGACGCCGGGCTTGACCTTGTGGCGGGCGAAATAGCCGTCGACCACTTCGTTGTAGAGCAGGTTGTGCGACTGCGCGGCAATCGCGTGCGGGCGCGGGCCGACCAACGACAGCGAACCCAGCAGCGAATTGAAGAACTGCGGCAGTTCGTCAATCGAGGTCTTGCGAATGAAGCGGCCGACACGGGTGACGCGCGGATCGTTCTTGGTGACCGTCTGCTTGGCGGTCGGGTCCGACCGGTCGGCATACATCGAGCGGAATTTGTAGACCTCGATCACCTCATTGTTGAAACCATGCCGCTTCTGGCGAAACAGCACCGGTCCCTTGCTGTCGAGCTTGATGGCGATTGCTGTCGCCAGCATCACCGGCGAGAACACGACGATGCCGATCAGGCTGAAAACGATGTCGAAGGCGCGCTTGGCCACCGAATCCCAGTCGTTGATCGGCTTGTCGAAGATGTCGAGCATCGGCACGGAGCCGATGTAGGAATAGGCGCGGGGACGAAACTGCAGCGCGTTGGAATGCGCCGACAGCCGGATATCGACCGGCAGCACCCACAGCTTCTTCAGCAATTGCAGCACGCGCGATTCGGCGGTCAGCGGCAGCGACACGATCAGCATGTCGATGCGGGCGATGCGGGCGAATTCGATCAGCTCCGAGATTGTGCCCAGCTTGGGATAGCCGGCAACGATAGGCGGCGAGCGTTTGTCGCTGCGATCGTCGAAGATGCCGCATATGCGGATGTCGTTATAGGGCTGCCTCTCGACCGAGCGGATCAGGACCTCCGCTGCCTTGCCGCCGCCGACGATGACGGCGCGCCGCTCCATGTGGCCGTCGCGCGCCCAGCGCCGGATCAGCTTCGACATCACCAGCCGCAGGCCGAAGATGAGAATGAAACCGACGGCGAACCAGGTGCCGAACAGCAATCGTGAATAGTTTTCAGATATCTTCATCACGAATGCCGTCAGCGCCATGAGGGCGAACGTGCCGGCCCAGACCAGCAGCAAACGTCCAAAATTGGCGATCGGCCGCATGAGCGAGACGATCTGGTAGCAATCGGTGACGTCGAGCAGCACCACTGCAAGGAACGACGCGGCGGCGATCGTCAGCGGATATTGCCAGGCGAAATAGTTGAAGAAGCCGACAAAGTAGAAATAGACGCCGAGCCCGGAAAGAAACAGCACTGCGAACTCGACCATCCGCAGGACGCCGCTGACCATGATGGGCGACATCGTATCGCGCCGGTATTGCGAGGCGACCTGACGGGCGACATCATTCATGCCGCCCGGCATGCCGCCATCGGTCGGGGTGTCGAGTTTGCGCACAGCCTCTGCCGAAAAGCGGTGCACGGGATCGATCTCGTTCATGGGGTTTCCGCAAGCTTCCCCCAGGCAATAGCAAAAGAGAGCTAAGAAACCCTTGAAACAACGCGTGGCTTTGGAAGGGCTTGGGACGGTGGTCTATTTGGCCAGCGCCGCGAAATACGCCTTCTCGATCTCGGCGGCCATGACATCGGCTCCGAAGCGTGCCTCCAGATCGGCGTGATCGGGCATCAGTTTTCGATAGGCGGCGGGATCGGCCAGCGCTTCGGCCATCTTGTCGGCAAGTTGCAGCGGATCAGGCCTGATCAGGGCAGGGGATTCGGCGCCGAAAATCTCCGGTATGCCGCCGACGGCCGTGGCGATCATCGGTTTCCCCGCCGCAAGCGTCTCCAGCACGACATAGGGCAATGCTTCGGCGCGCGAGGGAACGACGACCAGTGCGGCCAGCGCAAAGGCATCCCTGGCCGGCATAGGCGGCAGGAAACGCACGTTGCCGTCGAGCCCGAGCCGCCTCACTTGCGCGCGGTAGCGAGGCAGGTTGTCGCCGTCGCCCACCATGACCGCGCCCAGCGGGCGTCCGAGCCGTGTCCCGGCAAGGGCCAGCGCGTCGATGAAGATGTCGGGTCCCTTGAGGTCACGCATCATGCCGATGTAGAGCAGGTCCACCGTTCCAGGCTTCTCCGGAACGGGATCGAACTCGGCCGCGCGCAGGCCATTGTAGACCAGCGCGTTCGGAACGGGCGCCTCGCCGACCTTCCTGCGATAGGTGCGTCGCTCATAGTCCGAGACGAACAGCAGACAGTCGGTGAAGTGAGCCATGGATCGCTCGAGCGCGAAGAACAGCTTTCCCGTGAACGTGCTCTCGTCATAGTGGAGAGAACCGCCATGCGGCGAATAAAGGCGGGCCACGCGAGACCTTGATACCCGCAACAATGAGCCGAACAGACGGGCATAGGCGCCACCTTTGGCGCCGTGCCCGTGCAGCACGTCCGGCCGCAATTCCTTGATGATCCCGTAGGTGCGCCAGGCCGAGGCGAGATCGCCCAGTCCGACATGGCGCTGCATCGGCGTGCGATGGATGCCGAGCGCCAGCATGGCCTTCATCCGATCGAACAGGCGCTCCTCGAATTCCCCGCCTGTGGTCGAATCGCACACGATGCCGACCGAATGGCCGGCGGCGACCTGAGCTTCCGCGAGGTCCCGCACATGCCGAAAGATCCCCCCGACAGGTGAACGAAAGCAATGGACGATCCTGAGTTTGTCCGCCACGTGTGTTCGTCAGAACAGACGTTCGCGCACATAGACGGTATCTCCGGGCAGCAGCGGGTCTGACGTGACAACCCGGCCGGTCATCACCTTGCCGTTGATATCTCGGGTGATGTCGACGCTTTCCTGGTTGGCGCGCGGCGTGAAGCCGCCGGCAATGGCGACGGCTTTCTGAACGGTGAGGCCGGGCACATAGGAATACTGGCCGGCGGCTCCCACTTCGCCCATGACGAAGATAGGCCTGTAGCGGTCGATCTCGACGGAAACGTCAGGGTCGCGCAAATAGCCCTGGCGCAGTTTGTCGGCGATTTCCTTTTCCATCTGCTGGGCGGTGTGGCCGCGCGCCGGCACGGCGCCGACCAGCGGGAACGAGAGATAGCCGGACTGATCGACACTATAGGTGTTGGTCAACCCGTCCTGCTCGAACACGGTGACGCGGACGCGGTCACCGGCGCCCAGGCGATAGGGTTGATCGAGCACCGCATGGAAAGCGGCCGGTGTCGGCCGGTAGCTGGAGCAGCCGGCAAGCATCGACACGGCAAGCAGCGCGCGAAAAAGGGAAGCAGTGCTTTTCATGACAGGACACATACCTTCGACTGGCCGCTGCGGCGTCGCAGCAAACATCTGAGAGCGCGTCCGTTATCGTCCTGTTAGGGTTAATGGCCGGTAAAGGGCCCGATCGATACGGCACCGATCGGCAGGAGTTTTACAACTTTGACGGTTTTGCTTGGCGCCTGCCAGTAAGTCCTGACGGAAGCTTCCTGTGATCTTAACGGCTGAGTTACCATAGTTGTTTACGGTGCATGCGATCCGTATCGGAGTAGGATGCATGTCCGTTCAGTCCACGGCCGCAGACGTTGACGTCGATCTCAGGCAGCTCTTCGCCAGCCTGGCGAGGAACTGGCTGCGAATATTGGTCGTCTCCCTGGTGGTTACCGGGTTGGCGTTTGCGCTCGCTTCGCTGGCAACCAAGCACTACAAGGCCCAGACGCAGGTTCAGATCGATACGCGTGAATCCGTCTACACGCGCCCGGCCGGCAGCAATGACAGCGACAAGCCTATCCTCGATGAGCAAGGCGTCGCCACCCAGGTCCAGATCATTTCGTCCAACGAAATCCTCAAGCAGGTAGCGCAGAAGCTTGATCTGTCGCGATTGCACGAATTCGATGAAACTGTCGATATGTCGCCTCTCAGCCGCCTGCTGATCCTGGTGGGGTTGAAGAACGATCCCATGGATATCCCGGTCGACGAACGCGTCCTGAAGAAGATGCGCGAGAAGCTCAACGTCTATGGGGTTGAAAAGACGCGTATCATCGCCATCGAGTTCTCTTCGGAAGATCCCAAGCTCGCGGCTGCTATCCCCGATGCCATTGCCGCCGCCTACATTGCAGGGCAGGGCGCGGCCAAGCTCGAATCCAACACCGCCGCCGCGGACTTCCTGGCTCCCGAGATCGCCGATTTGCAGAAGCAGGTCAGGGATGCCGAGGCCAAGGTCGCCGCCTATCGCGCCCAGTCGGACCTTCTGGTGGGCGGCAACAATTCTGTGCTCGCCACCCAACAACTGGCCGAACTGTCGACCGAATTGTCGCGGGTGCGGGCCAACCGCGCCGCAGCGGAAGGCACCGCCGAAAGCGTGCGCAAGGCGCTGCAGAACGGCGGTTCGCTGGATTCGCTGCCCGAAGTGCTGTCGTCCGATCTCATTCAGCGCTTGCGCGAGCGGCAGGTCGAGCTGCGCGCCAACATCGCTGACCTGTCGACCACGCTGCTCGACAATCATCCGCGCATTCGCGCGGCAAAATCGCAACTGGCCGATCTCGACGCGCAGATCCGCAGCGAAGCTCAGAAGGTCATGAAGGGCCTGGCGATGCAGGCCGATGCCGCCAAGGCACGTGAGAGCCAGCTCGTCGCCGACGTCAACACGCTGAAGGCGGCTGCGGCGGAGGCGGGCGAACAGCAAGTCGGTCTCGATGCGCTGCAGCGTGATGCTGCCGCCAAGCGCCAGCAGCTCGAACTTTACCTGACCAACTACCGCGAGGCGGCTTCGCGCCAGGATCGCAACTACGTGCCGGTCGACGCACGTGTCATCTCGAAGGCCGTGGTGCCTTCCGAGGCCTACTTCCCCAAGATCGGGCCGATCGTCGGTGCTGCTTTTGCCGCCTCGGTTTTGCTCATGTCGGTGTTCACGCTGCTGCGCGAACTCTTTTCCGGCCGCGCCATGCGCCCCGCCAGTGGCGCTCGCTTCGAGCCGATCGACGAGGTGGCGATGCCGGTCGCGGCCAGGGAACCGACGATCATTCCGGAGCTCGGGCCTAAGCACCACGCCGAGAAAGCGGCAGAACCGGAGATGATGGCGGAACCGGATCTGCCCTCGCCGGCGGAACCTGCCACAGAGGTCGAAGCCGCCGCTGGCGCCCCGGTCGCCGAAACCGCTCCTGTCGCCGAGGCCGTCCCGGTCGCCAAAACCAGGCCGCGTTCGGTGCTGGGCGAGATCGACGTCGAAAAAGCGGCGGAAAAGCTGATCGCAAGCGGCGCCGCGCGCGCCATCTTCGTGTCACCGGAAGGTGACGAGGCGGCCGCGTCCGCGATCCTGGTGGCGCGCGAGGTCTCCGACGCCGGGCTGCGCGTGCTGCTGCTCGACCTCACGGCTTCCGGCGCCGCCTCGCGGCCGATGCTCGACAGCGGGCTGTTCCCGGGCATCACCAACCTGCTCGCGTCGCAGGCGCAGTTCAGCGAGGTCATCCACCCCGACCTCTATTCCGACTGCCATGTCATTCCCGTCGGCACCGCCGATCCGGTTCGCGCCATGCGCGCCGCCGACCGCTTACCCATCATCATGCAATCGCTGACCACCGCCTATGACCTTGTGGTGGTCGAATGCGGGCCCGCCGACGCGCAAGGGATCAGCCGGCTGGGTGGCGAGGCGACCGAGGTGTTCCTCTCCATGCTGGAGCCGGATGATGAGGTGACGCAGGCCGCCGTCAAGCTGATCGAGAATGGCTATCCGGAGTTGACGCTGGTGACCCCGATCGGCCACGAACCGCCGGGCACCCCGGTGCCGGGAAGGCGCTCGGCGGCTTGAGTCCGTCGAGGGAGCGTGCGGTCATCACGTTGGAAGGGGTTAGCTACCGTCCTCGGCGGCCGCCGGCGCCTGGCCAGCGGCCTTGCGACGCAGCAGCTTGGTCAGCCTCCACATCGTCGGGCTGTTCTTGACGACGGCTTTCAGCCTGGCGCTTTGCCGCAGCCCCAGCGCCAGTGCGCGGCCTTTCGACGTCAGCGGAACCAGCACCTCGAAATGCTGCGTTTCGATATCGCACCATAAACGCTTGTACGGCTCGTCGCCGACCGAGAAATCATAGACCTCGAAACCCGCCTCGCAGGCTTCCTGGATATTGTCGAAGAACAGGAAGTCGCCGGGGCTGGTGTGGGCGAGGTCATCCTCGGCGATCGCGCCGAACTCGCAGATCAGGCGTTTGCCCGCGCGGCTCGATCCGGTCACGGCGCGAAGCTTGCCGGCAACCTCGAGCCCGTGCAGCACGAAGGAGGGCTTGTCCTCGGCAAGTGCCTCGGTGAACAAAGCACGGAAGAACGCGCGCACTTGATCGTCGCCGAAGACGTTGGCGATGCCCATCCTGCGGAAGCGGAATTCCTTCATCTCGAAAAAGCCGTCGAGCAGCCAGCCGACCTCGTCCACAGTCCGCGCCTCGATGCGCCGATGGCTGCCGATGGCCTCGAACTTGCGCGTCTGCGAACGGTGCTTCTTGCGTTTGCGCTTTCCGTTTGTGCGAGAGAGCAGTGCATCGAAACCGCCGGCCAGGTCGACGGCGAGCGACAGGTTCGGGCTGTCGAAATGATCGAACGAGGCGAGTGGGTTGGCTACGCCATCGAGGTCGGGCAGCAGGCGTTCGAAGGCGACGAGATCGATGTCGGGGCGAGCCTCGCCTATAGCCGCCAGGGTCGAACGAATAGCGGCGCTGTCCGCCCTGGCAAGCCATTGCGGGTCGGCGGCGACGAAATTGCCGTTGGCGTGGCGGCCGCCCATGAAGCGGGCAATACGGAATGGCCCATGGCCGACGACCTCCAGCGCCAGTGCGAAAACCGGCCTGCCTTCACAATTCAGCATCGCCACGACCGGGTCCGGCTCGACCTGCGCGGCCCAGTTGCGGATCCACGCCGCGCTCTGCGCCGGCGCGAACAAAGCTGAGCGGCAGAACGCGGCATAGGCCGCGAGCCCATCGGCGGAAGCGGTGGAAACCGACAGCCCGGCCGAGTCTGTCGGCGGCGCGCAGGGCGAGGCTTCGGTTGCCGCCAGGCGATTGCCGTCAAATGACGCGGCCGCGTCAACCATACCTCAATCCTTAGGGCGTATTGCTGCCGATTTGGGGCGCTCAGGCATATCCGTGCTTGGTTAGCCTAGGCGCAAAAGGTGAAGGAATGATCGACGGCGGGGAGGCAATCCGAAAGCTGGCGCTCAACGTCGCCCGCTATACCGGCCTCGCACCGCTGGCCAAACCGCTGGTCGGCGGTATTGGCGCCATCCTCATGCTGCACCGCGTTACGGCAAAGCCCGAAAAGCCCAATAGCGTCAACCGTCATCTCAACATTGCGCCTGGCTTCCTCGACGCCATGATCGCCGGCCTGAAGGCGGATGGCTACGCCTTCGTCTCGATGGACGAGGCGGTGGAGCGTATCGCGGCGCGCGGCAAGGGCGGCCAATTCGCCGCCATCACCGCCGACGACGCCTATCGCGACAACATGACCGAGGCTTTGCCGGTACTCGAAAAGCACGGCGCGCCGATCACCATCTATGTGGCTCCCGGGCTGATCAACGGCACTGCGGATCTGTGGTGGGACCTGGTCGAGGATCTCGTCAACGCGGGCGATCGCCTGACCCTGACGACGCCCGACGGGCAAACGACGATCGACTGCACCAGCCCGGCCAAAAAGCTCCAGGCCATCGCACGGCTGCACACCTATCTCACCACCGAGATTCGCGAGGAGGACCTGCGCGCCGTGCTGCGCGAACTGGCGCATGCGAACGGCGTCGACGCCGACCGGCCGCGCGTAGACACGCTGATGACCTGGTCGCAGATCCGCGCGGTCGCAGCGCATCCGCTGGTGACGATCGGCGCCCATACGATCAACCATAGTAATCTGAAGCGGCTTTCAGAAGCCGATGCGCGGCACGAAACCGTCGGGGTGAGGTCCATCCTGCGAGCCGAGCTGGGCAAGGAGCCGCGCCATTTCGCCTATCCCTACGGCTATGCCAGCGCCGTCGGCTGCCGTGAAGTGGGTTTTGTCCGCGATGCCGGCTACACTTCGGCCGTGACCACCCGCCATGGCGTGCTGCGCGCCGAACACGCCGGTTTCCTGCACGCATTGCCGCGCATCTCGGTCAACGGCCGTTATCAGAACCTCGCCCACATCCGCACCATGCTGTCGGGCGTGACGACGCCGCTCGCCAACGCCGGTAAGATGGTGGTCACCGTCTGACGGCGGCCGGCCACGGTTCAGCGCTTGGGTCGGGGCTCCAGCATCAGCCATTTGATGATGCCCATCGCCGGCAGCACCCAGAGCAGGCCGCTCAGCAGGAAGAACAGGAAATGCGTCCACGGGCCCGCCTCGGACAGTCGGGCGACCGCGAAGATCGATGCGACCAGCGCATAGATGATGACAAGCGCCACCAGCAGGAACATTCCGATCAGCTTTTTCAGGCGCACGGGCATGGTTGGCCTCCTGGAGCTGGGCGAAGGTGCGGCCCAGCTCAATGTGTCGGCTTCGCATAGAACCTGTCGCGAAGCTGCGCAACCCGGCAGACGCGGCGCGACGGCGTGCCGCGCCATCCGGTCTTGCATGCGGGAATGCGATGGTCCACCAATCCGCGACCTCAACCTGCCGGGAAAATCCATGGCCGCCATTACTGCCGCGCCTTACGAGGCGCGTGACCGCGATCTGCACAACCGCGCGCTGGTGCGTGGCTGGCTCTACGTCGTGCTTCTGGTGCTGTTCGCGCTGGTGCTGGTCGGCGGCGCCACAAGGCTCACCGAGTCCGGCCTGTCGATCACCGAGTGGCAGCCGATCCACGGCGTCATCCCGCCGCTCAACGACGCAGAATGGCAAGAGGAATTCCAGCGCTATCAGCAGATCCCGCAATATGCCGAGCTCAACAAGGGCATGAGCATCGAGGCATTCAAGTCGATCTTCTGGTGGGAGTGGGCACATCGTCTCCTGGCGCGCAGCGTCGGTCTGGTCTTTGCCTTGCCGCTGCTGTTCTTCTGGGCGGCGCGCCGTATCGAGCGCGGACTGGGGCCGAAGCTGGTCGGCATCCTGCTTCTCGGCGGTCTGCAGGGCGCCATCGGCTGGTGGATGGTCGCCTCGGGCCTGGTCGACCGCGTCTCGGTCAGCCAGTACCGGCTTGCCACCCATTTGACGCTTGCCGCGTTGATCTTCACGGCCACTATGGTCGTCGCGCGCGGACTGGCGCCGCATTCGGAGCCTGCGGCCGATCGCTCGACCCAGAAACTGGCTGGTTTCATAGTGCTTCTGGCGCTGATCCAGATCTATCTCGGCGGTCTGGTGGCCGGGCTCGACGCCGGCCTGAGCTACAACACCTGGCCGCTGATGGACGGTAAGATCATCCCCGGCGATTTGCTGATCCTGGAGCCGGCATGGCGCAATTTCTTCGAAAGCCCCAAGACGGTGCAGTTCGTGCACCGGATCGGCGCCTACACGGTGTTCGTCGTCGCCCTGTGGCACGTGATCGCCACGCGTCGCCGTCTGCCCGGTTCAACGCATGCCCGCCGCGCGACGCTGTTGTTTGCCCTGGTGCTGGTGCAGGCCTCCATCGGTATCGGCACGCTGTTGATGCATGTGCCGCTGCACTTGGCGCTGGCCCATCAGGGATTCGCGTTGATCGTGCTGGGGTTTGCCGCCGCGCATTGGCGCGGCACCAAGGGCGCCTATCCCTTGCCCCACGAGATCGCCGTCGGGCGCTGAGTCTCGCAGGTCACGTCTAGAACGCCCGACTGCGCCTTGTCGCCGTAGAATTCCGCCTGACGCAAGGCGGCACGGATCAGAAGCCGAGCCGTACCGTTCGGATCGCTGCTGCCACCGAGAGTTCGCGGTTCTCCTCGACCGCGTTGTCGTCCTCATGGTGCCACGAGGCCGACAGGCAGCCATAGGCGATGGCGTGATCCAGTATTGCCGCCGGCGTCTGGCGCAGCGTTCGCGCAAAGACTTCGGCCATCCCGGCAATCCGTGGGGGATCGAGACAAAGGTCGTCGCGATCAAGAGGGTTGTAGAACATGTTCGCGGCGTCGAAGCCGGGATCGCCAAAAATGCCCTTGGGGTCGATCGCCAGCCAGCCGCGCGGCCCGTGCAGGATGTTTTCGTGGTGCAGATCGCCATGCAGCGGCCGGATGTCGTGCGGATCGTCCAGCAGCCGATCGGCGATAGCGGCGGCCTCGACATAGATGCTGACATGGCCGGCGTCGCGGTCGGTCGCGGCTTTCTTGAACAGGCTCGAAAACCGTTCTCGAAGCGGCTGCAGGTCGGCCGGGGCAGGGTGGTCCGATGGCGAAAGCAGCTTTGCCATCACCTCGGCCGCGATTGCAGTCGCGGCATCGTCGCCCTGCTCATCGAGAACCTTGGAAAGCATGGTCTCCCCGGCATATTCGAGCAGCATGGAGCGCCCGTCGCGGCCCAGCAGCCGCACGGCGCCTTCGCCCCGCCGCCAGGCAAGGAAATGCTCGCCGCGCAACTCGTCCGCTACATCGTCGAATGGCTTCAGCGCCTTGACGATCGCCGGCGACCCGTCCTCGCGCCGCACCTTCCAGATGCGGCTCGAAAAGGTTTCGGCGATGAGCTCGGGCGCGCTGATCTTCCAGCAGTCCGGAAATGCCGGTGCCGCCATCAGAGACCGAGCATCAGGTCCATGTTCTGCACGGCGGCCCCCGATGCCCCTTTGCCGAGATTGTCGTAAACGGCGAGCAGCAGGGCCTGCGCGCGCTTGTCATTGGCAAAGACGTAGAGTTTCATGCGGTTTGTGCCGTTGTAGATTTCCGGATCGATCTCCGGAATGCGTTCCAGATGCGCATAGGGCGCCACTTCGACCACGCCGCCCTTGATGGCGGCGAAATGGTCGGCGATCGCTGCATGGAGTTCCGCACCGGTCGGCACATGGTCGAGACCACCGAGCTGCAGCGGCACCACCGTGATCATGCCTTGCGCGAAATTGCCCACCGCAGGCTGCATGATCGGATCGTGCGACAGTTTCGCATAGGCCCTGAGCTCCGGCACGTGCTTGTGCTGGAGGGTGAGCCCGTAGGGCAGGAATTCAGAGGCGTCCTCGCCCTTGGCGACATAGTCCTCGATCATCGGGCGGCCGCCGCCCGAATAACCGGAGATGCCGTTGACGGTGACCGGGAAATCCGCAGGCAGCAGGCCGGCGGCGATCAGCGGCCGTAGCGTCGCGATCGGTCCTTGCGGCCAGCAGCCAGGATTGGCGACGCGTTTTGCCGCCCCGATCTTCTTCGCCTGCTCCTTGTCCATCTCGGCAAAGCCATATTCCCAACCTTGCGCGACGCGATGCGCGGTCGATGCATCGATGACCCTGGTGGTCTCGTTGGAAATCAGCGAGACACTCTCCTTCGCCGCATCGTCCGGCAGGCACAGGATCGCAACGTCGGCGGCATTGAGGAATTCGGCTCGCGCCGCCGTTTCCTTGCGGCGCTCGGCAGGAATTGAGATGATCTCCAGGTCGCCGCGCTCGGCAAGCAGCGCCCGGATCTGGAGGCCGGTGGTGCCGTGCTCGCCGTCGATGAAGATTTTCGGTTTCATTGGCTGATCAAATTCCCTGATATCGAAAACTATATGCCGTTGCCTTGACTCACGGCGGCGCCGTTGTGGCTGCCGTTGTTCAGCTCTTCGAGCCGTGCTTTCCGCTCGGCCAGCAGGCCGAGATACTGCATGGCGATCATCGAGCCGGCAATCGCCGTTATATCGGCGTGATCGTAGGCCGGCGCAACCTCCACGACATCGGCCCCGACAATATCGATCTGGTTGAGCTGGCGCAGCGTCGACAGGATCTTTGCAGAGGACGGCCCGCCGGCGACCGGCGTGCCGGTGCCAGGTGCATAGGCAGGATCAAGGCAGTCGATATCAAAGGTGAGATAGGTCTTCTTGCCGCCCGTCCTGTCGACGATGGCGTAGGCGATGTCGGACGCACGCATCTCCTCGATCTCGTGACCGTAGAGGATCTTGATGCCGAACGTGTCGGGCGCGTGGGTGCGGATGCCGATCTGGATCGAGCGGTCGGGATCGATAATGCCTTCCTTGACCGCGCGGCCGACGAAGGATCCGTGGTCGATGCGTTTGCCGTCATCCTCCCAGGTATCCTGGTGCGCATCGAACTGCACCAGAGCGAGCGGGCCATGGATTGCGGCATGTGCCTTGAGCAGGGGCCAGGTGACGAAATGGTCGCCGCCCAGCGACAGCAGGAAAGCACCTGACTTCAGGATCTTGGCCGCCTCGCGTTCGATCGTCCCCGGCGTCTTCTGGTGGTTGCCGGTATCAAGCAGACAATCGCCATAGTCGACCACCGCGAGGTGCTCGAACAGATCACGCGAAAAGGGATATTGCGGATCATTGTCGAGGATTGCCGAGGCGCGGCGGATCGCCTGCGGCCCGAAACGCGCGCCGGGCCGATTGGTGACGGCGGCATCGAAAGGGATGCCCCAAACCACAGCGTCCGCGCCTTTCACATCCTTCGTGTATCTGCGTCGCATGAACGACAGCGCGCCGGCATAGGTCGGCTCCAGCGAAGCACCCGTTTTTGAGCGGGCTGTGAAGGCATGGTCGATGTTCTTGTTCGCCATTACGGATCCTTGGTTTTCATCGGGGTGCAACAACTACAGAACCGGCACGCAACATGCCAGTCACAGCTTGGGGAAACGAAACGGCGCGGCCGCGGTGCCGCCGCGAGACAGGATTGTATCATCATGACGCAGACCGCGTTTCTTGATTCTCCCCATGGCGCGGCGTCGATCCAGGCCGGCACGGTGGCGGGTGAGCGGTTCCTGGTTCTCGATTCGTGGCGCGGCATTTGCGCCCTGCTGGTGGCGCTGTTCCACTTCCCGACCGGTTCGACGATCTCGCAAAGCGCCTTTGTCGGTTCGTCCTATCTGTTTGTCGACTTCTTCTTCGTTCTCTCCGGTTTCGTCATCGCCAGCTCCTATGGCGGGCGGCTGAACCAGCCGCGGGAGGTTGCACGCTTCGCGCTGGTGCGCTTCGGCCGCATCTATCCGCTGCACCTTCTCATGCTCGCCGGTTTTGCCGGTTTCGAGCTGCTGCGGCTGATGCTGCCACAGTTGCATGGCGCCGGTGCCGCTCCCTTCACCGGCGGCTTCAGCCTCGAGAGCCTGCTTGCCAATCTGCTGCTGCTCCAGGGGGTCGGTTTCGAGGATCAATTGACCTGGAATGCGCCAAGCTGGAGCATTTCGGCGGAGTTCTTCGCCTATCTGTTGTTCGCCGGCGTGGTCCTCACCGCAGGCGCGCGGGCCTGGGTGTGGTTCGTCGCCGCCGCCATCACCGCGCCACTGTTCCTGCTTGGCTTCTCGACCCACCATATGGATGTGTCCTTCGATTTCGGCTTCATACGCTGCCTGTACGGCTTCTCGCTCGGCGCCTTGCTTGCCTGGTTCCAGCATGATTCCATTGCAGGCGCGCGACAGGCGCTTGCCCGGACCGGTCCGCTGCTGAGCTGGACCCTTGCCGAAATCGTCATGGCGGCTGTCATTGTGCTTTTCGTAGCGCTGGCGGGCGACAATGATGCCGGGATCGCAGCACCGCTGGTGTTCGCGCTGGCGCTGTTTCTCTTTGCTCACGAGGGCGGCTGGATCAGTGTCTTTCTGAGAACCCCATTCATGCTGACGCTCGGCGCGCTGTCCTACTCGATCTACATGGTCCACATCTTCGTCCAGGCGCGCATGATCAACGTCGCCGGCCTTGTCGAGCGCAAGCTCGGCCTCGATCTTGTCGGCGACATCGTCTTGCGCGGAGAGCCGGCGACCGGCTTCGGCGCCGGCTGGGCGGGGGACGTTGCGATCCTCGTCATGCTCCTTGCTACGATAGGTGTCTCCTGGATCACCTGGCGTTTCGTCGAGATGCCTGCGATGGCCTGGTTCCGCCGACTGTCGAAACGCATCTGAGGCGACATATCACGGCAACCGCTAGCCGGCTTCGTTCACCTAGACGTCACGGGCATCGCCTATTCCCGGTTCGATCCGGAATGGAGCGATTCTCGATGCGGACCTTCTGGCCGAGCCTTCTGTTTTCAGTCACGCTGGCGGCTTCCGCCAGCCAGTCAATGGCGGGCGAAACCCGTGCGAGGCAGATCCTCGACCGCTTCGAACATGCCAACCAGTGGCGCGACCACGTCATGGTGGCCGCGCATCGCGCCGGCAGCATGCAGGCCGGCAAGACGCTCTATGCGGAAAATTCGCTCGCCGCCGTCGACGGCTCGATCGCGATCGGCGCCGAGATCGTCGAGGTCGACATCCGGCGCTCGAAGGACGGCGAGTTTGTCGTCATGCATGACAGCTGGCTCGATCGCACCACGACCTGCAAGGGTGAGGTGGTTAAGTACACGCTGGCCGAACTGAAGAGTTGCCGGCTGGTGATCGAAGGTACGGGCGCCGTAACCGACGAGACAGTCTCGACGCTGCGCGAGATGCTGCTGGCGACCCGCGACAAGATCCTCATCAATCTCGACAACAAGCTCGAGGTTGGGGACCTGTCGGGTATGGTCGCGGTGGCGCGAGATCTCGGCATGGCCGACCAGGTCATCGTCAAGGAAAACCTGTGGAACCAGACCAGGATCGCTACGGTGAAGACTGCCATGGAAGCGGTCGGCGGCGGCGTCCACTTCATGCCGATCATCGCCGACGACGCAGTGCATGACGCCGGTTTCGCCGCGACGGTCGACCATGCTTTTGCGCCGCGCGCGATCGAGCTGATCAACTGGCGCGCCGGCGCGGAGACGTTGACCGAGACTGGCGGGCCGCTGTTCAGCACGCGCATGCGCGCGGCCGCGGTGAGGGGCGACTGGCACATCTGGGCCGACACCTACGCCATCGTCAACAAGCCGGGCGGCTTCCTTGCCGGCGGCCGGGGCGATGAATTGGCGGTTCAGGCGAACCTGCCGCGTGAGGCCTGGGGCTTCTGGGCCGATCGCGGCGCCACCATCATCCAGACCGATGAGCCGAAGGCGGCGATAGGCTGGCTCGCCGCGAACGGTTTTCGCGTGCCCTATGCCGGGACGGGCGAACGCGTCGAACCTGCCGCGACCGCCAGCATCAATTGATTTGCCGCGGCTGAAGTTCCGGCCTGGTTGTCGCAGGCCGGCGCCTGCTGACGCAACGGTGTCAGCGGAAACCCGTTATCCATGGGCATGCCCGATACCATCGTTCTCAAGCGCCCTGCCGCCTATGCCGCCACCGTTGCTGCGACCAGCCTCGGCTTCGTGGTCGTGCAACTCGATGTCTCCATCGTCAACGTCGCGCTGAACAGGATCGGTACTGGGCTGTCGATGGGGATCGGCGGCCTGCAATGGGTCGTCGACGCCTACACGCTTGCCTTCGCCTCGCTGCTGCTCGCCGGCGGCGCGCTCGGCGACAGGGTCGGCGCCCGCCGCGTTTTCGTTGGCGGCATGGCGCTGTTCAGCATCGCTTCGCTGGTTTGCGGCCTGGCTCCGAGTGCCTGGTTGCTGATTGCGGCGCGCGCTGCACAAGGCGCGGGTGCCGCTTTGCTGATGCCGTGTTCGCTGGCACTCCTCAATCGCGCCTACGCGTCCGACAAGGCGCGCCGGGCACGCGCCGTGGGGCTGTGGACGGCGGCGGGCGGCATCGCGCTGTCGGCAGGGCCGGTGCTCGGCGGCTTCATGGTCGCGTCGCTTGGCTGGGCCAGCATCTTTCTGGTCAACCTGCCCATTGGCGCTCTCGCCATCTGGATGGCTTATCGGTTTCTGCAGGAGACGCCGCTCAAGGCCAAGCGGCCGCCGATCGACTGGATGGGGCAAGGACTTGTCGTGCTGGCGCTGTTTTCGCTGACCGGAGCCTTTATCGAAACCGGTTCGTGGGGCTGGATCTCAATGCCGGTCATTGGCGGACTGGTGTTGGCTGTGGTGGCCGCAAGCCTGTTCCTGCTGGTCGAGAGCCGTACGAGGGCGCCGATGTTTCCGCTCGGTCTTTTTGCCAGCCGCGTGCCGGCTGTGACGAGCCTCGTCGGACTGGCGGTCAACCTGACGCTCTATGGGACGATCTTCATGCTCAGCCTGTATTTCCAGCAGGAAAGGCATTTTTCTCCCGAAATGACGGGTCTCGCCTTTCTGCCGTTCATGGCGGCCGTCACCGTGTCGAACATTGCCGCCGGGCGCCTTGCCGCGAACCATGGCCCACGATTGCCTATGGCGATTGGCCTGTTCGTCGCAGCAGCCGGTTTCGGACTGATGGCGCTGATCGAGGCCGATACATCCTACCTGTCGCTGCTGTGGCGCCTGCTGTTCCTGCCGGTCGGCATAGGCCTTGCCGTACCGGCCATGACCACCGCGCTCTTGTCTTCCGTTCCGGCGGAGATGTCGGGAACGGCATCGGGCGTGCTCAACACCGTGCGCCAGTCGGGTGGCGCGATCGGGGTGGCGCTGTTCGGATCCGCCTTGGCGGTGGGCACGGTCGAGGGCATGCAACTGGCATTCCTGGCCTCGGCGCTCGCGGTGGCCGGCTCGGCACTTTGCGCGTTCCTGTTCATCCGCGACTCCGGCCATTCCGCTCGATAGTGATGCGCAATGCAAAAAGGCCGCCCGGAGGCGGCCTTTCGATTGTGAAGCTGCGGTGCGCTTAGCGCTTCGAGAACTGGAACGAACGACGGGCCTTCGCCTTGCCGTATTTCTTGCGTTCGACGACGCGGCTGTCGCGGGTCAGGAAGCCGCCCTTTTTGAGCACGGCACGCAGCGCCGGCTCGTAATAGGTCAGCGCCTTTGAGATGCCGTGACGCACAGCGCCGGCCTGGCCCGAAAGGCCGCCGCCGATGACCGTGGCGACGATGTCGTACTGGCCCGAGCGGTTGGCGGCGATGATCGGCTGGTTGAGGATCATCTGCAGGACCGGACGCGCGAAATAGGTCGCGAATTCCTTGTCGTTGATGACGATCTTGCCCGAACCCGGCTTTACCCAAACGCGCGCGATGGCGTTCTTGCGCTTGCCGGTGGCATAGGCGCGGCCCGACTTGTCGAGCTTCTGGACATGGACGGGTGCCGCGGCCTGCGTATTGGTGTTGCCGGTGGCGGCGCCCAGTTCTGCGAGCGAGGAAAGCTCAGCCATCTTATGCGACCTTCTTGTTCTTGGAATTCAGCTTGGCCACGTCGAGGACTTCTGGCTGCTGGGCGACATGCGGATGCTCGGCACCTGCATAGACGCGCAGGTTCTTCATCTGGCGACGGCCGAGCGGGCCACGCGGAACCATGCGCTCAACGGCCTTCTCGACGACACGCTCGGGGAACCGGCCTTCAAGCAGTTGGCGCGCGGTGCGCTCCTTGATGCCGCCGGGGTGCCCGGTGTGCCAATAATAGACCTTGTCGGTGAACTTCTTGCCGGTGAACACCACCTTGTCGGCATTGATGACGATGACATTGTCGCCGTCGTCCACATGCGGGGTGAAGGTCGGCTTGTGCTTGCCGCGAAGATGATTGGCGATAACGGTGGCGAGACGGCCGACGACGAGACCTTCGGCGTCGATCAGGATCCACTTTTTCACCACATCCGCAGGCTTCTGCGAAAAGGTTGTCATGTTTTCTGCTTTCGGTTCGGACCTTCCCCAATCCACAAACGATAAGGAAGGCGTTTCTTGTTGCTTGGATTGGCGAAAGCGTTTGCCCGCCGCCAATAACAAAACGGCGGCCTTTCCGGGCCGCTGCTTCGTGAGGGCTTATAGGGGAGGGCGAGGATCACGTCAAGGTGAGTGAGAAAGCGGATGTCAAAGAAAGTATAGCGAAAACAAACGCTTGGCGTAAAGGTATTATTTTACCACATCTTGTGGGGACTGCGCACCTGGTTTGGTGAGTGCTTGCCTCGATTCCCTTGCGGGCCGCGCTCGAAAGTGACGTTAGCCCTGACGACTGCGCTGTCATTGTCGATGAACGGCACCGAGACGAGATAGCCCCATTTGGCAAGCGACTCGCAAATATCAGGGAGGGCGACAATCATTTCGTGGCCAGGGATACGGGGGAAGCGGATACCGAAAGCGCTGTCAGTCTCTTTTTCGACTAGCGGGAATGGTTCTCCATCTCAGCCTCCGGCATGCCTATTGGTTCAATCGCTAAGATCGTTGCGGCGGGATCGAATAGGTGCCGGTCGCATGTGCAACCGTTTGTCCCTCCGGGCCGGCGACGATGTCGATATCGAACACCATCAGGCTTCTTCCAAGCTTGAGAATCCGGCAATGGCCCTCGACCGCCCCGGCTTGCGCCTTGCGCACGAAGTTGATGTTGAGATTGGTGGTGACCGAGAGCGCGTCCGGGCCGGCATGAGAGAGCACGCAGGCATAGCCGCCTATGTCGGCAAGCGTGAACAGCGACGGGCCCGACACCGTGTCGCCGGGGCGCAGGTGCCGCCCGGAGGCGTTGAGCCGAACCGTGCAGCCGCCGGGAAACACGTCGAGCACCTCATAGAAGCGGAACTGCTCGTTGAGCTGCGGATAGACGCTATTCATCAACGTGTTGGTTTCGGCCGCGGTCAGCACGGGCGTCAGATTGCTTTGGGCGGGCATGGGCGGTTTCCTATATGAAATGTGAGAGCTTCGGGCGAGGGATGCCTGGGCCAAATGTTGCCATGGAGAAAACACGCCGCGCGGCTGTTCTTCAATCGGCAGCATGCTAGTTCTTTTGCTCCATGGCCCGCCAAGCGGGCAGACAAAGAGGTTTCATATGGCTGAAATCGTCGCCATCAAGCCGGCCGCCGAAGGCCCCGTCCTTGCCAGCCTCGACAAGGGCGTGCTGCGCCTGACGCTTGCCAATCCACCCGCTAACGCGCTTTCCCTGGCGGTTATGGCGGCGCTGACGGAGGAACTGGACCGCGCCAGGGCCGACAAGGCCGTTCGCGTCATAGTGCTGTCGGCGGTCGGCAAGGTATTCTGCGCCGGCCACGATCTCAAGGAGATGACAGCGCGCCGCGCCGACGCCGATCGCGGCAAGGCCTTCTTCGAAGAGACGTTTGCCGCCTGCGCCACGCTGATGCAGGCGATCGTGCGCCACCCCAAGCCGGTGATCGCCGAAGTCGATGGCCTGGCCACCGCCGCCGGCCTGCAGCTTGTCGCCAGTTGCGACCTCGCCATCGCCTCGCATGAGGCGACCTTCTGCACGCCGGGCGTCAACATCGGCCTGTTCTGCTCGACGCCGATGGTGGCGCTGTCTCGCAACGTCTCGCGCAAGCCCGCCATGGAAATGCTCCTGACTGGCGAAACCATCGATGCCGCGACCGCCAAGGAGTTCGGCTTGGTCAACCGCGTCGTGCCGCGCGAGTACCTGAATCAGATTGTCAACAAATACGCGCAAACTATTGCTTCAAAATCATCTTCGGTGGTGAAGACCGGCAAGGAAGCGTTTTACGCGCAGGCCGAGATGGGGCTGGCGGATGCCTATGCCTATACCGGGCGGGTCATGGTCGAGAACATGCTGGCGCGTGACGCCCAGGAGGGCATCGGCGCCTTCATCGGCAAACGCAAGCCGGAATGGACCGACGAATAAGGACGAAAGTCATGGAGCCGCGCATCTCCATCATCACCATCGCCACCGACGATCTCGATCGTGCGGTGCGCTTCTACGAGACGATGGGCCTGAAGCGCCATGCCGGCATCACCGATGGCGTCGCCTTCTTCCAGATGGGTGGTGTTATACTCGGCCTGTTCCCGCGCGCCAGCGCCGAGGAGGATTCCGGCATCACCTTCGCCAAGGGGCCTTCCGCCGTCTATCTCGCCTACAACACCCGCTCCGATGCCGAAGTCGACGCGGTGCTTGCGATGGCTGAAAAGGCCGGCGGCCGCATCGTCAAGCCGGCAGGCCGTGCCTTCTGGGGCGGCTGGTACGGCTATTTCGCCGATGCCGACGGACATGTCTGGGAAGTGGCGCACAACCCGGCCTTTCCGATCGCGGAAGACGGCACCATCTCGCTGCCCGATTGATGGCTTACCGCAGGCAGTTGACGCGGCTCAAGGCGCCCTATCTCAAGCGCATTCTGCTCGATTCCGAGCGGGTGACCGATTGGGAAAAATACCCGTGGAACCTGCCGCTGTTTCGCGGTCATGCCTTCGAACTCGAATTCACCACACCGATTACCATCATCGTCGGTGAGAACGGCACCGGCAAATCGACATTGCTCGAGGCGATCGGCGCGCTCGCCGGTTACGACGAAGCCGGAGGCGGCAAGGGCTACCGGCCCGTCGACCATTCCGGCGCCATCGACAAGAGTGGTGCCGCGCTGGCAGACACCTTCCGTGGCCATTGGTTGCCAAAAGTCACCGCCGGCTGGTTCTTTCGCGCCGAATCCTTCTACTCGGTGGCTCGCTATCTCGACCAGGTGGCCCTGGAAGATCCGTTCAAGCCACCTCCGCCCGACTTTCTGTCCTGGTCGCATGGCGAAGGGTTCATCCGCTTCTTCGAGGAACGTTGCCGCAGGCAAGGCATCTACATCCTCGACGAGCCCGAAAGTGCGCTGTCTCCATCGCGCCAGATCGAACTTCTCAAGATGCTGCGGCGCATGGACCGGTCGGGCACCGCGCAAGTGATCATGGCGACGCATTCGCCGCTGCTGATGGCCTGTCCCGGCGCCCGGCTGTTCCGCATCAGCCGGTTCGGGTTAGATTCGACCGATTTTCGGGATACGGACCACTTCCGCATGATGCGCGATTTCAGCAATGATCCTGATGGCTTTCTCGCCGAGGCGTTGTATGAGGACGAGCCATGAATCACGATAGCTACGACAACGCCTACATCGCCGGCATCCTCAATTCGGTGAAGACCATCGCCATGGTCGGCGCGTCTGCCAACGATGTGCGTCCAAGCTATTTCGTGTTGAAATACCTGCTGGCCAAGGGGTTTGAGGTGTTTCCCATCAATCCGGGCCATGCCGGCAAGCAGATACTCGGCCGCACGGTCTATGGCAGCCTTGCCGAGATTGCGCAGCCCATCGACATGGTCGACATCTTCCGCGCCTCGGCGGCGGTGCCCGGCGTTGTCGACCAGGTGCTGAAGGTCGATCCTCTGCCGAAAGTGATCTGGATGCAGCTCGGCGTGCGCCACGACGAGGCCGCCGCGCGCGCCGAAGCCGCCGGCATCAAGGTGGTGATGAACCGCTGCCCCAAGATCGAATATGGCAAGCTGTCCGGCGAGATCGGCTGGACCGGGGTCAATTCCGGTGTGCTGTCGTCGAAGAAGCCGCTGATGCGGTCGGGGTTCCAGAGTTTCGGCGTGCGGCAAAAATAGACAAGGGGAAGGCGCAAAATTATTCCGGCAGGAGCCGCATTTTCCTGCTGCGTGGTCGAAGATGAAACGCCGAAGGGTATTTTCTTCTTTGCATTCGTGGTCCAGCTTGGCCAAGAATGGCCGGCGAATTTCAGAAGTTTGTTCGAGGGAGGTTTCAGTGACCCGCACGCCCGGTTTCAACACGCTCGCCGTCCATGCCGGCGCCAAACCCGATCCGGCCACCGGCGCGCGCGCCACGCCGATCTACCAGACGACCTCCTTTGTCTTCGACGATGCCGACCATGCCGCCTCGCTGTTCGGGCTGAAGGCCTTCGGCAACATCTACACCCGCATCATGAACCCGACGCAGGCGGTGCTGGAAGAGCGCATAGCGGCGCTCGAGGGCGGCACGGCCGCCCTAGCGGTCGCATCCGGCCACGCCGCCCAGGTAATCGTGTTCCACAATCTGTTGCAGCCGGGCGACAATTTCGTCGCCGCCAACAAGCTCTATGGCGGTTCGATCAACCAGTTCGGCCATGCCTTCAAGAACTTCGGCTGGGAGGTGCGCTGGGCCGAAGCGAACGATCCGTCAACCTTCGAGAGCCAGATCGATGACAAGACCAAGGCGATCTTCATCGAGAGTCTGGCCAATCCCGGCGGCACCTTCGTCGATATCGAGAAGATCGGCGACATCGCGCGCAAGCATGGCCTGCCGCTGATCGTCGACAACACCCTGGCCTCACCCTACCTGATCCGACCGATCGAGCACGGCGCCGACATGGTCGTCCATTCGCTGACCAAGTTCATTGGCGGTCACGGCAACTCGATCGGCGGCGCCATCGTCGATGGCGGCACGTTCGACTGGTCGAAATCAGGGAAGTACCCGATGCTGTCAGAACCGCGCCCCGAATATGGCGGCCTGGTGCTGCACGAAACCTTCGGCAATTTCGCCTTCGCCATCGCCGCGCGCGTGCTTGGCCTGCGCGATCTCGGCCCGGCGATCTCGCCGTTCAACGCCTTCCTCATTCTGACGGGCCTTGAAACCTTGCCGCTGCGCATGCAACGCCACTGCGACAATGCGATCACCGTCGCGGGCTGGCTGTCCAACCATCCCAAGGTGGCCTGGGTCAACTATCCCGGCCTTCCCAGCGACAAGAACAACGCCCTGCAAAAGAAATACTCGCCGCAAGGCGCCGGCGCGGTCTTCACCTTCGGCCTCAAGGGCGGTTACGAGGCCGGCGTCAAATTCGTCGAAGCGCTGGAGTTGTTCTCGCACTTGGCCAATGTCGGCGACACCAAGTCCTTGGTCATCCATCCGGCGTCGACCACGCACCGACAACTGTCCGACGAGCAGAAGGTCAAGGCGGGTGCGGGACCGGACACGGTGCGGCTGTCCATCGGCATCGAGGACGTCACCGACATCGTCGCCGACCTCGAACAGGCACTCGCCAAAGTTTGATCTATTCTCTCCCTCGTTGGAGGGTCGGCGCAAAACGCCGGGGGTAGGGTGAGCCGGCCCGGGGCCGGTTCTTTCATGGAGGCAAATCCTGTCCGCGCATTACCTGACGATATCGACGGACTCTGTCGACGCCGAAGAAGGCGCGCCGGCGCCCGATCGCCTGATCTCGGGCGATCCGAAATTCCGCACCTGGAATGTCGAGGAGCGCGAAGGCGGCCTTTATGCCGGTATCTGGGAATCCACTCCGGGCAAGTGGCGCATCGTCTACGACGAATGGGAATTCTGTCACATCCTCTCCGGCGTTTCGGTGATCGAAGAGGAGGGTCACGAAGCGCGCACCGTCAGGGCCGGCGACAGCTTCGTGCTGCGGCCTGGCTTCAAGGGAAGCTGGGAAGTGCTTGAAATCACCCGCAAGGAGTATGTGATCAGGCTCTGATCACTTTGCTGCGCGCTGCTCACAGCCCAGGCCTGCGCTCCTTCAGAAGCCGACGGTGAGCTTTTCCAGCCCGTGGAAATGATACGTGTCGCGGAAGCTTGGGCTTTCGGCAAGACGGAGCTTTGGGTGCCGCTCGAACAAGGTTCTCAGCGACACCTGCAATTCGAGCCTGGCCAGGGGCGCGCCGATGCAGAAATGGATGCCGGCGCCGAACGACACGTTCTTCTGGTCGGCACGATCCGGCCGGAAGGCCCGCGGCTCGGCAAAGGCATGAGGGTCATGATTGGCCATGCCAAGCAGCAGACCGATCGTCTGGCCGGGCTGCACGACGATCCCGGGAGCGATTTCGATCTCCTGGTAGGCGTAACGCGTGAACATGTGCAGCGGCGCGTCGAAGCGCAGGCATTCCTCGACAGCGGCCGCGGTTGCCTCGGGTGAGGTGAAGAAACGGCGCGGGTCGCCGCCTTGCGCAAGGATCGTGCGCACCGCATTGCCGGTCTGGTGCACGGTCGCTTCGTGGCCGGCATTGAGCAGCAGGATCGCCGAGGACACCATTTCGTCTTCCGACAGTTTTTGGCCTTCCTCCTGCGCCGAGATCAGCAGCGACAGCAGGTCGTCGCCGGGATGCTTGCGCCGCTCGGCGATGGTGTCGCGCAGGAAATCGGCGAAATCCTTGGCCGCGCGATTGGCCGTCTCCTCGGTCTCGCGGGTGCGGCCATGCACGTACATGGCGACCATTCGATGTGACCAGTCGAGCAGTTGCGGCCCCATTTCGACCGGCACGCCGAGCATCTCGGCGATGATGGTGATGGGCAGGGGAGAAGCGAAGGCGGGCAGCAGGTCGACTTGCTTGCCCGGCTCGAAACGGTCGATCAGTTCGTTGGCGAGCGCCTCGACACGCGGCCGCAGCCGCTCGACCTGGCGCGAGACGAAGGCCCGGTTGACCAGTGTTCGAAGCCGCGTGTGCGCCGGCGGCTCCAGTTCGAGCATGGAATTGGCTTCGATGCCGTCGAATGCCCTGAGATGTGTCCTATCCCGGCCGACCCCTCGACTGTCGGGAATGCCTGCCGGGTTCTGACGGCCGAAGCGGCGGTCGCGCAACAGCTTGTTGACATCGTCGAAGCCGCCAAAGCACCAGAACCCGAATTCTTCCCAGAAAAAGGCGTTCGATGCATCGTGCAGGAACGCGTAGGCCTCGTACGGATCCTGGAAGAAAGCCCGCTCGTGCGGGTCAAGCCTCAGGCGACGGGTCGCTGGATCAAAGGCGAGGTAGGATGGCGTCGATTTGGTCATGCCAGACCAATAGCGCGGCTTGCCAGCCTGGTTCCAGACCGTATGTTGGCGCCCGCAATCCAATGCGTTGAGCCAGCCGCAACGGCTGCGGAAAGTCTGATTTGATGAATGTGATCGTTGTCGGCGCGGGCATCGCCGGTCTCTCCACCGCATGGTCGCTGGTCAAGGCCGGCCATAGCGTTTCCATCGTCGAGCAGGGGCTGATCCCCAATCCATTGGCGGCATCCGGCGACCATCACCGCATCATTCGCCGTGCCTACCGGGCCGGGACCGGCTACGGCCGGCTGATCAGCGAGGCCTATGAAGCCTGGGACGAGATGTGGGCCGACCTCGGCGAGAACCACCTCGATTCCAGGGGCTTTCTCTGCGTGTCGCGCGAACCGGGCGACGAAGCCGAGGAATACCGGGAAGGGCTGGAGGAGGGAAACTATCCGTTCGATCTGCTGGAACCCGATGCCGCGGTCGAACGCTGGCCTTTCCTGAAGCCGGGCTCGTTCCGCTACGCCTATTTTTCGCCGGAAGGCGGCGCGCTGCATTGCCGCAAGATCGCGTCCGGCCTGGCCAAGTGGCTGCGCGCCAACGGCGCCAACGTCTACGAGAACAGCAGGGTGACTGCGGTCGACCCCGAGGCAGGGCATATCGTGCTCGCGTCCGGCGAGACAATGCAGGCCGACCGCATCGTCGTCGCTGCGGGCGCCTGGGTGTTGAAACTGTTCCCCGAACTCGGCGGCCAACTGAAGACGTACCGAACCGCGCTCGCCTATGTCGAACCGCCGGAGGACCTCAAGGCCGTCTGGGAAGTTGCGCCCGTGGTCCTCGATGTCGGCGGCAAGACCGACGGCTACATGATCCCGCTGACCCGAGGTGCCGGCATGAAATTCGGTTCAGGCCTGCACAGGGTGCCGACCAGCGACGCCGACTGGAACCGGCAGCCGGTGCCGGGCGAGGGCGAGGCGATCCGCAACCTGTTTTCGCCGCCGATCGACCGCATCGAGGAGTACGAGGTGACCGAAGTGGTCACCTGCGCCTACACATTCACGGACGACGAGAAATTCCTGGCGCATGAGACGGGCAAGTGCCTGATCGTCTCGGCCTGCTCGGGCCATGGCTATAAATTCGGCGCGGCGGTCGGCCGGCGCGTGGCGGCGGCTGTCGACGATGGCGATATTGCCGGCCTGAAACGTTGGCTGCGAGCCGAAATCGCCTGAATTCAGTCCTGGCAATGCCTTGGAATATGCACGCGCCGCCAGCCGGATGAGCCTTCGCGCACCAGCACGCGCCGCGGGACGGTCTGGTAGGCGGCGGGAATGTCGATGACGCGCCTTTGTTCCGGTCGCACCAGCACCTCCTCGGCGATCCTGTCATATTGCGCCGGAATGACGACGCGCTGTGTGCGCTCCGGCCGGACCACCACCGTTTCGGCGACGCGTTCATAGCGCGCCTTGTGCCGGACCTTGCACAGCACCTTGCGGCCGTGGATGACGCGCCATTCCCAGGAATAGCCGCCATCGTCGACCTTGACTGTGTGATAGACGGTGCGGGTGATTGCGGGCACCACCTCATAGGTCACCTGTGCCGGAACGGTCATCACCACGCGCTCGCGCGTGCCGTAGATCGGCGCTCCATAATCGACCTGCTGGCTGGGCGGGCTGACCATCACGTCCTCGTACACCGTGTCATAGACATCAGGCGTGCGGACCGGCTCATAGCATTCGACGGCGCGGCCGCCCGCGGCCGTCTGCGAAATCGAGCCGAGCATGGTCAGCCCGGCCATGGCGAAGCATGCGGTTTTCCTGGACATGACATTCCCCCTGTTGAACCGCGGACACAAGTTCAACGTTGAATTGTAGGGGAAGCGGTTCGCCAGGAAAGCGGTTTCGGCGCATTTCGTTAAGCGAAGCGGTTAAGAAACTGCTACCTGTCGTCTGCCGCAGGTGCCGTCGCGGGCCTGCGGAAGCATCCGCGGCTGCGAATCTTGGCTGGAAAGCTTGATTCGACTTACCCAGATGGCTAGGACGGGTCGGCCTTGCACAAGGATGAGCCGGCATCCTATTTACGCAATAACGATCCAGAACCGATTCTGCCCGAGTTGCCAGCATGTCCGGCGCCGGAATCCCACCGCGAGACAAGAGATAACGAATGAAGAACCCCGTCGAAACCTACATGAACCTCGTTCCGATGGTGGTCGAACAGACCAATCGCGGCGAGCGGGCCTACGACATTTTCTCGCGCCTCCTCAAGGAGCGCATCATTTTCATCACAGGTCCGGTCGAGGACGGCATGGCGACGCTGGTCTGCGCGCAGCTCCTGTTCCTGGAAGCCGAGAACCCGAAGAAGGAAATCAACCTCTACATCAATTCGCCCGGTGGCGTCGTCACCTCGGGCATGGCCATCTACGACACCATGCAATTCATCAAGCCGGCCGTGTCGACGCTGTGCATCGGGCAGGCGGCCTCCATGGGCTCGCTGCTCCTGACCGCCGGCCACAAGGACATGCGCTTCGCCACGCCGAACGCCCGCATCATGGTTCATCAGCCGTCCGGCGGCTTCCAGGGCCAGGCGTCCGACATCGAGCGTCATGCCCAGGATATCATCAAACTGAAGCGCCGCCTCAACGAGGTGTACGTCAAGCACACCGGCAAGAGCTACGACGAGATTGAAAAGACGCTCGACCGCGACCATTTCATGACCGCGGACGAGGCCAGGGACTTCGGCCTGATCGACAAGGTCATTTCGTCGCGCGAAGCGGCCGAAGGGGCGCTGGCATAACGGCATATTGGCAGTTGGATGGCGGCATCACGCGCTTTTGGCGCGTCTTGCGGCATTTCGGCCACAATTGGCTGTTCCCTCGACGATCGGGATTGCCTACGTTAAGGCTATGTTGATTTTCGACGGCTTAGCTTTGTGTGGGGTTGCTGCGAATCATTGCCACGTTTTCTGATTTGTGTTTCGTACGGAATACGTTGCGGGAGCCGGGATACTGGCGGCGGCGGATTCCCGCGATAAATAGAGTATGCGCCCTTTCAGCCAGACCATCGGCGGGCGGCCATGAAAGGACATGAAAATGAGCAAAGTCGGCAACAACAGCGGCGATTCCAAGAACACGCTTTATTGCTCGTTTTGCGGCAAAAGCCAGCATGAAGTGCGCAAGCTGATCGCCGGCCCGACGGTCTTCATCTGCGACGAATGCGTCGAGCTGTGCATGGACATCATCCGCGAGGAGAACAAGACCTCGATGGTGAAGTCGCGCGAGGGCGTGCCGACCCCGCAGGAGATCCTCAAGGTTCTCGACGACTACGTCATCGGCCAGCCCTACGCCAAGCGCGTGCTCTCGGTGGCCGTCCACAATCACTACAAGCGCCTCGCCCATGCCGGCAAGAACAACGATGTCGAACTGGCCAAGTCCAACATCCTGTTGATCGGCCCGACCGGTTGCGGCAAGACGCTGCTGGCGCAGACGCTCGCGCGCATCATCGACGTGCCCTTCACCATGGCCGATGCCACGACGCTGACCGAGGCCGGCTATGTCGGCGAGGATGTCGAGAACATCATCCTGAAGCTGTTGCAGTCGGCCGACTACAATGTCGAACGCGCCCAGCGCGGCATCGTCTACATCGACGAGATCGACAAGATCTCGCGCAAGTCCGACAACCCGTCCATCACCCGCGACGTGTCGGGCGAGGGCGTGCAGCAGGCGCTGTTGAAGATCATGGAAGGCACTGTGGCCTCCGTACCACCACAGGGCGGCAGGAAGCACCCGCAACAGGAGTTCCTGCAGGTCGACACCGCTAACATCCTGTTCATCTGCGGCGGCGCCTTCGCCGGGCTGGACAAGATCATCTCGGATCGTGGCCGCAAGACCTCGATCGGCTTCGGCGCCACCGTGGCATCACCCGAGGATCGCCGCACCGGCGATGTCTTCCGCCTTGTGGAGCCAGAGGATCTCTTGAAGTTCGGCCTCATTCCCGAGTTTGTCGGCCGTCTGCCGGTCCTGGCGACGCTGGAAGACCTCGACGAGCCGGCGCTGATCCAGATCCTGACCGAGCCGAAGAACGCACTGGTCAAGCAATACCAGCGGCTGTTCGAGATGGAGAATGTCGACCTGACCTTCCACGAGAACGCATTGTCTGCCATCGCCAAGCGCGCCATCGAGCGCAAGACCGGCGCGCGCGGCCTGCGCTCCATCATGGAAGCGATCCTGCTCGACACCATGTTCGAATTGCCGGCGCTCGAAGGCGTGCGCGAAGTGGTGATTTCGGAAGAAGTGGTGACCGGCAGTGCCCGGCCGCTCTACATCTATTCCGAACAGAAGGAAAAGAAGGGCAATGTCAGCGCCTGACATGCCACTTGGCCCCATATTTTTGTGGAACGGCGCCCTCGGGGCGCCGTTTTGCCATGAGGGGCATGCGAGCTTCGCGAGGGAATGGAAAGCCGGCGATGTTAACTCTTGATCTTTGGCCCTCTGGCATCCACCTATCACGAGAAGGCCGAGGTGCCCGATTTCTGTGCTGTAAAACTCCCGTCACAAACGGTGGTAGGCGGAACGATCCCCGGTCGTTAATATAAGATTCGCGGTTGGCCTGATGGCGGCCGCGACATGAAAGGTTGGACAATGGCCAAAATAACCAAGGCTCCCAGCGACGGCGTCTTCGCAGTCCTCCCACTGCGCGACATCGTGGTGTTCCCGCACATGATCGTTCCGCTCTTTGTCGGGCGTGAAAAGTCGATCAAGGCCCTGGAAGAGGTGATGGGTCAGGAAAAGCAGATCCTGCTCGCCACCCAGATGAATGCCGCCGATGACGATCCGGAGCCCGATGCCATCTTCGATATCGGCACGCTCGCCAACGTGCTGCAATTGCTGAAGCTGCCCGACGGCACCGTCAAGGTGCTGGTCGAAGGCGCCTCTCGTGCGAAAATCACCGCGTTCACCGACCGTCCCGACTTCCATGAGGCCCGCGCTACCGCGCTGGTCGAGCCGGAAGAGGAAGAGGTCGAGGTCGAGGCGCTGGCTCGTTCGGTCGTCGCCGACTTCGAGAACTACGTCAAGCTCAACAAGAAGATCTCGCCCGAGGTGGTTGGCGCCGCCAGCCAGATCGACGACTATTCCAAGCTCGCCGACACGGTCGCTTCACACCTCGCCATCAAGATCCCCGAGAAGCAGGAGATGCTGGCCACGCTCTCGGTCAAGGAGCGGCTGGAAAAGGCGATGGGCTTCATGGAAGCCGAGATCTCCGTCCTGCAGGTGGAGAAGCGCATCCGCTCGCGCGTCAAGCGCCAGATGGAGAAGACGCAGCGCGAATACTACCTCAACGAGCAGATGAAGGCGATCCAGAAGGAGCTCGGCGAAGGCGAGGATGGCCGCGACGAGGCCGCCGAGATCGAGGCCCGCATCAAGAAGACCAAGCTCTCCAAGGAGGCCCGCGAAAAGGCGGAAGCCGAATTGAAGAAGCTGAGGACGATGTCGCCTATGTCGGCGGAATCCACGGTGGTGCGCAATTATCTCGATTGGATCCTGTCGATCCCGTGGGGGAAGAACTCCAAGGTCAAGCAGGACTTGGCGTTCGCGCAGAACGTGCTCGACACCGACCATTTCGGTCTCGACAAGGTCAAGGACCGCATCGTCGAGTATCTCGCCGTGCAAAGCCGCCAGAAGAAGCTCAAGGGGCCTATCCTGTGCCTCGTCGGCCCTCCCGGCGTCGGCAAGACCTCGCTCGGCAAATCGATCGCCAAGGCAACCGGCCGCGAGTTCATCCGCATGGCGCTGGGCGGCGTGCGTGACGAGGCCGAGATCCGCGGTCACCGCCGCACCTATATCGGCTCGATGCCCGGCAAGGTCATCCAGTCGATGAAGAAGGCGAAGAAATCCAATCCGCTCTTCCTGCTCGACGAGATCGACAAGATGGGCCAGGATTTCCGCGGCGATCCGTCGTCGGCTTTGCTGGAGGTGCTCGACCCCGAGCAGAACTCGACGTTCATGGACCACTATCTCGAGGTCGAGTACGACTTGTCGAGTGTGATGTTCGTGACGACGGCGAACACGCTGAACATCCCTGCGCCCTTGATGGACCGCATGGAAATCATCCGTATCGCCGGCTACACCGAGGACGAGAAGATCGAGATTGCCAAGCGGCATTTGCTGCCCAAGGTGGTGCGCGATCACGCTCTGCAGCCGAAGGAGTTCTCCGTCAGTGAGGACGCGATCCGCGCCATCATCCAGACCTACACCCGTGAAGCGGGCGTCAGGAGCCTGGAGCGCGAGCTGATGAAGCTCGGGCGCAAGGCGGTGACCGAGATCCTGAAGACGAAGAAGAAGACTGTGAACATCACGGCGGACAATCTCGCCGACTATCTCGGTGTTCCGCGCTTCCGCTTCGGTCAGGTCGAGGCAGACGACCAGGTCGGCGTCATCACCGGACTTGCCTGGACGGAAGTCGGCGGCGAGCTGCTGACGGTCGAAGGCGTCATGATGCCCGGCAAGGGCCGCATGACGGTGACCGGCAATCTGCGCGACGTGATGAAGGAATCGATTTCGGCGGCGGCCTCCTATGTCCGCTCGCGCGCTCTCGATTTCGGCATCGAGCCGCCGCTGTTCGACAAGCGCGACATCCACGTCCACGTGCCGGAGGGTGCCACGCCCAAGGATGGGCCGTCGGCCGGTGTGGCGATGGCGACCGCGATCGTCTCCGTGCTGACCGGCATTCCGGTCAGGGCCGATGTCGCCATGACCGGCGAGATCACGCTGCGCGGCAGGGTGCTGCCGATCGGCGGTCTGAAGGAGAAGTTGCTTGCCGCACTGCGCGGCGGCATCAAGAAGGTGCTGATCCCGGAAGACAACGCCAAGGATCTGGCGGATATTCCTGACAACGTGAAGAACGGTATGGAGATCATCCCGGTCTCGCGGGTCGGCGAGGCGTTACGCCACGCGTTGGTGCGTATGCCGGAGCCAATCGAATGGGTCGAACCGGTCAATTCTCCTGCCGCGACGGACACTGCGGATGACGCCGGAAAGTCGCTTGCGCATTAGTTCTTGCTAAAGTTGCAGCGCACAAACAGAAAGCCGGGCCTCGCGCCCGGCTTTTTCATGTGAAAAACCCCGGAATTCCGGGCTTTTTTCCATTCTTTCCCGGCTTTTCGACTTGGTTGCGCAAGCGCTTCTTTCTAAAGTCCGTTTCCTGCCGGATGAGTCGTGAGTTCCGGTGTTCTCATGGAAGGGAATTTTTATGAACAAGAACGAACTGGTGTCCGCTGTCGCCGACGCCGCGAGCATTTCGAAGGGTGACGCGCAGTCGGCTGTCGATGCGGTATTCTCCGTCATCACCGGCGAATTGAAGAAGGGCGGCGATGTCCGGCTTGTCGGCTTTGGCAATTTCACCGTCTCAAAGCGTGCGGCCTCGACCGGTCGCAACCCTCAGACCGGCGCCGAAGTGAAGATCCCGGCTCGCACCGTGCCGAAGTTCTCGGCCGGCAAGGGTCTCAAGGACGCCGTCAATTAAGCGCCTTTTTTAAATTTCAAAATATCAGAAAAGCCGGGCAAGCCCCGGCTTTTCTTTTGCGCTCGTAGTGGTCGATAGGTTCGCGATGGCGAGCTACGCGGTCGGCGCGTCCGCCCGCATCAGGCCGTCCTTCTTCAGGTCGGCCCAGAGTGCCGCCGGCAGTTTCGCATCGAGCAGCGACCGGTTGCTTTCGACCTCGCTTGGCCGCTGGCCACCGGGGATCACCGAAACGACGGACGGATGCAGCAACGGGAACTGCAGCGCTGCCTCGATCAGGCGCACGTCATGGCGTCGGCAGATCGCCTCGATGCGCGCCACCCGGTCGAGCACGTCCCGCGGCGCTTCGGTGTAGTTGTAGAAGGCACCCGGCTTCGGCCCCGTAGCCAGGATGCCGGAATTGTAGGGACCGCCCAAAACGATACCGATGCCGCGCTTCTGGCAGAGCGGCAGGAAGGATGTCAGCGCCTCCTGCTCGAGCAGCGTGTAGCGGCCGGCAAGCAGGAACAGGTCGAAATCACCGCGCTCGGCCAATGTCTGGGCAACCTGCCATTCGTTGATGCCGCCGCCGAAGGCCTTGATGACGCCCTGGTCGCGCAAGGCAAGCAGCCCGTAGTAGCCGGAGCGCATAAACTCCTCTATGCGCTGGTCGGACGCTTCCTTGCTGCCATGAGTGAAGATGTCGACGTCGTGCACGAACAGAATGTCGATGCGGTCGACGCCGAGCCGTTCCAGGGACGCTTCGAAGGAGCGCATCACGCCGTCATAGTTGTAGTCGTAGACCTCCTTGCGCGACGGCGTGTCGAAGAACTTGCCGATGCCGGTGCGCTCTTGCGGCGGACAGGCGCGCATGATGCGGCCGACCTTGCTCGACAGCACGTAGTCGTCGCGCATCTTGCCGCGCAGGAAGGGATTGAGCCGCGTCTCCGACAGGCCAAGCCCATAGAGCGGCGCGGTGTCATAGTAGCGGCAGCCGGTCGCCCATGCAGCCTCCAGCGTCGCATTGGCGTCCTCGTCGGAGACGGCGCGGTAGAGGTTGCCAAGCGGCGCCGTGCCGAAGCCGAGTTCGGTGAAGCTGATGCCGCCATTGCCGATGCGGTCGAAATACCGTGTCTTCATATCCTGCCGTTTGCCTCATTGATTTGTCTGACATGACACTATCACGCCCGTGGCACAGCAAAAGCGCGCAGGGGCGTTGGACACGGATTTTCGCGGTGATACCATGAATAAAAACAAGCTGTTCGGGAGAGACGTGACCGGGAATTTCCACTCTTCTTCGACCTTGGATCGTTGGACGGCACCGTCATGAGCGATGCGGGCTTGCAGATGTTCAGGACCGCTCTCGACGAGCTCGGCACTGTGCTGGCACGCGTTGACGACGGCCGGATCGATGCCGCCTGCGGGATGCTCGCAGGAGCACGGCAGATCGTTGTCTATGGCTGCGGCCGTGAGGCCTTGCAGGTCAAGGGCTTCGCCATGCGGCTCTATCATCTGGGCCTGCCGGTGTCGGTGGTCGGCCACATGACGACGCCGCCCGTGGGACCGGGCGATGTCTTCCTCGTCAGTTCCGGGCCTGGAGAAACCGCGACCGTGCTGACCCTGATGCAGGTGGCGCGCCAGGCCGGCGCGAGGGTTCTGCTTCTGACCGCCCAGCCGGGCGGCAGTGCGGCGCGCTTTGCCGACTTCACGCTGCTCGTGCCGGCGCAGACCATGGCCGACGACCAGGGCCCGCAAAAAACATCGGTCCTGCCGATGGGATCGGTGTTCGAAGGCGCGCTGTTCCTGCTGTTCGAGGTCATGGTGCTGAAGCTCAGGGGTTTGACCGCGGCCTCGCCGGAGGCGATGCGGGCCCGCCACACCAATATGGAGTAGTGCGAATGCGCTATGAGCTGATGCTGCCCCACCAGATTCGCAAGGCGATCGCCCAGAACTGGCCGGTCGCGCTGCCGCTCGGCGTGCTCGAATACCATGGCGAGCACATGGCGGTCGGCATGGACACGCTGGCGGTCGTCAAGACGCTGGAACTGTTCGAGAAGGAGCGGGACATCGTCATCCTGCCGCCCTTCTACTACGGCGCGGCGAGCTACGCCGTGGCGCCGCCGGAAGGCACAGGCTCGGTGCAGGTCGGCGGCAATCAACTGGCCCCCTTCGCGGAAGAACTGTTCTACAGCCTGCTGCGCATCGGTTTTCGCAACATCCATGCAATAATCCACCACCAGACCGAGAATTTCGCCGCCGGCATGCCGACCGATCTCGCCTTCAAGGCCGCCGGCCGCCAGGCGATCTTCCGCTTCCTCGAAAAGCAGCGTGGCGAGGGCTGGTGGGGGGCCGACGCGATGGCCGACTACTATGCCGGACACGCCGCGGGCGAGAACTTCTTCAACTGGGTGCAGGTGCATCCGCTGATGCCGGCCGCGATGAACGGCAAGTACCCGTTCGACCATGCCGGCATCGGCGAGACCTCGCTGATGCTGGCGCTATGCCCCGAAGCTGTCGATACCGGCCATTTCGCCGACAATACGAGCTGGTATACGGCCAGCGCTCCGGATGCATCGGCGGAACTCGGGCAAAAGGGCGTGGTGATGATCCTCGATCATTTGCGGGCGATATTGGGGCGCTGACGGGACGGTTCTGCCTTCTCCCCTTGTGGGAGAAGGTGTCGCCGAAGGCGAAGGATGAGGGGTGTTCCAGGGAACGCCGACGTCTCACTTCGCTGGAACACCCTCATCCGTCTCGGCGCTGCGCGCCGATCCACCTTCCCCCACAAGGCGGGAAGAAGGAGCGCCGCCTATTTCACCGCTCCCGCGGTCATGCCCATGATCAGGTAGCGCTCCAGCGCGATGCCGATGACGGCCAAGGGCGCGATTGCCGCCGTGGCAAGCGCCGCCATCGACCACCAATTGATGCCTTGCGAACCGGTCTGGCTCGCCACCATGACCGGAATTGTCTTGGCGTCGGTCGAGGTCAAAAGGGCGGCGAAGAAATACTCGTTCCAGCACAGCACCATCGCCAGGATGAAAGCCGCGACCATGCCGGGCAGGGCGATCGGCATGACGATGCGAAAGAACGCGCCCCAGATCGACAACCCGTCGACGAGGGCCGCTTCCTCGAGCTCGACCGGGATGGAATTGAACTGGTCGCGCATGATCCAGATGACGATTGGCAGCACCATCAGCGTGTAGAGGAGGATCAGCCCGATGCGCGTGTCGAGCAGGCCGACTTCGCGGTAAAGCACCAGGAACGGCAGTGCGAGCACGACTGGCGGCAGGATGAGCTGCGACAGGAAGAAAAAGGAAATGTCCTCGTTCTTGAACCAGGCGAAGTGATAGCGATAGCGTGTAAGGCCGTAGGCGGCGAGGCTGCCGATGATGATGGCCAGGCTCGACGCGCCGACCGAAGTGATGACCGAATTCATGAAGCGCTTGAAGAATTCGTCGCGGACGGTCGACGTCTGGAAGATCGAATCCGGCGACAGACCGAGCGATCGCCAGCCCTTCCAGTCCGGCTGGAAGTCGATGAAGGGGATGAGATGGCCCTGGGTCACGTCTACCGCCGACTTGAACGAGGTCGTGATCGTCCAGTAGATCGGAAACAGGCAGATGAAGGCCCAGAACACCAGCGCGCCATAGATGAAGACGCGGCTGGTGATGAAGCTCGCCGGCGAGCGGATTTCGGAGACGGTGTAGTCGGTGGTCTGAACGCTCATGATCCCTGCCGCACTAGTTCACATTGCGCACGAAGCGGTTGGCGACCTTCAGCAGCCAGGTCACGAACACCACGATGATGACGAGATAGGCCATCGCCAGCATCGTGCCGTAGCCGACATTGGAACGGTCCCGGTACTCGCGATAAATAAAGCTCGACACGGAATCGGTGGCGCCGCCGGGACCACCCGAGGTGACCGTGATGATGATGTCTGCCAGTTTCAGCTTGAAGATGATGCGCAGCACGACCGCGGTCACCGACACCGGCAGCATCAGCGGGAAGGTGACTTGCCAGAAGGTCTGCCAGGCCGTGGCGCCGTCGACGCGCGCGGCCTCCAGCACCTCGCGTGACATCGCCTGCAGGCCGGCGAGCAGCATGATCATCATGAAGGGGATGAAGGTCCAGGCGTCGAGCATCATGATCGAGATGCGGGCGGTGATCGGGTTGGAGAAGAAGGCGGGGTTGTCCCAGCCGAGGTGGCGGGCCAGTGTCGCCGCCGGTCCGAACCGGTACTCCATCAGCGATTTGCCGATCATCCAGGATACCGCGACCGGTGACAGCATCAGCGGCATCAGGAAGACGACGCGGAAGAATTTGCGCGCCCGGATCTGCGCGTTGAGCAGCAGCGCCAGGCCGAAGGCGATGACATATTCGACCAGCACCGCCAGCACGTAGAGCACCATGTTGAACAGCGCGTTGCGGTAATAGGGATCGCCGAGCATCTGCCAGAAATTGTCGAGCCCGTTGAACTTGCGGCCCGAGAATGAACTCAGGTTCCAGTCGGTCAGTGCGATATAGAAGCCGAACAGGGTCGGGAAGATCACCATGGCGATGGTGAACAGCAGCGCCGGCAGCAGGAACAGCGCACGCTGGCCGTCTTCGCCGCGCGTCAGCACCTGGCCGACGCCGAGTGCCACGCCCCACAGCACGTAGGCGTAGACCACGGGCCGCCATGTCTCGAAGCCGATCGTGTCGACCTCGCTCTTGTAGAGGATTTGCACCAGGATCGTTGCCAGAAGGCCGAGCGTCGCGACGGCCATCAGGGACCAACCAAGGCGCTTGCGGCCGGGCGGGATCAGGTCGGTCGGTGCGGAATTTGCCGGCCACGCATTCGTGGTCGAAGTCTGGTCAGCCACGCCTCTTGCCTCATTTGCGCAAATGACCGGCCGAAGCCGGCCGAGATACGGCCCGGCGACGACGTTTCGCCGGGCCGTGATCCATCATAACGCCTGCCTACAGGCCGAGCGAGGCCTTGTAGAGCTTGATCTGGTTGTCGCGGCCGATCTGGTCGGTCAGCTTCTCCCAGGCCGCGGCAATGGCGTCTGCGCCCTCCTGCGCCTTCATCTTGCCTGCGAAGGTGTTTGCCAGAATGTCCTCGGCGGCTGAATAGTACTGGAAGATGCCGGGGATGCGTGGCTCGATCGCCGCGTTCGGGTGGTTGTAGCTGTCCGATTCCGACTTGAGATAGGAGGTGATGAAGGCTTCGTCATAGCCCGCCGCCACCCACTCCGGAATGTCGAAATGCGAGTTGCGGTAGGGCTGGAAGCCCGACGGGTACATCGCCGTCCAGATCGACAGGTCCTTGCCGCCGAGATGGGCGGCAGCGGACCATGCCGCCTTCTTCTTCTTCTCGTCGCTATCGACGCGGGCCATGACGTATACGCCCCAGCCGAGATAGGCGCAGTTCGGCGCATAGTTCGGTCCGCTGGCGAGTTTGTCCCACTGCCCGGTCTTGGAGTTGTAGACGTCGTCGGAGCCGGGCAGGATCGAGAAGCCGGTGACGTCGCCCACGACGGAGGAGTCGTTGGTCTTGACGTTCGAGCCGACATCGCCCCACCAGGTGACCATCGAGCCGGTGCCGGCCAGGAACTGCTGGAAGGCGGTGGTGTTCGGATCGGCGTTGATCTGGTCGGCGGGCTCCGAAGGCAGCGCGTCGATCACGTCCTGTATGGCGCGCACCCAGGCCGGATTGTTGATGCGCGGCTTCATCGTGTCGGCGTCGAACAGCCAGGCCTTGTCGTCGGGGTGCTTGGCGTAGGCGGTGGCGCGGCTGCCAAGGAAATAGAAGCCGAATCCACCCCAGGGTTTCGGCGCGTCGAGATAGCCGTAGACGTCCTGACCCTTGATCTGCTTGCCCTTGAGGAACTTGGTGACCGCCTGGACCTGCTGCCAGGTCTTCGGCACGCCCCATTCGCCGCCGCCGCCGCCGTCCTTCCAGGCCTTGGCGAGATCGGCATCGGAAAACACATCGGTACGGTAATTGAAATTATGCGCGTCGCCATCGACGGTCACGCGGTACTGCTTGCCGTTCCAGGTGCCGACAGGCGGCTTCAGATAATTGACGAGGTCGTCGAAATCGATCTGGGTCTTGACCCAGTCGGGCATCTCGGACGTGAGGCCCTTGCCGCAGACGTCGCCCTCGAACGGCGCGCCCATCTCGATGATGTCGAAGTCGACCGTGCCGGTGGCGATCGACTGCTGCAGACGGGCATTGTAGTCGGCCTGCGCCAGGTCGATCCAGTTGATCTTGGCGCCGGTATAGGTCTCCCAGGGCTTCAGGAAGCCGCGGAACAGCACATTGTGCAGGTTCTGGTTGTTGAGGCCCATGAAGGTAAGCTCGACGCCGGCGAATTCGCCTTCCTTGACATTGGCCTTGGTCGCCTCGAGGCAGAGCTCGCCGACCTTCTGGAAGTCGGCGTCGGTCGGCTGACCCTTGCCCACGCCGGGGATCTGCAGGATTTTCGAGCGCAGCTCGCTGGCGGCGGAGGCCGGGCGCGTGAGGGCGCCGAGCCCGGCGCCGGATGCGGCAGCGATCGCGGCCATCGAGGCCGCGCCCTTCAATATGCCGCGTCGGGTTGCCCCCGCGCGGACCAGCGTTTCGTAGAGACCTGTTTTCATCGATGTTCCTCCCAGAATATCTGTTGTGAATGCGGCCAAATTTCTCAGGCGCTGGAGCGCCAAACGATTCTCCCGGCTCGGAAACGAACGATGCAGGACCCCACCTGCTCGATTGAAGTTCCGTTTTTTTGGTTCGGGCGACCGGTATTCGGACCAGCGCCCGTCACTATTCTCGCAACCAAACGCCGTGTCAACGAGACCTGGTTTTTGTCGGGAAGAGACCGGCTTGCCCTGGCAGGTCGCGTTGGTTAGCTTCTGCGCATACGGCAATGGAGCCGACGGGGGAGATATGGCTCAAGTCGCGATCAGCAAAGTGGCCAAGGCGTTTGGAACCGTCAAGGTTCTGCACGAAGTCAGCGTCGATATATCTGACGGCCAATTCGTGGTGCTGGTCGGTCCTTCGGGTTGCGGCAAGTCCACGCTGCTGAGAATGGTGGCCGGGCTGGAGACCGTCTCCGGCGGCACGATCGCCATCGGCGACCGTGTGGTCAACCACTTGCCGCCGGCCAAGCGCGACATCGCGATGGTGTTCCAAAACTATGCGCTCTATCCGCACAAGACGGTGGAGCAGAACATGGCTTTCGCGCTCAAACTGCGCAAAACCGATCCGGCCGTGGTTGCCGAGCGGGTCAAGCGCGCCGCCGACATCCTCGACCTCAACCCTTACCTGAAACGCTATCCCCGGCAGCTTTCCGGCGGCCAGCGCCAGCGCGTCGCCATGGGCCGCGCCATCGTGCGCAACCCGCAGGTGTTCCTGTTTGACGAGCCGCTCTCAAATCTCGACGCCAAGCTGCGCGTGCAGATGCGTACCGAGATCAAGGAATTGCACCAGCGGCTGAAGACAACCACGATCTACGTCACGCACGACCAGATCGAAGCCATGACCATGGCCGACAAGATCGTGGTGATGCGCGACGGCCGCATCGAGCAGGTCGGTGCGCCGCTGGAATTGTTCGACCGGCCGGCCAATCTGTTCGTCGCCGGCTTCATCGGCTCGCCTTCGATGAACCTGCTCAAGGGCACCATGCGCAAGGGCGGCGTCGACATTGCCGGATCTCTGTTTCCCGTCGCGCCCGGCAGCGCCGTGGAGGAAGGGCGCGCCGTCGTCTACGGCGTGCGCCCGGAGCATCTCGAGATCCATGCCGATGGCGTGCCTGCCAAGATTTCGGTGGTCGAGCCGACTGGTTCAGAAACCCTCGTCTTCCTGCGTTTCGGCGACGGCGAGATGGTGGCGCTGTTTCGCGAGCGCCACGACTTCAAGCCCGGCGATACGCTCAAGCTCAGGCCGCGGCTCGACCACATCCATCTGTTCGATGCCGAGACCGGCAGGCGTCTCTGACCTCAAACTCATTTCGCGAGGAATATCATGCTCAAAGGGATCAATCCGCTCCTCAATGCCGACGTGCTCCAGGCATTGCGGGCGATGGGACACGGCGACGACCTGATTATCGCCGACACCAACTTCCCCTCCGATTCAGTGGCGCGCCAGACGGCGCTCGGGCGGCTGCTGCGCATCGATGCGCCGGCGGCGCAAGTCGTGGAGGCGGTGCTGTCGCTCTACCCGCTGGATACGTTCGTCGACGATTCAGCCGCGCGCATGGAGATCGTCGGCAAGCCGGACGAGATCCCGCCCGTCCAGCAGGAAGTGCAAAAGGAGATCGACGCCGCCGAGGGCAAGCCATGGCCGATGCTGCCGGTCGAGCGCTACGCTTTCTACGAGCGCGCCAAGCAGGCCTATTGCGTCATCCAGACCGGCGAACGCCGGTTCTACGGCTGCTTCGCCTTCCGCAAGGGCGTGGTCCCGCCGGATGCGGAGTAGCGGCATGGTGGCCGGCAAGCCGATCGTCATCCTCGGAGTCTTTGTCGCCGACACGGCCTATCGCGCCGCGCGGCAGCCGCGCATGGGCGAGACGATCCTCGGAACGTCCTTTACCCTCGGTCCCGGCGGCAAGGGTTCTAACCAGGCGGTTGCTGTCGGCAAGCTTGGCGCCGATGTAACCTTTCTCACGCGCCTCGGCGTCGATGCCTTCGCCGACATGGCCAAGCGCACCTGGAAGGACGCCGGCGTGAAGAATGCCGTGATCGACACGCCCGATAGCTATACGGGCGCCGCCTATATCTTCGTCGAGGAGGGCACCGGCAACAACGCCATCATCGTCAGCCCCGGCGCGGCGATGCTGATCTCGCCCGACGACATCGAGGCCAATGCCGCCTTGATTCGTGGCGCCGGCGTCTTCGTGACGCAACTCGAACAGCCCATCGAGGCGGCTCTGCGGGCGCTGGAGATCGCGCGCGGGGCAGGGGTGACGACCATCCTCAATCCGGCTCCAGCGGCCAAACTCCCCGACCGCATCTATTCGCTCTGCGACTACCTCACGCCCAACGAGACGGAGACTGAGGAGTTGACCGGAATGAAGGTCGCTTCGGTCGACGACGCGCGCCGCGCCGCCGGCAAGCTGCTTGAAAAGGGTGTCGGCACGGTCATCGTAACGCTGGGCGAGAAGGGCGCGCTCCTTCACTCGAAGAATCGCTCCGACCATGTCCCGGCCGTCAGCGCGGGGCCGGTGGTCGAGACCACTGGAGCGGGAGACGCCTTCAATGGCGGGCTGGCCGCAGCACTTTCGCGAGGCGTGGAGCCGTTGCAGGCGGTGCGCTTTGCCTGTGCGGTAGCCGGCATTTCGGTGACGCGACCCGGCACGGCGCCATCGATGCCGACGCTGCAGGAGGTAGAGGCCCTGCTGGCGAGGGGTTGATCGCTGCGAATTGTAGGCACTAGCCTAGCTGGCCTAAGTTACCTCAGGCCTCATGCAAGGCAGATATCTTTGACGATCAATGTCTTCATTTCTCTCCAGCCAAGGGTTTGAAACCCTTGAGAGAAATGGCGCGAGTGACGGGGCTCGAACCCGCGACCTCCGGCGTGACAGGCCGGCACTCTAACCAACTGAGCTACACCCGCGCATTGACGAGCACGTGTCAGCCGTGTTCGTCGTTGGGCCGCTGGATAAGGGGTTCGCTACCGGGTGTCAAGCGCACGAAACCATCATAACAACAAACTGGAGAAGGTTTTTTGACAGCCGGCGTTTTGTTCGCAAATCCAGCCTGTGAACCGGGCGTCGACTGTTCATTTGGCCTTGCGAAGCCGGCCCCGACCGCTTAAAGGTCCGGCCCGGAGCGGGCGATTAGCTCAGTTGGTAGAGCGCTTCGTTTACACCGAAGATGTCGGCGGTTCGAGCCCGTCATCGCCCACCATATAACCTGCTGAATTTTAATGCTTATTTGCGATCGTTGGTTGATTCAGATTTCTCCAGATGGGCGCCCTAGCTACAAACTAGCAACCGGTGCGCTTGAGTGACTCCCCTGTTCCAGCTCGATAACGCCAGACAATGGGGCGGGAATCAATCATTCTCGGATGGTCCTTCCACTGCCAAAATTTGAAGGCTCTCGATCTCCTGCATCACCTTGCCAGCGATACCCTGGAGGTCGCCATACATTCCGACTGTGGACTCGATGACGCCCTGGATTGTACCTCTCGTTTAGCCCAGGGCCGCATGTCCGAGAACTTTTCCAGGATCGCCTCTATCCGCTGCCTGAAACGAGGGCCGGTCAGGTACCCATACACCAACTCCATCTTGGAAGCCTGACCAGTATGGGCAAGGTTGAGTTTCCTAATTCGATTAGCGACTGTCGCAACATCACCGCAACGGGGCGTGCGCGTCTCGGATTTGCAGCGTAGAGGCCGTCGATCAGATCGAAAGGCTTCTACTCCAGGGGCAGGGCCTCGGAGATTATCAAGGCTATATGCTGCGCAAAGGGGCTGAATGGTGAAGCCATCGAAACCTCTCCCAATTCCGCTTCTAAACCGAGCCGAAGACAGGCTTCAACTTCGTGCGCGATTCTGCAGCCCTCAATTGCATACATGGACTTCCATCAGCCGCTCGAGCTCCTGGTATTCTTGAGGAAGCTCGGCATTCGGCAGCAGATTTGAAATCGCGGATCGTGTATCCCACGTTCGGCATAGGGACGAACGAAGGGAGGGAACATGAAGCGGGACGTTCATGATTGGGCCGGATGGAAGTCTGCCAACGCGCACAAGACGAAGCATCCAGCCGATTTTGAACAGAAGTTTGTGGACCTAATCCTCGCTAAGGTTCCTGGGTTAACTCCCGACGATGTCACCGCGCAATACGAGTTCGTCGACGATACCGGACGACATAGGCGCATCGACTTCGCAATCAGGAACTCGGGCAAGGGTTACGACCTGATGATCGAACTGGATGGAGCATCGAAAGACACAGACACTTCGAAGTGGAGGGACTTCCTTGAGCGTCAAAACTACATCGTCCTTAGGTTCGGCAACATCCTAAGGTTCTCGAATAGGTGCATGTTCGAGCGACCGAACAAGGTCATCTCCACAATATCACGGGGCCTAAGGCACGCGCCCGGCGCGCCCGGGGAATGGTCCGAATACGATAACGAACTGGGTGGCGACATAACCACGGTTTACCTAGGGAGGCGACGCCTCGGAACTGGTCAATGCTGTGCGGATTGCGGCAGCCTGTTAGGCGATTTTTGGCGCAAGCCCGATGGCGAGGTGGTGTTCAGTTGCGCATTGTGCATGTGAGCCTTGGTGTGAGCTGGCCATCGGGACGCAGTTGTTCAAGCACGAGTTCAAACGGCACCCGGCCAAGAATGAACCTGTCACCGAGGCGAATTCGGGACTGCGTTCCATAGCTACTGGCCTCACTCAGGCGGTCGTCGCCGGACGCGCGAATTTGTGTGAGCAATACGTCGTGAGTGGCTTGGAAAACGGAAACGAAACCCAACGGGCCCTGTTGGATTTGGCTCAGACTCACGTTGATCTCGTTAGACCCGACGACCAATTCTCTCTCGAAAGCCTAGGTTAAATACCCCAGAAAGACGGCATTCCAGGGCGCCTTTCGGCTTGAAAGCAGGAATATTTTCCTATAATCTGGAGTTGTCCCCATCCCTGGAGCGCAACCCAATGTCTGGTCGTCAAGCCAAGGTCATCACCGATTCGATGTTGCGCAAAATGCTTGCGCATACGCGCAAATCATCGCGACCGCTGAGGGATCGGGTGATTATCCTCCTCTCCTGTAAGGCCGGGCTGAGGGCCTGCGAAATCGCCGGATTGGAGTGGTCCATGCTCCTCGATCCGAAGGGGAAGATCGGGAGCCTGGTCGTGATCGAGGATCGTATCGCGAAACGTCAATCCGGCCGCCGTATCCCACTCCATCCCATCCTCAAGGGTGCACTGTCTTTGTTGCGAGGAGAGGAGGGAGTCGACGGCCCGGTGATCAGGTCAAGCCGCGGTGGCGCGATGCGGGCAAACAGCATCGTCAATTGGTTCGTCGAACTGTACGGCGAGCTCAACTTCGAAGGGTGTTCGTCTCATTCGGGACGCCGGACTTTCATCACGACGGCAGCACGATCCGCGCACCGCGCAGGAGGATGTCTTCGCGACGTTCAACTCCTCGCCGGCCATCAGTCTCTGTCGATGACCCAGAGTTACATCGACGGCGACACCGATGCCCAACGCCGCATCGTTTCCATGATCTGAGATAGCGCTATGTCTGACCGAAACGAAGTGGTTGGTGCGCCGATCCCGCGCGCGCGGATTTTGAGGATCCCTGTCGCCGAGAAGATCCTGGCGCCGTTCAACCAAGGGGATCTGGATAGCCTTTGCGGCGTCTATTGCGTGATGAACGCTGTCCGATATCTGTTCCCGGAGCTTGGACGCGAAAAGTCGATTGACCTTTTCCAAGTTCTGTCGGAGAGCCTGACGACAAACAGCGTGACAGCCCATGAGACGGTCGGACTGGGGATCGAAATTCCTACCGTCTACGCCCTTGTCGGGGCCGCCTGCGACTACCTTCAAGAGGTAGTCGAGGCACCGATCAGCATGGCCATGTTGACCTCGAAAGTCCGTCGGTTCGACGATCTATGGGCCGCGTTGCGCGAAGGTCTTCGCGGCAACCAGGTCGCCATCATCGGCCTCTCTGGTCGCCACGATCATTGGACAGTTGCCTACCGTATGACCGCGAGGACGATCCGGTTGTTCGACTCCGACTCGATGAAGGTTTTGCAGCGGGCGCGGTGTTCGCTGCGTGACCGGAGAGTTCCTTACCAGATCGATCCTGACGAGATCATTCTCATTCGGAGGGGAGGGGTAGTTGGTAGTAGATTCTAGTAGAAATCTTGGCGGCCTTTTCGACCTTAGGAGGTTGGTCCGGACGAGATCATTCTCAATCGAAGGGACGGCGTGGTCGGTAGTGAAATCTAGTAGAAATTTCATCGATCGTTCCGTCGGGGTGAAATGTCACTTTTACACTGACAGAGCCATCACCAACGATTGGTGCGCGCCGGCAAAGAGCGGGAGCCCATAGGTGACCCTCGAAGAGTATCTCGGTTATCGGCAACGGGTGGTCGAGCTCGATCCGGACGCGATGAAGAAGGTCGAGACAAAATCCCCTCCGATCGACGCGACCGATTTTGCCCTGAAAGTCTCCTACGTGATCCTCAACAGTGGAATGAGGTGGACGGTCGCCCAAGACATCTGGTCACGAATGAAACCGTCCCTGATCGAAACCGGAGAAGTGGGGGACACCTTCGGACACCCGGGAAAGAAGAAATCCATCAACCAGGTTATGACAAACCGAACGGACTATTTCGACGGGTTTCGGTCGGTATGGCAAATCGGATCGGATGCGGTGATCGAGTTTTGTGAGACCCTTCCACATGTCGGGGGGATCACAAAGTATCATTTAGCAAAGAACCTGGGCGTGGACGTTGCGAAACCCGATGTCTTGTTAGAGAGGGTCGCTGCAAGGTCGGGCGAGACGGTCCAGGAATTATGTAGCCGTTTGTCCAACCGGTCCGGAGACAGTGTCTCGAAGGTCGACTATGTGATCTGGAAAGCCTGCCAGCAAGGATGGTGGGGCGCATGATCGGACCGTCGACGTCGTGGATGTCGATGATCCGTCTCAATGATTGCGCCTATTTAAAGGATAGAGCCCTAGTTATCAGAAACCGAAGGCCGCCTCCCGGCCGCGGCCGCTTGAACTGCAGAAGATGTGATAGAAATCGATACCGCCTGGTCGCGGTGACAGCGGGGCCACCCGGATCGGGTGCCCTGCTGAATTCAATCCGCGAGGTTTGGATAATTGAAAGCCGTATCGACGGAGAGCACGGCTGTGGATGTCTCAACCTCGCTGTCCATACAACTAGGCGCGAGAGGAAGCCTTTGCTTGCTCGCGCCATCGGCTTGCGGCCGAACGCTAGATCGGGGTGGTGCCCAACAGGCGGTGCTTCATTTGTTCGAATTCGGCGTCGGTTATCGCGCCCTTGTTTCGCAGTTCGGCTAGGCGCTCCAGCTTTTCGATCGGCGGCTCGCCAGCCTTGGAATCTCTGGGCCTCACATAAGCCTGTAGCGGCTGCATGGGCTGTGGCGTAGCGTTTGGATTTTGGTGCGCCTCCGACGAGTATGGCCCAGGTTCAGGCCCGTACTCGTTCGGCCCCTTCTCAGAAGCCATCACCGCGAAGATAAATGCGATCAGCGGTACAATGCACGGTATGGCAACCCACGTGCTGTATCCGGCATCGTGCAGTCGTCGCACCAGCGCCGAGAAGTAGGGAATAATATGAATGAGCGCCACCAAATTAGTAAACAGTCGACCTGTCCCTAACTTCGATCGACCGCAAAGGCTAATATAGATATTATATTGACATCGAGGCAGAATAACCAGAAACCTTTTCTGCTGAGACGACCTGAGAACGTAACGTATTTCCTAATTGCGTTATTGTAGTGAAAGACAAGCTCCTTCATTTGTCTCTGAAGGATAACCTCTTGCATTGGTTTACACCCCCATTTAGGTCCCGCGGGGCCACAGATATCCAAGCCAAGAGGGCCGCGGACTATTTCCCCTTTCGGCGCTTCGCTAGGTGGCGCAGGACCTGCGGCCCGAAGGCGCCCACAACAACCACGGCCATAGCCATCCAAAAGAACGGGAACAACGGGGGCTGAATTATACGAGGATCGTCATCACGATAGCCAAGTAGCCAGAGGACAAGCGCTCCAATCAACACAACGGCAAAGGGCCACCAAGGCCTGGCCCACAGTTTATCAACCCAATTTTTCATTTGATGTATTCCCCACCGCCAGAAGTAAACCTAGTCACCCGACCGCCGCGGTCCCTTAGACCCGAGGCTCGCCCTCAACGGAATCGCTGAGACAACCTGCGTTTCCCAGGCCGGGCCTGCGGCCGCTCCAAAAATTCGATCCAGAAGGACGCACCCGCATCACAGCTGCGGCAGGTGCCAAGAGCTGCCGAACAGTCGTCTCGGGGAGGGACCCCAGCCGTTCGTCACTGTGCCAATACCAAATCGCCATCGCCCAACCTTCATGACTAATATGGGACTGTCAGTCCGTCGATTGTCAAGCCGTTTGTACTGCCTTCTTGCTCACGATGAACGTGCGCAAGATCATTGGCTGGAACCTCCGCAAGCTCCGTGTTGCGCAAGGTCTGTCGCAAGAACGGCTGGCGCTGGCGGCGGACATCGATCGCTCGTACGTTGGTCGGGTCGAGCGCGGTTCGGAGAACGTCACCATTGATAGATTGGAGGCTTTCGCCAAGGTGCTTGGAGTCTCCGCCGCGGAACTTCTGACCGAACCTCCGAAAGGCGCTCGCGAGCCATCTCCACTTTCCTCGGGTCGACGGCCGAAGGCAGGATAGCGGACACAGGGCGCGCCCAAAAGCTCAGCCGCGCTTTGGGCGACTGAACCCACACAGCGCAGTTCCGTTGGCCAGGTCGCTTCATTTGCCGACCGATGCGGCGCGCGACCGCGCAATTCGGTGCACGATTGCAAGATGCGCCCGATTTCATCGGGAAAGCTGCTCTGTGCCGGGTTCCTATGGTTCCGCCTCAGCCCTGGTCCGGGTGCATGTTGGCTTGGAATATTTTCCTATATCCTGATCCTAACAGGGGGAGGAACAGCCATGTCAGGACCTCAGGCCAAGGTCACGTTGGAACGGATTTTGTCGCAGGTCGATTATCGACCCCAACTGGGCCTGATCTGAAAGCGCAATCAATGGGTGGTGGGTCGGGGAGCATTCCGGACCCGCAAGTCCTCGGCTGAATTGCCCGCGTCGACGCGGACTGAGCGCTTCAGCTTAACAAGAACTCCAATGTACGAACTGACCGGCAATGGCGCCGGCCAGAAAGGACCATTCGCGTCCAAGAGAGGGAAAGACGATGACAAACCAGAAACCAGGCATGCTCTTCGGGGAGGCCAACGACATCAGCCGGGCGCTCGACGAGAGCGTCCTCAGGACCAGGCTTCTAAACGACGACTTGAGGATCCGGCGCCTCGGGGGAACTATCGTCATCACCGAAGGGATAGCGGCGCTCGGTTCCTCAACGGTCAGGGACATTATCTCGGCCATCACTGTGTTTGATGGTTTTACTCCGGAGAACGATCCCTACGGCGAGCACGATTGCGCGGTTATGACGGTCAGCGGGATCAAGATCATCTGGAAGATCGACTATTACGACCTAACCCGCCGTCTCCATTCGTCGGACCGAAACGTCACATCGCGGGTGATGACGGTCATGCGGGCCGACGAGTACTGAGACTGCCCGGTTGCGCCATCGTACGGAGAACGACCAACCCCTGAACGGCGACCGCTTAAACCTGTTGGGATGTCGCCTCGACTTTCCCAGCGCCGTGCTGAGAGGGTATGACCTAAACTTACCTAACGGCATGTCTGGTCGTTCTAGTCCGGCTCGCATTACCGCGATTTCTTAGCTACTTTCTTCGTTACCTTGGCCAGAGCCTTCCGGCCTAGGCCGGTAGATTTCGCCAGCGCCGACCGTTGCGCGGCATAGTTCGGCGCCACCATCGGATAGTCCGACTTCAATCCCCATTTCTCGCGGTATTCGTCGGGCATCAAACCGTAGTGCACGTTGAGATGGCGCTTCAGCGATTTGAACTTCTTTCCGTCCTCAAGGCAGATGATGTAGTCGGGAAATACCGATCTCTTTGGATTGACTGCGGGAACCAGGGGCTGTTTCTCAGGTTCGCCTGGTCCTCCGATTTTGGACAGCGACGAATTCACGCTCTCTATCAGCTCCGGGAGAGATGCAACCGGCACCGCATTCTTACTGACATAGGCAGACACTATGTCCGTAGTGAGCTCGATTAACTGGTTGCGGCTGTCCTCAATCTTTTCCGACATGCAATAGCTCCCGATCGAGACGAAATTCTTTAATGGCTTTATCGAGAAATGCTAGTGGTCTAAAATTGCCTTCGAGCGACAGCGCCATCGGCGGCGGCCTGAATGATCCGGTAGACTTGCATTCTGGAGCAGCCTACCTCCTTTGCAATTCCAGCCTGGCCAAGGCCGTCAGCGTGCAATGCCATAACTTGGCTTCGATCAAGTCTCTGTTTCCTTCCCTTATAGACACCGTCGCGTTTGGCTTGCTCGATGCCGTCGCGTTGGCGTTCCTTGATGAACCGTCGCTCCATCTGAGCGACCATTCCCAGAACGGTCAAGACGATGTGGCCCATTTCCCCCCTCGTCACGTGCGGGTCGAGCACCGTGACGAACGCACCCTTCTGCTCGCACTCGTAAATCAGGTTGAGCTCGTCTCGAGTATCGCGGGCGAGCCGGTCAAGGCGAGTCACCACCAGCTCATCACCGGGACGAAGAAAATCCAAACGGTTGCCAGTTCTGTGCGGCCATGGCGGGTGCCGCCCGAAACCTTTTCTGAGCGAATGACCTGGCATCCGGTTTAAGTTTTACGAGCTGAGTTTCGAGATCCTGATCGATCGTGCTGACGTGGGCGTATCCCATGCGAGCCATTGGCGTGTCACCTGATGGTTTAGGCTCGACGCTACCTTGCCACAAATAGTCGATGTCAAGCCGGATCGTCTATGCGCCTGTAATCGTCGACTTTTGAGCCCGGGACGTCCATTTGCGCTGTGACGTCCGTCCACGCCTACACGGATCGACACCGTTACCATTCTAGGTTTGCGCGAGTCTCCTACACCTTATCAAGTCTATGATCTATTTCACACTGCTATTATATTTTGCCCCACATTTTCAATTGAGTTTTGCCGTATCTGTGCATATGCTAATGGAGGGTTACTGATCAAAAGTTTGGCGTGCTCAGAGTAGAAAAGACAGAATAAGTATCGTGCCTCAGTGACGCGCGCGATGCATAGAAGTTGTCTACAACGCTTTTGCCTACGTGTTGCGGGGGGAGGGCTATGGCTAGATATCCGGGCGCAGAATGGGTGACGATAAGTGGATCGTCAGGATCCTTCACCGGTGGGCCATTCAAAATCGTCCATCACACTACCGAAGGATCAAGCGCTGCCGGGGCATTTGCTGCCTTTCGCGCCAACCGATCCGATCCACATTTTACGGTAGATGAGAGCAAGATTTATCAGCACATAGACACCAACGTCGCGGCGCGTGCACTGAGAAACGCGCCCGGGGGAATCGAGACCAATCGTGATTCTGCTGTTCAAATCGAAGTCGTAGGTTTCGCGCACCGTCCGAAATCGAAGGCGACGCTTCGCAATGTGGCGCGGCTTTGCCGCTGGATCGAAGCCATTCACGGTGTACCAAAAGTATGGCCAAACGGTCCCCCGCAGCCGGCCCTCAACGGCAAGGATCCTGGTGGGCACAATCGTGATGCACGCGCCTGGGATACGAAGGGCGGCCATTACGGCCATTCAAACGTGCCAGAGAACACCCATTGGGATCCAGCCTATACGAGCGACGAGGTTGAGTTCCTGATGCGTTCCTCCGGCGATGAAGCGATGGCGTTGAACGACGAGTTTCCGTCGATTCCCGAGACCGATCCCGCACTGGCGTCTGATTACAGCCGTATTCCCGACCACAGTCATGTCGGCGATTTAGCATCCGGTTCGGTTTCTCCATCGATCCCCAGCGCGCCGGCGCGAGAGGAATCACGTTCTCGCCTCGGGCCATTCTTTACAAGCCTGCGCGGCGACGTGGGAGCTGCCGTTGGTCGTGCCGTCGTCGAGGGACGCATCGATCCGATTCGCTTCGGCGTAGATCCGTCTGAGTTGGCGCCACTGGAACGATCCCGCGGCAGCCTGGAAGGCGTCGCCAGGGGCAGTGGCCTTGACACAGTTCGCAATCCAGTCGGTCTCGAAGCGATTGTGCGGCGCGTTGGGCGCCCACCCATGCTTATTCGCAACGATCAAATTGCTTTCGAACAAGTCGACTTGCTGCCGGAGCTTACGGCCTCACTAGTGCAAGGGATCAACCGCTTCGTTCCATCCGTCGGCCGCGTCGAGTTTGTGAATCATTCCATGCGATGGGGCGGGACAGGGTTCGTCGTGGCTGAAGCTCCGGGTGGACGTCGCAAGGTCGTCACCAATCGCCACGTTGCCAAGCTAGTGGCACGACGCGCCCGAGATGGTTCGGGCGTTTTCCTGCGGTCGCCGATCGGAGCGCGCTACAGCGCCAACCTCGACCTGCGGGAGGAAGTGGATTCGGCGCCTGGCAACGCCTTCACTCTCCCAGTCGTTACCATCCTCTACATGGCCGACGATACTGAGGCTGACGTCGCGCTGCTCGAGATCGAGGTTCGGGAAGGGTTGGCCCCGGATCCGGTGCCGCTTGCGCCTCGGCGCGGTCGTGATGGGGAGCTCGTCGGCACTATCGGCTATCCGGCCTTCGATGACCGGAACGATCTCTCGCAGATGCGTCAGTATTTCAACGACCTCTATGACGTAAAGCGGTTTGCCCCCGGGTTGATCATGACAGGTGGGGAGGGGACGGTCTTGTCGCACGATTGCACGACCCTGGGTGGCAATTCAGGTTCCTGCCTCGTCAGCCTTGAGCAGCAAGCCGTGGTCGGCCTGCATTTTTCTGGAGAGTTCGGCATCCAGAACGCCGCGGTCAGTTCGGAGACCTTGAAGGATCTGCTCTCATCGTCTCGGCCGACCATCGGTGGATTGGCGCTGGCAGAGCCTGCGGAGGAACGGGCAGACGGCGTCCATTCGGCCAATGATATGTCCAATCGTTCAGGTTATCAGCCGAATTTCCTCGGGGATGGGACAGAGGTTCCCTGGCCTGAGTTCGGAGAGGAGATCGCTGCAGACGTGGCACAGCCGTCGGACGCGACGGAAGAACGCAAGTATGAATTGCGCTACACCCATTTTGGCGTTCTCTACTCGAAGCATCGGCGCTCGCCGCGCGTCACCGCAGTCAATATCGACGGAGAAAACTCGCGACGCATTAAGCGTGGAGACGACCAGTGGTTCTTCGATCTCCGTATCGACCGTGATCTTCAACTGGGTCAAGGTGCCTATCGCGATCCGGAGATCGATCGCGGCCATATGGTGCGGCGCGAGGATCCAAACTGGGGCGACGACGCGCAAAAGGCAAATGACGACACGTTCCATTACACGAATTCGGCCTTTCAGCACTCAAGCCTGAACCAGGGAAAGACGCTGTGGCAGGGCCTTGAGAATTACATTCTCGAAAGCGCGCGAACCGAAGGTTTTCGGGCTTGTGTCTTCACAGGGCCGGTATTCCGGGATGACGATCCTGAGTTTCTGCTGGATTCTAGTTCGTCCAGACAGGTTCACCGCGTTCCACGAGAGTTCTGGAAAGTGGTCGTCATGCTCAAGGTTGGTGGTGGGTTGCACGCTACCGGATACGTACTGAGCCAAGGCGATATAATCCGAGAATTGCTTGAGCGCCGCAGTCGTGTCGAGGCAGTTGAGGGGTTTGTTCTTGGCGCCTACCGAACGTTCCAAGTCGCAATCAGGCATATTGAGGAGATTACTGGCTTTAAGTTTCCCGCTCTACGGGGGGCCGACCCTCTCACTCCGAATGTCGAGGAGTCGCCGGACCCTAGCCAAGTGACCTACCTTCCACTTGAAAGCGTGACCGACGCGATCTTGACTCCATCCGTTAGCCTAGCGGAGGCGGGCGCCGAAAGTGATGTTTTTGCCGCGCGCGGGGACAACGTTCCCGCGCCCGAGTCCATCAAGCTGCTCCACCGGATTGTCGCACTCCAGGAGAGCGTTCCAGACGATGATCTAGCCCTGGGAGGCCAGATGGCTCGGCTTTTCCAGACCTACCAAGGTGAGATCACCTTCAAAGTACCTGGGGATGAAGCACCGGCACCAGACTTTGCCAAATTGAAAGATGAATACAAAGCGCTTTACCAGAGCTGCGCGATACGCCCTGAACGGAAAGGCGAGGTGGCTTGGTATGTCACAAGGCTCAACGATTTCCGCCCACGCTACGAGAAGGTGGGCAGCGTCCTGAACATCCCTTGGTGGTTTATAGGTATCACCCATGCGCTCGAGGGGAGCTTCAACTTCAAGGGACATCTCCACAATGGGGATCCCCTCAGCGCCCGTACCGTGCAGGTCCCCAAAGGGCGGCCGAAGAAATGGAATCCGCCAAGTGATTGGGAATCGAGTGCCGTCGACGCGTTGACGATGAAAGGCTACGCGTCCCAGACGGATTGGTCGATCGAACGGTCGTTCTATCGTTTCGAGGCCTACAACGGCTGGGGTTACCGCACCCGCGGAATCAACACGCCTTATCTCTGGAGCTTTTCCAACCATTACGCGAAGGGAAAGTACATCAAGGACGGAAAATACGATTCGTCGGCGGTGTCGAAGCAATGCGGCGCCGCGGTTATGCTTAAGATGTTGGGCATCGGGGAGCCAAGATAGCCAGACATTTTGAGCCGAATTGCAGATCGCCAGGTAGTAGCGATACGTACAAAGGGGAGTCGAGCATGAACCAAAATCCGCTGAGCTTCATCGAAAGTGCCGACATCAAGGCAAGCCCACGCCGACACACTACCCCCTTGGAACGCTTAGAGAGCCCGCCGCTAAATCTCGACAAGCTCCCAGACGGCATCGTCGCCGGCAATACCCTTATCGATTATTCGGCTGCGCCGGAAGGGGTGCGCGGCCCCCTTTCGCTCGCGATGACTTTCGCGAGCCGGGCAGCTTCGGCTTCGATGCGAGATGGCGATGATGAGGATGACTGGTTTGCCGGCTACAAAACAAACCTGATGCGGCTCGGCTTCACAGTATCCCAGAGTGCGTTTACCAGGTCGCGCTTCAAAAAACGGGGGATCGCTGTACACAATGCGATAATTCCGTTCTTGACCATCGCACTGGGTGGCGCCGCTGTTGGCCCCGTTATTCTCGCGCTACTCCAGAACTTGAAGGAGATGGACAGCAATCAGCCATGGATCACCCTATTCGATCAAGAATCCAGAAAGTTCGAAACTCGCGAGATGCTCTTTGGCGCAGTGAGTTCTGATGTTGTCGAAAGTAGGATGCGGCATGTTGCTGCCCGTCTCTCCTTCATTGATAGTCAAACTAACGTTTTGTTTTTCAAAGTTACCGACGTTGCTGCTGAGTTCGAAAGCGCAACAACTACCGTTAGTGCCAACAACAGTCTTTTGGCAGCGATTGAACCTCGCCTACGCGAACGACTAGGTGAATCGATCTTCGACTTTATTAAGGACGTAGCGATCTAACGCAAAGCAGAAAGACTCATGGGGATGGAGGAGGCTTCAACTCGAAGCTCGCGCGGTTCACCATTCTTTGGACGTTGCGAATAGAACCTTGCTATCAAAGCGGAGGCGCTTTGTCCCAAAAGGCATCGAGCGTTCTCAGTTCGACTCCGTCACTCTCCGTGCGCGCGACTAGGTCGGCGACTATTCGGTGTAGCGGGATCGCCTGATTGTAGCTGCCGCGATAATCTGGCCAATCGAGTGGATCGCCGCCTTGGTGTAGCGCCACTACCTTCAGCCCGTCGTCGCAACATGCCGAGCCGGACGAACCCGGTAGGGTTCGCGCATCATGCCTCAGCCGAATGCCCTCTCCCGCCCACTCAAGCACCTTGCCGTTCGAGAGCTTTATCGGTTGGAGACGCGGTTGCGACGGATAGCCGAGGTCCTGTGGATGTTGGAAGATCCAGATCTGATCGCTCGGCTCGATGGAGCTAGGCTTCGACTGCACCTCAATCCAGCCCCGGACAGGTGCCGACGGTTCCGGCTTGGCACCGACCGGTTGCAGACCGACTGGTTCAGCGAGTCGCAAGAGCGCATAGTCGAGTTCATCGGGTGACCAATCCGTTTGCTCGACCGTAACATCTGCCTTACCAAAGGGGCGATGCGCGATGCATCCTTTTTTCATCACCGAAACGGTTCGGCCGGTATTAACGACGCCGTCCACGACTTTGAAGTCAAATCGGCATTGCAACTTGTCTATTCCATCCGGGAGAAGGTGGCTAACCACGTGATAGTTGGTTATTATGATGTCTGCCGCCACCAGCCATCCCGTTCCGAGGCCTCCACGTGAATCCTCGACAGCGCAAATACCATTCGCCAACTGTCCGAGGCGCCTGCCGAATTCGTCGACATCGCGAAAACCTGATCTCAGGTTCACTATCTTTTCGAGGTTGCCTTGATCCTCTGGAACTTTCGCCTTGGCAAGAAGGTTTACCTCAGCCTCCAGGAGCATCGCGTTCCCGGGGGCTGAGTTACGCGCTGCGATGAGCAGCGCCGGCCACCAGCCTTCCATGTTGGCGCGCTCAATAAGTTTAAAAATCGCTTCTGAAAACGTCGCTCCGCGTCCTGCGTAATTTCTCAGCTTCTTGTCGAGCCGGAAGCTGAGCATCATGGCTAAGCTGTCCTCGTCGAAAGCCGCATCTAGACCTTGATGAAGGGTGGCCATTTCCGGGCCGCTTAACACGCGTATCACCATTGGGGTATCACCTCCTCATTTGTATACAGAGGGATAGCCAGCATGCCTCTACCTCTGCGCCGTCGGCGTCTGTGCTGACCCCCGGGCCATCATCGCATTCAACTCGTCGATTTTGGCTGAACATCAATCGTAAAACCCGTTGCACGGCAAAAGTTACTGGCGCAAAATAGCGTTTGCAAGGTGTTCTTGATTTGTCCGTTGTTGCGTTCCCAAACGCGATGAACCAAGGTAAACATCGTACCGGGTTAGGCAAATGTGCGATCGGTTAAACCCCAAGCAGCTTTTGCAGTTTCGAGATGCGTTAACCGAGGTGTTTACTCAGGGAACATACGCGGCGTTTCATGACCGTCATTGGACCCCCCTTTTTCGAAACATTGTCGGACCCAACGACGCCGATCCAATAGCGATTGGCAAAGTGCTGAACGAAGCGAACACCGGATGTTGGTGGCGAGGCCTGCTGGCGAAGGCCCGCCAGGAACGCCCGAATAGCAAGGCGCTTCGCGACTTCGAGATCGCTACACTTGACTCAGGACGGTTGACACAGAACCAGATCGACCACTTTCGGGACTTGCTCAATGTTTCTTTCACCCGGACTGCTTTTGAGGACTTCGTAGCCGAAAGCCTTGAATTGAAACCTGGTGATATCATCGCGTCGAGTAACAATGATCTCCAAGCGATAGCTGCGGTCCTGGATTATGCAAACTCGACATCACCGCCCTTGTGGAGATTGGTACTAACCGAGGCGCGGATTAAACGCCCGAGCGACGAGAAGCTGCAGAGCTTCGAGCCTGAAATCGGACCAACTCTGCCGCAGCCCCCGCCGTCTTATGATGTCGTGATCCTGGGATCGCCGACCGGGAGCATGGTTGCCGAGACATCAACCGCCATTGAGGATCTCAAAGTACGCTTAGGAAAAAGTGGGGTACCGTTCACCGTTCTTCCGGACAAATGGGCGAAGAAAGCTGCTCATCCCGAGTTGTTGGGTTGGGCCAGCGCCGAGCGGAAGCCCATCTTGATCCTGCCCATCGACAATGCTTGGGCGCGGGCTTACGCGCTTAATCCAGCGCTCCTGAAGAAAGATATCGATGTTGCCGCTGGAGCGCCTGGAAGCAATTTCAAGTGCGTAATCTGGCTTCCGCAAGACACAGACGATGATGATTTCGTCGAAAAGATCAATGCCCAATCCAACGAGGGCTGGGCGGTTCAATTGGCCGCCGACCTTTTTTGGTTTCAGCAGGGAAATTCCGGTCAATTGAGCCAGGTCGTCGAAAGATTTCTGGGGCGCGAGCCGTCGAGCAGCGAAGACGACGAGGAATCTCCTCCTCCGTTTGGATACCAGGATGTCGAATACAAAAAAATGCCAGGCGGGAATGTTATTCGAGATATCATTATCCCTGAGGCGTCAGCGCCGCTCGGAAAATACAAGCCTCCGACTTGGGAGGAGGTACCTTTTTTTGATGAGCAAGAAGCTGTAAAAATAATCAATGACATGATGTTGTACAAGTTCGGTGTCGTAGCGATACACAACTTCAATGATTCCATCGACGACGAAGGCATTATACCGATGAATTTTCGTGAAAGAGTAATGGCTATCGACAAGATCGTCCAAAGCTTTGCTAAAGGAAATGGAGTTGATCCGCAGAACATTCTCTGCCTTGGGATCATAGCGACAACAATGCCGGAAAGACATTCGTTTCGATATTTGAAAAAGGCCACGAATGAAATCATTGCGCGGTGGCGGTTTGTTGCCGTCGGGGTTAAAAGTCAGTTAAATTTTCAAGTCGACTCCGGTCACTTGAACTCTCTTATTCAGGAACTGCAGGCGCGCCTAAACCGAACTGGCCAGAGAAGATCAGAGTGATCGCCATGGGCGAGCAACAGCTACCCCTTGAAGCGGTGGACGAGGGCGAGCAGCTTGAGGCCGAGGACGACGAGGAAAGCGGCCTCGTTGGCTTGATTGCGGCATGGCAGGAATTGCATGATGATCCCCAAGCGGAATTGCCGCGCTACAAATTAACGCCCTCTCCCTATCCGGGACTCAGGAGCTTCGCATCGTCTGAGGGTCTTCTCTATTTCGGCCGATCGGGCGAAGACGAGGCACTTGCTAAACGTCTTGAGATTTTTAACGTCGTAGGGGTGCTGGGCGGCTCGGGGTCTGGCAAGTCGTCTCTGGTGCTAGCCGGGCTGCTGCCATATCTCAGGCGTTTCCAGAGAATACCGAATCGCGGCGGGAGATGGTATCTTGTTACTGCTCGGCCCGGTAAGACTCCCAGCAAGGCCATCGTCGATGCGGTCTGGACAGCGGTCGGTGAGCCGCTTGCCAAAAGACCATTCGGCGAGCGCGCGTTGGCCGCGACGTTCGCTCAATTTGGCGTGTCTGAGGCGTTATCAGGCACAGAATTGCTATCGGCGTGCCAGGAGGCGCTCGTACAATTCCTGCTGCCGGCAGGCAAGCTTGACCATGACAGGCTGCTGAGATTCGCCAATGAAGAGCTTCAAACGCTTGATTCGATCAGTTCCGGGGGCATGCAGGTCGGAGCAGCAAATCTGCTGATTGTCATTGACCAGTTCGAGGAGATTTTCCGCGAAGAGGTCGATCGAGATGGGGCCAATGCGATCGTTGAACTCGTGAAGGCCGTCCACGGCCGAGCGCGGCAGGGTCTGTTCATTGCCTTAACGATGCGCAGCGAAGAGGTGCATCGCTGCGCCGAATACGAGGGGCTCTCAGAGATTATCTTTGCGACCTCGACCCAAGTCGAATTGCTTACCAAGGAGCGGGACATTCACGCTGCGATCGTGCAGCCGGCGCGCCGTGTTTTCGACGCCTGGGGAGTATCCTACGGCTACGACGAAGATGAGCGCTCGACCTCTCCCTTCAGCCGGGATTTGGTCGATTTACTTACCGCTGAAACGCAACGGCTGAGCAGGACTCTCGATCACAAGCCGGACAGTCTTCCGCTGCTGCAGCACGCCCTACGCGCGATCTGGGAAGAAGCAATAAAGCGTTGGGGCAAGGAGCACCGCAGCGGGAATTCGGGTTGGTCACCCAAGTTGACCCTTGATGACTTCCGCGATCGCAAGGCCTCTGAGCCTCTGCAAGTCTGCTTGAATCGATGTGCAGAGAACGCCCGGCAGGAGGCGTTGCAAGAAGGAGCACGACATGTAAGCGAGGGGACCATCGCGTCGCGCCGACCAGCTGTATCGCAAATGATAGATAGCGCGTTCACCTGCATGGCGCGCATGGACGACCGCGGCAGATGGGTTCGGCGCTTTGCCACGCCCGAAGAAATTGCGACTACAGCGGTACTTGACGTCCACGCCGTGCGCGCTAAGAGGCCTTTCCACCGCATCTTCGCAGTGGTGAGGCACGAGCCGCCCTACATTGGGTATGAGGCTGACAGAAGGTCGCTTGTAGACGCAGTGATGCAGGTATTTTGTCGCCGCGGTTATGTGCTTTCACGCGATGACATCCAAGCGCGCCGCGCGGGTGACACGCCCCATACGGCGACCAGGACTTACGACGTCAGTCATGAATCATTGATCAGAAGTTGGGAACATTGTCTGTCAATTTTGGAGCAGGCTAAGTCGACACGGAAGGCGCTTTTAGAGACGCTTGAAGTCGCCAATTCGTTGCAAGCGATAAAAGGCAAACGAAACCTGGCCCGCCGTCTGAGTTTATGGGTGAGAGGTGGCGAGAAGCGCCTGGCCGCGGAAGCACTCCGGCATGTAACGCTGGCGAACCTAAGCCCGCTTTTTTTGCCGCCGCGGTGGCTCGGAGAAACTTGGGCTGAGAACCAACTCATCGAAGAATGGCAGCGCACCGGCAATTGGGGAGTTCCACCTGCAGAGAAAGAAAGATTGAAGACTGACAAAGAAGCACAGCGAAAGCTGGCGCGGGCTCGGATCCGTAGCATTGCCGATCTGTTTCATAAATCAAAACTATGGAATGAAGGAGATGGTTTTTGGCCGTCAGGTCACTCGAGATGGCTCGCTAAAGTGGCGCTACTGCCCTTGGCCGCCGTGCTGACCATTACCGTACTCGGAATAAATGGTAGGAATTCAAACAAGATAATAACACTACTTGGCGGGGTGGCAGGAATTACGGACGAGTCTGCCCGCAATGATTTAGTTGCGGCCCAATCGCAACTTGTTTTGGCATTGAGCAGAGCCAACGCTTCCTCAGAAGAAAATTGGACGTATCTGACTTACCGCCTAACGCAGACAACTTACGTTTTAGATACAGCAACAGAAATTCTGAATCAGAAGGCGAGATCAATTCTCAAGAATTCCGTTGGACGGGTTGGATGGAGTCAGTTACTCCCGGGAAATATTCAGAAAACTGACGTCAGGTGTGGGCAAGTCAGCAAAACATCCGGTTTGCCGCTCGTTAGCACTTCAGAGTTTAGCCTAAAGTATGTAGCTCCTTCGGGTTTTGCCTTCGTGAGCTCCGATGCAAGGGGCCTTTTGTCGCAAACCGTCTCGCTGGACGAAGGAGACAAGGTCTGTGTAGATGTGCGCACATCTATACTGCTTAGAGTTCAGCCAAATGGACTAATCATATATCCTCTTACGATCATCGACAAATCGACTGGGTCCGACGGTATTAAGAGTAAAGTGGTGCGCATAAATGAACCAGGTCTCGTAACGCTGTACGCTGCTGATAGCGTAAATGTTGATAACGCGTTTAACAGTAGGCTTGTGTCATACCTGTCGAATAATATCCTGAGCCGCAAGGTGCAGGGTTTCACAACAGAGTCTACGAACGGTTTTGCGGTTCCGCTCGAGGGGGACGGTCAGTTTCTCTATATTTCCCAAATCTCGGGGGTTAGTCAGCCTCAGTTATTGCCGGACAATGCCTGTGCAAGAATATTTGGGAGCTGCAGCGCAGATAAGGCGGATGCTTATCAAAATCGCGAGTTTAACGGTCTCAAGCTTGAAGGGGGTTCCTACACCTTGAAGCTTCGAATTGGGGCAAACGACCCAGCCGCGGTAGGTGAGCCAAAATGCCGATCTGACCAGGAAAATTGCCCGCAATTTCTTACCCTTTTCAGGCGAATGGAAGGCGTTGCGGAAAAGGGGATCAGGTTTAAGCAGGTGCACATCGGTCTGCCCATCGTTGACGCAAGGATAGACGCTAGAGGATACCTAGACTTGCGGGATACGTCTGGAAGGGGGTGGAGGTATATTGTTGGGTGGGAAGCATTTACCTCCGCCTTGGATGACGCCCGTAGCACGATATTTCCAAGCTCTGAGGATGGGGCCGGCGAGAACTGACGTGGTTGGAATGGCAAGTCTGAGGGCAATGCCGCAAGTGTCTGGGCCCTCCAAGGTGAATCCGTGCGGGTGATTTGGTTGAAAATTGCTGCCCGGATTTCCGGCGCCGCTCGATCTGGAGGCAAGGCTCTGGTAAGCGTTGAGATTTGGAAGTACATTTGACGCAGTTCAATTGGGGCATCGTTTAAATGAGCACCCGTCCCCTCCCCATCGCGTTTGCGCTTGTGATGGCCGTCGAGTGCGGTGTGCTAGATGTCAGGGCGTTGTCGTCCTCAGGTGCTACGTTTGAGCCCGGCGCTCTCAACCCGTTTGAACGACTGTCATCGGACGGTCGAGCCGACGGAAGAAGAGCGGCGCAACCTTCGCTTGGGCAAGGCAAGCAGGTGGCGCAGTGGATGAATTTCCCGAATTTCCCGAATTTCCCGAATTTCCCCAACTTCGGTAATTGTTTTAATGGATACTGGAGGAATTGCTGACCTGTGTGGAACCCTCGGCTCATCATCCTGCAGCCGACAGCGTACTGCAACATATCGTGCACCTACTGCTACCTGTCGCATCGGAATGATCGCACCTTGATGTCGGCTGAGATCTTGGAAGCGATTCGTGAGAAAGTCTTCGCCAGACTTCCACCTGATGCAGCAGCGGGAATTGTCTGGCATGCAGGCGAGCCGACAGCGGCGCCAATACAATGGTTTGAGCGGGCGTATGCGTGTCTTGAGCCCAAGAGACCAGCGAACTGTAACTTTGCAATGCAGAGCAACGGTATCGCAATAGACGCCCGTTGGATCGACCTGTTCAGGCGGACGCGCACCGAAATAAGCCTAAGTATCGATGGTCCAGAGCGCTTTCATGACGCTCGAAGGTTGACTCGCAGTGGGAAGCCCACCTGGCGGCTTGCCATGCGCGGGCTAAAACGTCTACAGGACGCAGGCTTCGAGCCGCGTGTCATAACGGTGCTGCATCCTGACTGCCTACGTTGCGCCCAAGAGTTCTTCGAATTCTATCGCGATAACGGTATTAAGGACGTGAGTTTCAGTGTCGACGAATTAGAGGGCGCGAACAAGTCGTCGAGTTTTGATGGTTGTGATTACAAGCCAGAGATCGTGAGGTTTTTGTTATCAATACTTACACTTGCCTACCGATCTGGGTACGCGTTGTATATTCGAGAAGTCGAACGGATCGCCAGTATCTTAGGGGGAGCCCCCTTTGTCGGTAACGAGCTGAACGAACCATGGGCGGCGCTTGTGATTGGTGCCAACGGAAATGTATCCACCTTTTCTCCAGAATTCATGGAGGTACGAGCTCCTGAATACAAGAATTTCGTTTTCGGTAATATCCTAACAGATGATCTTGAGGTGATCAAAAGAAGTTCGTTCCTCAACAGAGTGGAGAAGGAAATATTAAAAGGCGTGGATGCATGTCGGGTATCGTGCCGGTACTTTGGTGTGTGCGGCGGCGGATCACCTGTGAACAAGTACTGCGAAAGCCGCAATCTGGCGTCCACAGAAACCGAGTTTTGTAGGTTGACGATCCAGGCGTCAACCGATGCGCTAATTGGATTCTTAGCTAACCAGAGTTCGAATGCGGACTCATTTGCTAGTGCAACGGTCGGAGCGTAGCGGCGATGCGTTCGGAACATGTTCATGGATCCACGGCGATTCTTGGCAGGCAGAAGCTTACCGGCAGGTGGCGAAAGTTGATGAAGGAAGCTCACCCTCCTGGAGCTTCACTCCAACGATTTGTAGGTATCAAGGGCGATCTCTGTGCGGTGCCCGCGAAGCAGTTATGCAGAAATCACAAGAAAGTGCATTGGGTTTCTATGCTTATACTAATAGTAGCAATTGCCGTAACTGTCGGCCCGTTATTGGCGGCCCACGCTTCTCCCTTCGTCAGCGGCGAGTCAATTATGCGAGATAGGTACGAGCACGTGCAAAGCTGCACACTTGTTGGTCAGTTCCAAACAGAAGATGACGCAAACACCGTTCGGGATGACTACAAAAAGCGAGGTTATAGAGCCAAAACCAAAAAAGATAAAAGCGGCAACTGGGTGGTAATAGTCTGCTAGTAGGAAACGGCGCCGGCGATCAAAAAGTCACTGGCGTTCAATCTAATTCAGAAAAGTGCCCCTCCTTGGATCGCTGCATCGGCTACTAAGGTGTGGAAGCCAAGGTCGTGTTGACCGCCAGATGGACGCGAGCGCTCACAGAGATTTAGCGAGGACTGTCACTGGCAGGATTTAGGCCTCGACGCTGCCTTTCCGAAGGCTACCCGGCTGTTACGCATGAAGACTCTGGCCGTGGCGCCTGTCGTTCAACCGAGAATTTCGACTTCTCACGATCGACGTGAGACTTCGCGTTGGTCCGTCGCTGGCTAAGTGAGTCCTTTACACTTTGCGGCACCCGAACCGCCTGAGACCGGATGCTGACGCATGACTGTTGGTCACGGGTCTTGCAGAATGCTGAGCATCGCCTCAATGCCCGGAGCGCCGGCTGGGACAAGGTGACCCGTCGGTAGCGGACATGGAGCAAATGGACGGCATTCTTCTAGGATATCGACGAAGCCTTTGTCTGACGTGATCACCATGTCGGTTTCAAGAAGATAGGTGAAAAGCTGGTTGTCCCCTCCAGAGCCATTGGTGACCCTGCGAAAACGTTGGGCCATTGAGTGGCCCCACCGCATCCATTGCCTTGGCAGCGCCTTCGCGTTTGTGCTGTGTAGCCAGAATTCAACCCACCCAGGGCTTTTCAGCAAACCGTGGTCAACCTCGACAAATGGCGAGATCCAGTCGCGATACGGATTCCCCTGCCTAGACAAAGCGTAGGTTAAGCCCGCCCAACTCTCTATCCGCCAAGCCTCGACCATCTCGCCGTTCCAGCCGGGAACCGGGTTTGGTAACGCAGCGAAAGTTTTATCCATCGGCGGGTTTGACTTCCAACCTGACTCCATCATCTGTTTGCGGGCGCCTCGGATCTGCTCGGAGGCCTGTTTCAGCAATGACCCCTCCATTTGCTGCACGCGCTGAGCTTCATCATTCGGCGATTCGGCGCATCTGACCCAAAATCCGCCCATCTTCCGAGACCAGTCGTTGCGGCTGCGAGCAAAGAAAGTACTGTCCGGGTTAGGTCGCAGCCAATCCGGCCTCAACCGGCGGATCTCTCCCAATATCTCCATTGACTCGCTGTATGCTTCGGGCATGAGACGTCTGAAACGTCGATTGGTCATCAGGGAGATTAAACGATTTCTCAGCGGCAGATCGCGCAATCGCAAAGCTTCGTAGACCACCGCCGGGGAAATCTGGATAGCGTAGTGGCCTTCCCGGGCAGCACGAAGAAGTGCTCCTTGTGCCTCTGCGTCGACTGCATATCGCCAAATATTGGAGTCAAGTAGCGCAAGCTTGAGCTCTCGAGACTTATATTTAGCGGAACTTTTCATAGGAACTATATCAATTAGTAATGCCAAACGTTCACCATAGGCGGCTGGATTGACGCAAACTCCATGTGTAGGATGTAATACTCCTCACCCGCACTTTGTTCGAGCCAGCAGCGTGCCAAACGACGGAAAATCAACTCGCACAAGAGCGACATGGCAGTTGTCGATCCTCAGCGAATCGAAACCTATGTTACACTGATAGGGAGGCGGTTGCGCTTGGGACTTGCTGCCTCGACGGGGTGTAGGCCCCTGGCGCGCGAATGGTAACGCGACATCCTGCAATTCTAAAATTTTATGTAGGGGGTACTTGCACTTAGTGTAGTACTATGCTGTATAGGGTGGCGTGCACTCCGAAAGATGGTCTTTCAGGGACACAGGAAACGGGGGTTCTCATGCCCATATCCTCGGAAACTGCGGCTGCCATCGAAGCTGCACGGCTTGAAGGTCATGCATATGTCGATCGCCTTTTCGATGCTCTCCTTGACCGGCTGGATCCTCCGTCCGCTGCGGTCGCGGGAACCATTCAATATAAAGCGCCCAACGACGAGGACTGCCGTGACCCCCGTAACAAGGTCGGCGTAAATCTGACACCGGAGGGGCGGGAGGTGCTTTTTCGCCTCCTAGACGCTGGCGCCGGTTACAACTCAGCCGGCCGCCGCATGTCCATCACCCAGACTGCTGTCAAGAATCGCAAGAAGGACTGGGAAGCTGCGGGGGGGAAGCACCGCGAGAAGCTGTTCATCCCATACCTCGACACTGTGGCCTAAACTGTAGGGATGAGCAGCCATGACGGGTCGGATCGACAAGTTATCTACAATCGCTTCAATTTGGAATCTCCTCAAAGAGCCGCTCGTCTACATGGGAGGCGTGCGTCAGAAGCTGTCAGTCTGCGTTGCCCAGCACGGAAATGCCAGGGTCACGATTGGTGTCACCGGCAGGGGATATCAACCCTGCTTTCGCATCACGTACGAAAAAGACGGTGCTGAGCATATCTTTGGTTCGTTCTGGGACAATCACCTGCCTCTAGACAGGGAGGATGCCGTAAACTCGAATTGGTCGAAGGTGTCGATGAACTCCGAGGAGGTCGACGGGTTTCTAATGGAACAAATGGGGCGGCGACGTGCCTAGTTTGGCAAAACGAAAAAGGGCCTCCAATTGCTACGGGGGCCTTTTTTGCAATGGGCACTTTTGGGATTATTCCGCCAATGTAGCGTTCGGCAAGATTGCCTCGTGAAGCTAATCTGCGGCCTGTCCTATCCCAAGGATGTCCGCGTCGGGATGTGATTAAAGACGCAGAAGGCAAGTCATCACCCATCGCAAGAGTTCGTTGGCCCCTGTTCGTCGCAAGAGACTGGGAGGATCGACAGAGCCAGCGAATCTCGGCTTTATGTAGGTGTCTAGTTGTCGAGAAGGCTTGCGCCTCGACAACTGCCTTGCACTTGGACTGTTGTTTGATTGTTATTATGAACAAAAATTCCGGAACAACCGGAATGTATTGCGGAGAAGGTGTCTTGGGGGAGAAATTTCTAATCAGGTTTCCGCCGCCGGAAGCGCAGCTAAAACGGGCGATTCGCCAGGATCTGAAGCGTCTCGGATTCAAAAAGGGGAAGAACGGTCAACTGTTGTCCCCCGGCCAGGACAAGCAGGCGGTACGACTGCTTCATGCGGAGCAACGTAGCGATAAACTCAAAGCGAACGCGGCCTTCCTCGCCCGATCTGAAGCGAAACTGTTGCCTCATTTTGCGGATGGAAACGAGATCGAACCTGCAAACATCAGGTTGGTGCTTCGGCGAGTACGCAGTGACACGAAGGATGCCGACCTATTTCGGCTGGCTACGTTAACCTGGTCCGTCCCCGTGTCCGCGGGTTTTGGGCGGCGCCTGCGGTACCTCGTATGGGACGAGAGTCACGACCGCCTGGCGGGCATCATCGCTTTGGGTGATCCCGTGTTCAATCTGTTAGTACGGGACAAGTTGGTGGGATGGAACTCAACTGACCGATCGTTGAGGTTGGTCCATCTGCTTGATGCCTATGTGCTGGGTGCGGTGCCACCCTACTCATTCCTGCTTGGCGGCAAAGCCGTGGCTGCGCTGGTGCGTACGAAGGAAGTAGTGCAAGACTTCAAGGACACCTATGGAGAGTCCGTCGGCATTATTTCAGGGGCCGCTAAGCACGCTAGCCTGCTGATGGTGACCACAACTTCATCGATGGGGCGATCCTCGCTCTATAACCGATTGGCACTGAATGGCACAAACTATTTTCAGCCGGTAGGTTATACGACCGGCTGGGGGCACTTTCACATCACTGATGCTTTATTCGAGAAATTGCGGGCCTACCTCCGCCTAATCAATCACGACTATGCCGACCACCATGCGTACGGAAAGGGGCCGAATTGGCGGCTGCGAACGATCAAGGCTGCGCTTACTCGGCTCGGCTTCAAGGATTCCTTGCTCAAACATGGCATTCAGAGGCAGGTATTCCTCTGCGCCCTAGCCGCGAACACGGTCGACATCCTTCGTGGAAGTGGGGCCGATCCTGAGTACAGCAACCTACTAAGCGTAGCTGAGGTATCCGCGCTGGCCGTAAGCCGCTGGATAGCCCCGCGTGGAATCCGTGAGCCAGCTTTTCGCAACTGGCGCAGGGACAGCATTTCGTTGCTGGTGCGTGGCACCGTCGCCGGAACTCTCGACGAGTTGAGGAACCAGGCAGCGTAAGCTGCCGTCGGAGGGCCCGGGATGTATTTCGCCATCGACCTTGCGAGCGGACAGCGGATTGCGGCATCGGCGGCAAAACGGTACCGGCGTTACGCCTGTCCAGTATGCGGCGCGCGTGTCAGTCCTAGGCAAGGCTCCTATCGCGAAGCCCATTTCGCCCATCTCTCGGGCTCCGCGCGACCGGAATGTTACCTTTACCACTCCGCCGATGCATGGCACGGGCCGGCGGCGGAGTCGGTCGGGCAACTGCGGCCACAGCCTGCCATCTCGCACGCGCCACTTTCGCTTAACCTCCATGTCCAACTGCCGGCCGGTAAGGTACCCGCCTTCTGGGGCCTGGAAGTGCAGATCCCCCGCGCGCCGACCCCGAAGGGCATGTTGACCTTCGATGGCGGCGGTGACGGGTTCCGGGTCCAAGTGGCGTGTGCCCGACTGCACGCTGGAGCGCAGACCTACGTCGTCAACCCCGACTCCCCGAGCTTCCGTGTGGCTTGGGTCAGTCCCGAAGTGGATACTGCTTATGGCGAGGCTGTACAGGAGGGAATACCGGGTTTGGGCGCCGGACGAACCACGGTCTTTTCGGCGGGCAGAGGCAGCCGCCAGTCGTTAGCAGCCACACTTGACTGGGGAGCCACCTACTATTTCGTCCAGCATGCCGATTCGACTACGAATGTGCCGCCGCAACTCGCCGTCACGCGTCTCGCCAACCTTAAGCAATGGAGCTGTCTTCTGGTTACGCTACCGCAGGTGGCTGACGACCAGGTAGCCGGCTGGATCAGGCGGGCGACCGGCCTACCGGTGCAGCCTGCAAAGCGCCGGTGGGGTGTCGTGGCCCCAGCGATGCACTTTGTTGATACGTCTGCGCGACTAGTGTTGGACACCAAGAGCGAACTCACGCTTGCGATGCACGCTGGCAATGCTGAAGATGACGCAATTCTAAATGCGCGTAGTGGCAGCGATGCAGCCAGCTTGCAGCTCGCACACGGAGAATGGCAATTCGTAAGAGTTAGTGGCTTCTCGGCGGCTCAGCCGCCCGTCCTCGACATCGACGGACGGCTGTTGCCAGAACTTGTAGCCAGCCTGTCGCGCGGACAGCACGGGCGGCCCTGCTGGCCTTCGGCACACGCTCGATCTCGGCCAGCTCGGCGGAGGCGGAACCATTACTGGAACAAGTGCGCGGGGGCTCGCTCACCTTCAGCGGCTTGCAGGTACCCAAGGGTCTCGTTCCTCGAGTTCGGTCCCGCCCAACAGACGCAATCGATTGGAATGAGCATGCCTTGGCGACGGCACACGCCGAGATCTATTCGGCAAATGAAACAGTCACGTCGGAAGCCCTAGCCCACTTACAAGATCTGCTGCGAGACATTGCGTGCGACGTCCACCTGGACCTAGGTCCATACGGGGGATGGTGGTTTGCTGGACGGGCGGCCACGGAGACGTCGGCCCGGCACATGTCACCTGCTACTCGCGCGCATGCCCGTTGGGTCCTTGCAGGCGCAGGAATTCCTTCAGGCTCTTACTCAGACGACGAATTAGCAGCCGCGTTGCGCACCTTAAATGCACCGCATTGGCTAGAGTCCCACCGCCGTCTGGCCTTGACCCGAATTGCACGTGGCAGCGGGGACGCGAGATGACACAGCCGGCTCCCACCCCCCAGGCTGTCGAGCGGCTACGCGCCATCGGTGACCGCAAGTTGCTGGCCTTCTTCAACGAAGTAACCACAAAAACCAATCGGGCTTTGCTGAAGGTGCTGCCTAGCGTTGACGGATTTCGCGCGGACAGCGTTGCGAGCCTGCCGAAGCGCAAGCAGGCACTGCTCCATCACTTGTTCAAGAAAGGCGGTGCCAAGGCCAACAAAGCGCGGGCCGAAAACGCTTATTACTATCTTTGGCGGGGATGGGCGGAGCAGCACCTAGAGCATGTTGAAGGCCTTGCCGCGCTGCTGGATGGGATTGAAAGCGCCACGGCAAAAGAACATCCCCAGGTGGCTATGGATCAGCCACAAGCCGAGATTGAAGCGCTGTTCCGCAGCCTGCACGAGCAGTCTTTTCTCAACCGCTGTGACGCAGAGACGATCGCGCGACTGCTTCAGTTTAGTCCGTTTGAGATCACCGACACCCTTCAACTGTTGGCAAGCGGTGCAAAACCCTTGGTGGCGGTGGAGAAAGACCGGGAGTTGTCGGTCTTGCCAAACCGCATTCAGGACCATGAGGAGCGGCTGCAAAGCTTGCAGGGCGACATTCAGGCTTTGTCGGGTGAAATTGCGCGTTTAGCGGAAACCATTGCCGACCTTGTAGCTCGGCCAGTACCGGTAGTCGAGGAAGACGCTTCGGCTCGCGCTCTGGAGAGCGTGCTTTCCGAATTGGCGGCCTTGCGGAAAGAATTGGATGTCCAAGGCCAGGCTGCGACGCGCGTGTCTGCCGCGACGGAGGCTCGCCTGAAGACGGTTGAACACGGCGTCGCCGACCTCGAGGCGCTTTGGAGCGATACTGAAGACCGAACGGGCAAGCACGCCTCCGAGCTCCAACAACAGCTTACTGACATCGCTCAACGGATCGCCCAACTGGGCCAGGCCATTCACCCAGAGACCCCGCAGAGCGACATACCTGTCGTAGCATCGAGGCCTTCGCTCCGCGTTGTGCCGCTGGTCGAACAAACCGGTTCGATTAAGGCGCTTAATACTGGCTTGGAAGCTGCAGGCCTACTGGCGTCCAACTATGCTGCACTAGGGCTCAAGTCGCCTGGTGTGCTCACCGCCGCTGTTACCTGTAAAGTGCTGTTTTTCAAAGGATCATTTTCAACAGAACTGGCCCGCGTAACGGCAACGACACTGGCTGGGAAGCATGTTGTGCGGGCACGAGTGCCGGTGGGCTTCGTCGATGCGGCGACATTGGACACCGATGTAGCGAAAGCACTTGGCGGTCGGAACGGAGCAGTCGGTGCGCTGGTTCTGGAGCGAGTGAACAATGTACCGTTCGAACTGCTGGCTGATGCAACCGCGGACCTTATCCGGAACGAAAACGTCGTGGTGGTGGCAACACTCGCAGATGGAGTTACGACGTTCCCAGAACAGTTGCTCTATCTCCAGCTCGGGCCCGTCTTCGATACGGACGTTTTGGATTGGAGCGTTTTCCCAAAAGCAAATGCGACCGTGACCACCGGAGCATTGACGTCACTTGGTCCTAAAGACTTGTGGATGCAGATCTCCAACGGCAATGCGCAAAGCGAAGAATTGGTGCGGCTTTTGCGGCTGGGGCGTTCGTTCCGAAATCCACACGTCGAACGAACTGCCATTGCATTCATGAAGGCCCTTGAGGGCTTCCGCACTTCAGATGCTCCGACCTCACTCCAATCCGCCGCCTACGGCTGGTTGTGGCCGCTATGGCGAATGACCGGCTTGGCGTCCGAGGACATAGAAGAGGAACTGGACGGCGGGCGGGTTGACAGCGAAAACCATATCGACACACGGCTGCGACTTCTCCTCGACCTAGCTGGTATCAGGAGAGAGTAGCGCCGACATGACCCTGTCACTGCGTATCCTTTCCACTTCTGAAGTGCTGGCCGATGCAACGGCCGGCCTGTCGATCAGAGGATCCTCAGGGTCGGTTCGGCTCGCATTGATTGCTGCGCACCTGCGCGCTGCGTGCGAGGGTGAGGGAACGCGAAACGGTCACGGTGTTTTCACGGGCCGTCTCACCGATATGATTGAGAGGGATCTTGGAGGTTTGTTGGGACCTGCTGAGGCGCGCCCACTGGCCAAGCAGGTGCTGGAGGTGCTTGAGAAAGCCGGCGATCTTTGGCGCTCGCCCGGAGGTTACTGGCATGCGACGCCCCCGCGCGCAGTCTCTCTGCCAGATGGCCTGTCTTTCCTGCTTGGCGTGGTTCCGCATGGCGGCTTTATAGCCGCAGGGGCTTTTCGCTATGCAGGGGGGCGAGCCGGTGGAATGGTTGTGCAGGGTTTTGACGATTGGCTTGGTCGCGCCGAACCCATTGGCGTCTGGATGGCCAAGGCGCTCAGGAAATATCGTCCAGGTCTTCAGCACGCGGGTATCTCGGCCGGCCACCTCGAAATATACGCCCCAGACCAAGCTTCACGGCAATTGCGGTCACGCTGGATAAATCCCCAAGAGGTCGAGCTAGGTGGCGTCTCTTTGCGGTTATGCCGTGCTCAGGCTAAGCCAACATCGCTTTACGACCGCCCATACTATCTCGGGGAGTTTGAGCACACGGGTAACGGGTTATCCTTGCGGCGGGCAGTTCCAGTCGAGCATGAACATGCACGACGGTTCCGTTTTGCCTACGACGAAGCCTTGGGAGCTTCTCGGACGCTGGAACTCAAGCAGGCCGACGACATGGTGCAGGTTACTCTGGCCAGGGACCTGCCAATTGAGGAGGGGCGCGTTCTTGCGCTGGGTTGGGAGCTTGGAGGCGCTAGCCCCCCGTCAGTTTATCGCATGAGTTTTCCGGTCCAAGCGGTACCTTTCGTAGCGCATGCTCTCGGGCGGCTTGGGATTAAACTGAAAGGGACGGTGTCATGAGCAACGGGCCGAAGCAGCAAGAGCACGGCGTACACGCCACGGTGGGGCGGCTCGGCGAAAGCCTGCGAGCCTATATCGAAGCGCAGTACCATGTGCGCAACCCGGCACTGATTCAAGAACGGCGGCTTCTGCTAAACGAGGCAGGTACTGTCGCGCAGGTTCCGTTCATCGAGTCCACGCCCGTCTACGAACTCGGCGCTGCCTACGATCAACTTGACCTTCCACCGGTTGTGGCTACCGCTTTGCGGGACCTTGCCGCAGCAAAGGTCGGCCTATTTCCTCGGCCGTATGTGCATCAGGCACAGACGCTGCAAGGGTATTTTGGGGGCTCCGATCTTATCGTCGCCACGGGTACCGGGTCGGGTAAGACGGAAAGCTTCCTGATGCCGATCGTCGGCCAGCTTGTCCAAGAGGCGCGTGATCGGCCAGCCACAGCGTCGCTGGCCGGCTGTCGTGCTCTCTTGCTCTATCCCATGAACGCACTCGTCAATGACCAGTTGGGCCGAATTCGCCGGCTATTCGGTGACGAGAACGCATCTGCGATTGTTTCGGCCGGGCGGGGGCGGCCGGTCCGGTTTGGTAGTTATACCGGCCGATCGCCTTATCCAGGGTTGCGTTCGGGGAAACGCGACGGTGAGCGCATAGAGCCACTCTTCGAGGAATTTTACTTGCCCTTGATGGGACAGCCGGAGACGGTTTCAGGCCTTATGAAAATCGGCCAATGGCCGTCAAAGGACTTGGTCGCGTTCTACGGCAAACACCAGGAAGAGCTGAAGCCCAATCCCAAAGGGGGAGCGCCACGGCGTTATCATCATTGGAACCGCCGCCTCATCACCCAGCCAGGTGACCGTGAGATGATGACCCGCGACGAAACACAGCGGGCCTGCCCGGATATTCTGATAACAAACTACTCAATGCTGGAATACATGCTGATGCGGCCGATCGAGCGGTCCATCTTTCAGCAGACCAGGGATTGGTTGCATAGCAATAGTGCCAACGAGCTAATCCTGGTCTTGGATGAGGCGCACATGTACCGCGGTGCTGGTGGTGCGGAAGTCGCCCTTCTTATAAGGCGCTTACTTGCGCGCCTGGACGTTCCCCGTGAACGCGTGCGCTTCATTCTGACCAGCGCCAGCTTAGGCCAAGGCGCTGTCGCCGAGTCGGCCATAGAAGTGTTCGCCCGCAATCTCACGGGACTGCCGCAATCATCGGCCCGCAAATTCTCGGTTATCACGGGCACGCGCGAGCAACGGCAGGGCAGCGGGCTGTCCAGCGGCCGCGTGACCGACGTGCTCGCTGTATTTGATTTGGCGGCCTTTGACCAACACGCGACCCATCCGGAAGCTGCGCGAGGCGCAGTGGCAGCATTGGCTGCCGGGCTGGACTGGCCTGAACCTTTGACGGACGAAGACCTGCCGGACTATCTGTTTGCTAACCTTACGGGCTTTCCGGTGTTCGAAAGGCTCGTCGAGCTCGTTTCGGGAGAGGCCATAGCGCTGGGCCACCTACAGGAACAGTTGTTTGAGCACCATCCGGATGGCGCACGAGCACTCGCAGCACTGCTGGCTTTGGCCCCATTTGCGCGGCGTAGGGTGGATGGCCGGGTCTTGTTGCCCACCCGACTGCATATGTTCTTCCGCGGCTTGCCGGGGCTTTATGCATGCGTCGATCCGAAATGTGCCCACGCACGGCATCAGGGTCCCGATCGAATTCTTGGCAGGCTTCATACGCATCAACGCCGGCAGTGCCAGTGCGGTGCACGCGTCTTCGAGCTCCTGACGCACCGCGAATGCGGTTCTGCCTATCTGCGAGCCTATGCCGATCGACCGCAACCCGATTTCCTTTGGAGCACTCCGTCGGGGCCGTTCCGTGAAGGCCATCAGCCGCCGTTGGTCGAGGTAGAAATGCTGATGGAGCCCCCGAACCCGAGCTTTGGCGACTGCGTTGCGGCCTGGCTAGACATGCGCAGTGGCCGCCTTGACTATGGCGCCGAACAGCCAGCCCAAGGCTTTACCCGCCTCTATCTGCCCACGCAGAGCCACGATTGGACCAAAAACGGCGTCAGGTTTGCCAGTTGCTGCATCTGCGGTGAACCAACATTACGCAGCGAGACGTCCACTATTATGGACCACGCCACCAAAGGCGAGGCGCCGTTCGCCAATTTGGTTAAGACGCAATTGGATGGTCAGCCGGCCTCGCGTTTAGAAACGCGAGACTATCCGAATGGCGGCCGCAAGGTGCTGCTGTTCTCGGACGGTCGGCAAAAGGCGGCTCGGTTGGCTCGCGATATTCCGCGAGAGGTAGAGCAAGACATTTTCCGGCAGGTATTGGCGCTGGCTACGCGCATTCTGCGCGAGGCGGGTCGCGAACCGCGGCCGGAGCGGGGTCTCTACATCGCGGTGCTTAAGGTATTGAGCGACAGCAATCTGCCCATCTTCGACGGTAAAGACGCACAAGCAATCGAAGATCAGGTGCGGCGCCTCCAAAAGGACTATGCCGACCAGCCGATCGAGGAACTGCTGACGGAATTCGATCCTGGGCCACCCCCCAGCCGCTATACGATCGCTCTCCTCAAGCAACTATGCGGCCGCTACTACTCGTTAACTGGCACTACGGTGGGTTGCCTCCTTCCGGCACAACGGGCGTTGACGAAGCTTGTTGCTGCGATCGCTCCTTTGCTATCATCCCTTACGGTCGCAGATATGTCTGGGTTGGCCGCCGCGTGGTTGATACACGTGGCGGATAGCTATGCCTTTGATCATACCGTCGAGCCCAACGTGCGCGGAAAAGCGGCAGGTCGCTGGAGAGGTTCGTGGGGCAGTAGCGGCGGGTTTCCCAAGGCAATCCGGCCCGCGTTCGCGACTGCTCTGCTGACCGACCTAACCACTCTCGGTCTAATCGAGAAAGAACTCGCTGACCAACTTGGATTGACTGACGCGACGGGGGCAATTTTTATCGATCCCGCAAAGGTCGCGGTTCACATCGACTTGGACATGACGTGGTACCAGTGCGCGGACTGTACCGCTCTATTACCAGTGACCGTTCATAGACATTGCGCAGCCTGCGGTTCAGCATCCTGTGAGCCCATTACACCTTCCCAAAGCGAATACGTCCGCGCGAGAAAAGGTTTTTGGCGTGCGCCGGTGGAACGTGTGCTGACGGGTAGTGCACGGCTTCGCAGCATTTCCGTTGAAGAGCATACCGCCCAACTGTCGAACCGCGACAATGCGCGAGTTCATGCGACAACTGAGCAGTTCGAATTGCGGTTCAAGGATGTCCGCATTGCGAAGACCGACAAGCCAATCGACGTACTGAGCTGCACCACGACCATGGAAGTGGGTGTCGATATCGGCTCTTTGGTCGCCGTTGGTCTCCGCAATGTGCCCCCACAGCGGGAGAACTACCAGCAGCGAGCCGGTAGAGCGGGGCGGCGCGGCTCATCGCTTTCCACTGTGCTGACCTATGCGCAGAATGGTCCTCATGACGGGTACTATTACAACCATCCGAAGCAGATCGTGGCAGGCGACCCGCGCAATCCGGACGTCAAGATCGATAACCCGAAGATCGCGCGTCGCCACATCGCAGCCTACCTCTTTCAGACGTTTTTCCATAACTACATGGATCATCACGAGGTCACCGTCGGAGCTGGGTCTTCTGCCCTGTTCCGCGCCCTTGGCAAGGCTACGGATTTCTTCCTCGGTGAGCCCATGTCTGGGCTGGATATAGCGAGCTTCGATGCGTGGGTGCGACAGGATCTTCTTGCACCAACCGGCCGACTGCGTCCGCTGATCCGAAACTGGCTGCCGAATGATCTCCGCGTTGCCCCCCAAACGATCGATGCGTGGATCGGAGATGAGGCAGAAGAACTGCTGGCGACTCTCGACGGGTTCCGGGCTGAATTGGCAGCAGCAATAGGAGATGGCAAAAGCGTAGGTGAAGGTGGAGAAAACGCTGCCGAAAGCAGCGAGGCCGAGGATGAGCGTTCCGAACGCGAAGCCATTGCTGACCAGGAACTGCTTGAGTTCCTGTTCGCCAAAGGCTTGCTACCTAGCTACGCTTTCCCGACGGACCTATCGAGTTTCCTCGTGGAGCGCCTGGTTCAGCGAAACAATGAATGGAAGATGGAGGTCGTGGAACGGCCTCAGCAGTCCATTGGGAAGGCACTGAGCGAATATGCACCGGGGCGACTGATCGTCATCAACAAGGAAACTTATCGTTCGGGTGGTGTCGTGGCGAATACATTGCCCGACGTCGAAAACCGCGCAGAAGCGATCTTCGACGAGCGTCGCACACTGGTGCACTGCGAGAATTGCAGCTTTGTCGCAGACTTGGACGACCCTTTGCAAGGTGGGGCTCATTGTCCCGTGTGCAGCGGCGATCTGAGACGCACCCACATGGTAGTTCCGCAAGTTTTCCTCCCAGAGGATGGGAGGGCGCTCAAGGAGGATGATCGCGAGCAGGACATTACTTATGCTACCGCTGCGCAATTCCCCGTTCCGGTTGGCAAGGACGACCTGCCCAGCCTAAGAACCATCGGCCGCAACCTCACTTGTGTAGTCACCACGGACCGCCAACTGGTGACTGTCAACAAGGGGCAGGAGACCTCGGATGGTCGCGGCGGGTTCTGGATTTGCAACCAGTGCGGCCGCGCATCTGTCGACGAGCCCCCACATGCACCACACAACCGGCCGTATAAAATTGAATACTCGTACGGGAAGCCAAGGCCAGGGCAACTGTGCTCGGGTTCCTATGAAAACGTGTTTTTAGGGCACGTCTTCTCTACCGATTTGTTGCTGCTGCGGATCAACTTGAAACAGCCGCTCATTACCGACACGGGCGAACCGCTGCAGTTGAGAATACTGGAAGATGCGCTCTACTCGGTGGCTGAAGGCTTGCGGCTGGCAGCAAGCCGTCATCGGCAAATCGATCTCGATCCTTCCGAGTTCGGCGCGGGGTTCCGTGTCGTGCCCAACCGGGACGACCAAACGCTGCTGCTCGACGTTTACCTTTATGACACCTTGTCCGGTGGAGCAGGCTATGCCGACCTTGCTGCAAGGAACATTGAGGAAATCCTGCAACAAACTCTTGCGCTGTTGGAGCTGTGCCCCTCTCATTGCGAGACCTCGTGCGAGAGTTGCCTGCGGCATTATCACAACCAATATCTCAAAGACCGTCTCGATCGGTACCTCGGTGCTGAGCTGTTGCGCTATGCGCTTGATGGTACTTTGCCCGAGGAGAAGACACCGGAAGCGCAGGCCAATTTGCTGCGCAACCTCCGAAGGTTGCTTGAGCTGGAAGGCTTCAGTTGCGAAAGCCCAAGTACCATCGACGGGACTACGGTACCCTTGGTCGTACGTCATAGCGACCGGCGGGTGATCGTTGGCTTGCGTCCGGCGCTGCTCACCCCCGCATGGCGAAATCACTCGTTCGGACGGCTGCAAGCAGGGATATCGACCCTCGTGCTCAATGAGTTCATCCTTGGCCGGAATCTGCCGGATGAACACCAAGTGGTGCGTGGCGTGGTTTTGGGTAAGCAATAGGCCGGCTGAACGACAGTGAACCCATGTCGGGGCGCTGAAACGAGCCGTCCGCCATCGGTTGTTGGCAGTGGATCCAAAGCGACAATTTTCGGAGCAAGAGTGTCAATCCACTTGAGGCGAAAAGCGCCAAAAAAACGGCGTTGGACCTTGCACTCACCAGTCGCACCGAGCGTACCTCTGGTCCATTTAGACGAAACGCTCGTTCGCAAGATCATCGGAAGCCATTGCGAAATTAGCTACCGTCATCTGAATGGGCGCCCAGCCGACATGGCCGCGCAATGTCAGGAATAACGCCGTGCTTTTCCCGACGTCGAATTTTTCAACTTGATCCTGCGACCGCGTTGCCTCACATCTCACTCGCATGAAGCACGATGCCACCACCGCCCCATTCCACGTAGCCTCCACCTATGAGGTAACGGATAAGGTGTTCGTACTCGGCAGTCTGGCGAAAGGCGTGACCGTCTATCAACAACAGGTTCGGGCATTGAACCTAGCCTGGGCGCTGCGGGAACTCGATGTTCACGGGCGGCGGACCCTAAGCAACGTCGCGGTCATTGGCGGCGGTGCCGCTGGCCTCACATTTGCTGCAGCGATTTCGTCATTTCCCGGCGTGCAAGTTACCTTGTTCGAGCAAAGGTGGGACCTGTGCCCGCTCCAGCAGGGTTCCGATACCCGGTGGCTACACCCGTTCATCTACAATTGGCCGGCAGCGGGGAGCAGGAGGCCGAGCGCCAGCCTCCCGGTGCTAAACTGGACCGCAGGCAGGGCGTCAGACGTTGCGACCAAGATGCTTGACGCTTTTGGTGACCGGTGCACGGAGAACGAGAGCAATGGCCAGCCCGTTCCCAAAGTATTTCTCGGCCTGGGCTACTTAAGAGTGGATGCCCACCGAGGACAAGTGGAGTGGTTGGGCTTAGCTGCAGACCATGCGGGGCGGCACTTTCGCGCCGGTGAACCGGCAGGCGACCGCCAAAGCTACGATACCATCGTCGTTGCTGCAGGATTTGGCTTGGAAGCAGGCCAACCAACTCAAGGGGCTATAGCCTCAGGCTCCTACTGGCGGAATGATACTTTAGGGCAGCCGGTTCTAACCGGTGCTCGGCCGGTGTTCGTGGTGTCAGGCCATGGAGATGGCGGCGTGGTCGATCTCTGCAGGCTCACGATCGAACGCTTCCGCCAAGACACCATACTCGCCGAGTTGCTCGGAAACGATCTGGATGAGGTTGAAAAGGAACTACGTCAGGTAATTGGACCCATCGGTGGGCGGCTGCCCGGCAACGTTAAGAAAATGCTCGATTACGCATCTGCTCCTCTGGCGAAATATCTTTCCACCGCGACTACGACGTTACGGTCTCGGCTACGCAAAGATGTACGGGTGGTCTTGCACGTGAAGCCCGAGGATGGGCAGGACTGGAGCGTTGACCATCTCTTCGAGAACAAGAGTTCATTTCTAAATAGGTTTCTCCTGTACCTGCTCTATGACGCTGGGGCATTTGCGATAAGCCTCGAACCAATCGCCGAATTCGCGAAACGACAAGGCATCCCCAAAAGCCATATCGTGCAACGCCACGGCACGGGTTCATATGCTCACGTTCTCGGACTTTTCTCGGACCACACAAAAGTGGCGACGAGGCTCGCGAAATTGAAAGACAGTGACAATCAGTTGTCCGATGAGCTTTGGCTGCCCGGCTTTTTCTCTCCTGATCCAAGAGGATTAGTGTCATGACAACGGCGCCGCATCCGTTCGAACCTAAGCAAATCAAACCGCAGTACCCAGAGCCCGTCCCAGGAGCTTCGCAGTTGGTGGCGCTGCCTTTCACCGCGGCTGTGGCTGGGTATCTTCGAAGCGTCGGCATAGCCGATACAACGCGGGTCGTGCTCCACCGCGCGGTCAACCGCGAGGGCGGCGAATTTCTCCAGCAACTGAGCGCCTACTCTGGAATTCCTTACGACCCCAGAGGGGCAGGAAGAATGAACGCCGTTACGACCGGTATCATGGGAAAAGCTTTTGCGCTTCAGAAAATAGTGCGAACGCGAGCTTACCCCTCGTCTGAGGCACTGCTGACGGATCTGAAGAAAGACATGAAAGAAATTGGCGATGATCGAGACATCAAGACGGTGGCTCGGTCCTATCTTGCCGTCCCAATGACCTCGCCGGCCAAATCTGTCGTCGCGATACTTTATGCCGATACCTTCTCAATAAATGCGTTTTCGGATGAAGACAGGCTTAATTGCTTGATTGGTATGTGCGAAGAGTTTTGTCGACTTCTCGATAGCCTGACTGCACAATCGCTGCCGGGAATTCAAAACTTTGAACTCACCCGAGGTGCTCCGGTTGAAGACACCGCGACCGTTTACCCACGACTTCAGCAGGTGCTTGAGGACCGTGCAACGCCAAAATTCACTCGGCTAACGTCGCTCAATTTCGAAGCGGCGAGCTAGTGCTCCCACCAATATCGGCCCAATCTCGGCAGTTCGATGTCGCGTGGCAGCTCAGCACACATCAACGAGCATGATGGCACGTTAGGGCATACCTCATATGCAGCGGGTGCCCGCTGTGCTCATGGCCTTTATCGAGTGTCGGCGAGTTCTAAGCAGGACGTCACGGGGACTTTTGGAAATTGCTGAATTGACTGCAGAGCTTAGTTGCCATCGCTCCATCTATTCTCGCGTTCCGCTTGACGAGCGTAGTAGGGTTGCTCGACGATCGGCGACGAGAGGGGCCAATCAATGACCGAGAACGAGGACTGGACACCCGAGGCTGAGGCTGCAATCGGGCTATGCCAAGACTGGGCGAGGGATGTGACTGCGGCCATTCCATGCACCGTCTATCTTTTCGGGAGCGCCATTTATCAGGGGGGCGATCAGTTTGATGTCCAGCGAAGTGACCTAGACCTAGTCGTGGTGTTCCACGAAGACCTTGACGCAAGCGAGCGCGTTGAGCGGTTGCAGCAGCTCCAACTGTTCAAGGTGGGGCTCGAGCTGAGAATGGTTCCGTCGCTTCACCGGACTAACTGCGAGGAACCGGGCGTGAGCGTAGTGCCGGTAAGCAGTGTCGAGCTAGAAGCAAACATCCACAAAAGCGGGGCTCGGCGATTTTTCGACAAAAACATCTTCCTTGACCTCTCGACAGGAGAACAATCCCTAGGGTTGCCCGGCGCCGGTCTCGGCATCCTGCCCGACGAGAACAGGCAAGCCCTGGAGTATGTGCAGAAAGTTCGAAATCAATTCCTCGCCATCAGCGCCAACCAGACTGGCGGCATCGCTCCATTCGACGGGCCTGACCCGCTCCCCAAGTCGCTCGCCCGAGTAGCGGCACAGCTTTCCCCCGATGCCCGGGAAGGTGAGTGGTACGACACTCGCATTGGACTTGAATATCTCTCTGCCGAGCTATCGCGCCGCCGATCTGAGTCGGACGCCTTTAGGACGCTCTACCGAAAAATTTCGATAAGGCGTGGTGGCAGGGGCCAACGGCCCGCGTTATCCAATGCTGACCAACTGTTGCTTGCCGAGCTTCTCTATGACGTCGCGGCAAAGACGCCATTGGAGCCCGTTGCCACTTGGCAGATACGCTTCGAGGGCACGCCACCGACCGAGGCCGAGCGATCGCGCCTAGCCGAAGAACTGCGGCGGCTGGTTCCGGATGCCCAGATCCTCGGCATCTTTGTCGGAAGCATTATCATTCGGGTCCGAAGCTCGAAGCGGAGTTATGGCATAGTCCGCCGGTTTCAGGAACTAGGGATGCTGTCCTTCTTCTTCGCCGTCGAGACGGTGCAGATCTCGCCGCCCAGCGATCCGCGCGAGCCTATGGGGTTTGAGGGTATCGGCCCTATCGAGCGTATTGCCGCTTGGATCAGGGACTGGCGTCCGCAATCGAAGGAAAGCCTGGTGACCACGGAGGCAAGTCTCGCTGGTTGGCTCAATCAGCTTTTCGTCCGAGACCCGGCATTGTCCGATGCGACCATGTCTCGCATGGCTGCTGTGGGCGATGGCGCCAGTGCGGACTTCCTCCTCCGCCTAGGGACTCGCGTACCGGATGCGCTTCTGGCGATTGAACTGGTTCGACTGCGAAATCGTTCCAGCTTCTTCAGCCAGCTTGAACACGTGCTTCACTTCAGGGTGCCGACGATCTTAGTGGTCGTGGGAACAGACCAACAGATCGGCGGCTTGCGCGAAGACATCAATCGCCTCGCGCAGCTTAACGCGACGGTCCGCGTCGTGACCGTGGCGCTCGACAACGGCTGAGGGCAAACGGCAGTTCGGAAAAAATATCCTTGCCCAATGCCCCTGCTGATTGTCCGACCACATCCATCGGTGTCCAGTCATATCCGATAAAAAATGTGGGGTAAAATGAGGATTTATGCGACCGATATCGTCGTATTGTCAGCTATTGCAATAAGCTGGCAGCTTGACTGGCGGAGAGAGCGGGTTTCGACCGAGGGTAACTGACATCTGTCAGGGTAAAATACCCATTTCACACTATCGCGTGTTCAAAGATCGCGGACCCATCGTGCGTCGTTCTGCTTTCCGCTTCGAGCTTCGAGAGGAAGTGTGGCGAGAGCAGTAGTGCACAGAAGAAAATCCATCACATGACTAGACACTGATAGCTGCGTGCGGCCTCGAAGTCGGCTATGCAATGACTCTGCCGGCATTCTACAGGGGGATCCAATGGGGCCTGAAATAGACAACGCTCGCGCCTTGATCACGGCGAGCATTTCCTTTGCGCGGCAGAGCAATCGCGGCGAAGTTCGACGATCGCGGATGCCGGTGCCACAGCTGTCATTGCTTGCCCCTTTGCGAGCCCAAGCCCGCTCTCGAACTGGCGGAGCAGACTGATGCTGTCTCAGCCTCTTGCCGGTTCTGAGCAGCCGGAGGAATTCGTTCTTAAGACAGACCAGGCGCCCGAGTTCTGGCAGTTTCTGAACGGGCTACGTGGCGACGACCTGCTTGTAGAACTGATCGTCAATGAGCTCGACGCGCGTTCATCGCGAACCGAAATCCGGTTCGAACCTGACCAACTAGTCTGTCTCGGAAACGGCGATCCGATCGACGCGCCTGGGTGGGAGCGGTTGAGCTACATAAAAGGAGCAGGTCACGAAGTCGCGGCGAAAGTTGGCATGTTCGGGGTGAAGAACCACGGGCTAAAGGCGTGCTTCACACTCGGCAATACGATCACGCTGCGGTCCGCTGGCCAGCAGATCCTGCAAACACTGTTCAAAGATGGCGACAACAAACCTCCTTATCCCGGTGTACGGATACCGCCGCGTGTTGACCCGGGCGCGCCCCCCCGCGGTACCCAAATCGAAGTTCCATATCGTCGCTGTCGCTTCTCGGTGCCCCACGGCGAGGCCATCGAATTCGCGGCCGTGAGCGACCCGCAAATCGAGCGGATCTTTGATCAGGCCGTATCTACGCTGCCCAAACGCCTCCTAGGTGTCATGCGGCCCGGCATGCTTGAGCGATACGAGATAGTTCTCTCGCACCACAAATTGGGTTCTCACACTTTCGCGTTCAGGGCTGGGCGTTTGCGGAAGGAGTCTGGGCTGGTCACCTACTTCCGGGAGTGCAGCGAGACTCTCGCCGATGGCGAGAGGCTGCTCGAACGCGAGCAAGCCTGCCTCGCGCTATCGACCGGACGGTCGCCCGGAAAGGCTCAGTTTTTCCAAGGGACTGAATACCGATCGGCGGGCAAGCGGCTGTTTTCCAGCAGTGGTCTCGTGGTTGAAGTGGCCTGGGATGTGGATGCAGCTGGCAAGCTCAGGCTGGACAGGGGACGGTTGCGTTATCCCGTCGCATATCCGGAGGGTGATACAGGTTCATTGAGCGGAACCGCCGTGCACTACTCAGGGGCGTTTGTCTCTGATACCGAGCGGCACGAGCTCGCGGCGCAATCGGGCACATGGAACGATGCGATTATTTTGGCATGCGATGTGCTCTTTGCCGACGTCCTCGCCAAGCTGCTCATCCCGCGCCACGGCGCGAGGGCACTCGAACTGCTTGGCAACCTTGCCGGCGAACGGCTGCTGTCCTTCGCCAACCGCCTGTTGACGGCTCGCGCATTTCCAGCAATCGACGCGCAGGGCAAGCCTATCCGCCACAAAAGAGGGGCGCTGCTCGCCGTTCCAGTTTACAAGGGCAGGGGGGGCGAATGGTCTGCTGCACTCGCTAAAGTCGCGCCCGCCTCATTGCCTATCCTCGATCCAAAGACCCCTGCGGCGCTGGTCCAGCTGCTTGCAGCCGGAAGCTGTGCCGGATGGGGCAACGATCACCTTAGATACGACGGACAAGATGTGCTGGATCGCCTGGCGGCCTCTGACACCGAGCATTTCCCATGGCGAAGCGAGGCGGAGCGGCTTCGATCGCTGGGCGATCCGGCCATCGCGAAAGCGCATCTCGACGCGCTGCATCCTTTTTTGAGCGGCTTCGCCGTCGCTGTTCGCCCCAGCGGTGCTACCGCGTACCTACCGGATGGCGAGGGAATAATTCATCCCCTGTCGAGGCTGAAGCGTGGCGCGTCGATTCCATCCGAGCTCCAGCTCGATGTTCCTCCCACGATCCATCCTGATCTGCGCGGGCATGCGGTGTTCAAGCTCGAGGGCTGGCATCTTGAAAGCTACGTACTTCGCAACCTGCTGCGCGATGGTGATCTCGCAGATAAATCGGTCGCGATCCGCAAGCGCTTCTTCAGTTGGCTTGCCGCCAATCCGGACGAGCTTGCCCGCGACGACTGGCCGGCGGTCAAGAACCTACCGATCTGGCCTGCGGTCGACGGCACGGTGCGCGCTTTCGATGGCCTATGCTTGCCGGAAGCCAAGGTCGCGACATTGCTCGGCGACCACATTGCCAGACCGACGCGCGAGGTACGCGTGCTCTGCAAGAAGCTCAAGGGCAGCAGCGCCCGGCTGACCTTGCGCGACCAACCAAGTATATCCGAGGTTCTGGCCTTCTATTCGGATCGGCTCATGGCGTTTCCGACCGATCGCCCGCTGGAGGCAAATGAGCGCTCCGCTTTTCACGAACTCGAAACTGCGCTCGCAGTACTGGCCAGTTCGAAGCGGGGAGCAGAGGTGCTGCGCTCAGTACGCCTGAGAGCGGTCGGACTTAGCTTCGCGGGCCAGCTGAAGCCGGTCAACGTGCTCGTCCGAGACAGCGGCGAGACAGCCCGGCTGGTGCTTCAGCCGAAGGATCTGCTTGATCGCCCGACGCTCGACCTTGATGCCGTCATACCGCCAGCGCGCAGCCCGAACGCGCAGATGGTCCTCGACGCATTGCGTAGTGACCCCGGCAATGCGCGTGCGCTTCTGCCGCGGCTGGCTGTTATAACCGAGGCCGATGATCTCGAGATCGTCTCGGAAGCCTCCCAAATACCGTGCCTGCCCTTTGGAGGCGGCTTGGTCGCCCCGGATCGTCTTGCGTTCAAGGGCAATCTCGGCGAACTCTGGGGCGGATGGAAGCTCCAGATTAGCGGTGACGGCCTTGCCGACAATGTCCAGGAGCTTTATCGCAAGGCCGGCGTCATCCGAGGGATTCCGACACCGGAGACTTCGCGCGCCTATTTCGAATGGCTCAACGCGCAGCCCCAGGCGACGCTAATCGCCCAGATCGGCTGTATCATGCGGCACCTCCATCACCCGAAAGGCGTCGACACCTGGTTGATTCAGCCGCCCGAATTGGGCTGCATCCCGGTCGAGGACAATGGCGGGGTCGAACTGCTCACCGCCACGGTGGCACGTCGTATCGCGGTCGTCGATGACCTGCCCGAGCTCGCCGAGGCGATCCGCGCCGACACGCCCAACCCAAGATTGCGGCTGGCGATCCACAGCGTCCCTAACGTGCGAAACCCGATCGCCGATGAATTAAGGCACTGGCAAATCCCGGCCCTTTCGTCGCTCGCAACGGAGCCAGTCAACCCTGCTGGCCGTGGCCAGGAACTCGCTTCTGAGAGTTATCTCGAGACCGTCCTTGCAATGGCAGGCGCGAACGCCGGCAAGGTGTTCCGGAAGCAGCTGCAGGAATTCGATGTTTCTCAGAACCTGATCGAACCGCAGTTCCAGCGCCGGCTGCTAGCAATCAAGCGGGTAGTGATCGCGAGCGGTCTGACTGTCCAGTTCAAGGTGCGCGGCCGCCAATATCGAGCGGCACGCGAATGGGTCGTACTGCCGAACGAAATCTGGCTCGACCGCGACGGCGATCTCGACGACCTGCTGATGAAGGCCATCGCAGACATCGTATTCCTGAAGCCTCGGCTCCGATGGCTGAGTTCGGTCCTCAAGGACGCGCTTCGCCACCGCACCCGCGATTTTCGGGCGACAGAGGGACCGGACAGCTACGAGCAGGACGGCTATGACGAGAAATCTGCCGAGGAAAAACCCGGCGGATCTTCGCGGCCGCATCCAGGATCTGAGCCCGATCCGACACGCAACAATCCAAACCCGGGCGAGCTATATTCCGGCGGTGGCCTCCGCAACACTAGGCGGAGCAACGAAAGCAAGCGCCAGCAAGTGGTTGCCGAGGACATCCAGCGTGTGCAGCTCAAGACCGATCACTATGCGTCGCATTGTCAGATCGAGCTTGCTCGCCGATCTCCCGAGGAACTGGCGCCGGTCGGATCTTATGCGCAACATGCAGAAAACCGGATTCGTATGCTCGAAGGTCATCACCCCGACAAGACGTCGGCTAGTGGCGCGCGCCATGCCGGCAACCTTCTTATCCTCTCAAAGGTCAACCACGATGGGATTGGTACCCGATTGAGCCGCGCCGACGTTACGAAGGCACTTCGCGACAGGTGGACCTCGCACCGTATTGCGCGACCCGATGGATCGACCTGGCTCGAGGGCGGGATCGCGCGGGCCATCGATCGGGTATCGGGCGAGACCATTCCCATCTTCTTCACCAATTGGCATCGAGATTATTGGTTGAAGATGGCGCCGATTTGAGGAGCGCTGTTGCGAATGCCGGTCAAAGCTGCCACTCCTTCCCTACGCATACCGCCTTCTAGGTCTCTGGTTTTGGCAATCAATCACATGGCCCCCGCAGAAGACGCCCGGCCAATTGGCGGCAGCACCTCCCGACAGACCAGCCCCTTCTGTCGGAAGGTAGATGAGCAGCGATGCAATCACCCCTTGAGAAGATTGCGAGCGATGTACAGGGCGCAGTTCCTAGTCGGAGCCGAGGAGTACCCAGTAGACTCGCCCTTCTGCACAGATTCCTGATGGCGTCTTGACCGTCAGCTTGGGGTTGTTGCCGCCTTCAGTCTTGGCCAGGCCGAGCCTGCGCAACTCCTGCATCATGGCCTTGTGGTCTTCGAACTCCAACTGAAACCGTTCTGACGGGATGAGCACCGCCTTTTTTCCGTCCCGGCGGAGCAAGTACCCTGGCGATCGACTGAATTTCTTAAAGCTAACGGGGCCTGACATGGTCTTGACCCGTACGATGTCGTTGCCATGCTCCTGAGCGTACTTCTTCACGCGCTCCAGGGCGGAGGAAGGGGTGCTTCCGGTTTTCACCGATCGCCCCTCCATCCGATCGAACACATTGAGCAGGCTATTCGTCAGACCTCCCCATTCCTCAGGCAACAGCCCCCATTTCCGGGCGAGTGTGCCTGCCGCAAAGATCATCGCGAAGATGGTTTTGACGCGCTCGGATGTACCGTCAGTTCTACGACGCTGACTGAGCTGCCCGAGGAATGCAGACATCCGTTTCGCGATTTGCGTTCGAAGCTTATCCTCGTCCTCGGCGGCAGCTTCGACCAGCCGAGCGGCAAAGATCCTCCCAGGATGGGCGTAGTTTCGAGCGCAATGTTTGCGAAGATGCGCTGCAGCTTCGCTCACATTCTCGTAGCGGTCGGGAACGGTGTCCAGAACTCCGCTCGCTTTGTTGACTTTGATCGTCACCATCCGAGAGCTCACGGCCCCTACAACCTCCTTCGATGCCTTGACCAAATGGCCAAGCGCCTCGTTGCTGGTGCTCAGCAGGGCCATGCGGATGTCAATTCCCGTCAACCAAGCGTCCAGGGAGCCTGCGACAGCGAATTTAGGATTGGTGTCGAAGGCGACGATGATCTTCTCATGGTGGTCCTTCGGAGAGGCTATCGTCCCGTCTCCGAAGACAAAAGACTTTCCGCACCAGCCCGAGTGCCCAGCGACGTTGGCTGGCCTGTAGTCCGACGCATCCTCGATGAGTTTCTTGAAACGGTTCTTAGATTTGGTCATCAACAGTGTGCTACCCGGGCCACTCAGCTTGGCAAAAACTGCCTTCTCGTTGACTAGAAGTTCCTCCAGCGAGAACCAGGTCGAGCGCGCGTCCGTCCCATAGTTCACCCAATGCGTTCCGTTCTGGTCCTTGACTAAGTCGAGAATGTATGGCTCCCGCCTCGCTCCATTGTGTTTAGCGGGGCCAGCTCTATCTTCTGTCGGACCCGGTCCATTTGATTCTAAAGTCATGATTTACCGTTCCTTCTTCGCGTAGGTTCCCACCTTCCCACCCTGAACGAGTGACAAGCGTAAAATTTGGAGGGTGGTCGTTCATCAAAGTTTGTACTGACGCAGTGTTGTCGTGAGAATGCTCTTAGTATACTGCCCGATGCACCTCATGAGAACGTGTTCGTATGATTTACGCTCGACTTCGGCTAATCGAGAAATACAAAAATCTATCGTGAGAGAATGAAATGCCCTGATCGATACGTGCACTTGTTGGCGATCATCACATCTGCCAGCTCTTGTTTGTGCAGCCAGGCAAGAGCTTGGTTGTGATAAGGGACGTCGATCCTGGTTGCCTCGCGGCTTCTTTTTTTCTTGCCGTTGATTTCGATGACGGCTCTCTCCGGCCAGAAGGCTTTGAAAAGGTAAGACAGTTGTTCGCGCCGGTCGTTCACCGACTGTGCCACGATAGGAGGTGCGCCTGTAGATGTCCGCACATAGCCCCATCGCCCCTTGAGCGCAGGTCGGATCGCTTGACCCTTCTTGCGGGTCGTCAGCAGGTGCCAGTGGAGTTGGTATCTCCGGCTGGTGGGCTCGAACTCACCGTGCAGGAAGCCAACCAACAGTCCTTTGCGGGCTAGGATCCCGGCTCTCTCGAGATGGGTTCGGAACTCGCGCTTGATTGCTGCTGCGCTCTTCCTATGGAGGGCTGCTGGGCTGAAGAGCCAATGGCGATTGATAACGGTCACGACGTTGAGATCGTCGTCAGGGATGTCCTCGACAGCCTCGAGCAGAGCCCCAATCATGTCCGCCCGGAGTTCCCGCATGTGGAGAGACGAGGCCAAGGTCGGTTGCGGCTCTGGGCTGATCAGGCCGAGGCGCAGAACCCTTTGAAGGTCTTTGGTCCGCGGTCCATATTTCCGGCAGGCTTGAAGCAGTTCGAGGCGTGTTTGGTCCTCGTTCAGAGAGAACGAACGCGATTCAAAATAGCGCGCGTCATCCTCCCACTCGTGGATGGGTGGCATGTGGTTCACCGTGATGTTGGATTGGGTAGGCGCTCGGTCAGTCGCGACCGACGTCTGAGGTACTTCTGCGAACGTTCGAGGCTTCAAATTCCTCGATGTCCGACGGCCGGTAACGGACAGATCGTCCGATCTTCACAAACGGAATCCCCGGATTGGCACCCGACACTCGCGCGTTCCTAAGTGTCTTGACCGAGAGTTTCCAGCGAGCTGCCAAGTCGTGTTCATCAAGAAGGCGTTCAGATCCCTGGACCCCCCTTGAGGCCCGGTGGGCTGTTCGTCGATTTCCATTTGGTCGTGCTCCGTGTTTGGGACACGACCTATTTACCGCCGCGGCAATTGGCTAATTAGTCCAGGTCATAATTCTAGAAAATAATTGCGCAGGAACTGGTGTCAGGCTTGACAGCGCGATCGCTCACGGCTGCTTCGACGCCAGCATTTTCTGGATGCTGTCGAAGAGAAACGTCTTCAACTTGGCCCTGTCGTTTGCGAAGGCTTCCCGGTCTGCCTTCGGTCGCGGCCCTGGTGTTGCTCTCTTGGCGGGCGCGAGACTGTCGTCATTCCAGAGCGCCCTAAAGCCTACGTCGTTGAGTGCGAGGTGAGGCTCGAACGCCCTTGCCACCTCGTCCAGCAAATCCCAGAAAGGTTCTTCAACAAGGGTGTAACCCTTCAGGGCTGCTCGTTCAGCAATCGCAGGCAGTAGAGGCTTGAAAATGGCTCTTCCGAAGGTGCGATGTCTTGGACCATCCCCGTTCTCTAGCCAGCGGGCGAAGGATTTTTCGTCAACCAGAATCCAGCGTTTATGCTTGGTATCGTTTTTCGTTATTCGAACCGTACCGGTGTAAAACGCACGCACCACCTGGGCGGCGAAGACGCTTAGGTGTTCGATCGGTGTGATTTGACCGTCCGGTGCGATCAGAAGCACTTTGAACGCCTCTGCCTGAATGGCTTTCGAAAGCTCTTTGAGAAGCTTTTTGTGCTCCCGGGAGGCCGAACGAAATTCTTTTCGTTGGGGTCCTCGAACGACTATTCGGCGATCTACACGATCGTACGGGCGCTTTCTGCTAACGCGATATCGGTAGAAAGCTCGCTTTCGTGAGACGTATTGAAAGGGAAAACAGCGAAGCCCAACGATTTCGTCCCACACAGAGCCAAGGCGCTTTGAGCCAAACCTATCCAGACATTCGTCCAGGTAGAGGAAGCGATGCGGCGCCACCAAGCCCTTGGTGTCAAGAAACTGTAGGCGCGTACGCGCCGCTTGAGGCGATACGGCTTGGTGTGCTGGATCTGCCTTAGACGGCTCAAAGCCCGCAATGTCCTCCGGCATTTGTACCCCAAGAAGAAAAATCGCTGAGAACCTACCGAGCAGTACCGGCCTCTGACAACTGTTCAGGAAAAGGAGATTGCAAACTTATAGTCTGCTTCACGCTCGCCTTTCAGATGGCCGACGCGCTCTTCACCGAAATCGAGGAGTTTCTCCTCACGCAATCGGGTGGGAAGGCTGCGATACCAGTTGGTCAATTCGCTATGACCGCGGGTTCGAAATAGCGGTCCGCTACAATTCCCGAATTTGCGCGTCGAAACTCACATTTCCATTCTTCTCCAGACATCATTGGACACTGCCTCTGCGGCAGACGCCAAGGCCGCATCTGGCCTGTGGATGTAGCGAGATGTCACTCCTCGACCCTTGTGACCAAGCAGGCCTGCGATCGTGCCGTCTGAATAGCCCAGTTCGGAAGCCACTGATGCAAAGGTGTGTCGCAACACGTGGCAGGTCACGTCTAGAAGGCCGGCAGATCGAAAGACGCGCGGCGCTTCCTTGTTTAGACCCTGGTAGTGGATTTCTCCCTTAGCCCCCGGGAACACGAAGGATCGTCCTTCGATCCTGGAGTGTGCGATTAATAATTCGACTGCATTGTTTCCAATTGCACGAAGACTCCTGCCCGACTTGGTATCTTCAAGCCGAAGGCATTTTTGTTCCAGGTCCACCTCGGTCCATTCCAAGTTCGTAATCTCACTCGACCGACACCCGGTCAGGCAAAGCAGTTGGATGATGGCAAGCGCATAGGGGTGGAAGGGTTTGTCCTCTGGGTCGACCCCAGCCCGGATCCGAGTTCCTAAAGTAGCTAGCTCGCTGTCATTGAGGAACCTCTGTCGCGGCTCACTTCGGTATCTGCGAACTCTGTGTACCGGGTTAGCCACTACGATCCCCTCATCGACAGCCCAAGTCATGATCCCTGAGAGCAGGTCGGCGACCCGGGCAGCGGTGGCTGCGCCGCCGGTGACCAACGCGCGGCCCCTGGCTTTCGTTTTGATTGTCGCGGCCGTCTTTCCCACTGTCACGTCCTGGATCATCCGCTTCACGATACGGGCGTCCACGTCCGCAACTCGGGTGGACCCGATGAGTGGCTTAATGTGCCGTTCAATGCGGCCGACATCGATATCGAGAGTTGAGGTCTTCTTTGGCCTATTGAACCTGGTCAGAATGGCGCCGGCCCTTGCAGCAACCATGTATCGGTCACAGAGTTCGGCCATTGTCTCGCGTGCACCGCCGGCTTTGGCATCGTCACGGCTACCGGATGGATCCTCGCCGGAGGCAACCCGTCCCAGAAGCTTCTTTGCCTCCAACCGCGCCAGCTCAACGGTCCAGGGGGACCCGAACCGACCAATGGTGTACCATCTTTGGCGTCCCTTCATCGAATACTTGAGTACGAAAACGGCATCGCGGCGCTGCTTGCGAACTCCAAATCCAAGGATGCTTCCCTTTCCCGCATCCCAGAGGAGTGTTCCGGGGGCAAGCTTTTCAACGTCGGTTTTCGTAATAGGCATACATTCCCCCTAGCTACAGACTAGCAACAGGTATGAAGGGAAATCGAGAGGCCTACAAGGTAGCAGCTATGAAAAAAATATAGCAAAAACAATACATGAGGGTAGGCGAGGGACCTGCTAGGAAGTGCGCGCGCTTCGTTTACACCGAAGATGTCGGCGGTTCGAGCCCGTCATCGCCCACCATTGCGGTACCATGTCAGTTGCAGGGCGGCGGCATTCTGGCGCCGGTAGCCACTCGTGCCGCCATTTCCTTCCGCCGCGACGAGATCTTGTGCTGCCGCTCCGCTTCGTCGCGGCGCTGCTTGTGCGCGCTCTTTCTGGCACCGGGAAACTGGCGCAGTTCGACTTTCTTGACACGCGCAGCACAGCACTCAATTTCGAAAGCTGCAATGATAACCAGGCCTCGCAAGGCATCATATCGGCAACCTCGTCGTGGCTGGTCGTTACTGGCGTGGTCGGGACATTCGTTCAAGAGACCATCACCTATCCTGGGGGCAGCGGTACGATTTTCCCCACATCTACGCCGGGGAAGCATAAGGCCATCCTCACGACGACGGGGCCAGCTGCCGCCGCCCTCATCACGGGTTCGACGTCGGGCGCAACTGCAACTGTGAGCTCGGTTACTCATCCCCATGCCCTGGGAGATATCCGCGTCTATCTTCAAGGCGAGGCGCACCTTTTCAGCGACATCAATGTTGTCGGGGGGGCGCGCCACTTGTGCTCGATGCGGTCAGCTACACGATTGGAAACAGGCCGCTCACATGCGTTTTCTCTGCCTGCTTGTTCGACAGTGGCAAGTCGGCCGGGGCGACGGTTTCGAAATCTGTGGGAACCAAATTTCAAGGATGCTGGTTCTCGAATCGCCCGTCTGATAATGATGTTTATATCGCCAGTAGCTACGTTTGAGGATTGCCAGTGGACGAACAGCTGGAAGAAAGCCGTGCTGTCCGACACTGGGTTTGTGGTCACGCAGATCAAGGGCGGGTTCGTCGCTGATTTCAACAGGTCCAACACTGCGAATCTTCCCGCCATTCACTTCGCTGGCGGTTCTTCCGGCACTGTCCGCGATGTCGTCATAGGCAGCGCGGTGGGCTATAGTGGTAACGCGCTTCGCGGCGTTCAGATCGAAGTCGGCTGTGACGTCACTCTGGACAATGTCGACGCATCGCTATGCACGACACCGATAGTCGATAGCAGCGGAGGTACAGCGAAGATCCGCAATTGCGCCGGATACAAGACGCGCAATCGCGGGACGGGAACCATGCCCACGGGCGGCTCCGTGATCATCACGCACGGGCTTGGCGCGGCACCGAACAGCATCGTTGTGACGCCAAAGGCCGACCCGCTGGTTCGCTACTTCGTGCCTACCGCGAACATCACCGCAACCTCGTTCATAGTGGCTTGCAACGCCGGTCCTGGCAGCGCGTGGGACTTCTTCTGGGAGGCGTCAACGGCGTCGGCGGCTTAAAGTTTTGAAAGAATGGCATTCCCGATGCACTTGGACTGGAATCTTCGCGCAGCCAAGTTCTTGACGCGAGGGTGGGTACCCCGTAATTCGCATTCCTGTCCATCAACGGAGCTGGCGGGCGATGGCTACCCCACACCAGGGCAAGCGAATTCTTTTTGATCTAAGTACGTCTTATGCCTGGCGCGGGCAGCATGCTGTAGGAATAGTGCGCACCGAGCGTGAAATTGCCGCAAGAATTCTTGGTGACCCGAATCTTGACGTGGTGCCGGTTATTTTTCATGGCGGCCAACTTCGGGCCATTTCGACAGATCAGGCATTCGATATCATCTCTTCGCCGAAACCAGCGCCGAAATCTATTACTACAGCACCAGCTGAGCCGCCCATTGAAGCCGCGGTTGAAGCCGCCGTTGAAGCATCGCTACCGCCCAGGCCAGGGTTCGCAAAAGGTGTACACCGCTTCGCGAAATGGGTGGCGAGAGGGGTGCTAAAGGGAGTGCCGCAGCGATCCAGAGAGGATTTTCGACAGAGTCTCATTTTCGGCCGAGAAGCCCTTAAAAAGATGGTGGTTACGGACAGGGCACCACCTCCCGCTGTTCTTCTTCCGCAGGAACCGTTGCCTCCGCCTCCGTCTCCGCCGCCACCGCAACCGGTCCACATACCTCTGGACTTTAGCCTAATCGTCCATCCTAGTAAAAACGACGTTCTTTTCCTGTGCGGCCTCGGATGGGATGTAATCGACTGCAAGCGCCTGTCCGAAATCAAGGTAAGCAGCGGCATGAAAATTGCCAGTGTCATGTATGATCTTATCCCCGTCAAGTTCCCGAACTTGGCGGGTGGAAACCCAATGGATTATTTCTACAATTATTTCCTTCACATGGTCGATCTGAGCGAGCATATCTTTTGCATCTCGAAATGCACCGAGCGTGACCTGATCGAATTCATGGAGGAGCGGGATCGGCCGCTGGGTAGGACGTCTGTGTTTTATCTGGGCGCCAACATATCGACTGCACCGGACGGGTCTGAAATTGCCGACGAACCAACCCGAGAGCGCCTTCGAAAAGGCCGGTACGCTCTGACCGTGGGCACGTTCGAAATAAGGAAGAATTACAGACTCCTGTTGGATATCTGGCCTGACCTTGTGAAGGATCCAGAGTTCGATCTTGACCTTGTTATCGTCGGAATGCCCGGCTGGGGTAACGACGAAATTATGGAGAACCTCCGTCAATCCCCGCTCCTGGGAAGGCGTATTTTCTGGTTCAACAAGCTGGGCGATGGCGGCCTCTCATGGCTCTACGAGAACTGTAACGTGTTCGTCTTCCCAAGCCTTTACGAGGGCTGGGGGCTTCCTGTCGTAGAGGCATTGCAGCACGGGAAGCCGGTCATTGTATCGGACCAGGGTTCTTCGCCAGAGGCAGGGCTGGAGGTGGCGACGATCGTGGCCATTGACGACCGTCAAGGGTGGATCAACGCCATCAAAGAGGCATCCACAGGCAGATTGGTTGCCTCACGTCCGAAGGCTATCCCTTCCTGGGATGAGGCGGCTAACGAAGCAAGATCAAGGCTGCTGAACGTGGTGGGCGCGTAAGGATGAGGAAGGTACTGCACCTGATCCCGTTCCCGATCGCAAATGCTCTGCACGGGGGTCAAATAAGGGCGCGCGAAACAAATGCCGTCCTGCGCGGCGCCGGACTTGATGTCAGGACGGCTTGCATCTTCGATGCCGGTCTGTATCCGAACGCTTCTCCCGATATAGATCTCTCAGGGGAGTTGCCTTCTGCCCCTTGGCAATTGCGTGACTTCGTAACAGCAAAGGCGTTTGCCGAGAACGACCGAAAATTCGGGGCGTTTGCCGAACTTCTCAACGCCGCAAAGCCTGATCTCATCGTCTTTGAAGAGCCGTGGCTTGGGAAGGCCCTGCTAAAGGCAAAAGCACAGGGGCTGTTCACCTGCCCGATCCTCTACAATTCATACAATGTCGAATTCATCGCGAAGGGGAATATCCTGGCCGATGCCGGGATCTCCGACAGGGAAAAGTGGGTTGACGAAATCCGCGATCTCGAAAGGGAGATCGTTTCATCGGCGGCTGTGACCGCATGCACGGCTGAAGACGCCAAGACGTTGAGCCCATGGGCTGAGACCGAAATATCAATAGCCCCAAACGGAGCCACCAAAAGAAAGCGCAGCCACCTGTCGGGCATCCTTCATCAGGGGATAAGCCCAAATTCAAGATATGCCCTGTTCGTCGGCAGCGGGCATCCGCCCAACGTTGCAGGATTTAGGGACCTGGTTCTCCGGTCGCTTCCGGCGTTAACATCGGCCCACCGGGTCATCGTTGCCGGAAGTGTTTGTGATCCGCTTTATTCCGAGCTTGAGAGTTCCGGGCTTCCTTACATGTCTAGGGACAAGATAGGGCTGCTCGGAACGGTCACCGATTTCGCACTTGATTGCCTCATCAAAAACGCTTCGGCGATCCTGCTGCCTATTACCTATGGCGGGGGATCGAACCTGAAAACAGCAGAGGCGCTACTTTCCGGGAAGCCGATCGTCGCGACGCGAAAGGCATTCAGGGCCTACGAGGATTTCTCAGACGCCGATACTGTGACGCTGGCTGATACTCCGAAGGAATTCGGTTCGGCTATCCGACATGCTCTTTCAAGAGAGTCGAGAAAAGCCAAAGAAGACCCTCGGCTAGAGCGGCTCCTATGGTCAAACACTTTGAAGCCGATTGTCGAAATCGCCTCCAGGCTGGCCCGCGTCTGAACCTTCTAAATTCTCGGGCGATCGCATCGCTTAGCGCAGGGTACGGGAATACCCCGCGATTGTCGCGACGTTCGCAGAGTTCTTACTCAGGACATATCCGGTGACGGCCATTTGTGCGCCGGCAGGGACGCTCAATCTGATTTCCAAGTCTTTCACGTCAGAAGGAATGTCGAAAAAGAACTCCGATCCCGCCGGACTTAGGGCATTAATAGTATATTGCGCTAAAACATTCCTGCCGGCATCCGTGACCACGTCCAGGTGCGATTCACCGCTTCCGGTCCCGCTTAAGTTTAGGAGATATCGGCCTTTTTCGACTTTGATGTATGGGCCGAAAAACAGGAACCCCGACGGTCCGGAAGCCGCGAGCGCCCCGTCCACCAGTTGCCCGTTCTGGCTGCGTAGAGAAAGCTTCTCCGCGTCAGCGACGTAACACCAATCTGCGCAAGCTCCTGCATCGGCGAAGGCGAGGCGCGAATAGTTGTCCATAGGGGGCGCGCCTTTGCCGAACAGTCGTTCTCGGTCGCCAACAGCGACCCAATCCGCATCCGACGGCCCATCGCTTTGCGACAGGAACGGACCATCGCACGTAGTCGCCCACAGAGACGGCTTCATGCGGGAATATCGGTAGTCGAAAAGATAAAACCCCATGAAGTGGAGACGCGAAAAGCCTCCCGAAGCGGCAAATCCGATGCATGCGCCTCGCGGGATTTGATCACGGATGAGTGTGACGGCTTGCGGCACCCGATGATCGTTCGACGCCATGTCATGCCACTGAAATTGTCGTGGCAAGCAGATCGCGAAGACGGCGAGCAGCCCGACGGCAGCGATCCCCGAAGATGCAATTGCCGTGACGGCACCGGCACCGATCGCTCCAATGAGTATCTGTCTTGAAAAGTCTGCATCAGGGAACGCAACCGCTGGCCAGAAGGCGGCGGAGTTGATGACGCTAAGTGGATCCGCTTCGGGCGCTTGTAGACGAACCAGAATGGCGAAGATGGCAGGTGCTACGAGAGTCAGAGCCAATGCGATCCGACCTGGTTTTGTTGATAAGCCAATTAGCAGGATGGGGAGAAGTGCCCCTTCATTATATCGCCCGTACATCCAGTGATCCTGTCGGGTCGCGGTCTCTACGACAGTGAACATTGCGGCACTGAATATCGTCATGCCAGCGGTGCAACCAACGGCAAACAGACTTACGAGATGAAGGGGGCTTTTATCAAATTTCCCTCTCAGCGCACCGAGCGCTGCGGAAAGGGCGATCAAGAGAGGGGTGGCCGCAAGCCCTAGCGTGACGATGAGTAGGTACGACACCTGTCCAAGTGCCCGCGTCGAGGCTTCAACCAAGCCGGATAGAGAAAATATGTCCAGCGCGCTGACAGCAGAAGGGTAATGCTCGATCGGCGCAAAACCGGCAGGGGTCATCGCCGCCTTAACCGCTGGCGATAGCCAAAGAACATAGCCACCGATCAAGACTAGCATAAGAGCTGCCGATGCAGTCGTGAGGCGATAGTTGCGGCTGGTGACCCAGATCATCAGCGCCGTCATCACGCAGCACACAATGCCCAGTTCGTGAACCCAGAACAGGAATGCGGCTGTTGCAGATGCGCCTATGGCGCAGGCTTTCGACGCCGGAGACTTCATCAGAAGATAAGCCGTCAACGTGAAGAAGAACGCGAAACAGCCCTGAGAGAATGCATAGCCACTGATCGAAATCCACGCTGGGTACAGTGCACATAGGCCTACGGTAAGCGCCGACATCGTCAAGGAGTGGCTCGGGAATATTTCCCGCGAAAGGCGATGGCAGATTACCAGCGCTCCACCAAAGAACGCGCCGTTGATTATCGTAAGTCCGTTCCAGATGGCCTCGGTAGAGGAGAGACCCCAGAATAAGGGCGCCAGGAAGAGAGAGTAGCCAAAGTGAAAACTGCTTGCGGCATCGATTGAGTGACCGCCGAAAAACTCGCCATAGGCGAGATATCCCATCTCATCCGGCAAAACGACTGGGCCGCTGTAGGGGGCATTGGCAATGGAAAAGCACAGCGTTGTCAGTGAAAAAATCGCGGCAGAAATCGACAACTCGCTTGTCATGCTGGCCTCCCTTTCATATCCTTTACAAGGGATTGGGGAGATTGTTTTGTCGCGGGCTGCCACTTTGATTCTCTGGTTGACGGCTTCTGCCATTGTATTAGCCGCTCTCTATGCACGACAAACCGCAATAGCGGTAGTTACCCCCGCAAATAATTGCTTCGAACTTGCAGCGAGCACGGGCATGGTCATGCCGTCGAGAGCTTGTCCAAACTTCTGATGACCTGAAATCAGCTCATCCAGCCGCTGGTTAATTCGGCCTGGCAGCACATTGAGGATCACGTCGGCATCGTGGTGATCGCCGCTGTGAACGACTTCTCACTGCCCGTCGAATTTCCGGAGCATGCCTCCCGGGCGCCGACAATACCCAAAATCCGAAAAGCCACAACCTGCCCGCGAGGGCGGAAAGGAAACTGCCATGACCGCTTCGCGCGAAAAGGAATCGCTTGCCAAGGTGCTGGTGCATGAAGGCGGCTACGTGAACCATGAGGCCGACCCAGGCGGCCCGACCAACAAGGGCGTGACGCAGCGACGGTTACCGGAAGGCGAAGGGGCTGGGCCAAGCGCTCGGTCAAGAGCATCACCATGGACGAGGTCGGCGAGATTTATGATCGCCAGTACTGGGATGCGGTGAAGGGCGATCTTTTGCCCGACGGTGTCGACTACGTCGTATTCGATGGCGGCGTGAACTCCGGCCCCGGCCGCGAGATCATGTGGCTTCAGGAGGCGCTTCGCCCGATCTACACCGGGCCGATCGACGGCGTCATCGGCGTGGGCACGTTGGCGGCGCTGAAGGCAACCAACAACAATGACGCGCTGATCGACCGCATCTGCGATGCGCGCACGAACTTCCTGCGCCATCTCGGCACCTTCAAGACCTTCGGCAAAGGCTGGACGGTTCGTGTCGCCAAAGTCCGTCCGATCGGCAAGGCATGGGCGACCGGCGAGAAGTCGCAGGCCGCGAGCTTTGTCGACGGCGGCCAGGCCAAGGCGCTGGTCGAGAACGCGAAGGCCGCGCCATCGACCGCGCCGGCCGATGCTGCTATGGGCGCCGGCGGCAGCGGCCTTGGCTTGTCTGGCTACCTCTACGACCTTCAGAACCAGCTTTCGCCGCTGTCCTACACCAGCGAGTGGATTGGCAAGGTCGTCGTGGTCGTGGCCATCGCAAGCGCCGTGCTCGCCATCGGCGGGATCGGCTGGCGCTGGTACACCAACCGGAAGGCGAAGCGCCTGGCTCAAGCGCTCGGCGCCGCGCCGGCATGACTTGGCTGATCACCCTGGTTGCCGGTCTCATCGGCGTTCCCCGCCCGCTGGCCGGCATCATCGCCTGGGGCCGCCATAGCCGTAGCAGTCTCAGTTCATCAAGCATTGGGGTGCCGACGAGGTTCGCACCGAGATCGAAAAGGAGAACATGGATGCGGTACGCAAGGGCATTGAGGCGAGCCGAAATTTGATGAGTGCGATCGCGCTGGCGGGCTGTGGGACTTCCGGCGTCAGCGGTGCTCCAGCCCTGCGGGCAGCGATCGGTAGCAGCCTCGCCGGCGCCGAGGGCAAGACGGTAGAGGACCAGAACAAGATCGACCGCACCATTGCGCCCGGTTGCGCCGTGGAGTTCTATACCGCGGCTGAATGCGACAGGCACACCCATGCGAGCGCGGAACGCCGCGCCGAGCTCAAGAAAGGGCAATGATGTCCAGCCAACTCGATAACATCTCTATGTCGATCGGCGCCCTCAAGGCTGAAGTGATCGGATTGCGACGTGATCTCCAGGCATCGGAGCAGCGAGCCGTCGATAGCAACAGCCGGGCTGACAAGCACCGCGCGGCGATTCACAGGCGCGTCGACGACTTGGTCGAGGAGGTCAGCGATATCAAGATCAACGTCGAAACCATGAAAGCCGACGTCAAGGACAGCAAGACTGTGACCGACGAAGTGAAGCAATGGAAGCAGCGCGACGTTGGCGCTCTCTTCATGGCCGGCATCGCTGGAACAGCGCTTGGCGTCGTCGTTGTCGCCTTCATCGCCTATTGGTGGGGAGGCAATCATGCGGGTGCTGCGCTCAGCCTGATCTCCTACACATCATTTCCAGTCTCCCCATCGGGCGTTTGATGCGCCCAGAAAAGCGCCCAGATACGAGCGGTCAGCGCCCAGTTTCGCTGGAAATAGCTGGGCACAAACGGCATGGAAAAACCCGGAAATGCGCGGTTTTCGGCGTTTTAACGCTCGTTTACACCGAAGATGTCGGCGGTTCGAGCCCGTCATCGCCCACCATTGCGGTACCATGTCAGTTGCAGGGCGGCGGCATTCTGGCGCCGGTAGCCACTCGTGCCGCCATTTCCTTCCGCCGTGACGAGATCTTGTGCTGCCGCTCCGCTTCGTCGCGGCGCTGCTTGTGCACTTTCTCGCTGCTGGGCGACCTCGGCCTCGGAACGGGGCGGGACGCATTGCGCTCGCCCTTTGCCGGCACTGGAATGCTGTGCAATACGGGCAGTGCGCCTTCAGGGTATTGCTTGGCTAACCAGGTCAGCGTTCTCCTGCCACCCTGGAAATTTTGCGCGTGAGGGGCATGGGAGTGCGCCGATTGTGATGAGGGCGGAGATCGCACGCCTCCTTGGGCAAGGCTAGGCCGGAGAAGGTGGTTCCAAATACCTTTTCATGACGTGCAAGGGCACGTAACCACCTTCAACTGGTTCTCCTTTTTCCTCATCCATAAGTACCATTAGAGCCTGAGTTGACCTTTTCATAAACACGGATAACTCATCTCGAATCGGTATGTTGCAAGAAAAGCCTTGCTCCATAATTAGAGAAAGCCGATTTTCATCCATATTAAACTCGATCTTGGCCAAAACCTTGTTGAATGGTTTATTATGAAAAATTATTAGATCTCCACGATCATTTATGGCGATTTCAGTTTTTATTGGAAATTGAAATAGAATTTCATCAATCAAATAAGACTCGCGTCTCTGAATTATCGACAGGATCTGCGAAATAGCGCTGCTCATCCCCAAATGCATATCTTTTAGATCTGACGTGTCTCTCTTTATCGAGCCGGTCAGTTCAAATAATTCATCACATTTTGATTCGAGTCTCGGTAGTGAATGGCGCAAATATCCAAGACGAGATGCGACGAAAGATACTTCCGCTTTGTGATTTTTCTTCAATGCCTCCCGCATGAAAGCAAGGAAGATAAGAGCCCAACCCGGCTCATTTTCAGTCCCACCCCCACGGAAAAATACCGCGAAATCGTCAGGAGCGGCGAGTTTGACTTTGCCGTTCTCTGTGCCGACGATGACGTCCTGCAAGACGCGTTCGCACGCTTCATCCAGACTTGCCTGGACCGATAAAAAGTCGCGTGCCGATAAAGCGCCGTCAAGATTTGCCTCGATTTCGTTGACTACATCGTCGTTTGATTGCGTCCTGAACGTCCCACGCACTCCGATCTGCTCATGCAGATAACGACGTGCGGCCTTGGCAAACTGGATGCGTGCGCGCCGCTCAGGCGGTCGGCCGCCAAGCCGCAATTGGTCTGCCTCTTGCTTATCGATATAGAGGCGCACGATCACCAGTGACGACGTGAGTTCACTCAGTCGAATGGCGTGCTCCAGATCGTGGTTTGCTGGGACGCCACCGGTATGAGCCCGCAGCCTGGCGGCAACATCCTCGTAAATAGCTTGATACCGTCCGCCAAAAAGCTTCTCGCCGATCTTGTCTAGGATGTCGCCAGCATTTTCGAGCGCCTTCCAACCGATTACCGCGCCGATGTATCCGCAAACAGAGATCATACATCAGGGTCCATCTATGATCGCCCAACGTAAGCTGGCAGCGTACGATAAATCAAGAATACCAAACGGCTGAGCCTCTGCCGGCCGCTTTGTTGTTGACGCTGACCTCCGCTCGCTGTCATTCGCTGGCCGCAAGTCTGGTCGTAGGCGCCGGAACTCCGGCCAGCAGAGAGGAAAATCTCCCGGCCTGTCACGCCGGGGTTCGAGCCCCGTCGCGCCATTTCTTCTTGGGGAACAAGCCCTTGGCTTCGGAGAAATGTCGACGTTGAATGTCAAAATATCTTCTTGTCGGAGATAGTCCAGACCTTGCGGGTCAGGGATTTGACCCTACGCGTGCTGAACTGCGGCCCTGCTTGTAAACAACGATGAAAGCGTCTCCGATCGATCGAGGGGCAAAAGTCAATTACCCTGTCCTCCGATGAGCTGTAATGATCCACGCGCGCGAGTCGAAGAGTACGCCCTCGCTGGTCATATGCGCCTCCAGTAAATCGCGCAGCCGCCGCAATGCCTTGTCGGGCGCTTCATCGGTTCGCGCCAGCGCGTCCTTTACAAGATAAAGGTCGATGAGCGCGTCAAACGCCCTATCGACGTCTGGTCCATAGAAGACCGGTTCCCGCACGTCGATAAAATCGATCGAAACAAAGCCCGCCGTGGTCAGAAGTTCTGTGGCGAGGGTAGGATCGCCAAGTGAAAACGGTTTGCTGGCATCTGCCGAACCCGAGGTTCCTGGTGCCAAGGCTCGCCGAATGGCGCCGGACCATTCGTTACGCTCCTGACTTTGCCACACCATCCACGCAAGGCGCGCGCCCGGACGCATTGCCCGGGCGACATTGGCAAACGCCGCCGCCGGATCGGCAAAGAACATCACGCCAAACCGGCTGATGCAGAGGTCGAACGCGGCGGCGGGAAATGCGTGGTGCTGGGCGTCGCCTTGCTCAAACGCCACATTTCGCAGCCCCGCTTCACTGGAACGTCGTCGCGCAATCTCGATCATCTCCAAGGACGTATCCACGCCGATCGCTTTCCCTTCCGACGCGGCACGGGCGGCCTCACGCGTTGTTTATCCGGCACCGCAACCGAGATCGAGCACGCGGTCACGTATCCCAACGCTGGCGGCGGCGCGCAAATGACCATTGTGGCGTTTCAGTTCCGCGTCATAGAAATCAGCCCGATCCAACATCTCCACTTTCACTTGGGTTCTGCCGCGGTCACCTAGTTTCTTTAACCAGTCTCAACCCGATCAAAGCAGTCGATTGCTGACGCTGATGAGCTACCCAGTACAGGGGCTCGATATAAGGCTGCTTGAATAACGATTTTTACTTGGCGCCGTGCCGAGCCAAGGTGGCCGGCGCCCTTTTTTGGGGGCGGGTGGGGTAAACCCGACTTGGCAGGACGCCGGCCAGGCGGGTTGGGGTCCGCCAAAAAGTATAATGACAGAAAACCTTGCGGTTCGATATTCCGCGATAACGGAACATATGCGCGACATGAGCGAGTTCTAGCCGATGTCGAGGGGTCCATGATCCGACTGTTCATCCACCAGCGTAGGTGGTGCATATCGGCTTTCTGGCCGCAGATATTGCAGGTGTAGACGCTGTGCTTCTTGCGCGCCGAGTCATGCGGATGGCCAGGAAGGGCGGGGGAGTCCGCCCACCGTAGGCATAACGGCTCTCGGTAAAGATGCCTTTTATGGCAGCTCTGCTATCTACCAGCCCTGCCGACTATACCAGTCGTCGACGTCTCGGCGTACGCGATCCTTCTCGATGCCGTAACGTTCCTGGATAATGCCCTCAAGCTGATCGCGTTTGCCGGCGATGCGGTCGAGATCATCATCAGTGAGCTTGCCCCACTGCTCCTTCACCTTACCCTTGACCTGCTTCCAGTTTCCTTCGACGCGGTTCCAATCCATTGTGGCTATCTCCTGAATCACACATGGAAGAACGGGTGTATCGCCATGAGGTTCCGGCGGCCAGATCCCCGTGATCACCGCCAGCGCGGGAATGCTGCGGCTGCGCTTTGGCATCAGTGATGATGTGCGCCGGCTTTCTTGCTTCCCTCACGCCTTGTTCACGGCGGCGTCAGCCTGAAGTCGCTCCCCTCCGGCAGCAATTGCCCGCCATCGACGACAATCGTGGTGCCGGTGATGTAGCTGGCATCGTCGGAGGCCAGGAACAGGAAGGCATTGGCGACGTCGCGCGGGCTGCCCAGCCGGCCGAGCGGAATGGCGTCTTCCATGTTTTTGATGAAGGCGGCACCCCGGTGAAGCTCCATTCCCTCGGTGAGGATGTTGCCGGGTTCGACGCCGTTGACGGTTATGCCGTAGCCGGCGAATTCGAGCGCCGCCGAACGGATCAGCCCGTTTATGCCTGCCTTGGTCGCGGAATAGTGGCCGTGGCCGGGACTGGTGACGTGTGGTCCGGTGATCGAGGAGGTGAACAGCATGCGCCCGCGGCGCTGCGCCTTCATCGGCACCAGCGCGGCGCGGACGGCATTGAAACTGCCGCGCAGATTGACCGCCATGACGCGGTCCCAGTCGTCCGGGCTGGTGTTCTCCAGCAATTGCCAAGGATAAATGCCGGCGTTCTGGACGATGATGTCGAGGCGGCCGTGGCGCGTGAGTGCCAGCGCGACGGCGGCCTCGACATCGGCCAAAACCGAGATGTCCGTGCCGATGAAGGCGGCGTCAAGTTCACTGGCGGTCGCCCGTCCCACCTCGATCTCGGTGTCGGCAAGTACAAGCCTGGCGCCTTCTTCGGCGAAACGTTGGGCGATGCCCTTGCCGATGCCGCGCGCGGCTCCGACGATCAGCGCCACCTTGCCGGACAGTCTTCCGGTCTCTGGCCGTACGGTCATGCGAGCCTCTGGCGAATGGTTTGCTTGAAGGCGTCGAGCAGGACCGCCGCCAGCACCAGCAGGCCGTGAATGACCTGGGTGAAGTTGGCGGGCAAACCCATCAGATTGATCGCCGTGTTGATTGCCGACAAAAGCAGCACGCCGGCATAGACGCCGGGTAAGGTGCCGACGCCGCCTTTCAGGCTGACACCGCCGATAACGACGGCGGCAAAGGCGTTGAACAGAAGGCCGACGCCGAGATTGGCGGTGGCGCCCGAGGTGCGGATCGCGAGCAGCCAGCCGGCAAGGCCGGCTATGGCGCCGGCAAGCACGAAGGCGATGATCAGGTTGCGGTTGACGCGGATGCCGGCACGGAAGGTCGCCGTCTCGTTGCCGCCGATCATCACCAGGTGCCTGCCGAAAGGCGTCTTGGCCATGATCAGCGAGAAGACGACGAAGCAGGCGATCGCGATCCAGGCGGTGAGCGGCAGACCGATCAGCCGCTGGATGCCGAACCAGCGGATGGCAGGCGCCAGATCCTGCGCCGAGCGGCCGCCCGAAATGACCAGCACCAGGCCGCGCACCCAGATGTAGGAGGCCAGCGTGATGATGAAGGCGCTCATCTTGACCTTGACGACCAGAAATCCGTTGAAGGCGCCGATGATGCCGCCGACGGCAAGCGCCAGCAGCAGCGAGACCGGCACCATCAGCCAGTCCGGGTGCAACTGCACCCCAAGGCCGATGCCTGAAGAGCAGAACAGGATGCCGACCGCCATGGCGCTGAGAGCGGCCACCGATTCGACCGACAGGTCCATATGCCCGGCGATGATGACCAGCGCCAGGCCGATCGACATCACGCCCAGCACGCTGGAGGCTTCGATGATGTTGGCGAAAATACCGAGCTGGAAATAATTGGGAATGAAAAGGGAGAACACCACCAGCACGAAGACCAGCATGAACCAGACGAGATTGTCGAGGACGAACTCGAGGATTTGACGGGTGCGGGGGCTCATGGGCTGATCCGGTTTCGGTTCGAACGCCGCGGCGGTTCTATGCCGGGCAATTCTGCCGGGCAGGGCGGCTCCGGGCGCGTGGCCCGGAGCCGTTCTGGGGGAAGGTTTACTCGACGGGCTTCACGGTGTCCGTCGGCGGCTTCTGGTTGCCCCAGAAGGCCGGATTATCGACGTTCTCCTTGGTGATCGCGGCACCCGGGATCTTGATGTTCGGGCCCCAGGCCTCCTTGGTCACCACTGACTTGAGCCCAAGCACGTCATAGTCGCCGGGCTTGATCTCCTGCTTGTTGACGACCTTGTCCATGAACATGGCGACGGCCGCGGCCTGCGCGTAGAGTGGCTGTTCGACTTCGACATTGAGCCAGCCCTTGCGGATCAGGTCGAGGCCGACCGGCGCGCCGTTCGAACTCATCAGCATGACGTCGCCCGGCTTCTTGCCGGCGGCCTCGAGCGAGGCGACGGCGGCGACCGAGAGATGCGCGGCGTGGCTGAAGATCAGGTCGATGTCGGGGTTGGCAAGCATCTGGTCGGCGACGATGGTGCCGGCGTTGCTGGCCTCCCATTGCATGGCAGGCAGCGAGATGATCTTGACGTCCGGGAACGCCTTCATCTTCTCTTCAAAGCCCTTTTGGATGTCGAGCGTGTAGGGATCGCCGGGATCGCCGAGCACCTGCAGGACCTTGCCCTTCACAGCGCCGTTCTTGGCCTTCAGCAGCGCTTCGGCCTGTTCGGCGGCGACGTGGCCGATTTCGACAGTGCCGGCTACCGACGTGAAGTCGGATGGAGTGGAGGTGATCTGGCGATCGAATTCCACGACAGGTATGCCGGCCGCGCGCGCGGCCTCGATCGACGGCTTCAGCGCGTTGAAGTCGACGGCGGCCAGGATGATCGCCTTCGGTTTCAGCGCGATGACGTCGTTCATCTGCGATTGCTGGGCGTCGGTCTTGTTGTCGGCGTTCAGCGTCTTCATCTCGTAGCCGACCTGTTTCAGGAACAGTTCCAGCGCGCTCACCGAGCCGGTCTGGAACTCGTCGAGCAAGGTCGGCACCATGTAGTAGACGGTACCCTTGGACTGGGCGAATGCCGGCGTGAGCGTGGCAACTGCCAGTGCCAGGACACCGAGGACAGAAAGAAGTATTCGTTTCATGTCGTTGGCTCCTCTAGTGCCGGACCCCTCTTTTGTCCCTCAGCCCGCCGGTCCGGCACCGGCAAGCGTCTCTCCGGTGATCATGTTGATCACCGCATCGGGACTTGTCTTGTTGCGTGCGACATCGCCGGCCACGACGCCTTGCCGGATCACTACGATCCGGTCTGCGACCTGGAAGGCCTGCTGCATGATGTGGGTGATGATGACGACGCCGATGCCCTGGTTCGCCACTTGGCGGATCATGTCGAGACCGCGCCGCGTTTGCTCGACCCCGAGTGCCGCAAACGGCTCGTCGAGCAGCACCAGCTTGCCGCCCCAGTGCACGAAGCGGTTGAGCTCGATGGCTTGCCGCTGCCCGCCCGAGAGATGCTCGACATTGGTGCGCAATGACGGAATACGGGTGCCGGCACTGGCAAGCGCCTTGCCGACCACGGCCTCCATCGCCCGCTCGTCGAGCACTGGAATGCCAAGCACCTTGCGCGTGATCTCACGCCCCATGAAGAAATTGGCAACCACGTCGACATTCGTGCACAGCGACAGGTCCTGATACACGGTCTCGATGCCAGCCGCCTTGGCCTCGGCGGGGGATTTGGCAAGGAACTCCTTGCCTTCGAACAGCATGCGGCCGGAGGTGGGCTCCAGCCCGCCGGCGATGATCTTGACCAGCGTCGACTTGCCGGCGCCGTTGTCGCCCAGCAACGCGACCACCTCGCCCTTGCCGATCGAAAAGCTTATGCCCTTCAGCGCCTGGATCGCGCCATAGTTCTTGGTGACGTTGTCGAGCACCAGCAGGGGTTCGCTCATCAGGCAACCTCCCTGGCCGTCAGGATATCGCGGCCGCGCTCGCGCCCGGCGGTGAACATCTGGCCGAAGCGCGGCGACAACACGCCTGAGACGGCCAATGCGGCCGCGCCGCGCAGCACGGCATGCTGGCCGCCGCCGGCGACGATAATGCGCGGCGTCTTGCGGTCCTTGCGGGCCGAAACCGAATTGTGCAGAGGCGCAGCCGACCTCGCCAGGCGTTCGAGCAGGTCCGGCGCCGCCAGCCCGCCGAGCACGACCGTCTCGGGGTCGAAAAGGTTCTCGATGATGGCTATGGCGTTGCGGAAGATCGGGCCGACCTCGGCGACCCAATCGGCATCGCTGCCCTTCCAGCGCCCTCGCGCTTCGAGAGAGACATAACGTTCGAGGCAACCGCGATTGCCGCACGGGCAAAGCTCGCCATTGGGAACGACGGGAATATGGCCGATTTCGCCGGCATTGCCCCAGGCGCCGCGCAGCACGCTGCCGTCATGCATCATGGCGCTGCCAAGGCCGACGCCGAAATAGAGATAGTAATATTCGGAATGCTGGGCGCCGATGCCGTAGAGGCGTTCGCCCATCGCGGCCGCTGCCATGTCGCCGTCGAAAAAGGCCGGCAATCCCGTCGCCGCCGTTAGCCGCTCGCGCAGTGCCACGTCCTTCCAGCCGGCCATTGTGGTCGGCCCGATGAAGCTCATAGTGTCGACGCCGAACGGGCCGGGAAGCGCCATGCCGATGCCGATGACACGGCCCTCGGCGCGCGTTCCGGTAAGCTCGCGGACCATGGCGCCGACCTGGTCGAACGCATGATCGGGCGTCGCGTTGGGGGCTTCGCGGTGCAAGCTGTCGATCACGTCACCGCTGAGATTGATCAGCGCCGCGTCGATCCCCAGCGGCGTCAGGTGGATGCCGACGGCATAGCCGCCCTCGGGATTGATGCGCAGCGTCGCCGGTGGCAGGCCACGGCCCTTCGGCTCCTCGCGTACGGACAGGACGTAGCCCTGCTCCTCCAGTTCGCGAACGATGGTCGACACGGTCTGGACGGTGAGCCCGACATGCCTGGCGATGTCGCCCCTGGCGATGGGGCCGTACCGGCGGATCGATTCGAGCACGATGCGCCGGTTGTACGGCCGCCCGAACTCCTGATTGGTCCCTCGCAATGCCATGCCTTGCGTCCCCGGTTGAGGCAAGGTTGGCACCAAACATTTATTCAGTCAAATGGAATTCAAAAATGTGCCGTACTTGAGGGATGTGTCCGCGACGGCAGAAAGGCCGCGGCTGTCCGGCTGATCACCGTGCCCTAGATAGGGGACATGGATAAGATTTATGTCTTGCTGATCTTCGCTGCGGCCATTGCCATCATCTGCCTGGGCGGCAGATGGAATACATCTGATACCGACCACTATATGGGCTTCGACAATTTGCGGTCGCCCCGCAAGGGAAAAGCCCTGGACGGCGACAAGGATGCGAAAAAGCAATGAGGACGGCGCGGGATGGCGGCTGCCTGGGCCCGTGCGTCAGAGATACTGCGCGACCTTCTTGCCGACCGTGAGGAAACGCAAAGGATCGATCGCTTCGCCATTGTGGCGGACTTCGTAATGCAGATGCGGCCCGGTCGAGCGACCGCTGCTGCCGGTCTTGCCGATGACAGCGCCGGCATCCACTTTTTCGCCCACGGTCACGTCGATTTCACTGAGATGTCCATAGCGCGTGGCAAACCCGTTGCCGTGATCGACTTCGACCATGCGGCCATAGCCGCCATTCCAGCCGGCCTTGGTGACCACGCCTGGCGCGGTGACCTTGGCCGCCATGCCGATCGGCGCCCTGAAGTCCATTCCCGAATGCAAGGCGGCCGTGCCGAGGATCGGGTCGGTGCGCACGCCGAACGGGCTGGTGACGGAATGACCGGGAGCGGGATTGGCGAGCGGCAGTCGGCGTGCCTCCTTCTTGAGTTGGTCGAGCGCGTCCAGCGCCTCGTCCAGTTCCTTGACCTTGCTGTCGAAAAACATCGAGCTGTCGAGCGGGATCAGCGGTCCGCCGACATCGCTTTCGTTCTTGCCGAAGTCGCTGTCGACCGGCAGCCCGGCCGCCTCGAGCGCCTGGGTTATGGCGTCGGCATTCTTGTAGGCGTTGTCAGCAAGTATGCTGATGCGCGTGAGCTGGTCGTTCTCGATGGATTTCAACGACTTGTTGATCGAAATGAACAGCTTGTCGGCACGATCGGCGGCTGAATCGTTCGGCAGCGGATCGGAGCGGGTCGCCCACAGGGAGAACGGCCTGGTGTCGGCGGCGCCGGGGGCGGTGCCGAGGCTGGCCAGCGCGTAGCTTTGAGCAGGCTGGGCGATGCTGCCGGTTACTTCGGCGCGTTTGTCAGGCTTTGCCGGCACTGCCGGATCGTCGGCCGTCGCTGCGCCGACTTCATTTTCGGCGCGGTCGAGCAGCGGGCCGAGGCGGCCGTGGCGCTGGCTGAGCTGCGTCTGGCGTTCCAAAAGCTCGCTCACCTTGGTTTCCATCAATTGCTGATCAAGCAATTGCCGGCTGGTGATGCGGTCGACTTGGGCGCGTAGCGCCGAGATGCGGTCTTCGTAAGCCTGCTGCATACGCGCCTGGCGCGCGGTGGTGGCGCCGATCAGGTCGTCGCGCAGCACGAGATAGGAGGTGGCCAGCAGGTAACCGATGGCGATCGCCGCCAGCGCCGAACCGAGAAATACAACCAGCCAGGGCCGGATCGTGAAGTGCCTGATCTCGCTGCCGCGGGCGATGATGACTGTATGCGGTTCCTTGCGCCTGCCAAAGATCGCGGACTGACCGGTTGCGTTCACGGGACCAAGCTTTCGTTTACGACACCACGACAGCCCGACTACACATTATTAAGGTTAACAAAGCTTTGCCGAAGCAAGGCGTCGGCAAGGATTGCCCGCAAAACGAGCGTGGGGTTGTGGGAGAAATCTTCGCGCCGCCTTCTGAAAACAAGGCGCTGGCACGGAGACGCTGCCGGCCCTTAAAGCGCGCGAACGGCTTCCAGGACTTCCTCGGCATGGCCCTTGACGCGGACCTTGCGCCAGATCCTGGCGATACGCCCGTCGCGGCCGATCAGGAACGTCGCCCGCTCGACGCCCATGTATTTGCGGCCATACATCGATTTCTCGACCCAAAGATGATAGGCCTCTATCACCTTGCGCTCCTCGTCGGCGGCAAGGTCGATGGTAAGATCATATTTCGATTTGAACTTGTCGTGCTTCCTGGCGCTGTCGGGCGACAGGCCGATCACGACGGCGCCGGCCTTCTCGAATTCCGGCTTCAGCTGCGAAAAGCTGATCGCTTCGGCGGTGCAGCCGGTGGTGTCGTCCTGTGGGTAAAAGTAGAGGACGACAGGCCTGCCGGCGAAGCCGGTCAGGCTGAGCGAACCGCCGCCGTCCCGCGGCAGCTCGAATTGCGGCGCAACGTCGCCCACATTGAGGTCGGCCATATCGATGCCCTTGTTTGAGGTTACGCGCGAAGCCACACCGATATAGTGTCGAGCGGGGATTCGTCCACGAGCGAGTTCGTAGAACGGAAAATTGCGTGGATCAGGAGCAACCGCAGCACGAGAAGATCAGGTTCAGGCGGGATGAAATCACCGACCTGGGCGCCTTGCCGTCGGCTTGCCGCGTTCCGCCTCTCGGCCAGGCGGCGATCGGGCGCGGTTTTCGCATCCTTTCGCGGCTGTTTGCCGGCGCCATTGCGCTGGTGGCGCTGGCGGCGGTGGCCGTCTATCTCATCGGCGTCTCCGGAATAGGGGCCGACCGGCTGCGCGTCGAGGCGGAGGCCGCCATCGAGAAGCTTGCGGGCGTCGATGTCGATGTTGCGGTCGGGCCCGCCCGCATCACCCTCGACAGTTCAAGCTTCGTCGCTCTCCAGGTGAGCGACGTCAGCCTGAAGGCAAGCGACGGCAAGCCCATGGCCGACGCGGGCAGGGTGCGTTTCGGCATGCGCCTGCTGCCGCTGCTTCGAGGCGAGGTGCGGCTGACCAGCGCCAGGATTTCCGATGCGCGCATCGTTACCGCGGCGATGCCGTCGGGCGGCGACTGGACGGCCGAGCTGCGCAATCGAGACGGGCTGATCGATCCCGAAAAACTGTCCGATGCGCTCTTTGCCAACATCAATCACGCTCTCGATGCGGTGCGCGAGGAATCGCTGCATCGTATCGATCTTCACAATGTGGCATTCGTCTTGCCCGATACCGAGGCGGTCAGGTTGATCACCGTCGCCGACGCGGTCGTCTTGCAGTCGGGGACTGGCGGCATGGAGTTCTCCTCGCAGGCAAATGTCGACGGCAAGGCGGTGACCGTCGCCGCATCCGCCAGCCGCGATGCCGAGACCCGGCGCGTGATGTCGCTGGATGCCACCGTCGGTATCGCCGAAGATGGTGGCGCGAGCGGCGCCGCGGCGTCCGGCAGTAGGTTGGGCGCGCTCAGCGTGACGCTCAAAGGGGCGCAAGGCGCCGGCGACACCGCGTCGCGGCTGACGGCTGCCTTGTCGTCCAGGGGATCGGTGCTTGATCTCGGCTCGCGCGGCCTGCTGTCGGCCGATGTCGACCTCGACGCCACGCTCGTGCGCGGCAGCAACAAGATCCAGGTGGACCGGCTGTTGCTCAAGACCGGCCGCTCGACCTTCGATTTCGCCGGCTCGATTGGGCCGAGGCCCGCGACCGGCGCCGCCGGTGAGGAGCCGGCCTACCGATACGATCTGACCAGTGACGGCTCGACGCTGGCGCCTTCGGAATCGCCGGAGCCGGCGCTCACCTTCCTTGCCCGCATCGCCGGCGTCTACCAGACCAAAAGCCATAGATTGGTAGCCGATCAGATCGCAGTCCGATCCGCCGCTTCCAGCGAGGTCCTTGGCACCGCGGCCGTGGAGTTCGTTGACGGCAAGGCTCCCGGCATCAATCTGGCGCTCAACGTCCACGACATGCCGGTCTCGCACGTCAAGCAGCTTTGGCCATGGTTTTCGGCGCGCAATGCGCGGCTCTGGGTATTGGACAATCTGTTCGGCGGCCGCGTCGTGGACGCCAATCTTCAATTCCAGGTGGTGCCTGATCGCCTCGGCAATGGTGTGCCGCTTTCCGCCGACGAGGTGTTCGGCCGCTTCCAGATAGAAGGATCGCGTTTCGACACGGCTGGCCGCATCCCGCCGATCCGCGATGCCGTCGGTGTCGTCGCCTTCCACGGCAATGACGTCGATATCTCCCTGTCCTCGGGCACCGTCTTCATGCCCAGCGGCCGCACCGTGGCGGCCAGCAACGGTACGCTGACCGTCAAGGCAGCCAACCGCCCGCCGGTCGTCGGCGCACTCGACATCGACGTTGCCGGCGAAGCGTCCGCGGTCGCTGAACTTGCCTCCTACGAGCCGATCAACGCCATGCGTCATGTCGGCTTCCTGCCGGAAGACCTGTCCGGCAGCGTCACCGGCCATGTCAGGGCCGATATTCCGCTGCAATCCGGCGTCGACAGCTCGAAGCTCGATTGGCTGGTATCGCTCGACTACAGCGGGCTTTCATTGGCCAAGCCGTTCGAAGGTCAGACCGTCACGGATGCCGACGGTTCCGTCACGGTCGACCCTGAAAAGGCTGTCATTTCCGCCAAGGCGTCCCTGAACGGCATTCCGGCCGAACTCGACCTGATCGAGCCGCTGGAGGATGGCGGACCGGCACGCAGCCGCAAGGTGACCCTGGTGCTCGACGACAAGATCCGCGCCGCCGCCATGCCGGGGCTGGCCCCGTTGCTGGGCGGAACCGTGAAGGTCGCGATCGACAAAAGCGGCGAGGGCAACCAGAACGTATCGGCCGACTTGACCAATGCCAGGCTCGACATCCCCTGGGCTGGATGGAGCAAGGGGGCAGGGATTCCCGCAAGTGCTACATTCGTCATGACCACGTCCGGCGACACCACGACGCTGTCCGACTTCGACCTCGACGGCAAGACATTCTCCGTCGACGGCAACATCGTGCTGGTCAACGGGGCCCTGTCGTCGGCAAAGTTTAGCAAAGTCGCGCTGAACCGGGGCGACGACGTGGCGGTGTCCGTCAAGCGATCGGGCAGGGGCTATGCAGTCAACATCAGCGGCAACGCCCTGGATGCCCGCTCGCTGATCAAGCAATTCACCTCCGACGTCGACACCGCGACCAAGACGACGGGCGCCGACGCGATTTCCGTCAGCGCCGATGTCGATCGGCTGACCGGCTTCCACGACGAGCAATTGTCCGATCTCAAGCTCGATTACAGCGCGGCCGGTTCGAAGGTGAACGGGCTGAAGGTCAGCGCCACCGCAAGTTCGGGAGCCGCCATTGTCATCAGCAACACGAGCGGCGCCGGCCGGCGCTCGCTCAACGTGCAGTCGGCGGACGCCGGTGCGATCCTCAGGTTCCTCAATATCTACGAGCACATGGAAGGCGGAGCGATTGCCCTGGCCTTGTCGGGAGCGGGCGACGGGCCTATGAAGGGCAAGGTGGACACGACGAACTTCTTCGTCGTCAACGAACCGAAGCTCGCGTCCATCGTCTCGACCACGCCGGCAGGCGACAGCCGCAGCCTCAACCAGGCGGTCAAGGGCAAGCTCGACACCTCGCGGGTACAGTTCGAACGCGGCTACGCCGAGATCGAGAAAGGCAGCGGCTATCTCAGGCTGGCCAATGGCGTGCTGCGCGGTCCGCGCATAGGCACCACGTTCCAGGGCACGCTCTATGACCAGAACAACAATATGGACATGACCGGCACCTTCATGCCGGTCTATGGCCTCAACCGCATCTTCGGCGAACTGCCCATCGTCGGCGCGCTTCTGGGCAATGGCCGCGACCGCGGCCTGATCGGCGTGACCTACCGGCTCAAGGGCAACGCCAACAAGCCGCTGCTCGACATCAATCCGCTCTCGGTGATCGCGCCGGGGATATTCAGGTCGATCTTCGAGTACCGGTGAAGGGGCCTCAGATCGGCCGCACCAATATATGTTTTTTCCTGCCGAGTGAAAGCTTTACGACGTTTTCCGGACTCAAATCCTGAAGTGTGACCGTGCGGCGATCATCACTGACGGGCTGATCGTTGAGCCGTACCGCACCGCCTTGCACATGCCGCCGTGCTTCGCCGTTGGACGCCGCCAGTCCGGCGGTCACCAGCAGCGACAGGATGCCGACGCCGGCTTCGAGCTTGGCGTTCTCGACCTCGACGCTCGGCAGCGTCTCTGCGAGGGCACCCTCCTCGAACGTCTTGCGTGCGGTTTCGCTGGCCTGTTCGGCGGCGCCGCGACCGTGGAGCAAGGCGGTGATCTCGGTGGCGAGGATCTTTTTCGCCTCGTTGATCTCGGATCCTCCCAGCTTCTCCAGACGCGCCACCTCGTCCAACGGACGCGTCGTATAGAGTTTCAGGAAACGGCCGACATCGGCGTCCTCGGTGTTGCGCCAATATTGCCAGAATTCGTAAGGCGAGAGCATCTCGGCATCAAGCCAGACGGCGCCCGTGGCGGATTTGCCCATCTTGGCGCCCGACGAGGTGGTGAGCAGCGGCGTGGTCAGCGCATAAAGCTGCGCGTCCTCCATGCGGCGACCGAGATCGATGCCGTTGATGATGTTGCCCCACTGATCGGAGCCGCCCATCTGCAGACGGCAGCCGAGACGCTTGTAGAGCTCGACGAAGTCATAGGCCTGCAGGATCATGTAGTTGAATTCGAGGAAGGACAACGACTGCTCGCGGTCGAGCCGCAGCTTGACGGAATCGAAGGCCAGCATGCGGTTGACCGAAAAGTGACGGCCGACGTCGCGCAGGAAATTGACGTAGTTGATCTCCATCAGCCAGTCGGCGTTGTTGACCATGATCGCGTCATTCGGGCCGCTGCCGAATTTGAGATATGGCATGAAATTGCGGCGGATACCGGCGAGATTGTCGTCGATATCGCGCGGTGTCAGAAGCTTGCGCGCCTCGTCCTTGAAGGAAGGGTCGCCGATCATCGAGGTGCCGCCGCCCATCAAGGCGATCGGCCGGTGGCCGGTCTGCTGCAGCCAGTGCAACATCATGATCTGGATCAGCGAGCCGGCGTGCAGGCTCTTGGCGGTCGCGTCGAAGCCGATATAGGCCGTCACCGTCTCGGTGGCGAAGAGATCGTCCAGCCCGGCATCATCCGAAGTCTGGTGGATGAAGCCGCGCTCGCTCATCGTGCGCAGGAAATCGGATTTGAAGGCAGGCATGTTTTCTTTCCCGAAAGCGCCCGGCCGATCCGGTACGGACGTATATGAACGCGCGCGTTTAGCACCCAAGCGCGATCAGCAAAAGTGGAATCCGGTTTTGCGTCCGATCGCGCTTTAACCAGGGACTCGCGATCAGCAAAAGTGGAATCGGGTTTGGCGCCCATCGCGCTTCGACCAGGGTCTTGGCAATCACTCGTTGTTGAAACGCCGCAAGCCGCCTCTCGGCGCGGATGCTTGCTTCATTGTTTGTGCTGGCGTAATGAGGCGCGCGCCAAAAGGTCCTTGCAGCCCACGACCCCAAGCGGCACCGCACGGCATCCACCCAATGCCATATCCGACGACAGAGCCCCACGCGACATGCCGGACGCATTGATATCCATCGTCATTCCTTGCAGGAACGAGGCGGCAAACCTGCCGCTGCTGATCGATGAGATCGAGGCGGCGATGACCGGGCGCGACTTCGAACTGATCATCGTCAACGACGGCTCGACCGATGGAACCGCAGCCGTTCTCGCCAAGCAGGCAGCACTTCGCCCGTTTCCCGTCAGGGAATTGCGGCACGAGAAATCGGCCGGCCAGAGCCTCTCGGTACGCTCCGGCGCCTGGGCGGCGCGCGGAAGCATCGTCGCCACGATCGACGGCGATGGTCAGAACGATCCTCAGTACATTCCCATGCTGGTTGACGCCTTGCGGCGGGCCGGGCCCGGCTACGGCGCCGCGCAAGGGCAGCGCCTGAAGCGCCGTGACAGCAAGGTCAAGCAACTGGCGTCGCGGTTCGCCAACTGGCTGAGAAACGCCATCCTGCATGACGAGACGCGCGACACCGGCTGCGGCCTGAAGGCGGTCCACACCGAGATCCTGCGCAAGCTGCCGTTCTTCGACGGCACCCATCGCTTCGTTCCGGCGCTGGTCATCCAGGAAGGATACCATGTCGTGCATTGCGACGTCGTCGACCGCTCCCGCCGCCACGGCAAGTCGAACTATGGGATTTTCGACCGCGGCCTCCAAGGCGTGCTCGATCTCTGCGGCGTCTGGTGGCTGCGCCGCAGGCGTCGCCGGATGCCAAAAGTAGAGGAAATCATGCATGGTTAACGTGCTTCAGGAACTGGTGACCTGGATCCACCGGGTCTTCATCGAACAGTTCAACGCATGGATCCTGCTCGGCTTCGTCGCCCAGTTCTTTTTCACCATGCGCTTCGTCGTGCAGTGGCTTGCATCGGAAAAGGCCAAGCGTAGCGTCGTGCCGATCGCCTTCTGGTTCTTCTCGCTGTTCGGCGGGGCTCTGCTGCTGGTTTATGCGATCAAGCGGCAGGACCCGGTGTTCATCGCCGGCCAGGGCATGGGCTTGTTCATCTACATCAGAAATCTCTGGCTGATCGCCAATGAACGCAAGGCGGCGATGACCAAGGTCGATTGAGCGGCTTTGCGCATCAGCAAGAATGGTCGGAGAGGCTGGAATATGGCGCTGAACAGGAACTACATCCTTCTCTTCCTGTTCAGCCTGGTGATGACGGTGTCGGGACTTGCGTCCATGCCGCCGCTGGATCGTGACGAGCCGCGCTTCGTCCAGGCCACCAAGCAGATGGTCGAGAGCGGCGATTATGTCGACATCCGCTTTCAGGACGCCTCACGCTACCAGAAGCCGATCGGCATCTATTGGCTGCAATCCGCGGCCGTGGCCCTGAGCGGCAAGGGCGCCGCCGCACCAATATGGATCTATCGCCTGGTGTCGACGCTGGGCATCGCCCTGGCCGTTCTCGGCATCGCCTGGACCGGCACCAGGCTTTTCGGAACCAGCGCCGGCATCGCCGCAGGCCTGGTGATGGCGGCGATCTTCGCCACCGCCTTCGAGGGCCGCGACGCCAAGACCGATGCGATGCTGCTGGCCTGCTGCGTGGCGGCGCAGGGCGCGCTGGCGCAGATCTATCTGGCATCGCGCCGCAACGAGCCCGTCGCCGGCCATCTTTGGTGGATATTCTGGCTGGCGCAAGGGGCCGCGATCCTCATCAAGGGGCCGATCGCCCCACTGCTGTCGGCGCTCACCATCGCTGTCTTGTTTGCATTCGAACGCGACGGGCGCTGGCTGTCGAAGCTCAAAGTGGGACGCGGCCTGCTGCTCGTCGTGCTGATCGTGTTGCCCTGGCTCGCCCTGATCACCTGGAAAAGCCACGGCGCCTTCCTCCAGCAGGCCGTCGGCAAGGATATGCTCGGCAAGGTCGCCCAGGGCGAGGAATCGCACGGCCTGCCGCCCGGCTTCTACATGCTGACCTACTCGCTGTTCATGTGGCCGTTCGGCCTGATCGCCGTCGGCGCCGGCCTGCAAGCCCTTAACCGGCTCCGCGACGATGTCAGGCTGCGCTTCTGCCTCGCCTGGTACATCCCCTTCTGGCTGGTGTTCGAGTTGATCCCGACCAAGCTGCCGCACTATGTGCTGCCGGCCTATCCCGGCATGGCGCTGCTGATCGGCTGGCTTTTGACATTGCAGCCGCAGGACGCCAATGCGCCGCTCCGGCGATGGCAGCAATGGTTGTGGTGGTCGACGGCCTTTGGCCTGGTCGTGGTCAGCCTCGGCCTGGCGGCGGTCTGCGTGGCCGCCCCGATCTACTTCACCCATGCCTTCTCCTGGTGGAGCATTCCGGCGGCCGCGTCGGCGCTCGGCGCCGGCTATCTGGCCTTCTCGCGACAGTTGCAAGTACCGCTTGCCCGTATCGGCGCCGTCGCGGCCTGTGCGGGCATCACCTACGGGTTGCTGTTTGGTGTCATCGCCCCATCCTTGGGACCGATATGGCTGAGCCCGGCGATCAACGAGGCTGTGCGCGCCTACAAGCCCTGCGACACCTCGGTGCTGGCGTCGGCCCAGTATCACGAACCGAGCCTTGTGTTCCTGGTGGGCACGAAAACGGTGCTGACCGATACCGATGGCGTGGCAAAGCACCTGCTTGCGGACCCCGCCTGCGCGCTGGGGCTGGCGCCGGTCGAGGATGAGCAGAAACTCAATGGATTGCTGGCCGGGCAAGGCAAGGCGGCCAGCCGTCTTACGACGATCGACGGGCTCAACTTTTCCTCGGGAGACAAAATGTCGCTCGGCCTCTACCGTATCGCCCAATGAGTTCGACAATGGGATGGGGTTTTCAATGCTGGTGAAACCGCGCCCTTCCGTTTCCATCGCGCCCGCCGCGGTGCTGCGTCGGTCGGCCGGCAATTTCCACGACACGCTGCGGATCGTCAGAGGGCGCTTCGCCGCTCGTTCCGCATCGTATCCCAAGATCCTCTGGCCGCTCTGGATCTCGGCCTGGATTTTGCTGACGGCAGTGGCGTTCGCCGGCCTCGACACGCCTGCGGGATTGCTGCACGGCCAGTGGTCGGCGGGATTCGGCCGGCTTGCCGAGTTCCTGACGCAGTTCGGCCTGGGCGGCTGGTATCTCATCCCGCCGGCACTGCTGCTCATAGGGGCCAATCTGACGGACTGGCGAAGCCTGTCGCGGCGGTCATTGATGCTCGTCTACAACTGGACCTGCCTGGCGTTCCTTGCACTGAGCGCCGTCGGCCTGTCCGGCCTGCTGGTCAATGTCCTGAAATATGCGATTGGCCGGGCGCGTCCGCTCTATTTTCAGGATCTTGGGGTCCTGTCGTTGCGTCCCTTCGCCTTCGATGCGCGCTTTGCCGGTTTTCCTTCCGGTCACGCCACGACCATGGGGGCCGTGTTCGGCATCCTGCTGCTTTTGTTCCCGCGGCGCTGGTACATCGCCTTGCCGGTCACGGCCTGCATCGCCTCGACGCGGGTCTTCGTCGGCGCGCATTATCCGAGTGATACCGTCGCCGGCTTTGGTCTTGGCTTTGCCTTCGCGCTGGTTTGCGGATTGGTCTTTGCCCGGCTCGGCTTCATCTTCAGCCCGACACGGTCGGGATTGCCGGTGCGCAAGCCGACCTTTCGGCTGATCGGTCGAAACAAGGCGAACGGCCGTCCGATCCGTTGAGCCTGGGATTTAGAGCAATTCCAGGAAAAGTGTATACGGTTTTCCGTCCGGAATTGCGTCAAAACAAGGAGTTAGAGAGTTCTCCGTTCCGCGAAACGGTGAACTGCTCTACTCGCCGTCCAATCCGCCGTAGGACCTTACCAAGTGCACCATGTCGGATGAATTGGCCGTCTCGCTCTCAAGCCCGCGCGCAACGCCTGCGCGATCGGCGACGGGACGGTTCTGGCTGACCTTCCATTTGCCGTGGATTTCGCTGATCTCGATCTCCAGCCCGATGATGCCCTTGATCTGCGACTGGATAAACGGGGCAGGCGCATCGGTGACCGCCCATGGCGCCTCACGCGCGCCCTCCTGCGAAGCCGTCAGGTCAGCGATCTGCCGCGCCAGCCAGTCCTGGTCGTCGATCACCTTCGCGGTGCCGCGCACCTGCACGATGGCATAGTTCCAGGTCGGCACCACCTTGCCGGTTTCGCGCTTGGTCTCGTACCAGGACGGCGTCACATAGGCGTCGGTGCCCTGGAAGACGATCAGCACCGTCGAGGCCGGATTGTCGGCGATGAGGTGCCATTGCGGATTGGCTTTGGCCAGATGAGCGCGCAGCCTGCCATTTGGCCCGATATCGGCGTCAAGCAGGAACGGGATGGCGTTGGCGACCGGCCCCTCGGGTCCGCCGGAAACCAACAGGCCGAGCGGATGCGCCCGGATCAGCCCGTGCAGCACGTCCGGCCGCGTTTCCTGGAAATGAGGAGGCTGGTACATCGCGGTCATCCGCCCTTTAGCGCAGCCGCTTCGGGCGCGGATCCGACAATTCGCCGGCCAGCCGGCGATCGAGATAATCCGCGCATTCCTCGATCAGTAGTTCGGCATCGTTGGCGAAGAAATGATTGGCGCCGGGCAAGGTCTTCTGCGTGATGGTGATGCCCTTTTGCGTGTGCAGCTTATCGACCAGGCCCTGCACGTCCTTCGGCGGTGCCACCTTGTCGGCGTCGCCATGGATGATGAGCCCCGAGGAGGGGCAGGGAGCGAGGAAAGAGAAATCGTAGGTATTGGGCTGCGGCGCGACCGAGATGAAGCCTTCGATCTCGGGACGGCGCATCAAAAGCTGCATGCCGATCCACGAGCCGAACGAATAGCCGGCAACCCAGCAACTCTTGGAATCCGGATGCAGCGACTGCACCCAGTCGAGTGCAGCGGCCGCATCCGACAATTCGCCTGTACCGTGATCGAATTCGCCCTGGCTGCGGCCGATGCCGCGGAAATTGAAGCGCAGCGTGGTGAAGTCGCGCTTCTGGAACATGTAGAAGAGGTCGTAGACGATCTTGTTGTTCATCGTGCCGCCGAATTGCGGGTGCGGATGCAAGACAATGGCGATCGGCGCGCTCTTTTCCTTCGAGGGCTGGTAGCGACCCTCGAGACGGCCGGCCGGACCGGTGAAAATGACCTCAGGCATGAAATACTCCACTTGGGTAATAAGAAATGCGCGGCGCCCGGAACAACCTTCCTCTGGCCTTGACGCAGGGCGAGCGTCTTCATAGAAGCTAGTTTAGAATTGTTCAAAACTGGGTGGCCGAAACGCAATCGCCCGGCCGCCCGCGCCGCAAGCCGCGTAAATAGGACGGCTTGCCTTGGAATTTCAAGGAAATAACGCGATATCTCGGTGGAATGGCTTCTGACGGGACCAACTGGAAGGAAATGGCCGGAATGCGCGCCTATCTCGACTACAATGCCAGTGCGCCGCTGCTTGCAGCGGCACGCGAGGCTATGGTCGCGGCGCTCGATATCGCCGCCAATCCATCATCGGTCCACGCCGAAGGGCGCTCGGCGCGTCGCCTGATCGAAACCGCAAGGCGTGATGTGGCGGAATTGGTGAAGGCCAAGCCTGGGCATGTCGTGTTCACGTCAGGCGCGACGGAAGCCGCCTCGATGCTGCTGACGCCCGATTGGCGGATGGGGCGCGGGACCATCCGCATGAGCCATCTCTACGTCTGCGAAGCCGACCACCCCTGCCTGTTGAACGGCGGGTCCTTCCCGGCCTCGCAGGTGACGCGGATCGGCGTCGACGCCGACGGAATTGTCGACCTCGAAGCAATGGCAAACGCCCTTGCCGCGCACGACAAGGCCAGCGGCCTGCCGCTGGTGGCAATCCATGCCGCCAATAATGAGACTGGCGTCATCCAGCCGGTCGATCGTATCGCCGAAATCGTAAAGGCGGTCGGCGGTGTCCTCGTCGTAGACGCGGTTCAGGCGGCAGGCCGCATTTCGATCGACATTTCGGCGGGTTACGCCGACTATCTGATATTGTCGTCGCACAAGATCGGCGGCCCAAAGGGCGTCGGCGCCATCGTCGCCGCTGCCGATCTGATGATGCCGACGCCTCTCATCAACGGCGGTGGCCAGGAGAAGGGCCATCGCGGCGGCACGGAGAACCTGCCCGGCATTGCGGGGTTTGGCGCGGCGGCGCGGGAGGCTCTCGCCGGATTGGAGGCCATCGATGCGGTGCGTCGGCGTCGCGACGAGATCGAGGCCATCGTAAAAATGTTAGTGCCGGACGTGGAAATCTTCGGAACCGGCGCGCCGAGGCTTGCCAACACGACATTCTTCGCTATTCCCGGCATCAAGGCCGAGACGGCGCAGATCGCCTTCGACCTGGCTGGTGTGGCGCTGTCGGCGGGTTCTGCCTGCTCGTCCGGAAAAGTCGGTCCGAGCCATGTGCTGAAGGCCATGGGGCAGGGTGACAGTCCGGGTGCGTTGCGCGTATCGATCGGCGCGGCGACCGGCGCGCAGGACATCGAGGCGTTCCGCCTGGCGCTGGCGGAAATCGCCGCGCGTCGGGTGCGCAAGGAGAAGGCCGCGTAGCGGTTGGACGAATTTGGGCCTTTCGGCCTGGTAGAGCCGTGCGTTTCATGCTGGCCGGGTGAATTTCCGGCCGAAGCGCACTATATGAAACTTACGCCGCCGCGGGTGCTCCTTGGGTGCTCATCCGGCGGTGCCATAGTTTGAAAACTGTCGGGCCTTGACCCCGGCGTGGATGGAGAACGCATATGCCTGCTGTGCAGGACACGATCGATCGGGTCCGAAAGATCGACGTCGACCAATACAAATACGGATTCCAGACCGAAATCGCTGTCGACAAGGCCCCCAAGGGCCTGAGCGAAGACATCATCCGTTTCATTTCGGCGAAGAAGGACGAACCGTCCTGGATGCTGGAATGGCGACTGGAAGCCTACCGGCGCTGGCTGACGCTGGAAGAGCCGACCTGGGCGCGCGTCAACTATCCCAAGATCGATTTCCAGGACATCTACTACTACGCGGCGCCGAAGAGCACGCCCGGCCCGACGTCGCTCAGCGACGTCGATCCCGAAATCCTGAAGGTCTATGAGAAACTCGGCATTCCGCTGAAGGAGCAGGAGATCCTGGCGGGCGTCCAGAAGACCGACGCGTCCGAGCTCGAGGAAGCCAGCGACAACGTCTATAAATCCGGCCGCGTCGCCGTCGACGCCGTGTTCGATTCGGTTTCCGTCGTCACCACCTTCAAGAAGGAGCTGGCGCAGGCCGGCGTCATCTTCTGCTCGATCTCGGAAGCCATCCGCGAACATCCGGAACTGGTGAAGAAATATCTCGGCTCGGTCGTGCCGACGTCGGATAATTTTTATGCGACGCTGAATTCGGCCGTGTTCACCGACGGCTCGTTCGTCTTCGTGCCCAAGGGCGTTCGCTGCCCGATGGAACTGTCGACCTATTTCCGCATGAACGAGAAGAACACCGGCCAGTTCGAGCGCACGCTGATCATCGCCGAGGAGGGGGCCTACGTCTCCTATCTCGAAGGCTGCACGGCGCCGCAGCGCGACGAGAACCAGCTTCACGCCGCGGTGGTGGAACTGGTGGCGCTCGACGATGCCGAAATCAAATATTCGACGGTGCAGAACTGGTATCCCGGCGACGCCGAGGGCAAGGGCGGCATCTACAATTTCGTCACCAAGCGCGGCGATTGCCGTGGCCACCGCTCGAAGATTTCATGGACGCAGGTCGAGACCGGCTCGGCCATCACCTGGAAATATCCGAGCTGCATCCTGCGCGGCGACGATTCCTCGGGCGAGTTCTATTCGATCGCCGTCTCGAACGGCTACCAGCAGGTCGATAGCGGCACCAAGATGATCCATCTCGGCAAGAACACGTCGAGCCGTATCATCTCCAAGGGCATCGCCGCCGGCTTCTCGCAGAACACCTATCGCGGCCAGGTTTCTGCGCACCGCAAGGCGACCAACGCGCGCAACTTCACCAATTGCGACTCGCTGCTGATCGGCGACCAGTGCGGCGCCCACACCGTGCCCTACATGGAGGCCAAGAACGCGACGGCTCAGTTCGAGCATGAAGCGACGACGTCGAAGATTTCCGAGGACCAGAAATTCTACGTCATGCAACGCGGCATTCCGGAGGAGGAAGCGATCGCGCTGATCGTCAACGGCTTCGTCAAGGACGTGATCCAGCAACTGCCGATGGAGTTCGCCGTCGAAGCCCAGAAGTTGATCGGAATTTCGCTCGAGGGCTCGGTCGGCTGACCGGACAGATATTCAGGAAACAAAAGAATGCTTGAAATCAAGAACCTGCATGCCCGCATCGTCGATGACGGCACCGAAATCATCCGCGGCCTGAATCTGACGGTGAAAGCCGGGGAGGTCGCCGCCATCATGGGACCGAACGGCTCGGGCAAGTCGACGTTGTCCTACATCCTGGCCGGCCGCGAGGACTATGAGGTCACCGAGGGCGATATCCTCTACAACGGCCAGTCGATCCTCGAAATGGATCCGGCCGAGCGCGCGACTTCGGGCATTTTCCTGGCCTTCCAGTATCCGATGGAGATACCGGGCGTGGCGACCATGGAGTTCCTGAAGGTTGCCATGAACGAGCAGCGCAAGGCGCGCGGCGAGGAGCCGCTGAAGATCCCCGAATTTTTGAAGCGGGTGAAGGATGCCGCAGCCTCGCTCAACATGGACATGAACATGCTGAAGCGGCCGCTCAATGTCGGCTTTTCCGGCGGCGAGAAGAAGCGCGCCGAGATCCTGCAGATGAAGCTTTTGGAGCCAAAGCTCTGCGTGCTTGACGAGACCGATTCCGGGCTCGACATCGATGCGCTCAAGATCGTCTCCGATGGCGTCAACGCGCTGCGCTCGCCCGAGCGCGCCATTGTCGTCATTACCCACTATCAGCGGCTGCTCGAACACATCGTGCCCGACACTGTGCACGTGCTCTACAAGGGCCAGGTCATCAAGTCCGGCGACAAGTCGCTGGCGCTCGATTTGGAGGCCAATGGCTATGCCGGCGTGATCGGGCAAGCCGCGTGAGATGCCAGAAGGCAAGGTCAAACTGATGAACATGCATACACAACCGCAGCGGACGCCGGCCGAAACCGCGTTGATCGACGCTTTCGGCGAACGGTTGTCGCTGCTGCCGGGCGACGGCGCGGTGATGTTGAAGCGCGACGACGCCATCGAGGCGGTGAAGCACGGCCTGCCGACCCGGCGCATCGAATCCTGGCACTACACGGACCTGCGCCGGCTGCTGAACGCCGTGCCGGATTTCGATCCGACCGCCGTGGCCAAAGCCATCGCACCAGTTGTTGAAGGTTCCACCGTGTTGCCGCTTCTCAATGGCGTGTCGAGCGCCAAAATGCCCGGAATCGAAGGCGTCAGCGTCCAGGCCCTGTCGGAGAAACTGACCGACGGCAGCATCGCGCCTGGGCTCGATCCCTATGGCAGCGACGATGCCATCGGGGCGCTGAACACGGCTTTCGTCGCCGACGGCTATTTCGTCGACATCGCCGATGGCACCGAAGTGAAAAAGCCGATCGAATTGCAGAACCTGCAGGCCGGCGGCCAGACGCATGTGCGCCTGGCCGTGCGCGCCGGCGCCGATGCCAAGGCTGTGATCGTCGAGCGCCAGGCCGGCGAGGGCGCGGCCCTTGTCAGCTCGGTCAGTCAGCTCGTGCTCGGCGAAGGCGCGGAGGTGACCTGGCTGATCATCCAGGAGCAGCCGGACACGACAACGCATCTGGCGCAGTTCAAGGCTCATATCGGCAAGAATGCGAAGCTGACGCTGTTCGTCATGAACGCCGGCGGCAAGCTCGTGCGCCAGGAGGTCGTGGTGAAGACCACGGGCGAGGGCGCCGACTTCCAGTTGCGCGGCATCAACCTGCTGGCCGGCGACGCCCACACGGACACAACCATGGTGCTCGACCATGCGGTGCCGCACACGACGTCGACGGAAGTGATCCGCAATGTCGTGACCGGCAAGGCCCGCGGCGTCTTCCAGGGCCGCATCAACGTCCATCAATATGCGCAGAAGACCAACGCCAAAATGGCTTGCAACACGCTGCTTCTCTCGGACGACGGCGAGTTCTCGACCAAGCCGGAACTCGAAATCTTCGCCGACGACGTCGTCTGCGGCCATGGCGCGACCGTCACCGAGATCGACCACAACCATCTGTTTTACCTGATGGCGCGCGGCATCGACGAGAAGAGCGCCCGTGGTCTGCTGGTGAAGGCTTTCGTCGCCGAGGTGATCGAGGAACTGGACGACGAGGTGATCGTCGAGGCGCTGGAAGCGCGACTCGACGAATGGTTTTTGACGCACGGGTGAAGTGATGAACGCACCAGGCAAGATCGGCGATTTCTACGACGTCGAGGCGATCCGCCGCGACTTCCCGATTCTGTCGCGCGACGTCTACGGCAAACCTCTCGTCTATCTCGATAACGGCGCCTCGGCGCAGAAGCCGCAGGCGGTGCTCGACGCCGTCCAGCACGCCTATAGCCAGGAATACGCCAACGTCCATCGCGGCCTGCACTTCCTGTCCAATGCGGCGACCGACGCCTATGAAAAGGCGCGAGAGACGGTGCGCCGCTTCCTCAACGCGCCCAGCACCGACAACATCGTCTTCACCTCGAACACGACGTCGGCGATCAACACGGTCGCTTATGGCTATGGCATGCCCAATATCGGCGAGGGCGACGAGATCGTGCTGTCGATCATGGAGCACCACTCCAACATCGTTCCCTGGCATTTCATCCGCGAGCGCCAGGGCGCCAAACTGGTCTGGGTGCCGGTGGACGATCTCGGCGTCTTCCATATCGAGGAATTCGAAAAGCGATTGACCGACCGGACAAAGCTGGTCGCCATCACGCAGATGTCGAACGCGCTGGGCACGGTGACGCCGATCAAGGAGATCGTGCGGATCGCGCATTCGCGCGGCATTCCCGTGCTCGTCGACGGCAGCCAGAGCGCCGTCCATATGCCCATCGACGTGCAGGACCTCGACTGCGATTTCTTCGTCTTCACCGGCCACAAGGTCTACGGACCCTCCGGCATCGGCGTGCTCTATGGCAAGAAGGACATCCTGCAGCGCATGCGCCCCTTCATGGGCGGCGGCGAGATGATCGAGGAGGTGACGGAGGACATCGTCACCTACAACGAGCCGCCGCACCGCTTCGAGGCCGGCACGCCGCCGATCGTCCAGGCGATCGGGCTGGGCGCCGCGCTCGACTACATGGAAAAGATCGGCCGCGAACGGATCGCGGCGCACGAGGCCGATTTGAAGGACTATGCGCACGAACGATTGCGCGCCATCAATTCGCTGCGCATCTTCGGCGACGCGCCCGGCAAGGGCGCCATCATCTCGTTCGAGCTGCAAGGCATTCATGCCCATGACGTGTCGATGGTGATCGACCGGCAAGGCGTGGCTGTGCGCGCGGGCACTCATTGCGCCCAGCCGCTGTTGAAACGCTTCGGCGTAACCTCCACATGCAGGGCATCGTTCGGCATGTATAATACACGGGCCGAAGTCGATGCTTTGGCCGACGCGCTGGAAAAAGCGCGCAAGTTTTTCGGGTGACGATGATGGAAGATGCCAGCACAGCCACCGACGCTGTTCCCGAGGCGGCCGCCAATGCGGTGGTTTCCGCCTCCGCCATTCCCGCCGACGAACTGGCGCGGCTGACCGACGACATCGTTTCGGCGCTGAAGACGGTCTACGACCCGGAAATCCCGGCCGATATCTACGAGCTTGGCCTCGTCTACAAGATCGATATCGAGGACGACCGCTCGGTCAAGATCGACATGACGCTGACCGCGCCCGGCTGCCCGGTGGCCGGCGAGATGCCGGGATGGGTTGAGAATGCCGTCGGCGCCGTCGAAGGCGTGTCGGGCGTCGAGGTCAACATGACATTCGACCCGCCCTGGTCGCCCGACCGCATGTCGGAAGAGGCGCAGGTGGCGGTGGGCTGGTATTGACGTCGAGCCCGTCACACTTGCGCCAGTGGTAAAACTTCACCATTTTAGGTGAGGAATCATTCGGCAGGCCTTGAACCTGCATGGAATGGAGAAGGAAAAAGATGGGACGCTTTGCCGTCATCACGATGACCGAAAAGGCCGCCGACCGGGTGCGCGAGATCGTTGCCACGCGTGAAGGCGCGCATGGCATTCGCCTCGGCATCAAGAAGGGCGGTTGCGCCGGCATGGAATACACGGTCGATCTGGTGACCGAACCCAATACCAAGGACGACCACATCGAACGCGACGGCGCCCACGTCTATGTCGCGCCGGAGGCAGCACTTTTCCTGTTCGGCACCGAGATGGATTTCGAGCAGACAACGCTGCGCACCGGCTTCACCTTCCACAACCCGAACCAGAGCTCGGCTTGCGGCTGCGGCGAATCCGTCGAACTGAAGCCGGCCGATCTCAAGGCGCTGGCCGAGGCGCGCGCTTCGGCCTGACCTTCTTTCGCCGGGTTTACGGGGAGAAGGTGGCCCGAAGGGCCGGATGAGAGCCGCCGCTGCCCCGTCCGAAGTCTGAGCTGTCTCTCATCTGCCTGCATCTTCCCGTAAACGGGAAGAAGAGAACTACTCCACCCACATTCCTGTCCGCTTGTGCCAGTCGGCGATCGATTCCTCGGGATAGACGTCGAACACCTTGTCGCCGGGTCCGATATCGGGCTCGACCCAGTTGGCCTTGTATTTCAACATCAGATGCACCTTCTCAGGCGGTGTCGGCAGGTCGCTGTCGATCGCCGAGGCGAAGGGATGGACGAGTTCCGGCCAGGTCGGGTCGTAGAGCCACAGCGCCGATCCGCATTTGCGGCAGAAATTGCGCTCTCCGGTCGAGATCTCGCAATGCGGATGTTCGTCGTCCTCGATCTCGGCCCGATAGACGCCGAGGCTGCTCTTGCCCCGGATGGTCATCGTCTCGTAGTCGGCGCCGAGATTGATGGCAAAACCGCCCCCGCCCTGCTGCTTGCGGCAGATCGAGCAGTAGCACAGCATGAACGGCACGGGCGTGTGGCTTTCCACCTCGAAACGAACGGCATTGCAGCGGCAGGAGCCTTTGAGCAGGACAGGCATGGCGGGAAACTCCGATCGGTCATCCTTCAACCTGTCAGCATGGTTTTGGTTGCGCCGATGACAAGGCCGGATCGCGGTGACATGATCCGCGCATGGACAATGAACGCATAGAAGAACTCTTCCAGAGCCTGGGCCCGGTCAGCATCCGAAAACTGTTCGGCGGCAAGGGCATCTATGCCGACGGCGTCATCGTCGCCATCGTGTTGCGCGGCGAATTGATGCTGAAAGCGGACGAGCAAAGCGCGCCCGACTTCGAGGCCGCCGGCTGCACGCAGTGGACCTACACCGGGTCCCGCCACGGCAAGCTGGTTGCGATGCCCTACTGGAGCATTCCCGATGGTGCCTTCGACGACCCCGACGAGATGGCGGTATGGGCGCGGCGGGCCTATGAGGCGGGGCGGCGGGCGGGGAAGTAGGAGCTGCGTTCGCCGAAGAATACCGTCATGGGTTCTGAAGACGATCCAGAATGAGTCGCGTTCTGTCACGCCCCCCTCTGTCCTGCCGGACATCTCCCCCACAAGGGGGGAGATTGGCGGTCTGGGCGGCGACGCCCTTTCTTCGATGCTGAAAATTGGCGAAAGCAGTCGGAATATCCGATCTCCCCCCTTGTGGGGGAGATGTCCGGCAGGACAGAGGGGGGCGCTGGCCCGCAGGTATTGATAGATCTGCGCAGCAGATCTGTCCCCTACAGCGCCCTGGCAATCCGCGCCGCCAGCCGCGCATTATTCTCGACCAGCGCGATGTTGGTCTTCAGGCTCCGGCCGGCGGTGAGTTCCAGGATTTTGGACAGCAGGAACGGCGTTACAGCCTTGCCGGTCACGTTGAGCGCCTCGGCGGCCTTCTGCGCGGCCTCGATGTAGCCGGCCATCTCGCCGGCCGGGATTTCCTGATCCTCCGGCACAGGGTTGGCGATCAGCATGCCGCCGCTCAGGCCCAGCGCCTGTCGCGTCTTGTAGAAATGCGCGATGTCTTCCGGCGCGTGCAAGGTCAGCGGCGCGCGGAATGGCGACTGCCTGGACCAGAAGGCCGGCATGGTCTCGCAGCCATGGCCGATCACCGGCACGCCGCGGGTCTCCAGCACTTCCAGCGTCTTTTCGATGTCGAGGATGGCCTTGGCCCCGGCCGAGACGACGATGACGGGCGTGCGCGCCAGCTCGTCGAGATCGGCGGAAATATCGAAGCTTTTTTCGGCGCCCTTGTGCACGCCGCCAATGCCGCCGGTGGCGAACACCTTTATGCCGACCATGTGCGCGGCGATCATGGTGGCGGCAACCGTGGTGCCGCCGGTGCGCCCTTGCGCGACGGCGAAGCCGAGATCGGCGCGCGAGAGCTTCATGGCATCGCCGGTCATGGCGAGCGATTCGCGTTCTCCGTCGGAGAGGCCGATCTTGATGCGGCCTGCCACCACGGCGATCGTCGCCGGCACCCCGCCGCCATCCCCAATGATCTTTTCCACGTCGGCCGCCATGGCGCCATTATCGGGGTAGGGCATGCCATGCGTGATGATCGTGCTTTCCAGCGCCACCACGGGCTTCCCGGCGGCCAAGGCTTGCGCCACCGGCGCGTGGACATCGATGAAGGGGCGGGCGGTCTCTGGGGTCATCTGGATCTCCAATCCGGAGTGCGGCGCATCCTTCCGGGCGCTTGAGCGGCACGGCGGCACCATGAACTGGCCGGTCTCATGCCATCTCCTGCTCATCGGGCACAAGAGCCAGCGCTTGCGCGAAGGTCGCCGTGGTGAAATCGGGAACGGCGCCAGCGCTTTCGATGGCCAGCGTCGCGGCGGCGACGCCCTCGCGCAGCGCCGCACGCAAGGGCATGTCGCGCAGCAAGGCGGCGACCGTCGCGCCGGCAAGCGCATCGCCGGCGCCGGTGACGTCCACGATTTTTCTTGGAGGGGGCGGGACGACGGCAAAGCTGCCGTCGCGGTCGAAACCGAGCACCGGGCTGCCGCCCGCGGTGACCACCGCGCTGTCGAGACCGGCGCTTCTCAGCCCGTCGACGATAATCTTCTGAGAGGCGGCATCGTCAAGCCCGGCAAGCGCCACCGCTTCGCGCCTGTTCATGAAGGCGACGGCCAGGCCGCCGAGCACTGGTTTCAAGCGCACGACCTTGGCCGGTGAAATGGCAATGGCGAAGACGGGCTTGCCGGCCGCAAGCGATGCCAGCCGCTCCAGAGCCGCCGATGGCAGATTGGCGTCGCACAGGACGGCATCGGCGGCGGCGATCTCCTCGCGGACCCTGGAGCGGCGGATCTGTTTGGCAAACGCCAGCTCATAGAGCGCCATGTCGGCAAAGCCGACGAGCAATTCGCCCTCGCGGTCGATCAGCGCCGTATAGCTCGGCGTCGTGCGGTCGAGGAACACCGCGGACAAGTCCGCAATGCCTGCTTCGGCGATGGCGCGCGAAACCGTGTCGGCGGCGGCATCGCCGCCGCGCACCGACAGCAGCGAGCCCGAGACGCCTCGCCGCACCGCGCTGCGCAACGCGTTGAAGACGCCGCCGCCGACATCCTCGCGCATCGTGCCCGGGTTGGAGGCAGCCGGCACATAAGCGCCGGATACCTGGCCGCGCCTGTCGATATGGGCGCCGCCCACCGCCAGGACTCTTGGAGATTTCACCATGCGCCGATATGACCTTTGTTGGCGCTCACGCACAAGCGCCATGCCGTGCGACGGAGCTTCGCAGGCAACGGCCGGCGATTCGTGAGGCCGGCACGGCGAACCAGCCTGGCCTAATGTTCGGCCATGCTGGAGCCGAATCCTGAGACAAAAAAAGAACAAATCAGGATGTTGCTTATTTTTCAAATGCTTGATCCCCCTTGCCAAATGAGAACAAAAAAGGTACAAATAACCAAGGATTACGGATTGTCCGGCCTTCATTGACGACTACGGGGTGATGTATCATGGCTCAGAACAGCTTGCGGCTTGTAGAGGATAAGGCAGTGGACAAATCAAAGGCTCTGGATGCGGCGCTGTCGCAAATCGAGCGAGCTTTCGGCAAGGGCTCGATCATGCGGCTCGGCGCGAACGAGCAGGTTGTCGAGATCGAAACCGTGCCGACCGGCTCGCTCGGTCTCGACATCGCGCTTGGCGTCGGCGGCTTGCCGCGCGGCCGCATCATCGAGATCTACGGGCCGGAAAGCTCGGGCAAGACGACGCTGGCGCTGCACACGGTGGCGGAAGCCCAGAAGAAGGGCGGCATCTGCGCCTTCGTCGATGCCGAGCACGCGCTCGATCCGGTCTATGCCCGCAAGCTCGGCGTCGATCTCGAAAACCTCCTGATCTCGCAGCCTGACACTGGCGAGCAGGCGCTTGAAATCTGCGATACGCTGGTGCGCTCCGGCGCCATCGATGTGCTGGTGGTCGATTCGGTCGCGGCACTGACGCCACGCGCCGAAATCGAGGGCGAGATGGGCGATTCGCTGCCCGGCCTGCAGGCCCGCCTGATGAGCCAGGCGCTGCGCAAGCTGACCGCCTCGATCTCGCGCTCCAACACCATGGTCATCTTCATCAACCAGATCCGCATGAAGATCGGCGTCATGTTCGGCTCGCCCGAAACCACCACCGGCGGCAATGCGCTCAAATTCTACGCCTCGGTGCGTCTCGATATCCGCCGCATCGGCTCGGTCAAGGACCGCGACGAGGTCGTCGGCAACCAGACGCGCGTCAAGGTGGTCAAGAACAAGCTGGCGCCGCCCTTCAAGGTGGTCGAGTTCGACATCATGTACGGCGAAGGCGTGTCAAAGACCGGCGAGCTGGTCGATCTCGGGGTGAAGGCCGGCGTGGTCGAGAAGTCGGGCGCCTGGTTCTCCTACAATTCGCAGCGTCTCGGCCAGGGCCGCGAGAACGCGAAGCTGTTCCTGCGCGACAATCCCGATACGGCGCGCGAGATCGAACTTGCGCTCAGGCAGAACGCCGGACTGATCGCCGAAAAATTCCTCGAGAATGGCGGCTCCGAAGGTGGTGACGATGGGTTCGAGGACGAAGCCGGCGCGATGTAGGCGTTCGCCGGCGTAATCCAAGCGTTCGCCGGCGCGATCTGGCATTCGGTTTACGGCCCGAGTTCGGCCATAATCCAGGTTCATCAACTTGAGCTTATGTAATCGAGTTCTGTAGTATTGCGTTTCGAACCGCCGGCCCCGTGCCGGCGGTTTGCGTTTTGAGCGGCTGGTGAACCGCGAATTGACCAGCTTGCGTGTTTCTGGACAGGGTGCCAAGCGGCGGCTAAAAGGCCAGCTCCATCTTCTAAAGCGCAGAGCCCATTTTCCGCCGGTCCGGCCGGCGGCTCTCTCGAAAAGGCAGCATTCATGAGTGGCGTGAACGAGATCCGGTCGACATTTCTCGACTATTTCCGCAAGGAGGGTCACGAGGTCGTGGCGTCGAGCCCACTTGTGCCGCGCAACGATCCGACTCTGATGTTCACCAATGCCGGCATGGTGCAGTTCAAGAACGTCTTCACCGGCCTGGAGAAGCGGCCCTATTCGCGTGCCACGACCGCCCAGAAAAGCGTTCGCGCCGGCGGCAAGCACAACGACCTCGACAATGTCGGCTACACCGCGCGCCACCTGACCTTCTTCGAGATGCTCGGCAATTTCTCCTTCGGCGACTATTTCAAGGAGCGCGCCATCGAGTTGGCCTGGAACCTCATCACCCGGGAATTCGGGCTGAAGAAGGACAAGCTGCTCGTCACCGTCTATCACACCGACGACGAGGCGGCTGGTTTCTGGAAGAAGATCGCCGGTTTTTCCGACGATCGTATCATCCGCATCCCGACCTCGGACAATTTCTGGGCGATGGGCGACACCGGCCCATGCGGGCCGTGCTCGGAAATCTTCATCGATCGCGGCGAGCACATCTGGGGCGGTCCTCCCGGCAGCCCGGAGGAGGATGGCGACCGGTTCCTGGAATTCTGGAACCTGGTGTTCATGCAATACGAGCAGGTGACGAAGGACGAGCGCATCGACCTGCCGCGCCCGTCGATCGACACCGGCATGGGCCTGGAGCGCATGGCCTCTATCCTGCAAGGCGTTGAAAGCGTCTTTGAGACCGACCTGTTCCGCCATCTGATCGATGCCGCGTCGTCAGCGCTCGGCCGCGGTCCCGACGCCGAGACCGTCGCGTCCTATCGCGTCATAGCTGATCATCTGCGCTCGTCCTCCTTCCTGGTCGCTGACGGCGTGCTGCCGTCCAATGAGGGCCGCGGCTACGTGCTGCGCCGCATCATGCGTCGCGCCATGCGCCATGCGCAGCTGCTCGGTGCGAACGAACCCCTGGTCTGGAAGCTCGTGCCGGCGCTGGTTCGCGAGATGGGCCAGGCCTATCCGGAACTTGTGCGCGGCGAACAGCTGATCACCGAGACGCTGAAGCTTGAGGAGACCAGGTTTCGCAAGACACTGGTACGCGGTCTCGGTCTGCTGTCGGAGGCGACGGAAAAGCTCGGCGCCGGCGACATGCTGGATGGTGAGACGGCCTTCAAGCTTTACGACACCTATGGCTTCCCGCTCGACCTGACGCAGGATGCGCTGCGCCAGCGCAACATCTCGGTCGATCTTGCCGGCTTCACCAATGCGATGGAGCAGCAGAAGGCGGAGGCGCGTAAGCATTGGGCGGGCTCCGGCGAGGCGGCGACCGAAGCGGTCTGGTTCCCGGTGCGCGAAAAAGCCGGCGCCACGGAATTCCTCGGCTACGAGACTGAAGCTGCGGAAGGCATCATCCAGGCGCTTGTCCGCGACGGCAAGACCGTCGACAGCGCCGGCAAGGGCGAAGCGGTCGCCGTGGTCGTCAACCAGACGCCGTTCTATGCCGAATCCGGCGGTCAGATGGGCGACACGGGAACCATTTCAGGCGAAGGCTTCTCGATCGAGGTTTCCGATACGCAGAAGAAGGCCGATGGGCTGTTCGTCCATATCGGCAAGGTGGCCAGCGGCACCGCCAGGACGGGTGCCGCCGTCGAGCTGAAGGTCGACCATGCGAGGCGCTCCAGGCTGCGCGCCAACCATTCCGCGACGCATCTGATCCATGAGGCGCTGCGCGAGGTGCTGGGCACCCATGTCGCGCAGAAGGGCTCGCTGGTCGCGCCCGAGCGCCTGCGCTTCGACATCTCGCACAACAAGCCCATCTCGCCCTCGGAACTCGAGGAGGTCGAGCGCATGGCCAACGAGATCGTGGTGCAGAACAGCCCGGTGACCACGCGCCTGATGTCGGTCGACGATGCCATTGCCGAAGGCGCCATGGCGCTGTTCGGCGAGAAATACGGCGACGAGGTGCGCGTCGTGTCGATGGGCACGGGCCTGCACGGCGCCAAGGCCAACCGCCCCTATTCGGTCGAGCTCTGCGGCGGCACGCATGTCAGGGCAACCGGTGACATCGGCCTGGTGCGCGTCGTGTCCGACAGCGCCGTCGCCGCAGGCGTGCGCCGCATCGAGGCGCTGACCGGTGAGGCCGCGCGCAAGCATCTCGATGAACAGGACCGGCGGCTGAAGGCGGCCGCGGCAACGCTGAAAATCTCGCCGGCCGACGTGCCGGCGCGTGTTGAAGCCCTGCTCGAAGAGCGCAAGAAGCTCGAGAAGGAGCTCACCGAAGCGCGCAAGAAGCTGGCGCTGGGCGGCGGGTCACCCGCTGACGCGCCGGCCGCGAACGAGACCGTCGCGGGGGTCGGCTTCCTCGGCAAGTCGGTTTCCGGTGTCTCGCCGAAGGATCTGAAGCCGCTGGCTGACGCCGGCAAAAGCTCGCTCGGCTCAGGCGTCGTCGTCTTCGTCGGCACGGCTGAGGACAACAAGGCGAGTGTCGTGGTCGCCGTCACCGACGATCTCGTCGGCCGCTTCAGCGCTGTCGACCTGGTGCGCGTTGCCTCCGCAGCACTCGGCGGGCAGGGCGGCGGCGGCAGGCCCGACATGGCCCAGGCGGGTGGCCCCGATGCCTCGAAGGCCGATGACGCGATTGCTGCGGTGAGGGCGGCGCTCGAAGCCGCGTGAACTGCCGGAATCATCAGATGTTCAGGGCAGCGCCGCCCCTCATCTGGCTGCCGCCATCTTCTCCCCGTAAACGGGAGAAGGACGCTCTCGGGCGTGATTTCGCCAATTATCGTCGTTGAAGAATGGCCGCGGAGGTCGCGGCCAGCTTCTTTCTCCCCGTTTTACGGGGAGAAATGCCCGGCAGGGCAATGAGGGGCGGCGCTAACGCCGAGCAAGTTTCGCTCGACTAGCCCAGCTTTTCGGTGCGTGCAAAGCTCGGGCGCTCGACCACCCGAGCATGCCAGTCCCGGATATCCGCAAACCGAGCCAGCAGATCCCGCCCCTCGCTGACCTTGACGAAATAGGCAATGATCGGCGCCGCATGCAGGTCGGCGAGCGCCACCCGGTCGCCGAGCAGCCACGGTCCGGGAACCTTGAGTGAGGTGAGCACCCTGAGGATCGTTTCCGCCTGGCTCAGGCCATCGGCGATCAGCCTCTCATCCGGCTCGGTCTTCTCCAGCCGCTCCACGGCGACATCCCAGACCATGGCCCGGTAGCCATAGGCGTCGAACATGCCGATGATCTGGTTCATCCGCGCGCGGCCGCGCGGATCCTTCGGCTGCAAGGGTGGCCCGTCGAACGCCTCATCGACATAGCGCGCGATCGCGCTGGCCTCGAACAGGCGAAAACCGTCGTGCTCGAAGGCCGGGATGCGGCCGAATGGGTGGTGCTCGAAATACCAGCCGGGGATGCCATCGGCGGCGAAGACATCGACCGGCACAAGCTCGTAGTCGACGCCCTTCTCCTCCAGCGCCATGCGCGCTATGCGCACGTAAACACTGTAGTCTGCGCCGTAGAGGACCGGTTTGGCCATGCTGCCAGCCCTTTGCTTCGTTTTCGTTGGCCCAAAAAGCGAAGGCTCCTTCCGGAGCCTTCGGCATGTCGAACCCGCGGGTGCCTACGCCATCGCCTTCTGCAAATTCTCGTCGATCTTGTCGAGGAAGCCGGTGGTCGAGAGCCAAGGCTGGTCGGGGCCGATCAGCAGCGACAGGTCCTTGGTCATGTAGCCGCTCTCGACCGTCTGGATGCAGACCTTCTCCAGCGTCTCGGCGAAGCGCTTCAGTTCGGCATTGTCATCGAGCTTGGCGCGGTGGGCGAGACCGCGCGTCCAGGCGAAGATCGAGGCGATCGAATTGGTCGAGGTTTCCTCGCCCTTCTGGTGCTGGCGATAATGGCGGGTGACGGTGCCGTGCGCGGCTTCCGCTTCCACCGTTTTGCCGTCCGGCGTCATCAGCACCGAGGTCATCAGGCCGAGCGAGCCGAACCCCTGCGCCACCGTGTCGGACTGCACGTCGCCGTCATAGTTCTTGCAGGCCCAGACATAGCCGCCCGACCACTTCAGGCTGGAGGCCACCATGTCGTCGATCAGGCGGTGCTCGTACCACAGCTTCTTCGACTTGAACTCGGCCTCGAATTCTGCCTCGTAGACTTCCTGGAAAATATCCTTGAAGCGGCCGTCATAGGCCTTGAGGATGGTGTTCTTGGTCGAGAGATAGACCGGGTAGTTGCGCAGCAGGCCGTAGTTCAGCGAAGCGCGGGCGAATTCGCGGATCGACTCGTCGAGATTGTACATGGCCATGGCTACCCCGGCGCCGGGCGCATCGAACACGTCGTGCTCGATCACCTGGCCATCCTCGCCGACGAACTTGATCGTCAACTTGCCCTTGCCAGGGAAACGGAAATCCGTGGCGCGGTACTGGTCGCCATAGGCGTGGCGGCCGACGATGATCGGCTTGGTCCAGCCGGGCACCAGCCGCGGCACGTTCTTCATGATGATCGGCTCGCGGAAGATGGTGCCGCCGAGGATGTTGCGGATGGTGCCGTTGGGCGACTTCCACATCTTCTTCAGCTTGAACTCCTCGACGCGCTGCTCGTCGGGCGTGATCGTCGCGCATTTCACGCCGACGCCGTACTTCTTGATGGCGTTGGCCGAATCGACGGTCACCTGGTCGTTGGTGGCGTCGCGATGCTCGATGCCGAGGTCGTAATATTCAAGCTTGAGGTCGAGATAAGGGTGGATCAGCTTGTCCTTGATGAACTGCCAGATGATGCGGGTCATCTCGTCGCCGTCGAGTTCGACGACCGGGTTCGCCACCTTGATCTTCGCCATGGAAAGAATGCCTCGTTGCTGGGAAATGGGACGGCCTTGCCCGCGTGGCGTTCGGCCGGGATGCGCCCCTATATCAAAGCGTTTTTGGCCGCGCAAACGGCGATCGGTCACGAAAGCGAAGCGATCGCCCCGCCATTTGCGAATGCTTCATTTTCGCGGCCGAATATGGCAGGGGACGCTGAAATGCCGCAAACAGCAGTTCATTGACAATCATGCCCGTCATCAAAGATTCCGATAACGCTTCAGCCGCCGGTCCCGCCATCATCCTCGTGGAGCCGCAGCTCGGCGAGAATATCGGCATGGTCGCGCGCGCCATGGCCAACTTCGGCCTGGTCGAACTTCGCCTCGTCAACCCGCGCGACGGCTGGCCCAACGAGAAGGCGCGGGCGGCCGCCAGCCGTGCCGACCATGTCATCGACGCCGTGAAGGTTTTCGACGATCTCGCCACGGCGATGGCCGACCTGAATTTCGTTTTCGCGACCACGGCAAGGCAGCGCGACGGCTTCAAGCCCGTGCGCGGGCCGGTCGAGGCGGGAAGGGTGCTCCGGGCCCGTCATGGCATGGGTCAGCGAACCGGCATACTGTTCGGCCGCGAGCGTTTCGGCCTCTACAATGACGAGGTCGGCCTCGCCGACGAGATCGTCACTTTTCCGGTCGATCCCGATTTCTCCTCGCTCAACATCGCCCAGGCCGCGCTACTCATGTCTTACGAGTGGATGAAGTCCGGCCTTGAGGACGAGACCAAGACAAATTTTACGGGCCCGGAGATGAAGCCGGCCAGCAAGGAAGAACTGCACGGCCTGTTCGCCTATCTCGAAGGCGCACTCGAAGCGCGCGGCTATTTCCGGCCGGCGCCGAAGAAGCCGAAGATGGTCGACAATCTGCGCGCCGTATTGACCCGGGCGGGTTTCGCCGAGCCGGAGCTGAAGGTGCTGCGCGGCATCATCTCCTCGCTGGACAGGTTCTCGCCGGCGATGCCGCGCGGCGACGGCTCTCCGGGAGATGATCCAAGGCGGCTTCCGGCAGCGGCGCGCGCCAGCGGTCCGGGCCGCAAGACCAATGCGGATCGTCAGGTGTCCGATGACGACGACCACGCCACGCCGCCGCTCGGCGGCAAGGGAACCGACAATGACTGATCAGCCGATCCTGATGTTCGATTCCGGCATTGGCGGGCTGACTGTGCTGCGCGAGGCGCGCGTGCTGATGCCCGACCGCCGCTTCGTCTACATCGCCGACGATGCCGCCTTTCCCTTTGGCGACTGGGAGGAACCGGCGCTGCGGATCCATATACTCGACCTGTTCGGCAAATTGCTCGACCGGTTCGCACCCGCCATCTCGGTCATCGCCTGCAACACCGCCTCGACGCTGGTGATCGATGCGTTGCGCGAGAGGTTTCCCGGCCATCCCTTTGTCGGCACTGTGCCTGCGATCAAGCCTGCGGCGGAGCGCACCCGCTCCGGCCTCGTCTCCGTGCTGGCGACGCCGGGCACGGTGAAACGGCAATACACGCGCGACCTGATCAGCAAATGGGCGCAGAAATGCCACGTCCGGCTGGTCGGCAGCGACCGGCTGGCCGGGCTGGCCGAGGCCTATATGCGCGAAGGGTTCGTCGACGAGGGAGCCGTGCGCGCCGAGATCGCCCCGTGTTTCATCGAACGCGACGGCATGCGCACCGACATCGCCGTGCTCGCCTGCACGCATTATCCTTTTCTGGTCAACCGCATGCGCAAGACCGCACCCTGGCCGGTCGACTGGATCGATCCGGCCGAAGCGATCGCCCGGCGGGCGATGTCGCTGCTGTCGCCGCTCAACGAGCCGTTGCTGCAAGGTCAGCCGGACATCGCGGTCTTCACATCCGGCAAGGCGGACTTTGCCACCAGCCGGTTGATGCAGGGCTTTGGACTGACGGTCGCCTGATTTCCGGAACATTGGCGAGGCCGTTTCGTTTTCTCCCAGGCAATGAAGGGAGAAAAACCATGCCTGCCACCTCGAAAGCCCAACAGAAGGCCGCCGGCGCCGCACTGTCGGCCAAGCGCGGCGAGACCAAGAAGAGCGAGCTCAAAGGCGCTTCCAAGGGAATGTACGAATCCATGAGCGAAAAGCAGCTCGAGGAATTCGCCGAAACCAAGCGCAAAGGTTTGCCCGAAAAAAAGAAAGATTGAAGGGAAGCGCTATTGGCAATACCTTTTGCAGGGTTCGTCAGCGGCAAGAAATGGGCCCGCGACGGGGTCGCAGGCCTTTATATAATTGTCAGTTATTGGTCGGTGTAATCAGCGCCAGTGGCAGCTGTTAGCGCCAGTGGCAGCGTCGCACTTTCTGGCGAATGACATGGCGGTGACCATGGCGCCACACCACGCGCTTCTTGACCACGGTTCGACATACCTGATGAGGCCGGTGGCCTTGCCAGTGCCTTGCCATCGCCGGCTCCGGCGCGATGACGGCCAGCGATCCGGCTAACACCGCCGCACCAGTCAGGCTTAGAAAGAACTTCTTCATCCGAATTCAGGCTCCTATGCTCAAGTCCCTTCCTGGAGCGGTCAGCTTCAGGGAATCGCCGCCCCGCTCCGGTTTTTTACACAATCCCCGGTAGAAACTGCCAGCGCTTTCCTGGAATTGTTCTAATACCGTTGGCGCGACACCTCGCGCCCGATACGGCACCGCCAACATTGAAAACCGAATATGGTCGCGCGGGGCGGCGCCAGTTGGAAGCTTGACACCGGTCAAATCTCTGTTTAACAGCGCTCCCAACACCGGGCCGCAACGCCCGGTGGTTTGTTTTGCATGCGCAAGACCCGTCGGAAGCCAGTCTGTTTCCAAGGTCTTGTTTGAACTGACGTGTCCCGTGGGTTTTCCGCCGCGTTGCGTGGGAAAACCCTGTCAGGTCTCGAAAACGGAGGCCAGAGGAGGGCGCGTTTCCTTCACCCGGAGCATGAGGTTCCGGGTGTATTCTTTTGAAAGGGAATGCGATGAGCAAGCGCGAATCCGCGAAGTACAAGATCGACCGCCGTCTTGGTGAAAACATCTGGGGCCGCCCGAAGTCCCCGGTCAACAAGCGTGAATACGGCCCCGGCCAGCACGGCCAGCGCCGCAAGGGCAAGCTTTCCGATTTCGGCCTGCAGCTGCGCGCCAAGCAGAAGCTGAAGGGCCACTATGGCGACGTTTCGGAAAAGCAGTTCCGCAAGGTCTATGAAGAGGCCGATCGCCGCAAGGGCGACACCTCCGAGAACCTGATCGGCCTGCTCGAGTCCCGTCTGGACGCGGTCGTCTACCGCGCCAAGTTCGTTCCGACCATTTTCGCCGCCCGCCAGTTCGTCAACCACGGCCACGTCAACGTCAACGGCAAGCGCGTCAACATCGGCTCGTACCGCTGCAAGCCGGGCGACGTCGTCGAAGTGCGCGAAAAGTCGAAGCAGCTGGTGATCGTCCTGGAATCGGTCGGCCTCGCCGAGCGCGACGTTCCCGACTACATCGAAGCCGATCACAACAAGATGACCGCGACCTTCTCGCGCATCCCGGGCCTGGCGGACGTTCCGTTCGCCGTCCAGATGGAACCGAACCTCGTCGTCGAATTCTATTCGCGTTAAGCGAAGGCTTTTTGCGAGACCGGAAGGGGCCGCCCATCGAGGCGGCCTTTTCTTTGTCGGCCATGTCCGCTAATCCGGGCGGCAACGAAGCTCCGAACGTTCGTTGCTCCAGGATTTGGAACCGACGCCATGAACATGCTGCCAGACGCTCAATCGCTTGAGCAGGCCGCCGACATCGAAGGCGGCTTTCATCCGCTGTTCGCCGATGTGCCGTCCTCGGTCGAGTTCAACAAGTTGCGCAAGCGGTTGCTGCGGCTGACCCGCCAGGCAATCGAGGATTTTTCGATGGTCAGGCCAGGCGAGCGCTGGCTGGTGGCTCTGTCGGGCGGCAAGGATTCCTACGGCCTGCTTGCCATGCTCTTGGACCTCAAATGGCGCGGCCTGCTGCCGGTGGAGCTGCTGGCCTGCAATCTCGACCAGGGCCAGCCGAACTTTCCCAAGCACATCCTGCCCGATTACCTCAATGCCCACGGCATTGCACACCGCATCGAATACCAGGACACCTATTCCGTCGTCACCGACAAGCTGCCGCAGGGCAGCACCTATTGCTCGCTCTGTTCACGCCTGCGGCGTGGCCATCTCTATCGCGTCGCCCGGGAGGAGGGATGCTCGGCGCTGGTGCTCGGCCATCATCGCGAGGACATCCTCGAAACCTTTTTCATGAATCTGTTCCACGGCGGCCGGCTCGCCGCCATGCCGCCAAAGCTGCTCAACGATGAAGGCGACGTCATGGTGCTGCGCCCGCTTGCCTACTGCGCCGAAGCCGACCTCGAAAAGTTCGCTGCCGCGATGCGGTTCCCGATCATCCCTTGCGATCTCTGCGGCAGCCAGGAAGGCCTTCAGCGCAACGCCATGAAGGCCATGCTCGACGATATCGAGAAGCGCATGCCCGGCCGCAAGGATACGATGCTGCGTGCGCTGTCCAACACCAGGCCGTCGCATCTGCTCGACAGCAAACTGTTCGATTTCGCCGCCCTCGATGAAACGCTCTCCAGCAGGCAAGACATTTCCGATGACATTTGACGACACCGCGATCGACTGGCTGGCCAGCACCCTGGCCGAAGCAGCCGAAGCCGAAATCATGCCGCGCTTTCGCCGGTTGGGCGATGGCGACGTCCGCCAGAAGACGTCGGCCGCCGACCTTGTAACGCAAGCCGATGTCAGTGCCGAGCGGCTGATCACCGCCAAGCTGCGTGAGCGCTACCCAACAGCCATGATCGTCGGCGAGGAAGCCTGTTCCGACAATCCGGCGCTGCTCGACGGCCTTGGCGATGCCGATCTGGCTTTTACGATCGACCCGGTGGACGGCACTTTCAATTTCGCTTCCGGCGTGCCGTTGTTCGGCGTCATGCTGGGTGTCGTGGTCCGGGGCGAGACCGTCGCCGGCATCATCCACGATCCGGTCGGCAAGGACTGTCTGATCGGCGCCAAGGGTGCGGGCAGCCATATCAGGCACGCCCATGGCAGCCTGGAAAAGGTGCGTGTCGCGGCGCCCGCGCCGATCTCGGGAATGACCGGTTCCGTCTCCTGGCAGTACATGGCCGAACCGGAGCGGTCCCGGCTGGCGCGCAACCAGACGAAAATCCTGTCGCAATTCGCCTATCGCTGCGCCGCGCATGAATACCGCCTGCTGGCCAGCGGCCATGCCCATTTCGTCGTCTACAACAAACTGATGCCGTGGGACCATCTGCCCGGTGTGCTGATCCATGCCGAGGCCGGCGGCCACGCCGCGCGTTTCGACGCCAGCGCCTACCTACCGTCGCATGTCGGTGGTGGCCTGCTTGTCGCACCCGACCGGGAAAGCTGGCGCGAGTTGCGCAGGGAACTCTGGGCGCAATAGGCAGGCCGCCAATTCGGATGCCCGGCCGAGCGTCGCAAAGGCGACAATTCAATGCAAATCGGCGATGTGCCCTGAGACGGGTGGGTTCTGCGGCTGGAACATCTTGCCGCGTTCGGCGATGAAGATCATCAGCAGCGCTGCGACCGAGACGCTGCAGAAGCCGGCGGCGAGCGGCGTCACGGTGCCGTTGAAAGCCTGACCGATCAGCGTGCCGAGAATGCCGCCGAGAAACGTCTGCATGAAACCCAGGATGGATGACGCCGTGCCGGCCAGCTGACCGAGCGGCTCCATTGCCAACGCGTTGAAATTGGCGCCGAGCGCGCCGAACGGAAGCATGGCGCAGGCAAAGAAGGTGATGAACAGCCAGAGCGGCATCTTCATTTCCAGTGAAACGACCAGCCAGGCCAGGCTGATGACCAGAAACAACAGCAGCGCACTCTGCGACAGGCGGCGCATGCCGATGCGGCCGACAAGGCGCGAGTTCAGGTAGTTGGAGAAGGCGAGCACGCCGGCAACGCCGGCGAAGATGACCGGAAACAGCTCGCCGACGTTGAAAATATCGACATAAATCTGCTGCGCCGAGGCGATGAAGCCGAACATGGCACCGAAGATGAATGTGCTGGCGAAGGCATAGCAGATCGCGACCCGGTTGGTCAGCACGATGCGAAACCCGCCGATGATGGCATTGACGGTCAGCGGCCGGCGATATTCGGGGTGCAGTGTTTCAGGCAGGCGCAGCAGCGACCAGGCCGAGACCACAAGCGCGCCGACGGCCATGGTGACGAAGATCAGATGCCAGGTCGCGAACAGCATGATGAACTGGCCGATGCCGGGAGCGATCACCGGGATCGCCATGAACACCATGAAGATCAGCGACATCACCTCGGCCATGCGCCGGCCATCGAACGTGTCGCGCACGATCGAGACGGCGATGACGCGGGTCGCGGCCGCACCGATGCCTTGCACGGCCCGGCACAGCAGAAGCGTCTCGAAGCTTGGCGCTATGGCGGCCGCGGCCGCGGCCGCCACGTAAATGATTAGGCCGGCGACGAGCGGCGCGCGGCGACCGAAACGGTCCGAGAGCGGTCCGAAAAAAAGCTGTCCGCCGCCAAAACCCAGAATATAGGCGGTGATCACATATTGCCGGTGGTTTTCGTTCTCCACGCCAAGCGAGGCGCCGATCTGCTGCAACGCCGGCAGCATGATATCGATGGCCAGTGAATTGAGCGCCATCAGCGCCGCGCACAGCGCAATGAATTCCCAGCGCGGAATGGGCAATTTGCTTGCCGATTGCGGTGCTGACGTCTGCTGGTCCACGGCAAGTCCGATCTCTCAAACGAAAACGCGCCGGTGGGCCGGCGCATTGGCTCGTCTCGGTCCCGGTCAGGGACGCAAAATAGCCGAGGAGGCTCCCCGGTGCTCAGGGCATGTCGGCAGCGACATGCCCAACCGAAATCAGGCGGCGCCCTTGACGCTCACGCCCTTCTCGACAAGGAATGTCTGCAACTCGCCCGCCTGGAACATTTCGCGCACGATATCGCAGCCGCCGACGAACTCGCCCTTGACATAGAGCTGAGGGATCGTCGGCCAGTTGGAGTACTCCTTGATGCCCTGGCGCAGTTCGGCCGAATCCAGCACGTTCACGCCTTTGTAGTCGGCGCCGATATAGTCGAGGATCTGGACAACCTGGCCGGAAAATCCGCACTGCGGGAAACCGGGCGTGCCCTTCATGAAAAGCACGACGTCGTTGCCCTTCACCTCGTTGTCGATGTAGTCGTTGATACCGCTCATGGAATATCCTTTCCCGCCTGTGGGAGTCAGGCTCGAAGCTTTTCCATCAGATAAACCCATAGGTTGCCCGAAACAAGACTTTAGCCGCGTCGTGGCCCGAATGGCGCAAAAGATGCAGCGTTTTGGGCCAAGCGACTTTCGCGTTGGAAGCCCTTAATCCGGTACGCTCGTCTGCAGCGCCAGCGCGTGCAGCACGCCGCCCATATTGCCCTTCAGCGCGTCATAGACCATCTGGTGCTGCTGCACGCGGCTTTTTCCGCGAAAGCTTTCGGCCACGACTTCGGCCGCATAGTGGTCGCCGTCACCGGCAAGGTCACGGATGGTCACCCTGGCGTCCGGGATGCCTTCCTTGATCAGTTTTTCGATGTCGCGGGCATCCATTGCCATGGCAAATTCCTGTTTTTTGGTCGGGCTGCGGCATGGCTGCCCGTGCGATGAGAGTCGGGTGAACCTAAAGCCTTTCCGGTCGGGATTGAAGCCGTTCCGTCCAGCCCCACCGCGGTTGTGGCTTACGACGCGTTCTCGCCCTGACCGCCGGCGTCGTCCGCGGGATCGTCCTCGGGCGTCGAGAAGGTCCGCCCAAGGCTGAAGGTCAGCACATAAAGAGGAAGGTTGATCGTGAGGTTGGCAATCGGCAGATAGGCGGTCATCCGCCAGACGGGCGAGAAGAACGGCTGGCCATAACCATCGCAGACCAGCGAGGAGCCATACTCCCACAGTGCCCCCAATGCGGCCGCGACGGCGAAAAGTTTGATGCAGGTGAAGACGTGCCTCGTCCTTGCTTGGTCCGGCAGAAGCCGGCTCCAAAGCACCAGGCAGACAAGCGGAACCGCATAAAGAAGGTTCTGCAGGCCAAGCATCGGAAGCGTGCCGTTGGCTGCGGCGAGGAACTCCGCGCGTGTTTCCAACCGGGCGCAGACCTCGCTCGAGGTCGTCGACAGCAGGAAAAAGACGAACGGGCCGAGAAACCAGAAGAAGAACAGCGATGGCCAGAAGACGACTGCAAGCAGCGCCCGGGCGGCCAGTTTCCTGTGATTGAGCTTTTCCGAAAGATCGGTTCCCACTTTTCGGGATCACGCTCTGGTCAAATGGCCTGATCCATGAAGCGCGGGAACCAGCCTTCGTGCGCGGCGGTCAATTCGCCGAGCGGTATCGCCCGTGCCTCGCCGAGTTTCAGCGTGTCGCCGCCGGTCGAACCGATCCAGGGCGCGAAGATGCCGAGCTCGCCTTGCTGTTTGCGGATTGCATCCCAGTCCTCACTGTCTGGATGGATCGAGAGCGTCAGGAGATAACGGCCCTGGTCCTCGCCGAACCAGACCGGGATGGGATCGGTGCCGGCCAGTCCGGGGACGGTCGCGCCGATGCCGGATGCCATCGCCATTTCCGCCAGGGCGACGGCGATGCCGCCGTCGGAAACGTCGTGAGCCGCGGTGACGATGCCGGACGCGATGAGGGCACGCACATGGTCGCCGACACGTTTTTCATGGTCGAGGTCGACAGGCGGCGGCGGACCGTCGCTGCGGCCGTGAATGTCCCTGAGATAGACCGACTGGCCGAGATGCGTGCCCCATGAGGCCGGCGCGCCGACCAGCAGGATCATCTGGCCTTGCGCCGCAAAACCGGCCCGCACCATCTTCGACCAGTCGGCGATCAGCCCGACGCCGCCGATGGTCGGCGTCGGCAGGATGCCCTGGCCGTTGGTTTCGTTGTAGAGCGAGACATTGCCGGATACGATCGGGAAGCCGAGCGCGCGGCAGGCATCGCCAATGCCCTTCACCGCGCCGACCAACTGGCCCATGATCTCCGGCCGTTCCGGATTGCCGAAATTGAGATTGTCGGTGGCGGCCAGCGGCAGCGCGCCTGTGGCGGTCAGGTTGCGCCAGCATTCGGCCACCGCCTGCTTGCCGCCCTCATAGGGATCGGCCTCGCAATAGCGCGGCGTCACGTCCGACGAGAAAGCCAGCGCCTTGGTGGGATGGCCTTCGACCCGCACCACGCCGGCATCGCCACCGGGAAGCTGCAGCGAATTGCCCTGGATCAGCGTGTCGTACTGCTCCCACACCCATCGGCGCGACGAAAGGTCAGGCCCGCCGAGCAGTTTCAGCAGCGCGTCGGCGACATCGGCCTGCGGAACGTCATTGGCCGCAAGCGGCGCCGGCTTCTTCAGCTCGACCCACGGGCGGTCATATTCCGGCGCCTTGTCGCCGAGATCCTTGATCGGCAGGTCGGCGACCTGGTCGCCTTGATGCAGAACGCGGAAGCGCAGATCGTCGGTCGTCTTGCCGACAATGGCGAAGTCGAGCCCCCATTTGTGGAAGATCGCCTCGGCCTCCTTTTCTTTTTCGGGGCGCAGCACCATCAGCATGCGCTCCTGGCTTTCCGACAGCATCATCTCGTAGGCGCTCATACGCTCCTCGCGCACCGGCACCTTGTCGAGGTCGAGCTCGATGCCAAGATCCCCCTTGGCGCCCATCTCGACCGCCGAGCAGGTAAGGCCGGCAGCACCCATGTCCTGGATGGCGATGACCGCACCGGACGCCATCAGTTCGAGACAGGCTTCAAGCAGGCACTTTTCGGTGAAGGGATCGCCGACCTGCACAGTCGGGCGCTTCTCGTCGATCTTGTCGTCGAATTCGGCCGAGGCCATGGTGGCGCCGCCGACGCCGTCGCGACCGGTCTTGGCGCCGAGATAGACGACCGGCAGGCCGACGCCCTTGGCCTCCGACAGGAAAATCGCGTCCGTCTTGGCAAGACCCGCGGCAAAAGCGTTGACCAGGATATTGCCGTTGTAGCGGGCGTCGAAATTGACCTCGCCGCCGACCGTCGGCACGCCGAAGGAATTGCCGTAGCCGCCGACGCCGGAAACCACGCCCGCCACCAGGTGCCTGGTCTTGGGGTGGTCGGGAGCGCCGAAGCGCAAGGCGTTCATCGCCGCGATCGGCCGCGCGCCCATGGTGAAGACGTCGCGCAATATGCCGCCCACGCCTGTCGCCGCCCCTTGGTAGGGTTCGATAAACGAGGGGTGGTTGTGGCTCTCCATCTTGAAGACGACGCAGTCGCCGTCGCCGATATCGACCACGCCGGCATTCTCGCCAGGCCCCTGGATGACCCGCGGGCCGGTCGTCGGCAGCGTGCGTAGCCATTTCTTCGAAGACTTATACGAGCAATGCTCGTTCCACATCGCCGAGAAGATGCCAAGTTCGGTGAAGCTCGGCTCGCGCCCGACAAGGTCGAGGATGCGCTGGTATTCGTCTGGCTTCAGCCCGTGCGCGGCAATGAGCTCGGGCGTGATCGGCACGGAATTGGAAATGGTCATGGGCGGCGGTTTTTATCCGTGGGAGCTTGGGATTTTGAGTCTCCTCTTATCGCAAGCTTTGCGGCCGATACACCCATGGGCGGACGAAAAATGGCTGAAATCCGGAGAAAGCCGCGACGTCATGAGCGCGCTTCCCATCGGACCGGATTTCAACCGACGCGCCTCGGTCTTGCCTGGAGGCATGCCGTCGTCCTGAACGGCCGGCGCTCCAAGGGGAGGGGATCAGGAAAAACTGTCGTAGCCGGCGCGGCCTTCGTCGAGAAGCCGCCGGATCGCCGCAACGCCGTCCGCGATGTCCTTACGCTGCCTCGGTTGCGAAATGCCGAAGCGCACGGCGTGGAAGACCTGCTCGGAACGGCCCGCCTTGAACTCGTCTTCGTCGTCGATCAGCACGCCGTGCTCGAGGCAGGCGTTCTTGAACGTGCCGGAAAGCCAAGGATCGGGCAAGGTCAGCCAGACAAAGGGTATATTGTCCCGTGACTTGAATTCGAAGCCGGCCAAAGTCTCGCGCACGATGGCGGTGCGGGCGTTGATTTCGGCGATGCTGCGTTTGCGTATGTCCGCGGCCTGGCCCGACAGCACCAGCCGGGCATTCACCTCGGCCAGCAGGAAAGGCATGCCGCCGGTCATCATCTTGTGGGCAACGCGGATGCGATGGCGATAAGCGGGCGGGCAGGAAAGCCAGCCGCCGCGAACGCCGGCCGCTACCGATTTCGACAGGCCGCCTGCGACAATGGTGCGCTCGGGTGCATAGTCGGCCAGCATTGGCGTCGGATCTTCGGTCAGGCCGCCGTAAAGATCGTCCTCGATAAGGACGACATTGTATTCACGCGCGATCCGCGCGATTGCCTCACGTCGCGCTGCCGGCAGGATCGCCAGCGTCGGATTCTGCACAGTAGGCATCAGAAAGATCATCTTCGGATGCTTTTGCGCGCAGACACGCTCGAAATCGTCGGGGTCGAGACCCTGATGGTCCGATGCCACCAGCGCCGTGCGGCGACCGATCAGGCCGGCGCTGCGCGAAATCTGCGAATAGGTCAGATGCTCGAAGGCGACGTAATCGCCGGGCGTGGTCAGTGCGGCGATCGCCGCCATGACAGCGGCATGGGTGCCGAGCGTCGGCACGATCGTATCGGCGCTCGGTCGAAACGAATTGCGCGACAGCCAGCTGGCGCCGGCCTCGAACCAGCGCTCGGGAAAATCACGCGTGTAGCTCGAAATCTCATGCGCATGATCCAAAGCCGTGCGCGACAGCACTTCGGTGACGATGGCGCCCTGGCCGATATCGGGCGCCGCGGTGCTGTCGAAGCGCAGCTTGCCGCGCGGCGCATCGATGTCGCGCGTGCCTTGCGCGTCCGGCGCTATGAAGTCGGGCCTCGCGTTCTGTCGGCCGAGGACATAGGTGCCGCGCCCGACCTCGCCGCTGACCAGTCCGCGCTCGCGCAGCAATTGATAGGCCCTGCCGACCGTGCCGACGGTTGCGCCGATGTCATAGGCGAGATCCCGCTGCGGTGGCAGCTTTGCCCCGGCGTCGATCACGCCGCGGTCGATATCTGACTCAATGCTGTCAGCAAGGCGCTGATAAAGCGGGCCGGAACTGGCCGTGAGGTCGGGAAGCCAATTTGTCATGGTGACAATTTTGTATATTGCGTCGGACGATGAGTCAATTCACATGCATTGTGTGGAAGAAAAGAGTGCAATTTGCAGCTTTGGTAGAGCGAAATGGATACAATCGAGACAATCAGCGAGACAGGTGCAGGATTGTTCGGACCTGCCGCGGGACCTGTCGGCCGCGGCGGCTTTGTCAGCCGTATCGTGCATATGGTCAAATCGCTGGGGCGCTGGATCGACGGCCTGCTGGAGCGCAGGCGCAGCCGGCTTGCCTTGCTGGACATGACCGATGATCAGTTGAAGGACATCGGCATTTCCCGCTGCGACGCCCATCGCGAAGGGATCAGGCCATTCTGGGAATGAACAGGCGCGATGCAGTGTTCAATCCGGATTGCCTGGAGCCGGAAAGTGTGAAGCTGCAGCAGCCCGGCCATCCTAAGCGGCGGCGGTGCAGGCCGGATTGCCGGACTGCCAGCGCGCGATGTCGGAGCCGATGCGCGCGCCGAGCGGCTCGGCCATCAGCGGACCGAACACGTCGACACGGCTCGAATTGCCTTGTGCCTGCACCACCAGCAGCGGCTTGCCGCCATAATGCTTGGCTGGCACCAGCAGGAAGCGCGGCGTGCCGCTGAACGAATTCAGTTCATTGGCCATCTGGTAGGATTTGAAGGCCGGGTCCTTGCTGGCGATCCAGCATTTATGCGCTGATATCGCCACCTGTTCCATGGCCAGCAGAGCCGCGCTCTTGCCGGAGGGCGGCGGCGCACTTTTCGGGCCCGACTGGCAGGATGCCAGCGCAAGCCCGGTCGCAGCCAGGAGGGCAAAGCGAGCAATCGTCAGTCTCATGGTCAGGCCGCCCCCACGTTCTGAAAGAATTTTGGAATATCAGGCAGCGATGCCGAGCGCGCCTTCGAACAGCGCCCGCCCGTCATTACCGCCATGTGCCGCTTCGATCAGGTTCTCGGGATGCGGCATCAGGCCGAGCACATTGCCCTGGCTGCTGATGATGCCCGCGATGTCGTTGATCGAGCCGTTGGGATTGGTGCCGTCGGCATAGCGGAACACCACCTGGCCTTCGCCTTCCAGGCGTGCAAGCGTCTCGGCGTCGGCGAAATAGTTGCCGTCGTGATGCGCCACCGGCGAACGGATGATCTGGCCCGGCTGGTAGCGGCGGGTGAACATGGTATTGGCGTTGGCGATCTCGAGCTTCACCTGCCGGCAGACGAATTTGAGCGAGGAGTTGCGCATGAGCGCTCCCGGCAGCAGACCGGCCTCGACCAGGATCTGGAAACCGTTGCAGACGCCGATGACCATGACGCCCTTGGCTGCCTTTTCAGCGACCGCCCGCATCACAGGCATGCGCGCCGCGATCGCGCCGCAGCGCAGATAGTCGCCGAAGGAGAAACCGCCGGGAATGGCGATCAGGTCGACATCCGGGATTTCGGTGTCGGTCTGCCAGACCGTGGCTGGCGCCTTGCCGGAAATCTTGGTCAGCGCCGCGATCATGTCGCGGTCGCGGTTAAGGCCAGGCAGGAGGACGACGGCTGATTTCATTTCGGTTCGTAAGGCCTTTGGGTTTCGGCAAGTTCGCGCAGGTCAAGACGGCGTTCGATATGTTCCAGCCGATCATCCTGGCGAGCGAGCACACCATAGATATTCTTCACATCGCTCTCAGTGGCTATCAGATGGCCGCGGATGGAGCCAAGCTCTGATTTCACCTCTCCAAGCGTCAAATCCATCCTGTCCAACCGCGACTGGATCGACTTGAGGACTTCAAATATCAGGCTTCCATCGATCTCGGCCACCAACCCCTCCGACACAACCTCAGGTAAGCGTCACACTATAATTCTCAATCACCGTGTTCGCCAGCAGTCTGTCGCACATGGCCTTGAGATCGGCCTCGGCCTTGGCCTTGTCGGTCCCGGCGAGCTCGACGTCGAACACCTTGCCCTGTCGCACCGAGCCGATGCCGTCAAAACCCAGCCCCGACAGCGCATGCTCGATTGCCTTGCCTTGCGGGTCCAGCACGCCGTTTTTGAGGGTTACGGTGATACGGGCTTTCATCGACGCTCCTGAATGATCGGTATCGGCCTGCGCCGGACCTGCCATTGCCGGCAGGCCCGTTGCGGGCAATTAGTGCTTCATGCCCTTCGGCGGTTCGCTGGACGCGACGAGCACCGGTCCGGTTGGACGCGGCGGCTCGTTCTCGTTCATGATGCCGAGACGGCGGGCGACTTCCTGATAGGCTTCAACAAGGCCGCCCATGTCGCGGCGGAAACGGTCCTTGTCGAGCTTGTCCTGCGTCGCCACGTCCCACAGCCGGCAGGAATCGGGCGAGATCTCGTCGGCGACGACGATGCGCATCATGTCGCCCTCGAACAGGCGTCCGCACTCGATCTTGAAATCGACGAGCTGGATGCCGACGCCCATGAACAGGCCGGACAGGAAGTCGTTGACGCGGATGGCCAGCGCCATGACGTCGTCGATTTCCTGCGGGCTCGCCCAGCCGAAGGCAGTGATGTGCTCTTCAGAGACCATCGGATCGTCGAGCGCGTCGGCCTTGTAATAGAATTCGATGATCGAGCGGGGCAGGACTGTGCCTTCCTCGATACCAAGCCGCTTGGACAGCGAACCGGCGGCGACATTGCGCACCACCACTTCGAGCGGGATGATCTCGACCTCCTTGATCAACTGCTCGCGCATATTGAGCCGGCGGATGAAGTGGGTCGGAATACCCATCCGGTTGAGATGATTGAAGATGTGCTCGGAAATGCGATTGTTGAGCACGCCCTTGCCATCGACGACTTCGTGTTTTTTCTTGTTGAACGCGGTGGCGTCATCCTTGAAGAACTGGATCAGCGTCCCGGGCTCAGGGCCTTCATAAAGTATCTTGGCCTTGCCTTCATAAATGCGGCGGCGATTTTTCATTTGATTTTTCTCTGGATTTGCGGGCAGGCGGCAAGCGACCAGTTCCTGTCCGTCTGCCTAAATTAGTGTGGCGACGGTGGCGTTCAATGCCGGTGTCTATCGTAATCGCCTTGTTTGCTCAATCGGCAAATCCTTTCAATCAACTGCTTTCGGGACCGAAATGCCGCAGCGCAGCAAACCACGAAGCGTATTGACCGGCCGCCAGCCTTTTGGTTTGTGCTCCGCCATCACATATTCATCAATGCCAGCGAATCGATTTCCATCGGAGGGATGCCATGAGCAACATGAAGGATCGCGAAGAGGGTTTTGAGCGCAAATTCGTGTTCGATGAGGAGCTTCGGTTCAAGGCGTCGGCGCGCCGCAACAAGGCTCTCGGCCTGTGGGCCGCGGAAAAGCTCGGGAAATCCGGCGCCGAGGCCGACGCCTACGCCAGGGAAGTGGTAGTTTCCGATATCGAGGAAGCCGGCGATCACGACGTCTTCCGCAAGATCCGCAAGGATTTCGACGCTGCCGGCGTCAGCCAGTCGGACCATCAGATCCGCCGCACGATGGACGAATTGATGGCGCAGGCGATCGAGCAGATCAAGAACACCTGATCCGGCTGAAGCAGGTTCCGCAAAAGTGTCCCGCCATTTGCGACGAACCTGCGGCACACAAAAGAATGACTGGACCAATCGACCGCCCGGCCCAGCCGGGCGGTTTTTCTTTGCGTTTCCCGGCGTTTCCGGCTGAAACTGCGATCCTTAACGAGGAAGAAGCCGATGTCCCTGAAATCCCGCCTTGCGGCCGATGAAACGCTGGTCACCGCGTGGTCGGGCGTGCCGGACGCGCTGACCGTCGAAATCCTTGCCAGGCAGGGCTTCGATGCGGTCACGCTCGACATGCAGCATGGCGGCCATCACGAAGACAGCGTGTTGCGCGGCCTGGCGCCCGTGCTTGCCACCGGCAAACCGGCATTGGTGCGTATTCCCGTCGGCCGTTTCGACATGGCGAGCCGGGCGCTCGATTTTGGCGCCGAGGCGGTGATCGCGCCGATGGTCAACTCGGTGGCGGATGCAAAACTGTTCGCTGCGGCGATGAAATACCCGCCGGTGGGCGAGCGCTCCTGGGGCCCGACCTATGCCTTCCCACGCCATGGCAAGGGTGATCATGCCGAATGGCTGCGCGACAGCAACCAGCGCACCATGGCCTTCGCCATGGTCGAGACGCGGGCAGCGCTCGATGCGCTGGACGGCATCCTCGATACCCCCGGTATCGACGGCATTTTCCTGGGGCCATCGGACTTCTCGATTGCCTGGTCGAACGGCACGACCGTCAATTCGACGCTCGAAAGCATGATGGAAACGGTGGGTTCGATCGCCGAGCGTACCCGCAAGGCCGGCAAGCATGCGGCGATCTACGTCATCGAACCGGCCATCGCCGGCCGCGTCGTGGCGATGGGCTACCGGCTGCTGGCCACAGGGTCCGAGCACTCGCTGATTTCGCTGGGGGCGAAGACGCTTTTGAGGGGTATCAAGGATTCGATCGGCCCCTGATTGAGAGCAACGATCCGGTGGGGGTCGTCAGGCCTTCAGGTCGGTCAGGAATTTGGCGAAGGTCATCGAACCTTCGGGCCATGGGCCGAAGCCTGAATCGGCGTTGAGGTGACCGGCTTCACCGGCATCGATGAAGAGAGACCCCCAGGCGCCCGCAATGTCCTCGGCGACGTCGAAGGCGCAGAACGGATCGTTGCGGCTGGCAATCACCATGGACGGGAAGGGCAGGGGCTCGCGTGAGTAGGGGCCGAACGTCATCAGGTGCCTTGGCCGTATCTCCGGATTGGCGACATCGGGCGGCGCCACGAGGAATGCGCCGGCGACCGGCTTGCGGAACCGCGGGATGGCTTGTACCGCCGCGGCAACGCCCAGCGAATGCGCGACGAGGACGACGGGTCTCTCGGCCTCGTTGACGGCGCTGGCCACGCTCGCCGTCCAGTCCTCGCGCACGGGCTTGGACCATTCCGCCTGTTCGACGCGCCGCGCGGTCGACAGCCTGGATTGCCAGCGGGTTTGCCAGTGCTCGGGTCCGGAATTGGTATAGCCCGGGATGATGAGAATATCTGCGTCCTTGACCTTCATGGCGCGCATGTAGCGAGCGTCTCTGTTTCGTGCAACTATCTCGGCAGGCACGGCACGTCACAATTGTGAACAACCTGTTCGATTTTTCTCGCCTTGTGTGAACGATCGCGATCGACGATCTACCGTGGTGAAACGAAACAGCTGTGTAAGAGCCGGGCTTTTGGATCTGACACGACGCAAGATGACCGGTGGCGCAGGGCTCCTTGCCTTGGGAGTGTCGACCGGCGCTGGCCGAGCGGAGACTTTGATGAGTGAACTGCCCTTTGCTGCGACCACGCCGGTCAGCGTCTCGCGCGTCGGTCTGAAGGCCCGCGATGCCGAAAGCCTGGCCGCTTATTACCGTGCCGTTGTCGGCTTGCAGGAATTGAGCCGCGCCGATGGCGCGATCACCCTGGGCGCCGCTAACCGTCCGCTGTTGGTGCTGGAGCCGGATGCCTCGGCCAAGCCTGACGATCCGCGCAGCGCCGGCCTGTTCCACACCGCTTTCCTGCTGCCCAGCCGAGCCGACCTTGGCCGCTGGATCAATCACGCCATCGCCAGCAAGATCGCCATCGAAGGCGCCTCCGACCATCTGGTCAGCGAAGCGCTTTATTTGACCGACCCGGAAGGCAACGGCATCGAGATCTACGCCGATCGCCGGCCGCAGGACTGGAAATGGAACGGCGACAAGATCGCGATGGCGACCGAGCGGCTGAACATACCGGCCGTCGTTGCCGACGTGCCAGCCGGTGACGCCGGCTGGCAGGGTGCGCCTGAAAACAGCATTGTCGGCCACGTCCACCTGCGCGTCGGCCGGCCGGAAGAGGCGGAAGCCTGGTGGAACCAGGAATTCGGCTTCGACACGGTGGCGAAGTATGGCGGCCAGGCTGTGTTCCTGTCGTCAGGCCACTACCATCATCATATCGGCGCCAATGCGTGGCAGAGCGCCGGCGCCGGCCGCCGCGACCCGGCTCGGTCGGGCCTTGCCTGGGTCGAGATGCGTTCCGACAACGTGGCCAATGAAACGACCCGCGAAGATCCGTGGGGCACGGTGATCAGGACCGTTCCCGGCAAAGCGTGATCGGCAGTTACGTCCCGCGGTACTCTCTCCTCGTAAAGCGAGGGGGAGAAGGAAAGCCCGTCTCACGCCTCTCCGAACACCCGCCGGAAGATCGTGTCGACATGCTTGGTGTGATAGCCCAGGTCGAATTTCTCCCGGATCTCGGCTTCCGGCAGGGCGGCGATGACGTCCTTGTCGGCCAGCAATTCTTCAAGAAAATCAGCGCCTTGTTCCCACACCTTCATGGCATTGCGCTGCACCAGCCGGTAGGCGTCCTCACGAGAGACGCCGGCTTGCGTCAATGCCAAGAGCACGCGCTGTGAATGCACGAGGCCGCGGAACTTGTTCATGTTCTTCAGCATGTTGTCGGGATAGACGAGCAGTTTGTCGATGACGCTGGTCAGCCGCGCCAGCGCGAAATCCAGCGTCACCGTCGCATCCGGCCCGATCATGCGCTCGACCGAGGAATGCGAAATGTCGCGCTCGTGCCAGAGCGCCACATTCTCCATCGCCGGCAGTGCGAAGGAGCGCACCATGCGGGCAAGGCCGGTTAGGTTCTCGGTCAGCACCGGATTGCGCTTGTGCGGCATCGCCGACGAACCTTTCTGGCCAGGCGAAAAATACTCTTCGGCTTCCAGCACCTCGGTGCGCTGCAGATGCCGGATCTCGATCGCCAGCCGCTCCACCGACGATGCGATGACGCCGAGCGTGGCGAAGAACATGGCATGGCGGTCGCGCGGGATCACCTGCGTCGATACCGGCTCCGGCTTCAACCCGAGCTTTGCCGCGACATGCTCTTCGACATAAGGCTCGATATTGGCGAAGGTGCCGACCGCTCCCGAAATGGCGCAGGTGGCTATGTCCTCGCGAGCGTGCACGAGCCGCTCGCGGCAGCGCGAAAATTCGGCATAGGCTTGCGCCAGCTTGACGCCGAAAGTGGTCGGCTCGGCGTGGATGCCGTGGCTGCGGCCGATGGTGACGGTATCCTTGTGCTCGAAAGCGCGGCGCTTCAGCGCCGCAAGCAACGCATCGATGTCGGCCAGCAGCATGTCGCTGGCACGGGTGAGCTGCACCGCGAGACACGTGTCGAGAACGTCCGAGGATGTCATGCCCTGATGGATGAAGCGGGCGTCGGGTCCGACGAATTCGGCGAGATGGGTGAGAAAAGCGATGACGTCGTGCTTGGTGACGCGCTCGATCTCGTCGATCGCATCGACGTCGAACTTCGCGGCATTGCCTTTTTCCCAGATGGTCTTCGCCGCCTGTTTCGGAATGACGCCGAGTTCGGCCAGCGCGTCGCAGGCATGAGCCTCGATCTCGAACCAGATGCGGAACCGGGTTTCGGGCGACCATATGGCCACCATTTCCGGCCGGGAGTAGCGAGGGATCATCGGTCAGTCCTGACGTGTCGAGAAATTTGCCCGCGTCCTAACAGAGGCGGACAAAATGCTCAACGCCGCTGCCGCGCAAACCAGAGGCTGGCGGCAAACAAGGCGACGAAGCCGAGCGGAAAATAGAGCCGGACGCCGAGCACCGCGAACTGGTAGAGCGCCACCGCCATCGTGAAGACGAACTGAAGCCCCCAGGTGAGGGTGAAGGTGGGTGCATGCCATTCGGCATAGTAGGATCGGTATTGCAAGGCATACAGCCCGGCGGTCAAGCCGATCGTCGCCGCGGCGAGACCCACGAATGCCGCCGCGAAGGCGACTTCCCGGCTCCTTCCGAGCGAGACCAGCCGTGCCGCGAACAGGCCAACAGGAAAGGCCAGAGCGCCGCCGCCTGCAAACAGCAGCGTCACGGTGCGGATTTTATCTGGCGTCACCCAACTTTCCAGCAACAGGTTGAGGAGCGCGCTGGCGCCCATCGTGGCGGCCCACACCACAGCGCCGAGCAGCGCCGTGCGCAGCGCAGGTATGGCATGGCGGAGGTGGCCCAGGGTGCGGAGACGCCTGGCGGGTTGGACGAGCGGTGTCACAGGTGACCCGTCACCGCGATCCAGCGATAATCCGGCCCTTCGAAGCCATATTGGCGCACCGCAATCAGCACCGCATAGGCGCTGAGACTGTAGCGATTGCCGCAGGGAAATCCCGATCCATCCTGCACGCCATATTCTTCGAACGCGAAGACGCCGCCGTCCTTGGTGAAGCCCAGGATTTCAAGCTCGGCGACATCTCCGGCCCGGGCGGCGACGAGCGCGCAAAACTGCGCAAGCAGGCAAACGGCAAACAGAAGACGGTTTTGCATGACGTTTCCCGCCGGGCCAACGATATCGCCATTCCCTATCACGGCAAGACGCCGGCGTCGCGCTGTCCGATAAAGCAAGCGCCATGCATCCAATCGCGGCCTCGTCTGTTATTGTCGGCAGTCCCAATGGAGAACCACCATGACCGACACCAGCAAAATTCGTGAGCATATGGAAGTGATCGGTGCCGATGGCGTCCATGTCGGCACCGTCGACAAGGTCGAGGGGCAGCGGATCAAGCTGACCAAGTCCGACAGCGGCATGGGCGCGCATAAGGGGCACCACCATTTCATTCCCTTGAGCCTTGTTGCGGAGGTCGAGGGAAAGAAGGTCTGGCTGTCGGCGAATTCCGACGTCGCGGTCACTTTCGAGGAAGAAAAGTCCGACCCCACCTGATCGCGTGTAACCGCCGTCAGCGCGACGACCAGACCGGAAACAGATCGCCCTCGGCGGGCGTCGCGGCGAAAACGCCGCGAGTGATGGCGCGCGCCATCGTGGCGCCTGCCGCGGCATAAAGGTCGATTGCCGCGTCGGCTTCGAGCCGGATACCGCTCCTGCCCGTCGCCAGCGCGAAGACCAGATCGCCATCGGCCGGCGTGTGCGTCGGCCATATGGCCCGCACGAAACCGTCATGCGCCGACATGGCCAGGCGCTTTGCGGCAGCCTTGGTGAGAACGGCGTCGGTGGCGATGACGGCGATGGTGGTGTTGCCGCCGGCATCCGCCTTGTCCGTGAACGTCTTGTCGCGAAACTTCAAGAGGATGCTTTTGGCGTCGTCCGGCACCGGCGAGGGATAGCCAAGCGCGCCGAATTCATCGCCGATCTCGAACGGAGCCGCCCAGAAATGGCGGCTTCGGCTGATGGTTACCGAGCCGATCGGATTGACCGCCGCAAGCGCGCCGATCGTGACGCCATTGTCAAGCAGCGTCGAAGCCGAGCCAAGCCCACCCTTCAGACCGGAGGTCAGCGCGCCGGTGCCGGCGCCGGTCGTGCCGATCTGGAAATCCGAACCGGCGGCCTGCGCCGCCGCGTAGCCGAGATCGCGGTACGGCGGATAGCGGCCCCAGTCCTTGTCGCCGCCATTGCGCAGGTCGAACAGGATCGCCGCCGGCACGATCGGCACGCGAAAGCCGCCGACCTCGAAGCCAATGCCACGCTCGCGCAGCGCTGCCTGTACGCCGGACGCTGCGTCGAGGCCGAAAGCCGACCCGCCCGACAGCACCACGGCATGGACCGTCTCGACCGAATTGTGGGGTTCGAGCAGGTCCGTCTCGCGCGTGCCCGGTGCACCGCCCAGGATCTGGACGCCGGCTACAGCCGGTTCGTCGCAAAGGACGGTCGTCACGCCGGATTTCAGTCGGGCATCGGAGGCATTGCCGACGCTGAGACCGGCGACATCGGTGATCAGGTTGCGCGGGCCGGTGTGAAACATCAGTTGCTTTCCAACGGTACGAAGCGGGCACCATCGAAACGGAAGACGCGGTACGGATTCCGGCTGAGGTCGCCTTTTGCGTCAAAGCGCACCGGCCCGATAGCCGTGGTGAAATCATGCCCGATGAGCGCTTCGGCAAGCGGCCTGCCGGAGCTTGCCGCTTCCGCCATGGCCGCCTTGGCGGTTTCTACCGCCGCATAGGCCGGCAGCGTGTAGCCGTCCGGCACGATCTTTTGCGCGGCGAACGCCTCGATCACCTTGGGATCGGCGACATCGGCCCATTCGGGGGGAGCGATCATCAGTGTTCCCGTGGCATAGGGCACTGCGCCGGGCGGCGTGCGCAGGTTCTCGCCGCCGGCGAATACGATGCCGGCGTCGAGTTGCGCGGCGTCGCGACCCATGATGGCGATGTCGTCGCCATCGCCACCGGCAAAGACATGGGTTGCGCCGGCTTTCTTCAGCCGGCCAATCAGACCGATCTGGTTGTCGAGCTGCGGTCGGAACGTGTCGACGAACACCGGCTTCAGCGCCGCCTGTTCGGCAGCCGCCCGCAATGTCTCGGCGATCTCGCGGCCATAGATGGTGCCGTCGTCGATGACGGCGAACAGTTCGTTCTGCCAAAGCCGGGTAAGGGTGGCGGCGACGGCGTTGCGCTCGTCGCCGCCCCTCGGTCCGAGCCGGTAGATCGGCCAGCCGGTCTTGGGACGGCGGTCAGTCAGGCTCTCGGTTCGCACGCCAACAGTGATGACGGGGATGCCCGCGTCCTTGAGGATCGGCATCGCCGCCTCGATCGCTTCCGTACAGAGAAATCCAACCACCACATTGACCTTCGCGGCCGCGAATTCCCGGGCTGCCGCGGCACCCCCCTCGGCCGTGCAGGCATCGTCGACCGTCTTGAACTCGATGCCGTTCACCTGGGCCGCCATCTCGGCGCCCGCCTCGATCTGCCTGCCGAGGATCGCCGAGGATCCGGAGAGCGGCGCGGCAACGCCGACAAGCAGCGTCTGGGCGCTGGCGGCGCCGGTCAGCAGCAGCCAGGCCAGCGCGGCAGATATCGTTCCCCCGGGTCGCATCCTGTCGAAGACTTCCTCCAAGCGAGTCCGGATGGTCCCGGCGCCACTCCCGCCAAGACCTAAAGGCTGCCCGGTCTTGGCGCAACACGCGAATATCGGGATATGGGCCAAGCGCTTCGCTTGTGGCATGTCATATCTAGCCATATATAGCGGTAGGGTTCTGGTTATGGAAAATCTCCGGTGTTGAAGAAGAACGACATTGGGCCGCAGGCCTATCGCGACGCGATGAGCCATTTTGCCGGCCACGTCCATGTGGTCACCACCGACGGTCCGGCCGGCAGGCGCGGCGCGACGGTGATCGCGGCCTGTTCTGTGTCGGACACGCCGCCGACCATTCTGGTCTGCCTCAACCGCGAAAATCCCAAGAATGAGCCGTTCGTGAAAAACGGCAGGTTTGCCTTGAACACGCTTGCCTCGCACCAGGAGCCCCTGTCGGTGGGCTTTTCCGGCATGACCGGCTTGCCGGTCGAGGAACGTTTCGCGCTCGGGGAGTGGGATGTGATCTCCACCGGCGCGCCGACGTTGAAGGGCGCGCTGGCGGTGTTCGACTGCGAACTGATCGACACCAAGGACTTGGCCACCCATCGTGTGCTTTTTGGCAAGGTGACAGGCCTGCGCATGGGCGATAATTTGCGGCCGCTGATCTATCACGCCCGCGGCTACCACGTTCTGGAAAGCGGGGCAGAGGCGTCCACGGAGAAGGAATGACCGAGCTGAAACCGCGCCCCGTGCCGCGGACGATCGACGAGACGCTCGATCTTCTGACCGGCGCGGACTATGTGGCGGACAGGTCGTTGGCCACCGTGCTTTTCCTGTCGCTGCGCATGAAGCGGCCGTTGTTCCTCGAGGGCGAAGCCGGCGTCGGCAAAACCGAGATCGCCAAGGTGCTGGCCGAGGCACTCGGCCGCCGGCTGATCCGTCTGCAATGTTATGAGGGTCTCGACGTCTCGTCCGCCGTCTACGAGTGGAATTATGCCGCGCAGATGATCGAGATCCGCATGGAGGAGGCGGCCGGCAAGGTCGACCGCTCCGACATGGAGCGCAACGTTTTCTCGGAAAAATATCTGATACGCCGTCCGGTTCTCGATGCGCTGACCGGCAAGGCCGGCGCCGCCCCGGTTTTCCTGATTGACGAGCTCGACCGCACCGACGAGGCGTTCGAGGCCTTCCTGCTCGAGATCCTTTCCGATTTCCAGGTGACGGTGCCCGAACTCGGCACGATCAGGGCGGAGGAACCGCCGATCGTCATCATCACCACCAACCGCACCCGCGAGATCCATGACGCGCTGAAGCGGCGCTGCCTCTATCACTGGGTCGATTATCCCAGCGCCGAGCGGGAATTGGAGATCGTGCGCCGCAAGGTGCCGCAGGCGAACAGCCGGCTTTCGGCCGAGGTGGTCTCCTTCATCCAGAAGCTGCGCCAGATCGAATTGTTCAAGATGCCGGGCGTCGCCGAGACCATCGACTGGGCCGGCGCGCTGACCGAACTCGACAAAGTCGCGCTCGACCCGGAAACCGTCTCCGACACGATCGGCGTGCTGCTGAAATACCAGGACGACATTGCCCGCATCGGCGAGGGCGAAGGCCGGCGTATCCTCGACGAGGTGAAGGCCGAGCTTTCGGCGGCGGAGTAGGCGCATGGCCATGCCTCGCGCGGAACCCAAGGAGGCGACTGTCGACGGCCACATCGCCGACAACATCGTCTATTTCGCCCGTGTCTTGCGCAAATCAGGCATGCGGGTCGGGCCGGCCTCGGTCAAGGACGCCATCGAGGCGGTCCTTGCCGCCGGCATCGGCTCGCGCGACGATTTCTACTGGACGCTGCATGCCGTGCTGGTGTCGCGGCATGAGGACCATGCCACCTTCGACGAGGCCTTCCGGCTATTCTGGAAGTCGCGTGAACTGGTGGAAAAGATGCTGGCGATGCTTTCGCCGGTGGCGCCCGATAGCAGGGAGAAGCAGAAGCCACGCACGGCTGAAAGCCGTGTCAGCCAGGTTATGTTCGAAGGCCACAGCAGGAACCAGCCGGCGCAGGAAATCCCCGAGATCGAGGTCGACGCGCGCTTTACTTTCTCCGGCAACGAGGTGCTGAGGGCCAAGGATTTCGCTCAGATGAATGCCGCCGAGATGGCCGACGCCAGGAAAGCGATCGCCGAACTGCGGTTGCCCTTCGACATGGTGCGGACACGCCGGTTCAAGGCCGATGCGCATGGTCGCCGCATCGATCCGCGTGCCATGATGCGCTCGGCTGCACGCACTGGCGGTGAACTGATCCTGCCGAAGTTCCGCTCGCCCCGCGAAGTGTATCCGCCGCTGGTCGTGCTCGCCGACATTTCCGGTTCGATGAGCCAGTACACGCGCATTTTCCTGCATTTCCTGCATGCTCTGACGGAAAAGCGCCGTCGCGTGCACACTTTCGTCTTCGGCACCAGGCTCACCAATCTGAGCCGCCAGATGCGCCATCGCGATCCCGACGCCGCCTTGGCCGATTGTTCCGCCGCGGTGAAAGACTGGTCGGGCGGCACGCGCATCGGCGACACGCTGGCCGAGTTCAACCTGATATGGTCGCGTCGCGTGCTGGGACAGGGCGCGGTGGTGCTTTTGATCACCGACGGGCTCGAGCGAGACGCGGTCGACGGCCTCTCGGAGCAAATGGAGCGTCTGCACAAATCCTGCCGGCGGCTGATCTGGCTGAACCCCTTGCTGCGCTTCGGCGGTTTCCAGGCGCGCGCCCGCGGCGTCAGGGCGATGCTGCCGCATGTCGATGAATTCCGTGCCGTGCACAATCTCGACGCGCTCGCCGATCTCTGCGCTTCGCTGGACCGGAAGCCTGGATATGCCGTCGATCCGCGGCGATGGATGGAGGGTGGCGCGAGGCGCGCCGCGTAGCCATATGCTGCTGAAGACACATATTTTCGGGAAAAACAGACCCTGAGAGAAGCAACGATGAGCGACAGCATTTATCTCGACGAGGCCCGCGACCCGCTGATCATCGCGGAAGGCTGGATGAAGGACGGCAAGGATGTCGCCATCGCGACCGTCGTCGAGACCTGGGGTTCCGCGCCACGCCCGGCCGGCAGCCATCTGGTCATCGACGCCGACGGCAATTTCCACGGCTCGGTTTCGGGCGGCTGTGTCGAAGGCGCCGTGGTCACGGAGGCCATGGACGTCATCGGCACCGGCAAGCCCAGAATGCTGGAATTCGGCGTCGCCGACGAGACCGCCTGGCAGGTGGGCCTTTCCTGCGGCGGCCGCATCAAAGTTTATGTGGAAAGGCTAGGCTGATCTTCGATGGATCCTTATGCGCTGAAAACACTCAACGCCGAGCGTCGCGCGCGCCGCGCCGCGATCCTGGTCACCGATCTTGGTGATGGCCGCGACCGTGTCGTGCGCGAAGGCGATGCGGTCGCCGGCGATCTCGGTGCGGCGATCAGCAAGGCGTTCCGCACCGGGAATTCCGGCTCGGTCGAAGCGGAAGGGCGGACCTTCTTTCTCAACGCGCATCTGCCGCATCCGCGCCTGGTGGTGATCGGCGCCGTGCATATCAGCCAGGCGCTGGCGCCGATGGCCAGGATCGCCGGCTATCCAGTCGAGATCATCGATCCGCGCACGGCTTTTGCCACGTCGGACCGCTTCCCCGACGTCGCGTTGCACGCCGAATGGCCTGCGGAGGTCCTGCAACGACAGCCACTCGACAGCTACACGGCGGTCGCTGCCGTCACCCACGATCCCAAGATCGACGATTTCGCGTTGAAAGCGGCGCTCGACGCCAGGTGCTTCTATGTCGGGGCACTCGGCAGCAGGAAAACCCACGCCAAGCGGGTCGAGCGCCTGTTGGCGCTGGGCGCCAGTTCCGAGCAGATCGGTCGCATCCAGGCGCCGATCGGTCTCGACATCGGTGCGGCCAGCCCCGCCGAGATCGCCGTCGCCGTGCTGGCGCAGGTTATTCACGCATTTCGCTCGCGCGGCCTTGAAGCCAGGGACGCCGCAGCGTGAAATTCGGCCCGGTTCCTATCGAACAGGCTGAGGGCGCCGTGCTTGCGCACGCGGCGACGGTCGGCGAGCGACGTTTCCGCAAAGCGCATCGGCTGAGTGCAGAGGATGTCGGGGTGCTGAAAGCGGCGGGCATCGGCGAAGTCGTCGCGGCCGTGCTTTCTCCCGGCGATCTGGGCGAAGACGCCGCCGCTGAACGGATCGCGACCGGTATGCGCCACCGCAATGTCGCGGCCAAGCCTGCCGCGACCGGGCGGGTCAACCTCCATGCCCAAGCCGCTGGCGTCTTCACCGTCAGCAGCGCGATGATCGACGCCATCAATGCCGTCGATCCAACCATCACCATTGCCACGCTTGGCCAGCATGCGCCGGTTGAGAAGGGCCAGATGGTAGCGACAGTGAAGATCATTCCCTTCGCCGTCGGGTCGGCGCTGGTCGATGCGGTCATGAAGATCTGCGCCGGCGGCGAGATCTTTGCCGTCAATGCCTATCGGCCCATTCGTGTCGGTGTCATCCAGACCGTCTTGCCGGGCGTCAAGCCGAGCGTGCTCGACAAGACGTTGCGCGTCACCGAGGCACGGCTGGCGCGTTCGGGCGGGCGGCTGACGGCCGAGCGCCGCACGCCGCACGAGGTTGCGCGCGTGGCCGAGGCGGCCGCCTCGCTGGCGCGCGATAACGACATGGTGGTGATCTTCGGCGCTTCGGCCATGAGCGATTTCGCCGACGTCGTTCCGGCCGCGATCGAGGAAGCGGGCGGTACCGTCATCCGCGCCGGCATGCCGGTCGACCCCGGCAATCTGCTGGTGCTCGGCAGGCTTGCCGGCAAGCAGATCATCGGCGCGCCGGGCTGCGCCCGCAGCCCCAAGGAGAACGGCTTCGACTGGGTGCTCGACCGGCTGATCGCCGGCCTCGACGTAACGGCGACCGACATCGCCGGCATGGGCGTCGGCGGCCTGCTGATGGAAATCCCGACACGCCCGCAGCCGCGCGAACCGCTGCCGGCCGTAAGCCGGCTCAAGGTTGGGATCGTGCTTTTGGCAGCAGGCCGTTCGAGCCGCATGGGCGGGCCGAACAAGCTTATGGCGCTTTTCGACGGCCAACCGTTGGTCCGCCGTACAGCAGAGCGTGCGCTCGCCTCGCAAGCTTCGGGCACGATCGTCGTCACCGGCCATCAACGTGAGCGGGTGCGCGGCGCGTTGTCGGGCCTGGACGTGACCTTCGCCGACAATCCCGATTTTGCCGATGGGCTCTCCACCTCCGTGAAAGCCGGTATGGCCTATCTGCCGGGAGACGCCGCCGGTGCGATGATCGTTCTCGGAGACATGCCGGGTGTCTCGTCCGGCGATCTCGACCGGCTGATCGATGCCTTCCGCAAGGCCGGAGGCAATTCGGTGGTCCGCGCCTCGCACCTTGGCAAACGCGGCAACCCGGTACTTCTGCCGCGCTCGCTGTTCCCGGCGATCGCCCATCTCGAAGGCGATACCGGCGCACGCCATCTGGTGGAGGCCGAGGGGCTCGACGTCATCGATGTGGAGATCGGCGAGGGCGCGTCCGTTGATGTCGACACCCGCGAGGCGCTGGAAGGCGCCGGCGGCGTGCTGCAGGATTGACAAACCGAAGCTGAATTACGCATGGCTGAGTGATGGTTTTCAGTTCACCAGCGTCTGCGCTTCTACCCCCCTCTGGCCTGCCGGCCATCCCCCCCTCAAGGGGGGAAATCGACAGTTTCGATGACGGCTCCCGCCTTGCAAGCGTGGAGGTTGGCGAAAGCCGAACATATGTCCAATCTCTCCCCTTGAGGGGGAGATGGCCGGCAAGCCAGAGGGGGGCGTGCCGCGCTGCCCTCACAGCCTTGCTTTTCTTGTTTTCCGCCGCCTATGCCGATGCGCTCGAACTAAAACCCTTCAAGGACGATCTGTTCGCCTATCCCCCGACGCTCTCATCCGACACCAATGGCGCCTATACGGTCATCGACTACCGAGAGATGCGTGACATCAACCAGCGTGACCAGGTGCCGGAGCGAAGGGTGCACGCCCAGTACACCGACACCGGCGTACGCAAGGTGCAGCAGGATCTGCTGTTGAAGACCGATGTCGGCGATGTCAGGCACATTGCCGTTGGCAAGACGCAAGGCGCCGGTATCATGGTGCTTTACCTGCACGGGCAGGGGGGCAGCCGCAAGCAGGGCGTCGACGACTTCACCTTCGGCGGTAATTTCAACCGACTGAAAAACCTGATGGCCGGCAATGGCGGCCTCTATCTCAGCCCGGACTTTTCCGATTTCGGCGACACCGGCGCGGCGCAGGTCGCGGCCCTGATCAATCACTATGCCGAACAATCGCCAGCCGCGAAAATCTTCGTCGCCTGTGGCTCGATGGGCGGCGCCCTGTGCTGGAAGCTTGCCGCCCGCAGCGATACCGGCCGGCGCATCAACGGGCTGCTGCTGCTCGGCTCGCTATGGGACGAGAGTTTCCTTGCAAGCCCTGCCTTCAGGCGACATGTCCCGGTCTTCTTCGGCCAAGGCAGCCATGACGTGGTTTTCCCCGTGGAAAAGCAGGAAGCGTTCTTCCGCTCCATCATCGCAAGATCGAAAGCCTATCCCTATCCGACGCGGTTTGTCCGTTTCGAGACCGGCACCCATGGTACGCCGATCCGCATGACCGACTGGCGCGGCACGCTCAACTGGATGCTGTCGAAGGCGCCTTGATGCATGTCGGCCAGAGAGCATTGGGTTTGGCTATCATCGTTCGGCCGATATCCTCTCGCAGGTGGCTGATATGATCCAACGGCTCGGAAGCACGGCGATGGACGCTCGCCCCTTCAATATCCAGATTCCGAGCGAACAACTTGAGGATCTCCAGGGCCGTCTTCACGCAACGCGATGGCCCGTTCCGCCGATCGAAACAGGCTGGAACGATGGGGCCGACCTGCCGTTCATGGAGCGCCTTGCGGATTACTGGCGAGATCGCTTCGACTGGAGGGCGCAAGAGGCGCGGCTGAACCGGCTGCCGCAATATCTGGCCAGGGTGAACAACCTGGACGTCCATTTTGTCCACCAGCCAGGCACCGGACCGGCGCCGCTGCCGCTGATCATCACGCATGGCTGGCCCGGTTCCTTCATCGAAATGGAACACATCATTCCATTGCTGACGGATCCATCTGCCCATGGTGGTGACCCAGCCGACGCTTTCCACGTCGTGGTTCCCTCGTTGCCCGGACATGGCTTCTCGCAGGCTCCGACGGAACCAGGCTTCCACTCCGGCCGCATCGCGGAGCTATGGGTGCAGTTGATGTGCGGGCTCGGCTATGACCGCTTCGCTTGCCAGGGCGGCGACATCGGCGCGGGCGTCTCCGCCTGGATGGCACGGCTCCTTCCTGAAAACGTGCTTGGCGTTCACGTCAATTACATTCCCGGGAGCTATCGGCCACCCTTGGGTGCAACTGAGCCACCTGTCACCGTTGAGGAACAGGCATTTCTGGACAAGGCTGCGGCCTGGACGGCAACGGAGGGTGCCTATGCCCATCTGCAGGGCACGAAGCCTCAGACGCTTGCTTATGCGCTGACAGACTCGCCGATCGGTCTCGCAGCCTGGATGATCGAGAAGTTCCGTTCCTGGAGCGATTGCGACGGTGACGTGGAACGCGCCTTTGGCATGGACGCGCTCCTTACGGACGTTTCTCTCTACTGGTTCACCAATGCGCTCACCTCGTCCTTGCGACTCTACAAGGAGAATCGGCTGTCCCCTCTTGCGTTCAAGGCGCAGGAACGCGTTTCGCCGCCGCTTGGGGTAGCGCTTTTCCCCCGCGAACTGCCAATGCCGCCGCGCTCCTGGGTGGCGAGGGTCTTCGACGTGCAGCGATGGACACCGATGCCGCAGGGCGGCCATTTCGCTGCGCTGGAGGAGCCCAATCTTCTGGTCCAGGACATTCGCGCCTTCTTTCGGCCGATGCGTTCGCGGCCTGAATCGAGAAGGTGAATGCGAAGGACGGGTCGAACGCGGCGTTCTTGATTGAGTCTTCCCTACGGAGCGGTGTTGTAGTCGACAACCGTCTGCGGGTTTTCCTCGCCGTCATAGGAGGCGTCGACGTCGTACTGGACGAGCGAAAAATCGCCGTTGCGGAACAGATAGGTGCCTGCTGACGAGGCATCGCCGGCGCCGCGCCATTTGTTGAAGGTGGTGATCGTGTGGGCGTCCTGGTCGTAGCTGGAATTGGTCGCCCAGCCGGTGGTCTGAAAGCCGACGATGTGCATGGATTCGACCTTGCCTTCGCTGTCGTTGTTTACGTAGCGGATGTCCATCTCCGGTTCGGTGAACTGCAATTGCCTGACGCCGTTCGCCTCGTCGGTCATGTAGTAGATCGAGCTTTCATTGTATGCGGCCGCCGAGCAGGAAAAATGGAACAGGCGCGTTTCCTTGTCGGGATCGCCGGCCGCCGCATCCTTGTCCCTGTATTTAATGGAAAAAATCTCCGGCTCCTTGGCCGCGAGATCCCTGTCGCATTGATCGCTATAGCTGGCCAGGAAAGCCTTCTTGGCCTGCTCCAGGGCTGCATCCTTCTTCGGCGGCGGCGGGCCGTCGCCACAGCTAGCCGGCACAGCCTGCTCGAAATCCGCGCTCGACGGCTTCAGCGCTCCGCTGTCGATGAAGATCGGCTGGAATGGCGGCGCCTGAATCTGGGCATTGACCTGGCGCAGCGTGTAGCAGCCGGCAAAGACCTTCGCCTCGCCCTTCTTGTCGGTTGCCTGGATGGCGACCGGAACGCTGTAGTAGATGCTGCCTGCCGCGCCCTCGTTGGATACGGCGCCGGTCCTGACATCCACCTTGTCGGTACCGTCATAGCCCTTGACGAAGCTGTCGAAGTCCTTGGCCGGCTTGGTATCGCCGTAATAACCCCAGGCACGCGCGAATTCATGCCGGTTGATGGCGCTGTAGAGCGAGCGGACAACCGCCTCGGCGCTCGACCTGTCATCGACGTAGGGCGCCTCGTCGGCAGGTGCCGACTGGGCGATGGAGGCAAGGGAAAACAAGGCGGTAGCTGCGAGAAAAGCGTGTCTCATCGGGAATCTCCACGCGGTAACGGAAATTCTACCACGGTGATTGCGGCGACGTGGTGACGCCTTGCGGGTATCGCTTGAAGAATCGCCCGGGAAGGCGCTAGTTCGCACTCACGGCGCCTCAACTGCCCGGGAGATAATTGCGTGACCCTATCCATGTATGAAGTATCGGTGGTCGTGTTTTCGACCCGGTTGAAAGCGCTGTCCAGCGTGCTGTCCACGGCCGAACAGAACGCTGGTGAGCGCAAGATCGACCCGCAGGTATTCCTGACGGCGCGGCTGGCGCCCGACATGTTCGCGCTGACCAGGCAGGTGCAGATCGCCACCGACCATGCCAAAGGAGCCCCATCGCGGCTCGCCGGCCGGGAGGTTCCCAAATACGAGGACAATGAGGCGAGCTTTGCCGAATTGCAGGCACGCATCGCCAAGACGCTTGACCATCTGGCGACGTTCTCCGCGGCCGATCTCGAAGGTTCGGACGAGCGGATTGTCGAGGTCAGGCTCGGCGGGCGCGAGGTCTCGATGGCCGGTTTGCAGTATCTCCTGCATCTGGCCATGCCCAACTTCTATTTCCACCTCACCACCGCCTACGACATTCTTCGCCACAATGGTGTGCCGCTGGGCAAGGCAACGTTCCTGGGCTCGCGTTGACGGATCACGCCGTCAAGGCGTTGCGCATCAGGAGCGGAAAATATCCTGGCTGCCGGAACTAGCGAACGGACATTTCGCGGGCGATGCGCGGGAAATCGGCGGGCTTGATGCCGATGTCGGCGCGGTCCGCATTGCTCATGGAATGCAGCAGCGCGAGCGCGGCACGATAACGCAGACGTTCCTGCGGCCGTGGCCGCGCGAACATTTCAGTGAAGAACCCCATAATCCAGGCCCCTGTTGGACCTCCCAGCGTCGGAATATAGGGGATTCGTGACAATTGTGCAGTGCAGCATTTGCATGCCTGCCATGCTCAGCAAAATTTTCTGCCACAATCCTGCATCGCCTGAAATTTTTGCAGATCGCGAAATCCCTCTTGCTGGCACTTGGCCGGTTTTTCCTCGCCGCTTCCGGCGAATTCCGGACTGCCGAAAGTGCGGCCTGGCCTTTTGTGAGTGACGGGGCTGCGGTCCAGTCTCGTCAACGCTTTCAATTGTTAAAATCGGCGGCATGCATTTTTAACGAGCGGACCCTAAGGTGGATGTCTCGAACACACCGTGAGACTGGGGAGGCTGACATCGTTACCAGCGCCAAGCGGGATTTCGCTTCGTTGCTCGATGATCTCTTCGTTGCCCCCGACAAGGACGGCGAAGAGGCCGCCACTCGCCCGTCGATTCCATTTGACTATCTTTCCGTCGCCGACGAGCTTCATTCCGGCCGTATCAAGGTTTCTGGCAGCGGATTTGCCACCGAGTATCGCGAGGCAGGCGCGGATCTCGCCGCAGAATTCGCGGCCCTGCTCGATCATGCGAAGCTGGCACTTGCGGGCGAGGAGACAAGGCCCGAAGAAAAACTGCCACCGATCGATCCCGAATCAATTGCCGTGGAATTGGGATTGAACACGCCTAAGGCTGTCGCCGATTTTGGCCGCATGCGCCGCAGCTTCGCCTTTTCGAACCATCCCGACCGCGTCGCGCCGCACCTGCGCCAGCGCGCCATGATCCGCATGCAGGTGGCTAACATGCTGATCGACGAGGCCAAGCGGCGCGCCCTGGCAGGGGCTCGCCGCTAGCGCAGCCTGGTTCACGCAAAAGTCGGCTTGCCGAGGCTTGGAGAGCGCCTCTGCTTTCTTGTAGGATGAAACTTCCTTCCCCGCGCAGCCGCGCAAGCTTTTCCCGCCGGAGCACACTTCCATGCACAAACGCCGTCTCGGTCGGACCGATCTTCTTGTCACCCAGATCTGCCTCGGTTCGATGACCTGGGGCCAGCAGAACACCGAAGCCGACGGCCACGCCCAGATGGACCTGGCCTTTTCGCGCGGGGTGAATTTCATCGACACTGCCGAGCTCTACCCGATCCCGCCCAAGGCGGAGACGCAGGGGCGGACCGAGAAGATCATCGGCAGCTGGATGAAGGCAAAAGGCAACCGCGACAAGGTGATACTCGCCTCGAAGGTCGTCGGGCGCACCGCCAACAGCTGGTTTCGCGGCGACAGGCCGTCGCAGCTGGTGCGCGCCGATATCTTCGATGCCGTCGACAAATCGCTGGCCAGGCTCGGCACGGACTATATCGACCTCTACCAGATCCACTGGCCGGAGCGGGACATACCCTGGGGCGCCAATCCGACGCGCGTCGGCGCTGTGGCGCGCCGCACTGATTCCGTCGGGGCGCCGACCGGGGAAACGCCGATCGCGGAGACGCTTGCCGTTTTTGACGAGCTGATGAAGGCAGGAAAGATCCGCCATTTCGGCCTGTCGAACGAGAGCTCCTGGGGCGTCATGCGCTTCATTGCAGAGGCTGACAAAGCCATTGGTCCGCGCGTCGCCTCGATCCAGAACGCCTACAATCTGGTCAACCGCACCTTCGAGGTGAACCTCGCCGAAGTCTGCGATCGCGAAGAGGTCTCGCTGCTTGCCTATTCGCCGCTGGCACAGGGTTATCTCTCGGGCAAATACGATCACGGTGCGCGTCCGCAGGGGTCGCGCACGCAGCTCTTCAATCGCGGCCAGCGTTACGAGACGCCTAACGCCGCCGAGGCGCAGCTTGAATATAACGAGCTGGCGCGCTCCTTTCGCCTGGAGCCGGCGCTGTTCGCCAACGCCTATGTGGCGAGCAGGCCCTTTGTCACCTCTAACATCATTGGCGCGACGACCATTTCGCAACTCGAAATGGCGCTGTCTTCAGTCGAGGTCGTCTGGACCGAAGAGATGCAGAAGGCGGTGGACGCCATTCACCAGCGGGTCGGCAATCCCTGTCCTTGATTGGCTCGTGAGTGCAATTAACCAAGAATAACAGGGGGATGCAGACGATGGTGGATTTTCCGATTGAAACAGTGCGTGGAAAATTCCCCGCGCTCGCTCTGACCGATAAAGGGCGCCGGCGCATCTATCTCGACAATCCCGCCGGCACGCAGGTGCCGCAGGCTGTGGCAGACGCAGTGTCGCGCTGCCTGTTGACCACCAACGCCAATCTCGGCGGCTATTTCGAAACAACGATCGCGGCTCAAGCTGTCGTCGACGAAGCGCATCACGCAATGGCCGACTTCCTTGGCGCCGCGAGCCCTGAGGAGATCATCATCGGCGCCAACATGACGACGATGACCTACCACATGTCGCGTACGCTCGGCCGCACGATGAAGCCCGGCGACGAGATCATCCTCACGCGCATGGACCACGAGGGCAATGTTTCGCCGTGGCTGCAGCTTGCCGAGGATCTTGGTCTCGTCGTGCGCTGGCTGCCCTTTGATGAAAAGAGCTGGCAGGTCGAAGAGGCCGCGCTGACAGGGCTTCTGTCCGGGAAGACTCGAATGGTCGCTTTGAACTATGCCTCGAACCTGACCGGTTCGATCAATCGGGTTAAATCTCTGACGCGCCTCGCAAAACAAGCCGGTGCCCTGGTCTATGTCGATGCGGTGCAGTTCGCGCCGCATGGGCTGATCGACGTGCAGGACCTCGGCTGCGATTTCCTGATCTGCTCGGCCTACAAATTCTTCGGACCGCATATGGGCATATTGTGGGGCCGTCGGGATGTCATCGATGACTTGCAACCCTACAAATGCCGCTGCTCGTCAGACAACCTGCCGGAGCGGTTCGAACTTGGCACGCCGCAGATCGAACTGATGGCCGGTTTGACGGCGGCCATCGACTATTTCGCCGATCTCGGTGCCGCGGCGGGCGAGGGCGGTTCACGGCGGCAAAGCATTGCCAAGGCGTTCGAAGTGTCGATCCCATATGAGAACGTGCTGGCCCGGAGGCTGATCGAAGGCCTGTCGGATATCCAGGGGCTGACGATCCGTGGCATCACCGACCCCGCCCGGATCGGCGAGCGTGTGCCGACGGTATCCTTCACCGTCGACGGGATCGCGCCGGAAACGATCGTCCGGCAGATGAACGCAGAGAACATCTTCCTCTGGTCCGGCCACAACTACGCCTGGGAGATCGTCCACCAGCTCGGCATTCCGGCCGAACAAGGCGTCGTGCGCATCGGCATCGCCCACTACAACACATCCGGCGAGATCGATGAGACGCTGGAGAGCGTGCATCGGGTCATCGCCATGCTCAGGCAGCAGCGGCCCTGACCCGAGATCGACCGGTCAGCGTGCCTTGGTGCCGAACCCGGTCAGGAAAGCGGTGAGGTTGTCACCGAGTTCGTCGCAGAGATAGCCGCCTTCCTGGACGATTGCTGTCGGCAGGCCGAGCTTGGCGATGGCTTCGCCGATGCGCGAGAAACCTGGCGTCGTCACCGAAAGTCCGCCGAACGGATCACCCTCGAACGCGTCGAGCCCGAGCGCCACGACCAGCGCGTCGGGCGAGAAGGCGCGGATGCGCTGGAACGCCACCTCAAGCGCTTCCAGAAACGCCGCGTCGGCGGATTTGCGTGGCAAGGGCAGGTTGAAATTGTAGCCGAGACCGGGCCCTTCGCCGCGCTCGTCGGCATGGCCCCAGAAGAACGGATAGAAGCGCACCGGATCGGCATGCAGCGAAACGGTCAGCACGTCGGGCCGCGCATAGAAGATGCCTTGCGTGCCGTTGCCGTGATGCAGATCGACATCGAGGACCGCAACCCGTGCCGCTTGGCGGCGCAGTACCTGTGCTGCGACGGCCGAATTGTTGATGAAACAGAAGCCGCCGGCGACGTCGGCGAACGCATGGTGACCGGGCGGGCGGCAAAGCGCATAGGTGGCCGGCGCGCCCGCCATCACCGCTTCCGCCGCCTCAACCGCGCTCCACGCGCTCCACAGCGCGCTTTGCCAGGTCTCGCTAGAGATCGGGCAGGCCGTGTCGGCCATGTGGTACCCAGCCTGGCCGACCGCGGAGGCCGGATAGGAGCCGTTGCGCACGATCGGGTGGATGTTCGGAATCACTTCCGCCGAGGCACCCTCAATGCGTTGCCAACGCGTATAGATATGCTCCAGGAAATCGAGATATTCGGGCGTGTGCACCGCCGCGACCGGACCAAGTCCGTGATTGCGCGGCCGCTCGATCGTGCAGCCGGCCGATTTTGCGCCTGCCAACAATCTCTCGACGCGCTCCGGCTTTTCCGGATTGGGCTGCGGGGCGCCGCTGGAAAGGAAAGCCTTGGGGTCGTGGCGCTTCTGCTCCTGCGCGTAGAAGGCTTTCATTCCTTTTCCTCCGGCGCGTCGGCAAAGGTGAAGAAAGCGTCGCCGATGATCTTCTGCGTCTGCTCGTAGCTCGACCAGGCGATGCCCAGCCGTTCATAAAAGGCCTTTGCGCTCTCATTGTCGGTATCGACGGACAATCTGAGATAAACACCGCCTTGCTTGCGGCACTCGGCCGCGACGCGCCGCAGCAGGCGCTCGCCGATCCTGCGGCCGCGAAACCGGTCCTCGACATAGAGGTCCTGCACATAGACGCCGGGCCGCCCCATCCAGGTCGAGAAGATCGGGAAATAGAGGCACAGTCCGGCGAATTCGCCATCGACTTCGGCGATCAGGGTCGAGAAGGCAGGTCTTTCGCCAAAGCCGTAGCGGCGCAGGTCCTCTGGCGTCGAGGTGATCTCCTGATGCGCGCCGATATTGTTTCCGAGTTTCAGGATTGCCGCGTGGATGGTTTCGACATCGTCGATCCGGCCGGGGCGAAGTGTAACCGCTTGTGATGGGCGAACCTTGTTCATTGAGAGCATGGCGCCAAGGCACCCCCCTCTGTCCTACCGGACATCTCCCCCTCAAGGGGGGAGATTGGCAGCTTCGAGGTCACCGCCGGTGTTGCGATGTCGGTGATTAGCGAAAGCCGTAGCGATGTTCGATCTCCCCCCTTGAGGGGGAGATGGCCGGCAGGCCAGAGGGGGGTGGGCGCTACCATCTCAATCGCATCTCAAAACGCCACCCTGTCGCCGCCCTTCAGCGCCAGCATGTCGCGTGCTTCGGCCGGCGTGGCAATCTCCAGCGACAGCCCGTCGAGAATGCCACGGATGCGGCGCACCTGATCGGCGTTGGATTTCGCCAGCTGGCGGCCGTCGTAGAGACTGTCTTCCAGCCCGACACGGACATTGCCGCCCATGGCCGCGCCGATCGAGATCAGCGGCATCTGGTGGCGGCCCGCGGCCAGCACCGAGAACTGGTAGCTGTCGCCGAACAGCTTGTCGGCGATGCGCTTCATGTGGATGAGATTGTCCGGATCAGCGCCGATGCCGCCCAGAATGCCTAGCACGAACTGAATGAACAGCGGCCCCGACACCAGACCCCGGTCGCGGAAATGCGCCAGCGAATAGAGATGGCCGACATCGTAGCACTCGAATTCGAAGCGCGTGCCGCAGCCCTTGCCCAGCCTCTCCAGCACGCCTTCCATGTCGGCGAAGGTATTCTTGAAAATCGTGTCGCGTGTGGCTTCCAGCAGCTTCGGTTCCCATTCGTGTTGCCATTCCCTTGGCTTGTCGAGCATCGGGAACAGCGCGAAATTCATCGAGCCCATGTTGAGCGAACACATTTCGGGCTCGGCCCGCAAAGGTGCCGCCAGCCGCTGGTCCAGCGTCATCAATGAGGAGCCGCCGGTGGTGATGTTGATCACCGCCGCCGTCGCCTGCTTGATGCGCGGCAGGAACTGCATGAACACGTCCGGATCGGCCGTTGGCCGACCGTCTTTTGGGTCTCGGGCATGGAGATGCAGGATCGAGGCGCCGGCCTCGGCCGCGGCGATGGCATCCGTCGCGATCTGGTCCGGCGTTACCGGCAGATAAGGCGACATGGATGGTGTATGGACCGATCCGGTGACGGCGCAGGTGATGATGACCTTTCTCGGCTCCATTGTTTTATCCCTGACCTTCGACCGGCAGGTCGAGCTCGGCTGCCAGGACTTCGAGCGAGTCGCCGATGATGGAGACGATCTCGCCGACCTGTTCGCTGGTGACGATCATCGGTGGTGCGACCATGAAATTGTCGCCGTCGACACCGCCCTTGACCTTGCGGCCATAAATGATCAGCCCGCGCTCATAGGCGAGGTCGAGCAGGCGCTGGGTGGCCTTCCTGCCCTGGTCTATCGGCCGCAGCGTTTCGGGGTCGGCAACCATCTCGGCACCGGTGAGCAGGCCCTTTCCGCGCACGTCGGCGATGAACGGGAAGCGCTTGGCGAGCCCCCGCAATCCCTCCATCAGCACATCGCCCATGGCGGCCGCATTGGTGATCAGGTCGAGCCGGTCCATTTCACCGAGCACGGCAAGACCGGCGGCGCAGGCGAGCGGATTGCCGGCATAGGTATGGCCGTGCTGGAAGCCGCCGGAGGCAAGCAGCGGCTGCACCAGCCGCATCGGCGCCGCCAGCGCGCCGAGCGGCGCGTAACCCGATCCCAGGCCTTTGGACAGCGCGACGATGTCTGGCTTGCAGTTCCAGTGGTCGCCGCCGAGGAATTTGCCGGTGCGGCCGGCGCCGCTCATCACTTCGTCATGGATGAGCAGGATGCCGTAGCGGTCGCAGATCTCGCGGATGCGCGCATAGTAGCTGTCCGGCGCCACCAGCGCCGCGGTGGCAGCACCCCCGATCGGTTCCATGATGAAGGCGACCACGCTTTCCGGCCCCTCGGCCAGGATTTTCTCCTCCAGCATGTCGGCATAGCGGATGCCGCGCTGCTCCATCGAGAGATTGTCGCGGTCGCGCCAGGCGGTAGGTGCCTGCACGGTCGGCATTACCCTCATCATCGGCGTGAAGGTCTCGGCCAGCGCATCGTCCCCGGTGATCGAGAGCGAACCCAGCGTGCCGCCATGATAAGAGGGGAAGCGGGTGATCACCTTCCAGCGGCTGGCCTGGCCGGTGGCCACCGCCCACTGCCGCGCCAGCTTGATGCAGGATTCCGTCGCCTCCGAGCCGCCGGAGACGAAGAAGATGCGATCCATGCCTTCGGGCAATTTGCCGGCGAGTTCGCGCGCCAGCTCTTCGGCCGGCTCGTTCTCGAAATGCAGCCGGTAGGCGAAGGTGGCGCGATCCATCTGCCGCTTCATGGCGTCGAGCACATTGCGGTTGGAATGACCGATATTGGCGACCATTGGGCCGCTCGATCCGTCGATGAAACGGCGGCCGTCCTGCGTCCACATATAAATGCCCTCGGCGCGGTCGATCAGCGGCCGGCGCAGGCTGGAGAGGTAGAACAGATGCGATTGGCGCCGGGCTTCGGCGTCCGGGGCGGCGGTCTGGGCGTTCGACATGTCAGGACTTTCCGAGATAACGATCGAGGACATTTTGGGTAACGCGTTCGACCATCGGGTCCTGCCTCAGCAGGCCGGCGACCCATTCGCAGCTTCCGGCGTGGAACACCTCGCCCTTGCCGCGCGGGAAACTGACGATCATGCCGTTGCCGCGTTTGACTTTTTCCAGGCTGGCGGCGCTCCGATCGCCAAACAGCGTCTCGGCGCTGAAGCGGCCGTCCTCGTCGGTGAGAAACTGATCCTCGATCGGGATATCGGCGCTTTCCTCGACCTGGCTGGCCATGCCGACCGCGAGAACCTCCAAGCCATCCGGCGCGCCGCTGGTCGCGGTCGGATAGGGCAGGCCGCCGCGGATTTCGAAATCCAGCCCGTCGACCTCATAGCCATAGACATGGCTGTCGGCGCCAAGCAAATCGCCATAGTAGATGCCGGTTCCGGCGAAGGCCCAGTGCTCGGGTCTATACACGGGAAAGCCGCGCACACCGCGTGGCGCGCAGCCGCCCCATCCGGCATAGAGGCCACGGGTAGCGTTGAGCCCGAAGGTCGCCGAACCTGGCCGGCCGATCTCGGACGCCTCCCATGAGTTGGTGGCGCGGGTCACATCGCCGCCCCGATAGACAGGATCCTCGGCGCGGGCGCGGTATTTGTAGCAGACCTGGCGGCGGCCTTCATCTTCCAGCCGCGTCTGCCACATGAAATTGCCGGCGAAACGCGCCGCATGGCCGCCGCGCTCGACATAGCTGTCGACTGCATCGCGCATCTCCCAGGTCCAGTATTCGTCATGGCCGACAAAGACGGCGCAGTCGTAGCCATCGAGAATGTCCGGCGAGAAATGCAGATCATGCTGGCTGGCGAGGTCGACGGCGTAGCCCGCCCGTTCGGCGAAGCGGAAGAAATGGCTGTCATAGCTCGCCCAGCCCGACGAGGCGTATTTCTTCGAATGGCCGGTCGCAAGCGCCCATTCCATGTGCGGATAGCGCGGCACGGTCTTTGGCGGCACCGCGACCTCCAGCGGCACGCGCGGCGCCTCCTTGGGCAGCACGACGAAGCCGCGGCACCAGGGGCGCTGCGTCGAGACAACAGGCGAGTACTGGTTGCGGTCCGGCCCGGTGATGCCCTGATAATGATTGGAGCCGCCCCAGGTGTTGTAGGCGAGCCAGGTGCCTGTCGCCGCCACCTGGAGCACACGGCCTGTCTTCTTGCCGGGCAGGGGCGCGACGATGAAGAGATGATAGGATTGGATGGGCTTGCCGTGATGGCCGTCCGCGGTCAGCGTCACGCGATAGGCCCCGGACGGCCAGTCGCTGCCGATGCGGAATTCGAACGAGGCCTCCCAGCCGCAGCCTTCGGCCGAACACTGGTCTGGACTTTCCTGCCAACGCGCCGCAATGCCCGATTTCTCGAACATTCTCGTTTCCGTGCTGCCGTCGCGGACGATCGCCATGCTGAAGGACGGTGCCGTCGAACTGACATGCAGCGTCACTGTCTCGCCGGCGCGATAGGAAAACCGGTCGCTGTAGCACCAGATTTCGCCGCGCTCGCCATCCATGCCTGGCCACTCATAATAGTGGCCGCGCACTGCGTGGCGGCGCTGCTCTGGCGTCAGTCCGAAATCGGGGAATTCAGCGGTCAATCTGGTCATTGTCATGCTCAGGCGGAAAGGTATTTCTTGAGGAAGGTGCGGGTGCGTTCCTTTTGCGGGGCGCGGAAGATGTCGCCCGGCGGGCCTTCTTCCACCACCACGCCGCCATCCATGAACAGCACTCTGTCCGCCACTTCGCCGGCAAAGCGCATCTCATGCGTTACGATGAGCATGGTCATATGCTCGGCGGCAAGCTGCTTCATCACCGCGTTGACCTCATCGACCAACTCCGGATCGAGGGCCGAGGTGGCCTCGTCGAACAGCATCACCTTGGGCTGCATGGCCAGCGCGCGGGCAATCGCCACGCGCTGCTTCTGCCCGCCCGAAAGGCGCGAGGGATAGGCGTCGATCTTGTCGGCGAGCCCGACCTTGGACAGCAGACCAAGCGCCAACTCACGAGCTTCGGCTTTTGGCATGCTTTTCAGGATCACCGGGCCCATCGTGATGTTCTCGATCACGGTCAAATGCGGGAACAGGTTAAAGTGCTGGAACACCATGCCCATCTGCTGACGCACCTTGTTGATGTGCCTTTCGAACGCATGGCCATGCAGCTCCTGGTTGACCTGTACGCCGTCCAGCCAGACCTCGCCGCCGTTCAAACTCTCGAGATGGTTGATGGAACGCAGCAGCGTGCTCTTGCCGGAGCCGCTCGGCCCGATGATGGCGACGATCTGCCCACGTTCGACCGACAGGTCGATGCCTCTGAGGACCTCGACGGCGCCAAACGATTTGCGTGCGCCGCGGACCTCGACCATTGGCCGCTGCGTGCTCATCGGGAAACCTCCACATGTCTTTCAAACCGATGCAAGGCCGCCTCGAGCACGAGATTGAGAATATAGTAGAGCGCCGCGGCCGTGATGTAGAATTCGAAGGGGCGGAATGTTTCGCTGATCGCCAGTTGCGCCGAGTGAACCAGCTCGGCAATGCCGATGACCGAGACGATGGAGGATTCCTTCAACAGCGCGATCAAATTGCTGCCGATGGGTGGCGCCGTGTTGCGGATGGCCTGCGGTATCACGACATGGCGCAGCGTCTGCCACTTGCCGAAGCCGATGCTGCGCGCGCCTTCCGTCTGGCCGACATCGACGGCCACGATGCCCGCGCGGATGACATCGGCATTGTAGACGGCAAAATGCAGTCCAAGGCCGACAATGCCGGCCGCAAGGGCAGGGATGTCGATGCCGACCTGCACCAGGCCGAAGTAGATCAGGAAGAGCTGCAACAGCAGCGGCGTGCCCATGAACACCCACATGAAGGCGCGCACGGGGTAGGCCAGGATTGCCGGTGCGTAGAGTACGACAACAGCAAAGAAGATGCCGCCGGCGAAGCTGAGCGCTCCCGCCGAGACCGTCAGCACCGATGTCCACCAGGCGCCGGTCAGCAGAAGATCCCAGTAGGGCGCGACGACGGTGAAATCCAAATCTTGCATTCTGTTTCGCCCTCAGACGATTGCGAAGCGCTTGTCGAGCATGTCGACGACTCGGGCGACGGCGTAGACCATGATCATGTAGAGAAGGGCCGCGACGCCGAAGATCTCGAACGGCTTGTAGGTGGACCCGATGAAACGCTGGGCGGTGTAGGTCAATTCCACGACCGAGATGGTGGACACCAGTGCCGACCCTTTCAGCAGCGCGACCGTGTTGACGCCGAGCGGCCGGATCATCAGCCTGGCGGCCTGCGGCAGCACGACCTTGCGCAAGGTCTGGAACCGGCCGAACCCGATCGTGCGCGCCGCCTCCGTCTGGCCCCGGTCGACCGCCACCACGGCGCCGCGGATCGATTCCGCCATATAGGCGCCGATGTTCAGCCCGAGGCCGATCACGCCGGCCGCGAACGGATCCAGATTGATGCCGATCTGCGGACCGCCGAAATAGAGCACGAAGAGCTGGATCAGGCAGGGTGTGCCGCGAAACAGGCTCACATAGAGCGTGCCGACGGCCCGCAGGACCGCCGATCTCGACATTCTTGCGGTCGCGGCCAGTGCTGCCGCGACCAGTCCCAGAACCAGGGCCAGCGCTGTCAGTTCCAGTGTCACCAAGGCGGCTTCCACGAAGAACGGGAAGACGCGCTGCATCAAGGAGAAATCCATGCAATGGCCCGTGGCTCTCGGCTTCAGGCGGCCTTGACCGCCGAAGCCTGGCGAAGTTAGCGGATGTCGCTGCCCACCCAGTGCATGGATATCTTCTGGTAGGTGCCGTCGGCCATCATGCCGTCCAGCGCCTTCTGCATGGCGGCCTTCAGCTCCGGATTGTCCTTGCGGATGGCGATGCCGATGGCGACGCTGCCGCCTTCGATACCCGGCGTGTCGAGCTTGCGCACCTTCTCGCCGGTCTCCTTGACGGCGACCATGACCGGAATGTTGTCGACGACGATGGCGTCGACGCGACCGGCCTTCAATTCCAGCAGCAATTCCGGCAGCCCCTTATAAGTGCGGATGTCCCAGCCGCCCTGTTGGCGCGCCCATTTCTCATGCGTTTCGCCGAGCGTCACGCCAAGGGTCTTCCCCTTGAGTTCGTCGAGGCTCTGCACCTTGGAATCCTGATTGACGAAAACCGCGCGGCCGGCGTGGTAGTAGGGGCCGACGAAATCGACCACCTTCTCACGCTCCGGCGTGATCGTCATCGAGCCGACCACGGTGTCGTATTTGTTGGCGAGCAGGCCGGCGATGATGCCGTCCCAGGCGGTGGTGATGATGGTGCCCTTCACGCCGATGCGCTCGGCGATGGCCTTGCCGATATCGGCGTCGAAGCCGACGACCTCGTTCTGGTCGTTGACGAAGTTGAAGGGGGGATACTGCCCGCTCATGGAAATCTTCAATTCGCCCGCCGCCTTGACCTTCTCGAGGTCGTCGGCCCGAGCCGAGACGGCTGCGAAGGAAGACGCAAACAGCAGCGTCGCCACTGCAATGCCGGAAAATATTTTGTTCATCTGATTCCTGTCCTCTGGATGGAGCGCGACGGCTTGTTCTTGGGAGGCGTTGGAGCGCTCCTGAGGTCAATGATTGCCTTTGCGGCAGTATTGCGCAAATAGATAACGGAAATAGGGAGCATAGATATCAGGAATGGCATTGCCGCGCCCCGAACGGCTGGTCTGGGATCTGGACTGGAACCTCCTGCGGACATTCGTCGTCATCGCGGAAGTGAAGAGCATCACGCGTGCCGCCGAGAGGCTGAACCTCAAGCAGCCAAGCGTCAGCAATGCGCTGCGGCGGCTGGAAGACCGGGTCGGCCGGCGGCTGGTCGAGCGTGACGCGACACGCTTCGAGCTCACAGAGGTTGGACGGCTTCTCTACGAGCAGAGCATCGAGGTGTTCGGCACCATATCGCAACTGCCGCTCTTGATGCGCGGCATCAGCGACGATGTCACCGGCCATGTCATGATCGCGACCGCCAGCCATGTGGTCTCGCCGCTGTTTGATCGGGCGCTGTCGGAATTCCACAGCAACTATCCGCGCGCCAGCATCACCATTTCGGTCGCGGCAAGCACGGAAGTGACCAAGCAGGTGAGGGAGCGTCGTGCTTCGTTTGGCGTCTGCCTGGTCAGCCAGCGCGATCCGGCGCTGCAATACGACATGGTCTATCGCGAGTTCTTCGGCTTCTTCTGCGGGCCGCGGCACAGGCTCTACGGGCAAACCGGACTGACGCTCGCCGATCTCCGCGACGAGCCCTCGGTATCGTTCCAGACCGATCATATATCGGATGCGCTGCGGCCGGTCGCGCTGTTGCGCAGCGAAGCACGGCTGAACGCGGATGTCGTGGGCGTGTCGTCGAGCCTGGAGGAGGTGCGGCGCATGATCGTCGCCGGGCTCGGCATCGGCCCGCTGCCGCTGCATGTCGCGCGGCGCGATGTGGCCGACGGCACGCTCTGGCGGCTGCCGCCCTACGATGCGCCGCCGGCTATCGACATCTTCCTGCTGGTCAATCCGGACAAGGCTATGAACCGCGCCGAGAAGGCGTTGCTGTCGGGCCTGCAGACGCTGATCGCCGAAACGCCGCTCGAGGACCGTATCTACAAAGGCTGATATGCAATATCGAATGTGCGGCGGCAGACAAACCCGCTTGCCTCCCTATTCGTCGCCATGCCCTTGGCCCTCGTCAACAAAGCGACTATCTCAGGACAAGGCGGCGTTCCGCCCAGGGGGTCGACATGCTCAGAGTGCAGAAGGTCAAGGTCGACGACATCTACGTGCCGACGGCGCGCAAGAAGACGCTGCATCCCGAGACGGTCCGTCATCTCGCCGAGGACATATTGGAGAACGGCATGAAGATGCCGATCCAGGTCCGCCACGACGGCAAACGGCATATATTGGTCGAAGGCCTGCACCGGCTGGAAGCGGCCAAGTGGCTCGGCGAGACCGAGATCGATGCTTATCTGGTGCAAGCCAAGCGCCACTGAGGCGTCCTCGATTTCGCCGTTGATCCCCATCCACGGGAAAGCCCCAGAATTTCTCCTTGATGATGTCGGTTTGCATTTCGCTGGTTCGTCCTTGGGACGGAAAGCCGGGTCAGACCAATATTCTCGATCGGTTTTCGCGCGGGTTGGGGCCGATGGACCAGCCAGCTCAGGAACCCACCGACACACGGACGGACTGGAGGAGATCGATATGTCCAAAGCCCTGCTTTTCGCCATTCTTGCTTCGGCCGCGGCGCTTCTCGCCTGTCCGGGCATCACCAACGCAAACGAGGTAAAATCTGCCATGACGACCGAAGCGAAGACACCGCCGAAGCCTGAAAAATCCGGCCTGCTGCCGATCAACGGCCTGAACTACTATTATGCCGTCCACGGCAAGGGTGAGCCGCTGCTTCTGCTGCATGGCGGTCTCGGCACAGCGGACATGTTCGTCCCCATCCTGCCAAAGCTTGCCGAACATCGCACTGTCATCACCGTCGACCTGCAAGGTCATGGCCGCACCGCGCTTGGCGACCGGCCGTTCACGCTGGAGGCGATGGGCAACGACATGGCCGATATCGTCAAGGCGCTCGGCTACGATCATGTCGACGTCATGGGCTATTCGCTGGGTGGCGGCGTCGCCTTCCGCATGGCTGTCCAGCATCCCGAAGCGGTGCGCCGGCTTGTGCTGGTCTCGACCGGCTATGCCGCCGACGGGTTCTATGACGAGATGCGCCCGCAGCAGGCGCAGGTGAGCGCGGCCGCCGCCCCCTTCATGAAGAACACGCCGATGTACAAATCCTACGTCGCCGTCGCGCCGCATCCCGAGGAGTTCCCGAAGCTGCTCGACACGCTCGGCAACTTCATGCGCCAGAACTACGACTACTCGGCCGATGTTCCCCAGCTCAAGATGCCGGTCATGCTCGCCTATGGCGACAGCGACATGTACAAGCCCGAGCACGAGATCAAGTTTTACCAGATGCTCGGCGGCGGGTTGAAGGACGCTGGTTGGATGCGCGAGAACCTGTCGCGGAACCGCCTGGCGATCCTGCCCAACCGCACGCACTACGACGTCTTCTTCGCCCCGGAACTGACTGCGGCAGCACTGCCGTTCCTCGATGGTCAGACCAAGGTGAAGAGCTGGGACGAGGTAGTCGGCGAAACCGAATAGCTTGTCCGGTATTGAGTGCCGGCAGTCTCCTTGAGGCGGCCGGCAGTTTCATCGCAGCCGTCGATGGGATCGCATCAATGCTTTTGAATTGACCCAATGTCGGGCGTCGATAGTCTCGCATCAAATCCTCTCGGGAACGGATACGGCAATGGCTAAATATCACGGCGGATGCCTGTGCGGAGCGGTGCGTTATCGCGCCGACGTCGAGCCCGTCAACGAACGCATCTGCCATTGTCGGCTTTGTCAAAAAGCGATCGGCGCCGCCTTCAATGCGCGTGTGCTGTTTCGCATCGACGATGTGACGGTCGAAGGGCCGTTCGCGATTGTGAACAGCTCGCCGGATATCAAGCGCGGGTTTTGCCCCAACTGCGGCACGACGATGTTTTCGCGGCGCGATGCCGCCGGCATCATAGGCGTCACCACCGGCTCACTCGATGATCCGTCCGTCTTCAAGCCGCAGATGCACATCTGGACCGCCTCCAAGCAACCTTGGGTGGTGCTCGATGACGGCTTGCCGCAGCACGAAGGCGCGCCGCCTGCCTAAGGCCTCCGGCCTCCCTTTTCGACTTATGAAAGAAGATGGATCGGGGATCGAGCGCCGAGACGGTTGAGGCGTGCTGGATGAAGTGTGGCACTGCCACGCATCCACCCTTCGGGCCAACAGAGGGATGAAGTCACGTGACCATGACAAAAATTAATCGAAACAGTCACGAAATAATCGAAACAGTCACGCGAAAGCCGGCAAAGCGTCATTGGCGAGCCATCATTGTCTCCCTATTTAACCGGTGCGGGCCGGCATTCGAGGAGACGACGGATGAACGACAGCATCAGTACCCTGGACGAGCTTTTGAGCGATCCGATGGTCCTGCTTGTGATGGAGCGCGATCGTGTGCGCCCGGAACAGGTGCGCATGCTGCTCGAACGGGCGCGTCGGCCTTCCGTCGAGGAGCCGGTTGTCCCGCCGGCGCACGTGATCGCCAGGGCGTGCCAGAAACTCTGGCTGTGCCCCTGATCGCGGCTGTGCCCCCGATCGCATCGTGATTTCCTCCAGTTTTTGCAGACCGACCCAACGGGCCGGTCTGGCCACTGCCTGGCGCGGCCTCCGCCGGGGCCGCGCAGTGTTGACATTCGACCACGCTTTCCGAGCCCGGTGACACCCGTCCGCGGGCGCCAGTTCACAAATCCGTAAATTGATTTTCCTCCCCATGGCGGTATGGCTTGCCTCGGGCCGATCGCCATCAGTCGTTGTCCGCGCAACTCCGATCTCTGACATGGAATTCGACATGGCCGACAGCTGCATGCAAGGCATGGACATGGGCTTTGTCGGCCTGGGCTATGCCAAGGTCGCATTTCTCGGCTTGGTGCAAGGCATCACCGAACTGCTGCCGATTTCCTCGACCGCCCACATGCGCGTCGTCCCGGCGGTGCTGGGCTGGCAAGATCCCGGCTCCGCTTTCTCCGCCGCCATGCAGCTTGCGGCCCTCGCCGCGGTGATCAGCTACTTCTGGAACGATGTCAGGGACATCCTGTCCGGTTCGCTCGGCGCCTTGAAACGGCGCGATTTCGCCGACCGGCATTTCCGGCTGGCGCTCTGGATCATGCTGGCGACGATCCCGATCGTCGTCGCGGGCGTGGCTCTGTCTGGCCTTCTCAACGCCTGCAATTCACCGCTGCGCGGCCTCGGGGTCATCGGCTGGGCCTGCATCGTTATGGCACTCCTGCTGGCGCTGGCCGAACTCCGTGCCCGCCATGCGCGCACCATGGGCCAGGCGTCCATGGCCGATGCGCTGCTCGTCGGCGTCGCCCAAATCGGCGCATTGATCCCGGGCGTCTCGCGGTCCGGCTCGACCTTGACGGCAGCACTGGGGCTCGGCTTCAAGCGGGAAGAAGCGGCGCGCTTTTCATTCCTGCTGGGGCTGCCGGCCATCGCGCTCGCCAGTCTCAAGGAGCTCTGGGAACTGCACAAGGCTCATCTCGATGCCCATGGCTGGTCGATCCTCGCGGTCGGCCTGGTGGTTGCCTCGCTATCCGCCTTCCTCGCCATATGGGGCCTGATGCGCGTGCTGGAACGCTTCTCGGCCTGGCCTTTCGTCATCTATCGCGGCGTGCTCGGCATCGCCCTGCTGCTGGGGCTGGCCATGGGATGGCTTGCCTAAAGCATTCCAGGAAAGTGCGTAGCGGTTTTCCGCCGGCTTCACACAAGGACTAAAAGGCACTTCCAGGAATGTGCTTGCCGGTGTTGCTTCGGCGCAACCCTGGTCGGGCATGCGTCGATCGCCAAAGATGTGATCGGCCGCCTTCATTGACTCCGGGCAAAATCCATCTTTAACGTTCTGTTAACAAAAATAGATGGGTGGGGCCGTATGGCATCCTCGGTGGGTTGGCGCCGCAAGGCGACGGGTTTGGGGTTCGCGTTTGCGCTGACGGCTTTTTGTTCGGCCGCGGGTTTGGCGAATGCGGGACCGCTTTCCATGACGATCGGCGGGCAAACCTCCCAGCCGATCGGGCACTATGATTTTTGCAAGGTCCATTCCGCCGAATGCTCCATCCGCTCGCCCGACAACGCGCCGGAGAGCATGACCGGCCAGCTGTTGCGGCAAATTTCCGCCGTGAATCTCTCGGTCAACACCCGCGTCAAGCCGATGAGCGACATCGACAATTACGGCAAGGACGAGTGGTGGGCCTATCCCGACAACGGGTTTGGCGACTGCGAAGACTACGCGCTTGAAAAGCAGCGCGAGCTCAAGGCCGCCGGCATTGCCATCGCCAATCTGCTGATGACGGTGGTGCGCAAGCCGGACGGCGAAGGCCACGCCGTGCTCACGGTGCGCACCGACAAGGGCGATTTCATCCTCGACAATCTCAGCGACAAGGTTCGCCTCTGGAACCAGACAGGCTATCGTTACCTGAAGAGACAGGCGAGCGACAACAGCGGTCGCTGGGTTTCCATCCTTGGCGGCGACGAGCGGCTCGTCAGCTCTGTTCAATGATGTCGCCGCTTTCTGATATCGGCAGCCGCACTTCGACCTTGGCCGTCTGATCCATTCCCTCTTGGGACCGGTCTTGCGTCGCGCCGGCGAATGCTGGCAGCGGCTCGTTGGACTGGCAATCCGGTGCGCACATGGATCTTTTGACTGTCCTCCAATCCGCGCCTTTGCTGCTCGCGCTGATCAAGACCGCGCTGCCGTCGGCGGCGGCGATCGGCATGGCGCTCGGCCAGTGGCTCGCCTCGGTACCGCCGTGCCGCGACTTCGCCTTCGAGGCCACCAGCTATCTCGTCTGTGAGGTCGATCCCAAACACTATCGGATCGAACTGTTCTGGAAGGACCCGGCCGGCAAGCCCTACCAGTCGCTGCACAATCTCGGCGACGCCCAGCGGCAGGCCGGGCGCACGATGCTGTTCGCCATCAATGCCGGCATGTACCATCCAAACCTCGCGCCGGTCGGCCTGTATATCGAGCGCGGGCAGGAACTGGCCCCGGCGAAGGTCGGGTCGGGAAGCGGCAATTTTTCGCTCCAGCCCAATGGTATTTTCTACATCAGCGACGGCAAGGCCGCGGTCCGCGCGACAAGGGATTTCCTAAAGAAGCGTCCGCCCACCGACTATGCCACGCAGTCCGGACCGATGCTGGTGATCGACGGCCGATTGCACCAGAAATTCCGGGCCGACAGCACCTCGCGCAAGACGCGCGACGGTGTCGGGGTGCGAAGGGACGGTGTCGCCGTCTTCGCCATTTCGAATGGCACGGTGACATTCCATGCATTCGCACGCCTGTTTCGCGACGGGCTCGGCTGCGACAATGCGCTGTTCCTCGACGGGTCGATATCGAGCTTGCTCGCGCCGGCCATCGGCCGCAATGACGACTACTGGAATCTGGGGCCGATGATCGGCGTCTTCAGGCGATAGGATCGGCAGGCCTAGATTGCGCTTGTGACCGCGCACGGCCGACACTCGGAACCGTGCCCAACATGCTTAAAAACTTGATTCAATCTTTATTGGTAATTTCCCGTTCATAACTAGACCTGGTTTGTCCGTCGGCCGTCGCCTTCGGTCTGTTGTGTTTGAGTACAGGTCAAGATGCGGTTACCAGGCGCCGTCAGTTTCGTGATCGCATCGCTGTGCCTTGCCGGCTGCTCATCGACATCGGGCATGGACGCGCTGGACATGCAGAAACCATCGAACGAGATCACCAGCTCGGTCGTGCGGCCCAGCGCGCCGATCGCATCGGTCCCAGTGAGAAAGGCTGAACGCAGAGTGGCGGAAGCCGTGCCGGCGGACGAGAATGTCCGGCCTTACGGCCTGGCCGAGGAAGAGACGGTGGCGTTTCCGGCGCCCGACCTGCCGGACAGCGTGGAGCCGCCGGTCGTCGAGCCAGCGGCGCTGGTGTCGCCGCCGAAGCTCTTGTCGCGGGCAGCCCCTGCGATGCTTGCCGGGCCGGTCACGCGCTACGGCTTTCGCGATGCCAAGCCGATCAATTTCGGCCGCTCCTCGCCCCGTCACCTTGCCGTGCATGGTGTCGACGTGTCGCGCTGGCAAGGCAACGTCAACTGGGAGAAGCTGCGCGCACAGGGCGCCAACTTCGCCTATATCAAGGCCACGGACGGTGGCGACCATCTCGATCCCCTGTTCATGAAAAACTGGCGCAACGCCGACGCCGCCGGACTGAAGCGCGGCGCCTATCACTTCTTCTACTGGTGCCGCACCGCCGGCGAGCAGGCCGACTGGTTCATCCGCAACGTGCCCAAGGTCGACGGTGCCTTGCCGCCGGTGATCGATGTCGAGTGGAACGGCGAATCCAGCTGCAAGCGACGCCCGTCGCGTGAAAAGGTGCTGGAGAAGATGCAGGTGTTCATGGACAAACTTGAACGCCACTACGGCCAGCGGCCCATCATCTACACCGCGCCCGATTTCTACCGCGACAATCTCCGGGGCGAATTCCTCGATTATTCATTCTGGCTGCGCGCCGTGGCGCAGCACCCCTCAAAAGTCTATCCCGGCCGCAAATGGCTGTTCTGGCAATATTCCGGCTCCGGCCTCTCGCATGGCGTCACCGGCCGCATCGACCTCAACGTCTTCCACGGCGACGAGCGGCAATGGCGCGCCTGGGCCGGCGGCCGGCAAATGGTGGCCGACGCGGATTGAGGCGGCGCCATTCGCCCCGTCCTAGTGCCTGTTTGAGCTGCTTGCTCTTGCCGTTGACTCCTCGCTCCGCGAAAGGGGCCCCAAGCACCGTGTTGAGCAGTGCCTGGATATAGACTATGCCTCTACATATTCCGCCAGGCTCACACTTTCGGGCACATCCAGCCCATCGGCTCGCAAGCCCTCGATATGGAAGCGTATTGCGTCCCGAATCTCGGTTTCCACCTCGGGGACCGTCGCGCCAGTCGCGATGCAGCCGGGTAGGTCCGGCACATAAGCAGAAAAATTATTTCCTGCTTTCTCAATCACGACCGCGTAACGCATGTCGTCACTCCTTTAAACCGGACTGCTTGAGGATGCTGTTCAGGGTTCCTGGCGCAGCCTCTTCAGACGGCTTGCCGGCCACGGTGACGCGGCCGGCTTTGGCACTGTGCTTATAGTGGAGATGGTTGCCCTTGGTTGCAACCAGAGGCGGCATCAGCTCTCAGCTACACCCGCTGGTACTTCCACACGTATCGCACTTCTCACATGTCCCGTTCCGCACCATGGTGAAGTTGTGGCATTCCGAACATTCGTTGCCGGTGTAACCCTGCATCAGCGATTGCTGGCGCCGGGTGGCGGCAAGCGCCTTGGCTTCCGCGGCCTCATGCGCGGCGGTGTCGGTGAACAGCCCCTCGACGCCCGAAGCCTCGGCTTCCTCCTCGACGATGTCCTCGACCAGTTCCCTGGCGCGTTCCTCATAGTCGCGCTTGTAGGCGATGGCCTCGTCGCTCGCCGGCTTCAGCGCCAGCACGTTGGAACCGGAGAAGGCCGTCGGTGCTGAGCGGGCAGGGGCCGTTGCCGGGCCAGAACCGCCAAATCCCTTGGGCTCGGCGCCCGACACCAGCTTGACCGGCGAGGCACCGCGATAGAGTCCCTTGGAGAAGGGCGTGGCCTTGCCTTCGGTGATGCCGCGGCCGAGTGCCGTCTTGTCGAAATCCGATTGGTCGACATGGGCGAGGTCGTGGCGGTTGAGATAAGACACGGCAAGTTCGCGGAACACGTAATCGAGGATCGACGTGGCGTTCTTGATCGCGTCATTGCCCTGCACCATGCCGGCCGGCTCGAACTTGGTGAAGGTGAAGGCTTCGACAAATTCCTCGAGCGGCACGCCATATTGCAGGCCGAGCGAGATGGCGATGGCAAAATTGTTCATCATCGCCCGGAAGGCAGCGCCTTCCTTGTGCATGTCGATGAAGATCTCGCCGAGACGCCCGTCGTCGAACTCGCCGGTGCGCAGGTAGACCTTGTGGCCGCCGACGACCGCCTTCTGCGTATACCCCTTGCGGCGGTTCGGCAGTTTTTCGCGGTCGCGGTAGAGACGCTCCACGACGCGCTCGACGATCTTTTCGGTGACCTGCACCGCACGCTGCGCGGCTGGGGCGGCGATCAGCTGCTCGATGGCTTCGTCCTCGTCGTCCTCGCCATCGGCGAGCAGCGAGGAGTTCAGCGGCTGCGACAGCTTCGAGCCGTCGCGGTAGAGCGCGTTAGCCTTGAGAGCCAATTTCCAAGACAGCATGTAGGCGCCCTTGGCGTCCTCCACCGTCGCGTCGTTCGGCATGTTGATGGTCTTGGAGATGGCGCCGGAGATGAAGGGCTGTGCGGCCGCCATCATCTGGATGTGGCTGTTGATCGACAGCGAACGCTTGCCGATCTTGCCGCAGGGGCTGGCGCAGTCGAACACGGGGAGGTGTTCGGTCTTGAGGAAGGGCGCTCCCTCGAGCGTCATCGCACCGCAGACATGGATGTTGGCGGCTTCGATGTCCTTCCTGGAGAAGCCCAGTGCCGGCAGCATCTCGAACGAGAAGTCGTTGAGCTGCTCGTCGGTGAAGCCAAAGGTCTCCTTCACCCAGTCGGCGCCCAGCGTCCACTGGTTGAAGACGAACTTGATGTCGAAGGCCGACTTCAGCGCGGCATTGAGCGCCGCGATCTTGTCGTCGGTGAAGCCCTTGGTCTTGAGCGAGCCGGGGTTGATGCCGGGCGCCTGGTTGAGGTTGCCGTGGCCGACGGCGTAAGCCTCGATCTCTGCGATCTGGCTTTCCGAATAACCCAGCGTGCGCAGCGCTTCCGGCACGGCGCGGTTGATGATCTTGAAGTAGCCGCCGCCGGCGAGCTTCTTGAACTTCACCAGGGCGAAGTCGGGCTCGATGCCGGTGGTGTCGCAATCCATGACGAGACCGATCGTGCCGGTCGGCGCGATCACGGTCGCCTGCGCGTTGCGATACCCATGCTCCTCGCCGAGTTCGATGGCGCGGTCCCAGGCAGCCTTGGCGTGCGTCGCCAGGTCCTGCTGCTTGAGGTCGGAAGCAACCAGCGGCACCGGATTGACGGCCAGTTTCTCATAGCCGTCCTTGTCGCCATAGGCGGCGCGGCGATGATTGCGCATGACGCGCAGCATGTTCTGCGCATTACGGTCGTAATCGGGGAAGGCGCCGAGTTCGGACGCCATTTCGGCCGAAGTGGCGTAGGCGGTGCCGGTCATGATGGCGGTCAGCGCGGCGCAGATGGCGCGGCCCTCATCGGAATCATAGGGAATGCCGGAGGTCATCAGCAGGCCGCCAATATTGGCGTAGCCGAGGCCCAGCGTGCGGTATTCGTAGGAGAGCTTGGCGATCTCCTTCGACGGAAACTGCGCCATCATGACCGAGATTTCGAGAACGATGGTCCACAGCCGCACGGTGTGCTCGTAAGCGGCGATGTCGATCGTGCCGTCGGCATTGCGGTAGGGGAGCAGATTGATCGAGGCGAGATTGCAGGCCGTGTCGTCGAGGAACATGTATTCCGAGCACGGGTTGGAGGCGCGGATCGCACCGGCGGACGCGCAGGTGTGCCAGTCGTTCATCGTCGTGTTGAAGTGCAGGCCCGGATCGGCGGATGCCCAGGCGGCGTAGCCGATCTTTTCCCAGAGATCCCTGGCCTTCAGCGTCTTCAGCACCTTGCCGTCCTTGCGGGCGGTGAGATGCCAGTCGGCATCATCCTCGACGGCGCGCAGGAAATTGTCCTTCAGCGACACCGAATTGTTGGAGTTCTGGCCCGACACGGTGAGGTAGGCATCGGAATCCCAGTCGGTGTCGTAGGTCTTGAACGACATCGAGGTGTAGCCCTGCTTGGCGAACTGGATGACGCGGTAGATGTAGTTCTCCGGCACCGCGGACTTCTTGGCCGCCTTGATCTCGCGCTTCAGTGCGGTGTTGACGGCGGGGTCGAAGCAGTCGTCGTCATGGCCTTCGCAGTTGACGCAGGCCTTCATGATGGCTTCGAGATGCTTCTTGACGATCTTGGAGCCGGTCACCAGCGAGGCGACCTTCTGCTCTTCATTGACCTTCCAGTCGATGAATTCCTCGATGTCGGGGTGATCGGCGTCGACGATGACCATCTTGGCGGCGCGGCGCGTCGTGCCGCCCGACTTGATGGCGCCCGCAGCGCGGTCGCCGATCTTGAGGAAGCTCATCAGGCCGGACGAACGGCCGCCGCCGGACAGCTTTTCGCCCTCGCCGCGCAGCAGCGAGAAATTGGAGCCGGTGCCCGAGCCATATTTGAACAGGCGCGCCTCGCGCACCCACAGATCCATGATGCCGCCCTCATTGACGAGGTCGTCCTGCACGCCCTGGATGAAGCAGGCATGCGGCTGCGGGTGCTCGTAGGAGGATTTCGACTTGGTCAGCTTGCCGGTGAACGGGTCGACATAGAAGTGGCCCTGGCTCGGGCCGTCTATGCCATAGGCCCAGTGCAGGCCGGTGTTGAACCATTGCGGCGAGTTCGGCGCCACGCGCTGGGTGGCCAGCATATAGGCAAGCTCGTCGCGGAAGGCGCGCGCGTCTTCCTCCGACTTGAAATAGCCGCCCTTCCAGCCCCAATAGGTCCAGGTGCCGGCCAGACGGTCGAAGACCTGGCGGGCGTCGATCTCGGAGCCGTAGCGCTCGGCTTCCGGCAGCTTGGCAAGTTCGGCCTCGTCGGCGACGGAGCGCCACAGGAAGGAGGGAACATCGTTCTCCTCGACCTTCTTCAGCCGCGCGGGGACGCCGGCCTTGCGGAAATATTTCTGCGCCAGGATGTCGGCGGCGACCTGCGAGAACTGCGCCGGCACGTCGATATTGTCCAAGCGGAACACCACCGAGCCATCCGGATTCTTGATCTCGGAAAGCGCCTTGCGGAATTCGATCTCCGCATAAGCAGATTGGCCTGGCTTGGTGAAACGACGCTCGATGCGCATTGGTCCGGTCCCTTTTGTCTATATATAGCGCTTTTCCCGAGGGATTTCTGCCCCAAAGGTGAAACGCGCACTCCGCCGTCTGCCGGCGTTCGAAAACGGCCGGCTCTCCATTTTCGCGGTCTCTGTCCGACTTGCTGGTCAAACTTCTCGCGAAGCGCCTGTCCAACTCATCGACGAACCCGCGGGTCCCTCAAAACTGATTTTTTTCCGATTCCCTCACTCGAGGGAAATTCACATTATCTAGCGTCGAACCTGCCTGTAAACACTAAATATAGTGTTAACAGACAATTTATTCCAGTCCGACAATTCTCCCCTTTTATCGCCCACGCCCCCACAATCCCAACGCTTCCGCCAGCCTCGTAAACAGGCGGAAATGTGGGGAAAAACGCACATAATCCGGGAAAAAGACCGGGCTCAGAACTTTCCGGTCGCGCTCTCAACAGGAGCGCATGGCCTATAAAAGGCGACTCGTTTTGCGCCGTCAAGGATTCGTTTGCGTAGCTTTTGTGACCCCAACATCTTGTGTGTCACACATGTGGATAACGGGGATAGAATGAAGGTGCGGCGGTCGCCCCTCGCCGAGGGGAAAAAGGCGCGCTTGTCAGGCTCCGCGATGGCTTCGGGGCGTCATCCGGGCACGCCTGGCGCATCCGGCGTCGCGGATCAGCCGTAATGCGTCCTGGGCTTCGGCTCGGTTCCGGTGAACTGCACCCCGATCCGGCCGTTGCGGCGCCAGCGGACCTCGCATCGATAGCCGATGCCGTCGACGGGCACATAGAGAAGGAAGCGATCCGGAATTCTTGCTTCGGGGGGAATCTTGAGTTCGGCGCCGCTATCATTTTGATTGCGCAGCATGCAGCCAACTTCCGAATTCGAGATGCCGGTAATGATCGTGGCGCCCTTGAGCACGCGCTGGCGATGCTCCCGCTTGTGCTCGTCGGATCGCTCTGGAATGGGATTTGCGGGATTTGTCATCGGTAAAACGCCAGGATCGGATCAGATCCTATTGCGTCTTCATTAGCAAAGCATTCACGCCGGCGGGCACGCCCCTCCGGGCCGCTTGGTCGCACGGTCAATCCCGGTTCAGGTAAACCGGTGCGGGTCGGCGCAGAAATAGGCGATGATCTGGCAGAGGTCCGGTTCGTTGACCATGCGCATCGCTTCGCCCGAACTGACCCATTTGCGGGTGCGGGAGCGTTTTTCCTTCCAATGGTCGGCGACCTTGTCGACATGCAGCGGGAACACCAGCACCTCGCACGGCACTTCCTCGCCGGAGGCCAGGGCCTTGGCATAGAAATAGCGGCCAGCCTCGAGATGCGAGATCGTCCCGCGCAGTCCGGCTTCCTCGACAGCCTCGCGTGCCGCGGCTTCGCAAAGCGGCTCCCTGGCTTCAGGCCAGCCCTTCGGAAGCACCCAGCGGCCGGTATCGCGGCTGGTAATCAGCATGATCTCGACACCGTTTCCGGTTTCGCGCCAGGGCAGGGCGGCTACCTGCAGACGGCACGGCGCGGTGCCGAAGAGTCGCCGGACCCTTTCGGCCAGATGGTTGTGCGTCGTTGGCCTCGTCAGCATCGGAGAAGCTAGCCCCAGCCTCCAGAATCGTTTGCCGTCTCACGAATCTTACGGCCAATTATCGGCAATAAAAGTAAAAACTTTCATCAGGATGGCCGATTTTCGCCAACAGACGCCGATTCCGCGCGCTAGCCTGCCTCGCGAGACCCCTTTGCCTAGTGGAGGAGACTTCCCTGCGGCTCGATTTGCAGCAGGTTGCTTGCCGCGAATCAGCCGGCGTGATCGTCGGCGATCGGCTTCTGGTAGGTGAAGCCCATGTCCCAAGGAAAATAAATCCAGGTATCCTGGCTGACCTCCGTGACGAAAGTATCGACCAGCGGCCGCCCTTTCGGCTTGGCATAGACGGTGGCGAAATGCGCCTTCGGCATCATGGCGCGCACGATGCCCGCCGTCTTGCCGGTATCGGTCAGGTCGTCGATGATCAGCACGCCCGCGCCGTCGTCGGCGAGCAGGGCCGGCGTGACCTCCTTCAGCACCTGCAACTGCCCCTGGCTGCTGTAGTCGTGATAGGAGGCGACGCAGACCGTCTCGATAACGCGGATGCCGAGTTCCCGCGAGATGATCGCCGCGGGCACCAGCCCGCCGCGCGTGATGCAGACGATGGCTTTCCATTGCGCCTTGTTGGTACCGGCAAGCCGCCAGGCGAGCGCGCGCGCATCGCGGTGGAACTGGTCCCATGAGACCGGAAAGGCTTTTTCGGGAAGGGACATTCTTCGCGCACTCCGCAGCACGCGCGGTCGCGCGCAGAAAACAGGGGATTGCGCGCGGAAGTAACTGGAAAACCTTGCGCTTGGCAAGGGCGGCCGCAAACGATCCTTGTGGACTTACCGCGACAGGAAAGCCGCGACCGGCGCGGTGCGCAGCACGGAGCGCGTTACCCCGCCGAACAGGAGCTGGCGCAGCCACGAGTGGCTGTAGGCGCCAAGGACCAGCAGGTCGGCGCCGGTTTCTGCGATCCTGGTCTGGATCACCTCGTCGACCGAGGTGCCGCCCGACCTCTGCACCGAGACACTCACGCTGGCGCCATGACGCGACAAAGCGGAAGCGATTTCCGCTCCGGCGGCTTCGGGGCGTTCATCGAGCGTGTCCGGCGGATCGATGACCAGAATGTCGGTTTTCTCGGCCTCGATGATGAAGGGCAGCGCATCGAAGGCGGCGCGTGCGGCCTCCTTGCTGCCGTTCCAGGCAAGCAGCACACGCTTGAAGGTGGTGATCAGCGGACCCAGATGCGGCACCACCAGCACCGGCCGTCCGGCGTCGTAGACCAGCGTGTCGACGTCGGCGCTCGCATCGCCGCCCGTCTCGCGCTGCGCGGCGATGATCAGGTCGGCGGCACGCACGCTTGAAATGCCGGTCAAGGCGCTGTCGCCGGAAAAACTCTCCAGGCTGTGCCATTCGAAGGACAGGCCGGAATTCTCGATATGCCTGAGAAACGCGGCCCGCAGCTTTTCGGCCCGTTCACGGTTCATGTCGGCCGAAACCTGCAGGAACTCGGTGTCGGGAAAGCCGGTGGCCGAGGTGTAGGGCACCGGAAGCGCTTCGGCGTGGATACCGATCAGATGACTCTGGAAGCGGTTTGCAAGCGGAATGGCGAAGTCGAGCAGGCGCTCCGCGTCCTGCTCGTTCTGCAGAATGGCGACGATCGTCTTGAAGCGCATGGTGATCCCCTCATTTTGCGAGCGATCCGCCCGCGGCAAGGAAACGTCGCAGCGTTGTGCTTGGTTCCGGCCTGGACCGGATCAGCTCGCGCTGCCGGCAAAGCCGGCCACCATCGCCTCGACATCGGCGCGCGCGGCGTCCAGGGCCTGCTGGCTGCGGGCACGGACCACCAGTTCGGTCCAGAACTTGCCGTCGCCGTATTTCGGGTAGGAACCGATGATCGTATCCGGATGCGCTTTCTGGATCTCGCCCAGCGGCCCGCCGACGAGACCTTCGCCGAACGGGCAATGCACTGCCGCCGACAGCATTTTCGTGCCGGCCCTCAGCGTCGGCACGACATTGTCGAGCATGGCCTGGAAAATCGAAGGCACGCCGGCCATGACGTGGACATTGCCGATGCGGAATCCAGGCGCGACCGACACCGGATTGTCGATATGGTCGGCGCCGCGCGGCATCCGGGCCATGCGCTTGCGGGCCTCGGTGTATTCGATGCCTCGCGCGGCATAGCTTGCTTCCAGCAGGGCATAGGCCTTGGCATCGTATTCGCACGGCACGCCGAAGGCCTTGGCAATCGAATCGGCTGTGATGTCGTCATGGGTCGGGCCAATGCCGCCGGTTGTGAACACATAGGTGTAGCGGGCCCGCACTGCATTTACCGCGGCGACGATCTCGTCTTCCTCGTCGGGAACGATGCGCACCTCCTTCAGGTCGATGCCGATGGCCGTCATGATGTCGGCCAGATGGCCTATATTCCTGTCCTTGGTGCGGCCGGACAGGATCTCATCGCCGATGACGAGCATGGCGGCGGTAACGATTTCGGACATTGAAGGCTCCGGCAAAACGGGTCGCCTGAAATAGCGCGGCAAGCGGCCAGCGGCAATGCCACCCGACCGGTGAACAATCTGTGCCCGCATACGCGCCTGTCCCCGCACTTCAACTTTTCGGCGGCCCGCGGCGAACATGGGCGGGAGGCGCTCGTCTTCCTGAACGGGCTTGGCGCTGAAATGCATCACGTTCGCCATAAGGGTCGCCGCCTTCATCCAAGGCATAGTGGCTCGCGCATTTGGGATCGGCTTCACCGACGCTTCACAAGGAATTCAAGGAACCATTCGGTTGATGACTGGTTTGCCCCGTGTCGCACCCAAGGCGACGACGACAAAACGGAGTGATCCAATGTACAAAAAACTTCTCGCGGCATTCGTTCTGACAGCCGGCCTTGCCACATCGGCGATGGCGCAGTCGACGGACGGCAGATATTACAACCATGACAATTGGTGGAACAATTGGTCGCTGTTCGGCAATGAGGATTCATCAGGCATCGACCGGAGCACCACCGGGAGCATCAATGCATACGGCTCCGGGTTGAGCACCCAAGGCTATACCGGTGCGATGGGCCCATGTGCCCATAACACTCCAGGCCCGGACGCCAACGCTCAAGGCAACGTCAATGACCAGTACTGCGGCAAATAATCAGCCGTAGGCTCCCTGCTGACCGTAGGACGTTTTCTCTCCCGACGTCCGCGGTCGGCGCTCCGGGGCGGCCGGCCTTTGGGGCGATCGGGCTCTGGGCTGCAAGATCAGTCGGAAACCTCGGTCTGCGGCCGGTCGCGTCCGTCAGCCAGTTCCTCGTGCCATTTGCCGTCGGCATCCTCGTACTGGATGCCGTCCGTCGACCCAGCGACCTGCTGCTCGGCCGAAGCGATCTCGGCGGCCCGCAGCGCGTCCTGATGCGTGGGAAACGTCTCCGAGAAGGTCGCTCCGACCTTGTAGGCCCAGCCGCCGTCATGCTCGACGATCTTGTAAGTCAGCTTCGCCATCAAAAACCTCCGGTTTAAAGGTCCGTCCGCTCAATGCAGCCGGTCGTCGGACAGCTTGTCGTCCGGCACCAGCACGTCCGATTCCCTGGCGGCTTCGATAAGTGCCCGACGCGCATCCGCTGTCGAACGATAACCTTCCAGCACTTTGAGGCAAGTGTCGAGAGCATCACGATGACGAGGGCCGCGATTGAGCGGCCAAACCGTCATCAGGCACTCCGCCGCCTCCTGGGCGCTGCGGATATGGCGATATTTGCCGACATGGCCGAGTTCGACCACGACCGGTGTTTCAAAAGGCTTGTTGTCCATCATGGCCGCAACGCAAAGCAGCCAATTTGGTTGCAACCGTGTCCTCAGCCTGCGCCCAAACGTCCCAGGAGCGGGGAGGGCGGGCTCGAGGGCCCGCCAGACCGGGCAAATGTCAGCCCGTCGCCTTCATCCAGTGCTGCATCGTCGTCACCGAGCGCGCGAGCTGCGGCGCCGGATGGATCGTCTCGCTGAACGTGGCGGCCGCACGCCATCCCCAGCGCGGGTCGGCGAGGAAGGCGCGCGCCAGCGCCACCATGTCGGCGCGCCCTTCGGCGATGATCGCCTCGGCCTGCTTGGGATCGTCGATCAGACCGACCGCGCGGGTAGGGATGCCGGCGCCCCTGCGCACGGCCTCCGCCAGATGCACCTGGTAGCCGGGCCCGGAAGGCAGTTTCTGCAGGGGCGAATTGCCGCCGCTCGAGCAACAGAGATAGGCAACGCCTTCGGCCTTCAGCGCTTTCGCCACTTCGATAGCATCCTCGACGTCGAAACCGCCATCGACCCAATCCTTGACCGACAGCCGGGCGCCCAGCATCAGTTTCGGCGCTGCCTTTTTCACCGCCCTGGCGATCTCGACGACAAGACGCATGCGATTTTCCAGCGAGCCGCCCCAGCGGTCCGTGCGCTGGTTGGAGAGCGGCGACAGGAACTGGAAGATCAGATAGCCGTGCGCTGCGTGCAGCTCGATGAAGTCGAAGCCCGCGCGTTCGGCCCGCCTTGCCGCCTCGGCGAACCGCTCGATGAGCTGGAGGATGTCCTCGTCTTCCAGCGCCCGTGGCACGTTCCAGCCGGTATCGTAGGCGATTGCCGAGGCCGAGACGGTCTGCCAGGGATCCTCGTCCGGCTGCAGCGGTCCGCCGCCCTCCCAGGGCTTGCGGTTGGAGGCCTTGCGCCCGGCATGGGCAAGCTGAGTGCCGAATTTGGTGCCGGGGGCGGCCACGCGCCTTGCTGCGTCCAGGGCGCGGCGCGCAGCCGCTTCATTGTCTTCGGAATAGAGGCCGAGGCAGCCATGGCTGATGCGGCCACGCCGCTCGACATCGGTCATCTCGACCGTGACCATGCCGGCGCCGGACATTGCCAGGTTCATCCAGTGGTGGAGATGCCAGTCGCTCGCCGAGCCGTCCTCGGCCGAATACTGGCACATCGGCGCGACGGCGATGCGGTTGGGAAAGCTCAAGCCATCGAGCGTGATCGGCTGGAAAAGCGATGTCGTCATGAAAGAAACTCCGGGAGGGGAACGCTATCTAGGCGATCGATCGCCTAGATACCACACACGAGAGAGTGAAACGCCTGCTGGACCAATCGCTGCCCCGATTGCGCGAACGCCGGTTCGCGGCTACGCCTCGCGAACAACATGGAGGCAGCCGATGGAAGATCGTATCCGCATACGTTCTGAAGAGATCCTGTCCGACGACTGGGCGGTTCTGAAGAAGACCGTCCTCGACTATCGCCGCCGCGACGGACAATGGGAGACGCAAATCCGCCAGACTTACGATCGCGGCGATGGCGCGGTGATCCTGCCTTACGATCCCCAGCGTTCGACCGTGCTTCTGGTGCGCCAGTTCCGTTATCCCGCTTACGTCACCGGCCACCGCGAGCCACTCATCGAGGCCTGCGCGGGGCTGCTCGATCAAAACGACCCGGAGACCTGTATCCGCAAGGAGGCTGAGGAAGAGCTCGGCTATCGGCTGAACCATGTGGAGCGGCTGTTCTCGCCCTATATGAGCCCGGGCAGCGTCACCGAGCGGCTCTGGTTCTTCACCGCCCTCTATTCGCCCGCCGACCGCATTTCGGCCGGTGGCGGCGCCGCCGACGAAGGCGAGGACATCGAGGTGCTGGAAATGCCCCTCGACGAGGCTCTGGCCGGCATCGCCGATGGCCGCATCATCGACGCCAAGACCATCATCCTGATCCAGCATCTGAAGCTCAACCCGATCGCTGCTTGACCGATTTCGGTCGCCCTCGGCGCCCGGGGGCGTTGAACGCGTGCGGGACAAAGAATCGGGTGCGGGGCGAATGAAAACGAACGTGTTTTGCACAACGCTTTTTCGGGACTGCATGACACCGATTGACGAGATCGCCTAGGTAGTTGAAACGAAAGGCGCGCGGACGTGGCGGAATTGGTAGACGCAAGGGACTTAAAATCCCTCGATCTCTGATCGTACGGGTTCGATTCCCGTCGTCCGCACCAACCTTGGCTCTACTTGAGCGGTCGGCAGGGCCTAGGCGCCATCAGCGGAAACTGCCTGGCGGGCCTTTTCGGCTCGGCGAGCGCGCACCGAGGCGTGCCGTCCGGCAATAGGTTCTCGGCGAATGTCGCCACGGTCCGCCGCCTTGAAGCGGCGGACCGTGCGTTCAATCGCTCACTGGAGGATCTTTACGATCTTGCGCGTGCCGGGATCCACGATAACCGTGCGATTGTCCACGACGACATAACGATATTTGACGTTGGGAACTTCATGGAGCTCGACCGTGTCGGGCAGGGCGGTCCCGACATTGAGTTCCACACCGGGAATCTTGACCGAGGCCAGAGGCTCTTTCTTGACATACTCCTGTATGACTGTCTCGTCCTGCGGCTGAATGACCACATCCTGTGCGGCGGCTGCACCGATGCCGGTAAGCAGCAGAATTCCCGCTGCGATGGTTGCAAGATCGGTTCTCATTGTTGCTTCCTTTCTTTCTCGTTGAGCTTGGCGCGAAGAGCGGTGGGCGTCCCACGGCTTGCCAGGAATTCGGCAGGGGCTCCAATGCAGGCCATCGATCAGGAACCACCGTTCGATGGCTTGTCAGGCAATCGCTTTTAGACGGGTGGGTTCCGAACAACCGTAAGTTTGGGCCTTTTGCGCGCTATGACCTGACCTTTAGTCGCATGTCCAATAGGACCGAAGCCCTAGCAGTGGAACTGCCGGTAGGAAGCGTGCGTTGCGTTTGCTGCTGATCTTCCAGAGGAGGCCGATCATGGCAGCTCGCCCCACGATGGTAAATCTGGCGGTGGCGGCGCTGCCGTGGCCATAGTACTCGCGATTATTGCGATTGTTGTCCTGCTCATCTTCATGGGCGTGATAAATGTCGGCGGCGGAAAAAACATCGACGTCAAGATCGACGCTCCCAAAGTCGGGACGCCTTCCACGCCTGCATCGGCAAAGCCGGCGGCGCCAGCCGCTCCGTCGAACGGTGGCTGATGTCAATCCGACGCTTCGTGAGGTTAAGCATGACCCCTGGCTCCATCAAAACTGATGGCCACGATCGTGTGGAGATCCCTGCCAATGACAATCACATGGCTGGCGCCGAAATCTTCACCGACCCGCTGTTGGACGTTATCGAGAGCGACGACTTCGCCAACGCGCTTTGCGCGAGAGCGGAGCGCTTCGCGACCAAGATGGTCGTGGTAATGGCGATTTGCTGGACATCAACACTGGTCGCCAGTCTTTATTTTCTACTGGCGCCCTCTTGAAAGGCCGGCCTCGCTTCTTCAGCCTCGACCTCCGCTAGCCCAGGCTGGCGAGGCGTTGTTGTGGGGACGAGCGCCGCATCCCGTTGTTGTCAGCCCGCCGCTTCCTGGACGGCCCGGCGGGTTGGCGATCAGCCGGGCCGAACTGCACAACATTAGTAGTCGCTGTTGTCGATCACCACTGGGTGATGCCGATGGTGACGGTGTTCAATAGAGCCCGTTACGACGACGGTGTCGTGGCGATGATGATGCCGACGACCTTGGTCATAGAAAGCCACTGTGCCATGGCGCCGATGATGGAGGCGCTGCCCTTGATCGTTTATCACGGCCACGTGGCGGTGATGATGGCGGTGGGTTTTGATGACGACATCGGCCTCTGCCGCCGAAGCGACGATCGGCATCGCAACGAAAATGAGCGCCATGGCACTTGTCAAAAGAGTCGCTTTCATCAGTGTTCTCCATCTTTCGGATCCCTCGGCTACGTTCACGGCAGCCCAAGCCGCACGAGATCTCGATTGAGCTTTCTGCCTTCGAAATGAGCAGGGGCCGCCAACTGTTTGGGGTACGGTTTGATCGGTGACCCCTGCTCTCATGGGCGCATGAAGGGACCGTTGCTGCACCCGTCCAACAAATGGAAGGCGTGCGAGTACGTTCCTCGCAGGAGGGCGGATCGGACCTCTGCTGTAGGTATTCAGACCAAGGTCTGGCGGATGTTCTTGGACCTTCGTCCTCAACTGCGGCTCGACAGCCCTCTTCTCGATGCAATTCCTCAACGCGGTGCGCCGTGCGATCAGGCGAGGGCGTTGCCATGGGGGATGCGCGCCTTTGCGCGAGGGCAGGAGCATGACCGCACGCGGCATCAAGCTCCTGCGCGGTCGCGTTCAGACAAGCGGGCGTGACGATACTGGTGCGATCGCGCAATTCCGCGCGCCGCGAGCGATGATAGGGTGTTTGCGCGGCGGATCTGATCCGTCCAGGCCGGCGTCCACCAGCCCCAACCCATCCCCCCGCCCACTGGGGGACGTCGGCCCCTCAGTTTTCCGAATTGCCGTCGCAGACCTGCGACGTCGGACCAGATCGTGCCGCGGCTCAGAACTTGTAGCTCAGATTGATGCCGACCGTGTTCAGCTTCACATTCTGGTCGCGGTCGAGAAAATCGTCCGGAGCATCGAAGTGCTCCTTGCTGAAATCGTAGTAGCGATACTGCGCCCCGACGACGAACTTGTCGGTAAGGGCATAGTCGACCCCGGCGCCAACCGTCCAACCGACGCTGGTTCGCGTGTTGTCGAACGAGGTGCCGGCATTTTGCGAGGTTTCGATACCGGCAAAGGCGATGCCGCCGATGCCGTAGATCAGGAACCGGTCCATCGCATAGCCGGCCTTGGCATTGATGGAACCGAACCACTTGACATCCGTGCCGAGCAGATTTCCCGCGCCCAGTTCTTCGGCGCCCTTTGCCGAGGAATAGTTGAGCTCTGCTTCGGCGCCGAGCACCGCCTGGTCGAATTGCCACAGACCGGCGACATGGCCACCGACGAAACCGCCGTCGAGGTCTGGCGAGGCGGCAAACGGCTCGCCCTCGGTTCCCGAAATGTCGGAACTGCCCCAGCCATAACCGCCTTGCAGGCCGGCATAGTAGCCGGTCCAGTCGAAACCGGGCGCGGTCATCGGCACATCGGCCACAGGCTCGGCTGCGAAAGCCGGGGCGGCCAGAGCGGCAAGAAAACCAGCACTTACAAGCGCTAGGCGGCGCATCGAACTCCCCGAACGAAGAGCTGGAAAGATCCTGGCGGGCACGGTAGCCCGATTTGCGGCAAAACGGTATCGGATTTCTGTGCGGCCGATTTACGCTCTCCTTCGGCCTTCGATAAAGGGGCCAGAGGCCCCGCCATTCCGTTCGGAATTGCGTAAAACCTTGGAGCAATTTTAGGAAAAGTGTGAGGCTGGTCAAAATGCTGTCGGCTTGGCACAGTCACGCAAACGGGAGTTCCTTCATGGCAAAGAAGCCGGCGGCGCATGCTACGAAACCGAAACCCTGGACCGAAATGGCGACGCATCTGGTCGACGTCGCGATGGGCAGGAAACCCGCCGATCTCGTCATTCGCAATGGACGCTGGGTGAACGTCCATTCGGGCGAGATCATCCCCGGCACCGACATCGCCATTGCCGGCGGCCGTTTCGCTTATTGCGGTCCGAATGCCGGCCACACCATCGGGCAGGGCACCAAGGTGGTCGATGCCGGCGGACGCTATCTGGTGCCCGGCCTTTGCGACGCGCACATGCATGTCGAGAGCGGCATGGTGACGGTGACCGAATTCTGCCGCGCGGTGATCCCGCACGGCACGACTTCGATGTTCATCGATCCGCACGAGATCGCCAATGTGCTCGGCCTGCCCGGCGTGCGGCTGATGCATGACGAGGCCGTCGCTATGCCGATCAACGTGCATGTCCAGATGCCATCCTGCGTGCCCTCGGCCCCCGGGCTCGAACATGCCGGCGCCGAACTAACGGTCGCCGACGTCGCCGAGGCGATGGGCTGGGAAAATATCATCGGGCTGGGCGAGGTGATGAATTTCCCCGGCGTCGCCGCCAACGATCCAGTGATGTCGGGCGAGATCGCCGCGACGGTGAAAGCCGGCAAGACCGTCGGCGGGCACTATGCCTCGCGCGATCTCGGCCTGCCGTTCCACGGCTATGTCGCCGGCGGCCCGGAGGACGACCATGAGGGCACGCGCGCCGAGGATGCCATCGCTCGCGTGCGGCAGGGGATGAAGGCGATGCTTCGGCTGGGCTCGGCCTGGTACGACGTCGCCTCGCAGATCAAGGCGGTTACCGAGGGCGGCATCGATCCGCGCAATTTCATCCTGTGCACCGACGACAGCCATTCCGGCACCTTGGTTCATGAAGGGCATATGGACCGCGTGGTCCGTCACGCCATCAGCCAGGGCTTGAAACCAGTGACCGCGATCCAGATGGCGACGCTCAACACCGCTCAGCATTTCCGGCTGGAGCGCGAGATCGGATCGATCGCGCCGGGGCGGCTGGCTGACTTTTTGATCGTCTCGGATCTCGCCGAAATGACCATGGACGAGGTCTATGCGCGCGGCGTCAGGCTGGCCAGGGCCGGCAAGCTCGACATCGACATTCCGGTCTACGACTATCCCAAGGCGGCGAAGAACACCGTCAAGCTCGGCAAGAAGCTGAAGGCCCACGATTTCGACATCACGGCACCCAAGGGCGCGAACGAAGTCCGGGTCCGGGTCATCGGGGTCATCGAAAATCAGGCACCGACGCGGGCGCTGGAAGCGGATCTCGCCGTCGAGGACGGGCTGGTCGCCATGGATCGCCGCAATGACGTCTGCCAGATCGCGCTGGTCGAGCGTCACAAGGGTACCGGCGGCGTCACCAATGCCTTTGTCTCCGGCTTCGGCTACATCGGCGATTGCGCGATGGCGTCGAGCGTGGCGCATGATGCCCATCACATCATCGTCGTCGGCACCAACAAGCGGGATATGGCGCTGGCGGTCAACCGACTGGGCGAGGTCGGTGGCGGCGTCGTGCTGTTTTCCAAGGGAAAGGAACTGGCACTGGTCGAAATGCCGATCGCCGGGCTGATGTCGGACGAGCGGGCCGAAATCGTCGCGGCCAAGGCCGAGAAATTGACCGAGGCCATGCGCCAGATGGGCTGCTCGCTGAACAACGCCTACATGCAGCACTCGCTGCTGGCGCTGGTCGTCATTCCGGAGCTCAGGATTTCCGATGTCGGCCTGATAGACGTGACGACTTTCCAGAAGGTCGACCTCTTCGTGTAAGAGGAGTTGCGGTCGCTTCGCTCATCCGCCGGTGGCGATCGTCAGCACCTTGAACGGCGTGGTGATGACGATCTCGGCAACCGAGCCGACGGCCTTGCCGAGGCCTTGGCCGAGATTGTTGAGCTGCACTGGAGGTTCGTCCGACGCCAGGCCGGCCGGGGCCCGCAGCCGGTCGCCGAGCAACTGAACCAGGATCGGATTGTCGGCGAATTTGGCGTGGTTCAGCCGGTCGCCACCCTTGGTCTGGCTGAGATCGACCACGGACACGCCATAGCTGGCGAGATCGGCCGCATCGCCATAGTCGCCGACGCGGGGCTTGTCGCCCGAGATCAGGGAAGACAATTTGAGCGCCCGGTCGTCCGCGGAAAGCAGGATGGCGAAGGGTTTGTCCGGCTTGCCGTAGCGGATCATCTGTTTCTTGAACACGTCGACGTCGATGTCGGGCGAGGCCAGGATGACATAACCAAGCTTGCCGTCGAGATCGCGGTCGCCGGTGATGGCAAGCTGGCGCAGCGCCTCCATGGTCACCCATGTTCCCATCGAATGGGCGACGATGTCGATGCTCTTGGCCCGCGTCTTGGCCAGCATCCTGAGCGTTGCCTCGAGGTCGTCACGCGCCGCGTTGGCGCTCTCCTTGTCGTAGATGTAGCCTGTCGTCTTGCCGCTCGAAGCCCAGGAGAACAGCACCGGCGTGCCCGGATATTTCGTGTCGTGCGCGATCTGCGTCAGCCGGTAGATGCCGTCGTCGAAACCATTGTTGAACCCGTGCACGAAAACCAGCGCACGGTCGCCGCGCATGGCGATGTCGGCACCGACCGCCTTGGCGAATTGCGGCGCATCCGCATAGAACGCGACATCCTTGGCAGTGAAATCCTTGGCTGGATTGCTGTTGGCAGACCCTCGGACACGCTCGATCATGCCGACCTTATGGCTTTTCGGCACGGTGACGTCGACCCGGGCGAAGCTGGTGGTCAAGGAGCGATCGCCGTCGAACACCTGCCGCGGGTTCTTCGTCGCCTTCTGGCGGGTGGTGGCGACGAATATCTCGTGGGTGGCCGCGATGTCGGACGCGGGTACGGCAACCGTCGTCCTGTTCAGCAGATCGTGCGTGTTTCGGCCGGCGCAGCCTGAGACCAGCAGCGCGAACGCAATGACGATGAAACTCTTCGAATGCACCGTCACACGCCGGCTCCCGCAAAGGAGGACGTCAAACGCGTGACGTCGCTGGATATTTCGATAAGGCCAGAGGCCGGCGCGGTCCAGTTCAAAGTTGGTCGACCGTCGCAAGGCCGAGCGGGCCATGCGAAGCCGCGGCGATGCATCTATTGCCCGAGCAGGCTGATGCGGTCGGTCACGTCGCGGTCGCTGGCAAATCCATCGTCTTCGCGCAGCCGCTGGCCGATCATCTTCACCAGCGCGGGATTGTCGGCGAATTTCGTATGGTTGAAACTGTCCGCTCCCTTGATCTTGGAGAGGTCGACGACCGTTACGCCGTAGGATGCAAGGTCGGCGGCGTCCTTGTAGTCGCCGACGCGCGGCCGCGCGCCGGCAATCAGGCCGGAGAGCCGGAGCGCGCGGTCGTCATCGGACAACAACAGGATGAACGGCTTGTTGGGTTTGCCATACCGGCGCATCTGGCTCTTGAACACGTCGACATCGATGTCGGGCGATGCGAGCACGACGTCGCCGAGCTTGCCGCCGAGATCACGGTCGCCGGTGATGGCGAGCTGGCGCAGCGTCTCCATGGTCACCCAGGTTCCCATCGAATGGGCGACGATATCGATGCGTCGCGCGCCGGTCTGCGCCAGCATGCGCAACGTCACTTCGAGCTGGTCGCGCGCGGCGCTGGCGCTTTCCTTGTCGTAGACATAGTCGGTGGTCTTGGCGCCGGATGCCCAGGAAAACAGCACTGGTGTGCCGGGATAGCCGGAATCGTGGACGATCTGGGTCAGGCGGTAAACGGCGTCGTCGAAGCCGGTGTTGTAGCCATGGACGAAGACCATGACGCGGTCGCCGCGCGCCGCGATGTCAGCACTCAGCGCATTGGCGAATTTCGGCTGGGTGTCGTAGCCGACGACCTCGGAGGCCATGAAATACTTGGCCGGATCGTTCGACTTGCCGCGCGAGCGGCGTTCGATCTGCCCGGTCTGGTGGATGCCGGGAACGGTAACGTTGACGCGGGCATAATTCAGCGTGGCCGATCGCTCGCCGTCGAAGACCTTGTTCGGATCGTCGGACTTCTTGCGCGTGGTGGCGATGAAGATGCTGTGATTCCCGGCGATCTCGGTCACCGGCGCTGCCACGATGGCGCTGCCGAGCAGTTCCTGGGTCTGCTGTCCCGCGCAGCCCGCGACAAGCAAGGTTAGGCCAATGGCAAAAATCGTCTTCAACGGCACGTCTGAAATTCCACTCCGGCCCGAAAGGCCAATCGCCTCCGCGAAGTCTCCCCCGACAGCGCAAGTGCGGCGGAAGTAAGTCGTGCCCAGCCGAAAAGCGGTCGGCGTACAGCGACCGCCGCCGCAGTGTTGCACGAAAGCCAGACTGGCATCAGGGCGGGCCCCGACGGGCCTTGGCACCCGCATCGATTTCAAGCTGGCCGATGCACGGCATGAACAAACGCCCCCAACTGACTGCAAGCATGTCACGAACGCCCGCCGCATGGGTGCGTGCATGACTGGGCAATGGCTTCAGGGGGCAGCCTGTGCAATAGACGGAACCGGGATGCTCGACGGCAAGGCTCGCGGCAAACGGACGTTCCGCAGCCAATCGATGATAGACATTCCCAAACGACATGCGTTCAAGGTGGCTTTCCGATGACCAGCTTCTCTTCCCGTGTTGCCACCGCTGCTTCCGCGATCCGCCGGATCTTTCCGGAAACGCCGCTGCAGGAGAACGACTACCTGTCGAAGAAGACCGGCGCGCGGGTGCTTTTGAAGCGCGAGGACCTGAGCCCGGTGCGCTCCTACAAGATCCGCGGCGCCTTCAACTTCTTCCGCAAGGCACTAGGCGAGGGCAACCAGGCCGAACTGTTCGTCTGCGCTTCCGCAGGTAACCATGCGCAGGGTTTCGCCTTCGTCTGCCGCCATTTCGGCAAAAAGGGGGTTGTGTTCATGCCGGTGACGACGCCGCAGCAGAAGATCGACAAGACGCGGCTGTTCGGCGGCGACTTCGTCGAGATCAGGCTCGTCGGCGATTTCTTCGACGATTGCTATCGCGCCGCCATCGAATTCACCGAAAGCGCCGGCGCCCATATGGTGCCGCCCTTCGACCACAAGGACATCATCGAGGGACAGGCGACGGTCGCCTATGAGATCGCCAACCAGATGCCCGGCGCGCGTATGCCCGATATCGTCATGCTGCCGGTCGGCGGCGGAGGTCTGGCCGCAGGGGTGACGCACTACTTCGCCGATCACGGGCGTGAGGCGCGCTTCGTCTTTTGCGAACCGGCAGGGGCGCCAAGCCTGCGCGAGAGCCTTGCGGCGGGAAAACGGCTCAAACTCGCCAAGGTCGACAATTTCGTCGACGGCGCGGCGGTCGCCGAAATCGGCCGTGAGCCCCTGCGGCACCTCAAGGACTTTGCCGCCGAGACGGTGCGGCTGATCCCGGAAAACCGGCTCTGCGCGACCATGATCGAGATGCTCAATGTCGAGGGCGTGGTGCTGGAGCCGGCCGGCGCGCTGGCTATCGATGCGCTGAAGGATTTTTCCAGGAAGGAAATCCGCGGCAAGACCATCGTGGCCGTGGTTTCGGGTGGGAATTTCGATTTCGAACGGCTGCCGGACGTCAAGGAACGGGCACTGCGCTTCGAGGGCCTGAAGAAATACTTCATCATCCGCTTTCCGCAGCGGCCGGGCGCGCTGCGCGACTTCCTCGAAATGCTGGGGCCGGACGACGACATCGCGCGGTTCGAATATCTGAAAAAGTCGGCACGCAATTTCGGCTCGGTTCTGATCGGCATCGAAACCAAGGCTCGCCGCAATTTCGAACTGCTGAAAGCGAATTTCGAGGCCGAAGGCGTCCAGTATCAGGACATCACCGACAACGAGACGTTGGCCGGGTTCATCATATGAGCGGAAACGTCTTCATAGCCCTGTTTTCAGGCATCAATGTCGGCGGCAACCGCATCGTGAGGATGGCCGAGTTGCGGGCGTTCTTCGAGGATCTCGGGTTGTGCGATGTCGCTACCTACGTGCAGAGCGGCAATGCGGTGTTCCGAACCAAGGAGGGTGACGCCGCCGCGCTGACCAAACAGATCGAAGCGGCTTTCGAGGAGAAATGGGGTTTTCATTCGCGCATCATGGTACGCGATCTCGGCTGGCTCGAACGGCTGGTCAGGGAAAATCCCTATCCGGAGATTGCCGAGGAGCCGACCAAGCTGCACGCGTATGTGCTGGAGCGCGCGCCGACCGCCGAGGAGGCGGCACGGCTGGCCGAAAGATGTACGGGTCCGGAACGGTTCGAGATCAAGGGCGACGCGCTTTATCTGCACGCACCCGAGGGGCTCGGCAAATCGGTGTTTGCCAATCTCATTCCACGCGTGCTGAAGGTACCGGGCACGGCGCGCAACTGGCGCTCCGTGCTGGCGCTGCTGGAGATGGCCGGCAAGCCGGCGGCGGCTGATTGATGCCTGCCGTAATGCGCAGAGAAGGGCCTATGCCGCCTCGGCGCGTTTCCAGTCGAACGTCAGCTCCTCGCGAAACGCAAAGCGTTTGATGTGGTCGGCGACGACGCTTTCGAGGCGCTCGATGGAGCCGGGGTCGTCGCTCGATACGGTGATGTGCAGCGCAGCTCCATCGGCATCCATGATGGTGCGGCCGAGCGAAAGGTCGATGGCGCCATGATTGGGATCGAATTCCACGGGGAATTTGTGGGCCCAATGTTTGCACAATTGCTGCAGATAACGGCTTGCATGTGCGGTGGTGACATCGGCATGGCTGATCGTCATGAAGGGATCTCCGAGGGTGAAACGCACGAAACGGCGCCCGCTTTCGAGGCGGGCGCTATCGCCGCATAGATAGGCGCAACCTCGCCCGCCTTCATAGGCCGGCTGCCGACCGCTCGAAAAGGTGATCGATCACCAGCTTCCGGTGTTCGGCATCGACGCCCATGGTTCGGCCTTTGTCTTCGCCGGACCTTTCTGCAGAAGTTCGATCGAGATTCCGTCAGGCGACCTGACGAAAGCCATGTTGCCGTCGCGCGGCGGCCGGTTGATGGTGACGCCGCTGTCCATCAGCCGCTGGCAAGTGGCGTAGATGTCGTCGACCTCATAGGCGAGGTGGCCGAAATTGCGGCCGCCCTTGTAGTCTTCCGGGTCCCAATTGTAGGTGAGCTCGACCAGTGGTGCTTTCTCGTCGATGCCGCTTTGCTCGTCTTCCGGCGCGGCCAGGAAGATCAGCGTATAGCGGCCCTGCTCGTTCTCGTAGCGGCGCACTTCCTTCAGGCCGAGCTTGTTGCAGTAGAAATCGAGCGAAGCATCGATGTCGGCGACGCGGACCATGGTGTGCAGATAGCGCATGTGATTTCCTCGACTTGTTGGGTTGCGGCGCAACATAGGGGCGGGCCGTCCAAAGGGCAAATCCCAGGCGGCCGCCGGCGCCGCCAAAGAACAAATCCGGTATTCGCATAATGAACCGTGAAAAAAGGCACGTCAGGTCTTGCACACACCGGAAGCCGCAGTGTTAATCTGGTGTCAAGAATCAGTTGCGGTGTTCTTGAAAAAAGGGGGCATTCTTATGGGGGAAAAGGCCTCTTTGACGGGGCGGTCCGAAACCCTTGGCGACGCCATGAAGCGCGACGAAGGCGGCGATGCCGTCGATCTGACCGAAATATCCGGCGCCATCAAGTGGTTCGATGTAGCCAAGGGCTATGGCTTCATCCTCCCGGATGACGGCGTTTCAGGCGACATCCTCCTCCATGTGACATGCCTTAGACGGGATGGTTTCCAGACTGCTCTGGAGGGAGCGCGCGTTGTCTGTCTCGTCAAGCAGGGCGAGCGCGGATTGCAGGCTTTTCGCGTTCTCTCGATGGATGTCACCACAGCGGTCCATCCCGCCGAAATGCAGGAACAGCGCACCCATGTCTCGGTGACACCCGAAAGCGGGCTGGAACGTGCCTTGGTGAAGTGGTTCAACCGCACCAAGGGGTTTGGTTTCCTGACCCGGGGCGAGGGCACTGAGGACATCTTCGTCCATATGGAGACCTTGCGTCGCTACGGCATCACCGAGCTTCGGCCGGGGCAGGTCGTGCTTGTCCGCTTCGGGCGTGGCGACAAAGGCCTTATGGCTGCCGAAATCCACCCCGATATGGGAACCTTGCCGGTCGCGCATTAGGGCGGTTGCCGAGGATTTTCGCATGACACATAGGAACTGGCTGACGGCGGGCGCAATGTGCGTCCTGGCTGCCGTCATCGTCGCCGCGGGCGCCTATTTCTATTCGCCCACACCGACGGCGGCCGACAGCCGGGTGATGATCCTGCCGGTCGACCCGACGCCGCTGGTCGTGGCGACGAAAGACGGGGATCGCTCCTTTTCCATCGAAATCGCCGACACCGACGCTGAACGCGAGGCTGGCTTGATGTATCGCCAGGATATGGCGGACGATCACGGCATGTTGTTCGTCTTCGATATGCAGCAGCAGGTCAATTTCTGGATGCAGAACACGCCGATGCCGCTTGACCTGATTTTTATCGGCCAGGATGGCAAGATCCGGGCGGTCAAGCACGGTGAGCCGCAATCCCAGGCCCTGATTTCGCCTGGCGTGCCGGTGCGCTTCGTGCTTGAGCTCAAGGCGGGCACAGCCGCGAGGAACGGTATCGACTATGGCGACCTCGTGCGCCATCCGGCCGTTGGCACCGTATCGGGCCCCGGCATGCCTCCATCGGACAATGGCGATGCGCCGAACGGCGGTGGCGGTTGAGGACGCGGGCAGTATAGCCGATGCAGTTTTTTTCCCATGACGGGTTCGATATCGCCTTCCTCGATCGCCAGCCGGGATCGGGCCGGGGAGATCCTGCGCTGATGATCCATGGCTTTGCCTCCAGCCACTACGTCAACTGGGTTTCGCCCGGTTGGTTCAAGACGCTGAACGATGCCGGCTACCGCGCCATTGCGCTGGACAATCGCGGCCACGGCTCGTCATCGAAAAGCTATGAAGAGGCAGACTACACCCCGGCCCGGATGGCCTCGGACGCGGCTGCCTTGCTCGATCATCTCGGCATCGGGCGCGCCCATGTCATGGGCTATTCGATGGGCGCGAGGATAGCGGCATTCCTGGCGCTGTCGGATCCCGACAAGGTGGCGACGCTGGTTTTCGGCGGTCTCGGCATCGGCATGATCGACGGCGTCGGCGATTGGGATCCGATCGCTGCAGCCCTTCTTGCCGACGATCCGGCCCAGACCACCCATCCCCGCGGCCGTTCGTTTCGCGCCTTCGCCGACCAGACCCGCAGCGACCGTCGGGCGCTCGCGGCCTGCATCGCCACCTCCCGCGAGTTGCTGAGTGAGGACGACATTGCCCGGATCGCCCAGCCGACGCTGATCGCCGTCGGCACCACGGACGACATTGGCGGCTCGCCCGACGAGCTTGCCGCGCTGATGCCCAATGCCAGGGCTTTCCACATCGAGGGCCGCGACCACATGCTGGCTGTCGGCGACAAGACCTTCAAGCGGCGTGTGCTGGAATTCTACGCCGAAAATCCGCTTTGACCGGCGCAAGAGCCCGATAAAACCTGAGGCACAAGCCCGATATCACGCCGGTTTTTGCAGCGCTTCGAGCGACCGGGTGAGATTCAGCCTGGCCTGCCGCTCGAAGCGCCGGCGGAACTCCTCGCTGTGGAAGATGTGCGGGCGTGTCAGGAAGCTGTTCAGCACCGCGCCGCGCCCGGCCCGCCACATCGGCTCCTCCACCCATTGATATTCGGCGCGGATCGCGCGCTCATAGGCGTCGAATGCATCCGGCGCTGCGCCCAGGATCGACAGGTCCATGTCCAGGAAAAGAGCGACGTCACGCACCGCGGCCGTGTCTTCGAAGTCCGGCAGCTGGTGTGTTGCGGTGGCAAGGATCATGGCGCTGATGCGGCCGAGGCGCTCGGCGTCGAGGCGGTCCGCGAGTTTTTTCTCCGCGAGCGCCGCGCTTTGCGCCTCATTGTCCTTGGCACGGCTGTCGTAAACGGCGTCGTGGAACCAGATCGCCGCCTCGACGGCTTCGGGATCGCCGAGCAGCTCCCGGTATTGGCCGGCGAGCGCCAGCATCGCCTCGATATGGGCAAGGTTGTGGTAATGGCGGTCCTCTCCCTCATAGAGGGCGGAAAGCTCGCGTTTGAGGGCATTGTCGAGCAAGCGTTCATTTTCCATGGCGGCTTGAATTCCCGCGAACCAAATCCATTTGACAAAGCACTAAGGAAAATTGAGTTCAATCGTGCTATGATCTGGCTTATATGTGCGGCCCGATATTAGGCAAGGCGGCAGGACGACGTCGATGAACAGCATCAGCATTTCCCGACACAGCGCGTTGCAGCCGGTCGATCCGATCTGGCGCTCGATCCGTGACGAAGCGATGGGCGCGGTCAATCGCGACCCGCTGCTCGCCGCCTTCCTCTATTCGACCATCCTCAATCAGGAGAGCCTGGAGGAGGCGGTCATCCACCGGCTGGCCGAGCGGTTGGCGCACCAGGACATAGGCTCTGATCTCATCCGCCAGACCTTCAAGTCGATGCTGGCCGACGACAAGGATTGGCCGACCACCGTGCGTGTCGATATCCAGGCCTATTACGACCGCGACCCGGCCTGCGACCGCTTCATCATGCCGGTGCTCTACTTCAAGGGATTTCACGCCATCCAGACCCACAGGCTGGCGCATTGGCTGTGGAACCAGGGGCGCAAGGATTTCGCGCTCTATCTGCAAAGCCGTTCGTCTTCGGTCTTCCAGACCGATATCAATCCGGCGGCCCGCATCGGCAAGGGCATATTCATCGACCACGCCACCGGTCTGGTCGTCGGCGAGACAGCGGTCATCGAGGACGACGTGTCGATCCTGCACGGTGTCACGCTCGGCGGCACCGGCAAGGCCGGCGGCGACCGTCACCCCAAGATCCGTCGTGGCGTGCTGATCGGCGCCGGCGCCAAGATTCTCGGCAACATCGAAATCGGCCATTGCTCCAAGATCGCCGCCGGTTCGGTTGTGCTTTCGCCGGTGCCGCACAACAAGACGGTCGCAGGCGTGCCGGCTCGCGTCGTCGGCGAGACCGGTTGTGACCAGCCGTCGCGCCAGATGGACCAGCTTCTGCCGTCGCAGACGATGGACCAGGTCGTCAGCTTCGACATCTGATTTTCACCGCGGGGCGTCGCGGAGTTTCGCACTGCTCGCGCCGACGGATCCGATTGCCGTGCAATACGGCGAGCTTGCCTTTACATCGCCATCGTCGACGTGTCAGAAGCGCCGTTCAAACGAGCAAGCCGATGATCGGAGAAGACTGTTGAAGCCTGACGAAATCAGAAAGCTGGACGCCTATTTCAAGCGCGTCTTCCAGAATCCCAAGCTTGAGGTCAAGGCACGGCCGCGCAAAGAGGATTCGGCCGAAGTCTACGTCGGCGACGAATTCCTCGGCATCGTCTTCAAGGACGAGGATGACGGCGACTATAATTTCTCGATGGCGATCCTCGACATCGATCTGGGCTGATCCCACCATCCCGTGGCGACGCCGGACGCAAACACGGCCGGCCTTCCCGTCAATGTCCCGCCTTCAGGACACGCCCGGCCTCGGCGGTGATTGCCGAATCAAGCGCCTGCCAATCCCCCAGAAATTCTTTCGGGAAGCGATAGGTGAGGCTGAGATCCTCGCCGACATGGATGTCGCGCTCGCAAGGCGCCAGCGATTGTTCGGCTGCCGGCCCACTCAGGCAGCGGGCCACGAACGGGTCCTTGCCGGGCCGATTGCCGACAACGAGCACCTCGTTGAGGTAACCTGATTTCGCGTTGAAACCGTAAATCGTCGTGCCGCCCGGGCCTGCAGTGCCGGGCTGCACGATCAGCGCGCTGTAGATCGGCCCGAAACGTCCGCTCATGTCGCGAGACATCATCTGCTGTTCGAAGGACAGGAAGACGATGCTTTTGGCTGGCCCCGTGTGATTGAAATCGCCGCGGGCAGCTTCGCTGTAGCCATCCATCTGGGGGTAGCGCAGATAGAGGTCGAGCCGCGAGGCGATGCCGTCGCGCCGCGCCTGCTCGAAACGGATGAAATTGGCCGGCACGGCGATGACATTGTTGCCGATCACCACCTTGCGCATCGTCGCATCATCCGTGTAGCCGGCCATGGCGATCGAATGGCCGGCCCATTTGCCGCCAAGGCTGATTGCGACCGACAGCAGGGCGAGTGCCGCGAAGGCGTAGAACACCCGCTTCATCAGCGTGGAATCGACCACGGTGAATTCGAGGTCTTCGGCGATCGCTGCCTGCTTCATCTCTGTCCCCGGATTCCTGTCCCGTGACGGCACGCATCGCACGGCACGGCTCTTGCAGTCCTTTCGGCGACTGTGCGATTTCATGGTAAACGGAAGGTAAAGATGGGCCCGGTTGAGCTAACTGCGTTCGCTTTTCTTGTCGGGTTGACGGCTTGCGGGCTGGTTGGATCGGCGATGGAGTTGGTTGCCGGGCGCAAGGTCGCGTTCACCGAGCCTTATGTGTCCTCCGCGCACGTACTGCGTTCGCTCGCCGCCACGGCGTGCGCCGGGCCGTTCATGCTGCTCAACGATGCCTTGGACGCCCGCCGCGAGGGTCGCATTTCGTCTGTGGCGCTGGTCTCCTGCGGCTGCACGGCGGTGGCCTGGATGCTGGCGCTCGGCATCGTCCTCGTCGCCATTGCATGTTGGGGGGCTGCCAACCTAGGGTCGTTCGGCTTCCAGGCTTGAGACGAATCGGAGACCGGAAATGCCGCTTTATGCGATCGATGGCACAGAACCAAGCTTCGCGGATGCGGATTCAAACTGGATCGCGTCCGATGCGACCCTGATCGGCGATATCAGCATCGGCCGCAATGCCGGCTTCTGGTTCGGCGTCGTCATTCGCGGCGACAATGAACCTGTCGTGATCGGCGCCGACACCAACGTGCAGGAGCACACGGTCATGCACACCGATCCAGGCTTCCCGCTGACCATTGGCGAAGGCTGCACGATTGGACACCGGGCCATGCTGCATGGCTGCACCATTGGCGACAACAGCCTGATCGGCATGGGCGCAATCGTGCTCAACGGCGCCAGGATCGGCAAAAACTCGCTGGTCGGCGCCGGCGCGCTGGTCACCGAAGGCAAGGAATTCCCTGACAATTCGCTGATCGTCGGCTCGCCGGCCAAGGCGATCAGGGTGCTCGACGAGGCGGCGATCGCGAGGCTGCGAGCCTCGGCCGCGCACTATGTCGCCAACGGCAAGCGGTTCAAGGCGGGGTTGAAGAAGGTCTAGGCCTCCGCCAGAAATGGCGGAGCCGGCCCGGGGACGGGGCCGGCTCCTTAGACCCGGTCGTTGGGACGGGGAGGGTGGGGACTCGACCGGGTTTCTCCTTAGGCGCATCGCGTTGATGCGTAGCGCCTGGTCTCTGGTTCACGCGTGCCGGTCCCCCAAAGCTGCGCGTTGGTCGCCATGGATCGACGCCTTCAGCGGACGCTGGCGACCGCGTCGGCGCGGCCGTCGTTGATCGTCACCCATACGCCGGAGTTGGTATCCGACTGTCGCTTGAGGTAGGTGTAGTCGGTGTCCGTCCAGGACAGGACCTTGGTTTCCAGATTGTCGAGGATGAACTCGCCGAGGCTGGTGCGCACGGTCAGCACCGCATGGCCGTCACCGTTCGGCTGGCGCGCGACCGTCATCAACAGGTTGCCGGCCGAAACGCCGGCGTCCATCAGCTCGCGGCGCTTTTCCAGCGCGTAGTCCTCGCAATCGCCATAGCCATTGTCGGGATAGGCCCAATATTCCTCGACGCCGTTGTTTTCCATGTCGGTGCGCGGTTTGATGCGGGTGTTGACCGAATTGTTGATGCTGACGATCGTCGCCCACAGCTTGCGGGTCAATTCGACCGGCGCCCCCTTGGGTGTCCGCTCGCTGCACTCGCCCGGTATGCGCTGGCAGAATTCATAGTGGCCGACAGGCTGTGTGGTGCGGCCGCCGGTGTGCATATAGGCCGGTCCCGCGGCATATGCTGATCCCCAAGCGGAAAGCTGCATCGCCATTGCCATCAGCAACAGCTTGCCCCTCGTTTTCTTCATTGTTCTTGTCTCCCCGTTCGAAGGAGACATTGCCACAGGTGGATTTATTCGACGCAAAGGCGCGCAGTAGATATTGAGTAAAACGTCCCTAGAATAAGTATCAAATTTGAAACTTTTGAACGGTCAATCGTTTTACGTTTCGGGGACTGAAGTGCCTCGAATTGCGCTGTCGTGAAATACAAAAACCGGCCGCGAGGGCCGGTTTTGATTTGGACGCTGTTGCGCCTTCAGGCGCGCGGCGTGTTGAATTCCGAATCGAGCGTCTCAGGCCGCTGGATGACGGCGAATTCGATGGCGACGCCATCCTCGAAATGACGCACGATCTGTCCGCGCATGGTGCCGAGCATGACCTGGACGCCGATCGCCGGCTTGACGTCGATCTCGATCGCCGCGCCGGAGAGCGACAGGTCGATGATGCGGCACTGGTACTGACGCCCGTCGGTGAGCTGCAGGATGCTGGTCGGGTTGCGGGGGGCGACGCGCTCGTGGCGGCGGTCTTCCGGCAGATCGAGCTCGTGCTTGTTGGCGAGCCACGTCAATTGCGCGGCGAGCTTGTCCTTCTTGCGGTCCGACGCAATCACCGTCATTGCGAAACCGTCCTGCAAGGTGCGGGTGACGACGCCTTCTATGCGGCCGATATGGTCGATATAGGCGATGACCTTTTCGCCGGGCATGCCGATGCGGTCCGTGCGAAGCGCGACGTTACCCGGCGACATATCGACGACCTGGCAAGGATGTTCGGTGCGGTCTTCCAGCATGAAGCGCCCGTATATCTTGACCCGGACGCGCTGAAAGTTACGTCTCTCAGCTTGGGACGGCGCATAGTCGACCGCCGCTGACCTCATGACTGCCTACACCCCGTTTGGCATCCCCGCGCGCCGATGCCAGGGACTTCATCCCAGAACTACAGCAAAGCGGGTTAACAAAGGGGAAAAACGGGCCGGCGGGGCTGTAGGATCGTCAACTATTCCTCGCGCCCGCCATCGAAGACGACGAGGTGGCGAATGCGGCGCGCGCGGCCGAGCGCGGAGATGGTTTCGGGCGCCTCCAGTTCGGCGGGAACAAGCGAGGGAACGTCGATAGCCGGGCGGCTCGCCAGCAGCTCTTTTTCCGGATCGATGACACGGATCGAATCGATCAACGCGTCCGTGATCGGGTCGGCGCCCAGCCAGAACGGCTTCTCCACAGCGCTGATCACGCCGAGGCAACGCGGGTTTTCGACGCCGCCGTCCAGCGGCAAGGCAAGCAGTTCGAACTTGTTGGAACGGCCGTTGCGGCTGAAGCCCTCGAACATGATCAGCACGACGGATTTCTGGTCGAACACGCCATGGATCAGCTTCGAAACCAGCCGCTGGTCCTTCTCGCGCCACAGCGAAGGGAAGGAGAACCCCTTGAGTTCGCGGCCGTAGGAGGCGCAGAGCCTTGTGCCGGCCAGCCGGAACACAGCTTGCCCACGCGTGTCCCTTTCCAGGATGAACGTGTCGGCCAGCAGCGACTTGATGTCGGCCGGCTCTACTTCCGAGCGCTTCGGAGCAGGGCGTCCATCACGCAAGCGGTTCCAATACTGGAACAGCGTGATCGATCCGTTCTGGTTCATGCTAAGCAGCTCCGCGCATTCTGTCGTCTGATGTCCCATCGGTGAACAGAAGGGCGCCTTCCGATGACCTACATGCGTTGCGGAGCAGGAAGCGTGCCAGCGTCGTTAACACTTGTTCACGGGTCGGGGCCGTTAAGGTTAACAAGTGGTTTACGTTGCACCCAGGCGAGCCGCGTGGCACACAAAAACCACTCCAGAAGCGGTCGTTTCGCGACGATCGGCAGCACTTCAGTCAAGAGTTCGGGGGAACAGGGGACTCGACAGCCGTTCAAGGGAAACCTTGGACGGCTTTCTTTTGATTCGGCACTTTTGATTCGCGCTCGGCGATTCGCCCTTTGTGGTCCGGCGAGCAGTGGTCTAGATGCTCGCAACAACGAATCCTGGACCGAGTGCTAGTGCGCATGAGTGAACCTGTAAGCCCACCGGAAATGGAACAGGCGGATCGCGAGCCCGAGCCGCGTCGCGAGCCGGTCTTCAACCTGCCGCCGATCGTGCTGGCGGTGATCGCCATTTGCGTGGCCATCTACCTGTTGCAGCAATACGTGCTGAGTGATGCTCAGCAAATGACACTGCTTTACGACGGAGCCTTCATCCCTGTCCTCTACACCGGCCAATACGGCTTCGACTGGTTCCTGTTCACGCGGCCCTTCACCTATGCCTTCATGCATGGTGGATTTGCCCATATCGCCATCAACATGGTCTGGCTCGCTGCCTTTGGCTCGCCGCTGGCCAATCGGCTCGGAGCCTTCTGGTTCGCGTTGTTCTTCGCCGCGACGGGACTGGCTTCAGTGGCGCTTTTCTGGGCCATGCATCCATATGGCGAAGCGCCGCTGGTCGGCGCTTCCGGTGCGATATCGGGCATGATGGGAGCGGCGGCACGCTTTGGCTTCCGTACGGATCGTTCGGCGGGCAAAGCCGCATTCGCCGGCCCCGTACTGCCGATAGCAATGGTGCTGCGCTCACGTGGCGTGATGATCTTCCTTGCCGTTTGGATGGTGATCAACCTTGTCACCGGCCTTGTCGGCTTCGCCCCCGGCGTCGACAGCCAGATCGCCTGGGAGGCTCATATTGGCGGCTTTGTCGCCGGCTTCCTCGGCTTGCGCTGGTTCGACAGAAATTGGCAGCCGCTCGACTGGGAGACGACCGACCACCGCACTTGAAATGCAACCGATCGCGGCGCACGATGTTCACTCTTACGTGAAAGCCGGTCAGGGCAGGAACCGGTTGGCAAAGTAGAGGAGGACGCCATGACGGTTAAGGCCATTCTCGAGCAAAAAGGTCACGACGTGTTGACGCTCGGGCCGAACGAAAAACTGAGCGAAGCCATTCGCATTCTCACCGAACACAGGATCGGCGCACTGGTCATCACCAATGGCGATCGCAAGATCGTCGGCATCCTCTCTGAGCGTGACATCGTGCGGGTGATCGCCAAAGAAGGAGCCGCTGCGCTAGACATCGCGGTGCGCTCGGCGATGACGCCGAAGGTGAAAATCTGCAATGAGAACCACACCGTCAACGAGGTGATGGAGATCATGACCAGGGGGCGCTTCCGCCACCTCCCGGTGGAAAAGGATGGCTTGCTCGATGGCATCGTATCGATCGGCGACGTGGTCAAGCGTCGTATCGAGGACGTCGAGCGCGAGGCTGAGGAAATCCGCGCCTATATCGCTACCGCCTGAGCGGTGAGCAACCGCCGGCCGCGCAAACGGCCGGCGGGCGATAGCTACCTGTTGTCGAGTTCGGAGCGGACGAGTTGGAGCCCGCGCCGCGTGATGCGGTAGGGGCCGCCGTCCGACGACGAAACCGCCTTCTTCCGTTTCAGCTTCCGAAACAGGTCGAGGTCGACGCCGGGGTAGTGCCAGCCGTCGCGGGTCAGGCATTTGACGGAGGCGATCCGTTTCTTCTCGCTCTTTTCGATCTCGATGCGTCCGCCCTGCGCGAGCAGGTGCAGAACGCGTTGTTCAATACGCGAAATATCCATGGGAGAGTTTCCGGGAAAACAACAAAAGCCGCCGCCGCGAAGCTTCGCGGCACGGGGTTTCAGGTTTTCTGCCCTGCCTCGCTACGAGGTCAGGGCCTTACCGGGACTGAGCGTAAGTGGACATCCACTCTCCATTGGGATGGATGGGCTATAGGCGAAAACGGCGGAAAAGGCCAGCGGGCGGCTTTACGCTTGTCTCGCGATGCGCTTTGCACTAGCGAAGTTGCAAATCAGGATGTGCAAAACGCACGTTCCCATCGTTCTACTACGCAGGCCACCATGAGCATCATCGATACCCGCACGCCCGACGCGAAACGCCTGATCCCCGGCGCCACCGGTGACTGGGAAATCATCATCGGGCTCGAGGTCCATGCGCAGGTGACATCGGAAGCAAAACTGTTTTCCGGCGCTTCGACGTCGTTCGGTGCCGCCCCTAACGCCAATGTCAGCCTGGTCGATGCGGCAATGCCCGGCATGCTGCCCGTCATCAACGAGGAATGCGTCAAGCAGGCGATCCGTACCGGCCTCGGGCTGAAGGCGCAGATCAACCACAAGTCTGTCTTCGACCGGAAGAACTACTTCTACCCGGACTTGCCGCAGGGCTACCAGATATCGCAGTTCAAGCAGCCGATCGTCGGCGAGGGCACGGTGATCGTCTCCGTCGGTCCCGATCGCCAGGGCGAGTTCGAGGACATCGAGGTCGGCATCGAGCGCCTGCATCTGGAGCAGGACGCCGGCAAGTCGATGCACGACCAGCATCCGACCATGTCCTATGTCGATCTCAACCGCTCCGGCGTGGCGCTGATGGAAATCGTGTCGAAACCGGACATGCGTTCGGCTGACGAAGCCAAGGCCTATGTCACCAAGCTGCGCACCATCGTGCGTTATCTCGGCACCTGCGACGGCAATATGGACGAAGGCTCCATGCGAGCCGACGTCAACGTTTCGGTGCGCCGTCCGGGCGGCGAATTCGGTACGCGCTGCGAGATCAAGAACGTCAATTCGATCCGCTTCATCGGCCAGGCGATCGATTTCGAGGCGCGCCGGCAGATCGCCATCATCGAGGATGGCGGCACGATCGACCAGGAAACGCGGCTGTTCGACGCCGTCAAGGGCGAGACCCGGTCGATGCGCACCAAGGAAGAGGCGCACGACTACCGCTATTTTCCAGATCCCGACTTGTTGCCGCTGGAGTTCGACCAGGCCTATGTCGAAGCGCTGGCCAAGGAGTTGCCGGAACTGCCTGATGACAAGAAGGCGCGGTTGATCTCCTCGCTCGGCCTGTCGACTTACGATGCCTCGATCCTGGTGTCGGAAAAGCCGATCGCCGACTATTTCGAGAAGGTGGCCGCTGGCCGCGACGGCAAGCTCGCCGCCAATTGGGTCATCAACGACCTGCTCGGACAATTGAACAAAGCTGGCAAGGACATTGAAAACGCTCCGGTTTCGCCAGACCAGCTCGGCGCCATCATCGATCTGATCAAGGATGGCACCATCTCCGGCAAGATTGCCAAGGACCTGTTCGAGATCGTCTGGAACGAGGGCGGCGACCCGCGCCAACTGGTTGAGAGCCGCGGCATGAAACAGGTTACCGACACCGCCGCTATCGAAAAGGCGGTGGACGAGGTGATCGCGGCCAACCCGGACAAGGTCGAGCAGGCGCGCGCCAAGCCGACCATGGCCGGCTGGTTCGTCGGCCAGGTGATGAAGGCGACCGGCGGCAAGGCCAACCCGCAGGCCGTCAATGACCTGGTCAAGGCCAAGCTGGGCATCGAGTAGACTATGTTCGTGCGCACCGCCGGAGATCGCGACCTCGCCGCCATCCGGGCGCTGCTGGTCGAGACTTGGCATGCGACCTATGACGCCATCTACGGCGCCGAACGGGTGACCGAGATCACCGATGAGTGGCATTCGATCGCCTCGCTCACGGCGCGGCTGGCGAAGCCGAACAGCGAGTTCCTCGTCGCCGATGATGGCCAGCGCATTGGCGGCATGGCATTTGCCGAGGCGGTCGATGGCGGCGGCTTGATCATGCTGAAGCAGCTTTACGTGCAGCCCGGCCTGCAGGGCCGGGGCATCGGCGGCATGCTTCTCGACGAGATCATCGAAAGCTTCCCTGAGGCCCGCGCCATCCGGCTGGAAGTGGAAGAGAAGAACACGCGCGCAATTGCCTTCTACCAGGCGAACGGCTTCGTCCGGACCGGCCGCACCGACAATTGCGGTTCGGCCCAATCCGCAATCCCGGCGCTCGTTTATGAAAGGCCACTTGCCGCATAGCGGCGGACCTTTTCGGGTGCGCAATCCGGCGGGTCGAATTCAGCGATCGAGCCGCGGCCTAACTGGCGGAAACATCCACATTGTCGATCAACCTGGTCTTGGCGAGCCAGGCGGCGGCGAGCAGGCGGCCCTCCTGTCCGCGGCGCCACGGCCCCAGCGTCCGGCTCTCGCGAGCTTCGACATAATCGACCTTCTGGAAACCGGCCGAAAGCAGGGCGCGGCTGGCTTCGCCTGTCGCGCCGTTCTGGTCGGCGCCGGCCGCCAGCGCCGCGGCTGCCTTGTGCAGGACCACGTTGAGCCGGCGGGCGATCTGGAGTTCGGCCTCGCCGAGATAGGCGTTACGCGATGACATGGCGAGGCCATGCGCGTCGCGGATCGTCGGCGCGCCGATGATCTCGACGGGCAGGTCGAGGTCGCGGCAGAGCTGCCTGACGACGCACAACTGCTGATAATCCTTTTCGCCAAAGACCGCGACGTCGGGCGACGCCTGCAGGAACAGCTTCGCCACGACGGTGGCGACGCCGTCGAAAAAAGTCGGTCGAAAATCCGATTCGAGCCCGGCGGAGGGACCGCCGACCGAGATTTTGGTGGCAAAGCCGGCAGGATACATCTCACCAACCCCAGGCGTGTAGGCAAGATCGGCTCCGGCCAAAGCCAGTTGATCGAGATCGCGGGCGAGTTGACGTGGATATTTGTCGAGATCCTCGCTCGGCGCGAACTGCGTCGGGTTGACGAAGATCGAGACGACGCAGCGCTCGGCTCGTTCGAGCGCGATCCTGACCAGCGACAGGTGCCCTTCGTGCAAGGCGCCCATTGTCGGCACCATGGCGACGCGAAGGCCGTCGCGCCGCCAGTCGCGGATCCGCGCGCGAAGGCCGGCGACCGTGTCGACGACGAGGGGCCGGCTCATCTGTTGTCCTTGCCCAAGGTGGCCGAAAAGACATTTTCGGGGCCGGGGAATGTCCGGTCTCGTACCTCGCTGGCGTAACGTGCGGCCGCATGCGAGACCACGCTGCGCAAATCGGCGTACTCCTTGACGAATTTTGGCACGCGGTCGACGGTGAGCCCGACCATGTCGTCTATGACCAGGATCTGGCCGTCGCAAACGCCGCTCGCGCCGATGCCGATGGTCGGGATGGCGATGCGGCGGGTGATTTCGGCCGCGACCGCCTCGACCGTGCCCTCGATGACCACTGAAAAGGCGCCCGCTTCTTCGACGGCGCGCGCATCGGCAAACAGCGCTGCCGCATTCTCGTCGGTCCGGCCCTTGATCCTGTAGCCGCCATCCTTCTCGACGGATTGCGGCAACAGGCCGATATGGCCCATGACCGGGATGCCGGCATCGACGACCGCGGCGATCTGCCGGGCCATGCCGACGCCGCCCTCGAGTTTCACTGCCTGGCAGCCGGTATCGCCAACAATACGCCGCGCCGAGGCAGCCGCTTGGGCCGCCGAATCTTCATAGCTGCCGGCCGGCATGTCGACGACAACGCAAGCCTTGGCGGAGCCGCGCATCACCGCTTGCCCATGCGCGATCATCATCTCCAGCGAGGCGCCCAGCGTCGTTTTGTGGCCATGCAGGACCATCGCAACGCTGTCGCCGACCAGGAGCAGGTCGATATGCTCATCAAGCAGGCGGGCGATGGGGTAGGTATAGGCGGTGAGACAGACGATCGGCACGCCATGCTTGCGGCGGCGAATGGCGTCGGCGCCGGTGCGAATGTCGGCGGTCGGCGATTCCGTGGCCAATCGTCACCTCCTTCGGCCAATTGTCGGCCGGATACCCACACGGGGCGGGCGCGCAGAGCTTTAGAAAGGCTGAGGGTGCTTGGCAAGCACCATACGGCGCGGGCCAATGCATCACAGGCTTGTGTCGCCTTACCGGCGCGCCATTTGCGCCCTGCAGGCGGCAAGACCCTTGCCTTCCCGAAGGGCTGACGCCATAAGCAGGAAACGGGCGCCACGGGCGCGAGGGTTTTGAAGATGAAGACTTTCCTTACGCAGTTTTTCACCTGGTGGAACGGCCAGACGCTTGGCACGCGCCTGCACACCTGGCGCTACGGCAGGAAGGTCGGGCAGGACGAGGTGGGCAACGTCTACTACGAAGGCGGTGTCGATTCCGAAGGACGCACGCGCCGCTGGGTCATCTATCGCGATTATTCCGAGGCTTCTTCTATCCCGCCCGGCTGGCACGGCTGGATCCATCACCGCGTCGACGTCGCGCCGCCGAGCGACGACTACAAGCCGCGCGACTGGCAGAAGCCGCATCAACCGAACCTGACCGGCTCGCCCTCGGCCTATCGTCCGAAGGGCTCGGTGCTGACCAACCAGCACCGTCCGCAGGTCACCGGCGACTACGACGCCTGGACGCCCGGATCGTAAGCGGGCGTCGGTCCTTTATCGCCACAATTGGTGTTTAGCTGCTTGCTGATCAAAAAACGGCGACTAGCCTTTGTGATAGAGAGAATCACCCGGGCGCTAACCACCGGTATCCCTGCATGAGCATTTCCAGCCTGACATCGATGGGCGCACTGATGGTAGCCGCCGGGCTCACCGTTAGCACCGTGGCACTTGCCGCTTCGCCAGAGTCGGCCGCACCCGCGCCGGCGCCGGGGTCGGATCGAATCACCAACCCGGTCGCCGAATTCGCCGGCATCGACAAGATCACCGGCCGCATCATCACCTTCGACGTCTATATCGACGAGACGGTGCAGTTCGGTGCTTTGCAGGTGACGCCGCGCGTCTGCTACTCCCGGCCGCAGAACGAGGAGCCGAAGACCGATTCCTTTGTCGAAGTCGACGAGATCACGCTTGACCGCAAGATCCGCCGCATCTTCACCGGCTGGATGTTTGCCGAAAGCCCCGGTCTTAATGCCGTCGAGCATGCCGTCTATGACGTCTGGCTGAAGGCCTGCAAGCAGAAGTCGGATGTGCCAGCGCCCGATGCGGCCAAGACCGATGCCGCCAAGCCCGATACGGCCCAGCCGAATGCCACGGCCGCTCCGGCTGCGGCCGAACCGGAAGCCACGGAACCGCCTACGACCAGCACCAACTGATCCTTCGGAACCGCGCTGGCGGCAACGCGTTGGGCCCTGACGGCCATATGATGCGCGCCGGGAGGATTTTCCGATGTCTGCCAGAAAGCGGATCACCGCCAGCATCAAGGAACTGCTTGAGCTCGAAAAGGGCTTCTGGACAGGCGATTCGGCATTTTTCGCGGCCAATGCCGACACCGAGTGCCTTGTGGCATTTCCGCGGATGGCCCAGACTATGAGCAATGCCGATCTCGCCGAAACCGCCGCCGATCCCAAGCGATGGCGTGATCTCGAGATCGATCTCAAGGGCGTGGTCGAACCGGGCAGCGACATCGTCATCCTGGCCTATGAGGCGCATGCCGTGAGGGACAATGGCGAAGCCTACGCGGCGCTGGTCAGCACCGGCTATGTCCATCGCGTCAACGGCTGGAAGATGATGTTCCATTCGCAGGCTCCGCTGGAAACGAAGGTCCGCTGACGGGCTGGATCATCAGGGGAAAAATACCGCTTCACCCTTGAGCGCGTCGGCCAGCATCTTCTCGTATTTACCGCGCGGCACGTCGATTGCGCCGAAGCGCTTGAGGTGTTCGGTGGTGAACTGCGTGTCAAGCAGCGCGAAACCGCGCGCCTGCAGGCGTTCGACGAGATGCACCAGGCAGATCTTCGAAGCGTCCGTTTCCCGGGAAAACATGCTTTCGCCGAAGAACACCCGCCCCAGCGAGACACCGTAGAGGCCGCCGACCAGCCGCTCCTCGCACCAGGCCTCGACAGAATGGCAATGGCCGATGCGATGCAACTGCACATAGGCCTCGCGGATCGGCGCGTTGATCCAGGTGGAACGGCGCTCCTCGCGCCTTTCGGCGCAGCCATCGATCGTCGCCTCGAAATCGAAGTCGAAACGGATGTCGAAGAGGTTTCGTCGAAGCGCCTTCTTCAGACTTTTCGGCGTGTGGAAGCGGTCGAGCGGGATGATGCCGCGCGTCTCCGGGCGCACCCAGAACACTTCCGGGTCGGCGGCACTTTCGGCCATCGGGAAGACGCCCGAGGCGTAGGCCTTGAGCAGAAGGTCGGTCGGGATACGATAGCCTGGCGCGTAAGGGCGAGTCATCGCTTCATTATAGCGGCAAGTCGGGGGCTATTCGCCTTTGGCCAGATATTTTTCCAGCCAGTGGATGTCATAGTCGCCATTGGCGATGTCGGCGTTGCCGACGAGGTCGCGAAACAGCGGCAACGTCGTCTTGATTCCGTCGACGACGAATTCGTCCAGCGCCCGGCGCAGCCGCATCATGCATTCGACGCGGTTGCGCCCGTGCACGATCAGCTTGCCGATCAGGCTGTCGTAATAGGGCGGGATCTTGTATCCGGAATAGACGCCGGAATCGACGCGGATGCCAAGACCGCCTGGCGTGTGGAAATGGGTGATCGTGCCGGGCGAGGGCGTGAAGGTGCGCGGATCCTCTGCATTGATGCGGCACTCGATGGCATGGCCCTGGAAGCGGATGTCTTCCTGCTTGACCGAAAGACCACCGCCCGAGGCGACACGGATCTGCTCATGCACCAGATCGATGCCGGTGATAGCCTCCGTCACCGGATGCTCGACCTGCAGGCGCGTGTTCATCTCGATGAAATAGAACTCGCCATTCTCGTAGAGGAACTCGATCGTGCCTGCGCCGGAATAGCCGAGGTCGGCGATGGCCTTGGCGCAGATATCGCCGATGCGCGAGCGTTCCTCGGCGTTGAGGGCGGGTGAGTTGGCCTCTTCCCAGACTTTCTGGTGGCGGCGCTGCAAGGAGCAGTCGCGCTCGCCGAAATGCACGCCCCGGCCAAAGCCGTCGCCGAACACTTGCACCTCGATATGGCGCGGCTTTTGCAGGTACTTTTCAATGTAGACGGCGTCATCGCCGAAGGCCGCGCCCGCTTCCGAGCGGGCCGTCTGCAAGGCGACTTCGAGGTCGGCCTCGGTATGCGCCACTTTCATGCCGCGTCCGCCGCCGCCGGCCGATGCCTTGATGATCACGGGATAGCCGATCTCTGCGGCGATGCGCTTGGCCTCCTTTTCCTCGGTCACCGCACCGTCGGAGCCGGGAACCACTGGAATCCCGAGGCGCTTGGCGGTGCGCTTGGCTTCGATCTTGTCGCCCATGATGCGGATATGGTCGCCGGTCGGACCGATAAAGGTAATGTTATGCGCGGCCAATATGTCGGAAAACTTGGCGTTCTCCGACAGGAAACCGTAGCCGGGATGCACGGCGTCGGCGCCGGTGATCTCGCAGGCGGCGACGATCTGGTGGATATTGAGGTAGCTGTCGCGCGATGGCGGTGGCCCGATGCATACGCTCTCATCGGCGAGCCGAACATGCATGGCGTCGGCGTCGGCGGTCGAGTGCACCACCACCGTCTGGATGCCGAGCTCCTTGCAGGCACGCAGCACCCGAAGCGCGATTTCGCCGCGATTGGCGATGAGAATCTTCTGGAACATTAGGGCCGCTCTACTCGATCACGACGAGCGGCATGCCGTATTCGACCGGCTGTGCGTCCTCGAACAGGATCGCCGTCACCGTGCCGGCGCGCGGCGAGGGGATCTGGTTCATCGTCTTCATCGCTTCGATGATCAGCAACGTCTGCCCTTCCTTGACGTTCTGGCCGATCTCGATGAACGGCTTGGCGTCCGGCGAGGGCGCCAGGTAGGCGGTACCGACCATGGGGGAGGCTACGGCGTTTTTGGACACGTCGGCGGCGGCCGGAAGGGCTGCGGTGGCAGGTTGGGCCGCCGGCGCCGGCGCGAAGGCCGGCTGCGGCGCGGCTATCGCGTGAACCGCCGGTGCCTGCCGCGATACGCGCACCTTCAGGTCACCCAGCTCGACTTCGATCTCGGTGAGATTGGTGTCGTTCAGTATGCCCGCCAGGTCGCGGATCAGCTGCTGGTCAACACCGGTCTTCTTTATCGACATTTTCGAGCCTTCTGTTTGTTGGCCGGTCATAGGCGTGCGGCCAGCGCCTGCAGCGCCAGCGTGTAGCCGAGCGGCCCAAAGCCACAGATCATGCCGACAGCGACCGGCGCGACCATGGAGACGTGGCGGAATGATTCCCGCGCATGGATGTTGGAAAGATGAACCTCGGCGACCGGCAGGGGCGCCACGGAACGGATGGCGTCGTGGATCGCGATCGAGGTGTGGCTATAGGCGCCGGGATTGATGACGATGCCGGCGGCCTTGTCGCCGGCTTCCTGGATCCAGTCGACGAGGTCGCCCTCGTGGTTCGACTGGCGGAAATCGATTTCGAGCCCGAGCGCCGTGCCCGCCTCTCTGCAGTCGTCCGCGATGGCGGCAAGCGTCTTGCCGCCATAGATGCCAGGCTCGCGCTTGCCGAGCGCGTTGAGATTGGGACCGTTCAGGACGAAAACCGTTTTCAAAAAATGCCGACCTTTTCCGGCACCGGCGTCAAACCGGCGCTGGGCCCTCTATAATGGGCATAGACGCCCGCGGAAAGAGCGCAAGTGCGTTCTTTCACTGTCCACAACAGGCGGAAATGCGCCCGTGAAGAAAACCCGCGGCCGATCAAAGCGCGGCTTTCGCCGCCTCGATCTTCTCCGCCAGGACTTCCTGTCCGAGCGCCCCGAACACGACCTCGTTGCCGACGACATAGGACGGCGTTCCGGTGATCGCCAGCTTGTTGGCGAGATCGTAGGTCTTGGAGAAGGCTTCGGTGATGGACGGGTCCTTCATCTTTTCACGCAGCGTCGCTTCGTCGGCGCCGAGCGAAAGCGCGACCTTGATCGCCGCCGCCTCGGTGGCGCGTCCCTGGCCGCCGAGCAGCGCATTGTGGAACTCGCCGTACTTCTGCGGCATCATCAGGTGGAAGGCCATCGAGACGACGCTGGCCTTCTGCGAATCCGGCCCGAGGATCGGGAACTCCTTGAGCACGAAACGCAGGTCCGGATCGGCCTTGGTCAGCGCCTGCATGTCTTCGATGGCGCGTTTGCAGAAGCCGCAATTGTAGTCGTAGAACTCGACGATCGTGACCTTGCCGTTCGGGTTTCCGACCACGCCGTCGAAGGAGGAGTTGAAGATCTGCTCCTTGGCGCCCTTGATGACGCCGAGATGGGCGATGCGCTGCTCTTCCTTCTGCTTGGCCTCGAGCGCATCCTGGACTTCCAGCAGCACTTCCGGATTCTTCAGGAGATAATCGCGGATGATGCCTTCGACCTCGGTGCGGTCGATCTTGGTATCGGCCGCTGCCGTCTGAAGCGGTTGCGCCGCACCGGCTTCCGCGGTTTGCGGGCTGCCGGCCACGAAACCGAACGCCAGCATGGCAAGGGCTATCGCAACTCCCGTGGTGCCCAGCAACAGTGCCTTTTTCATCGTTCGTTCCTTTGCCTGTTTTCCGGTCTGGCTGCGTCGCAGCGCACGGCCGGAAGGTTCATTATACCTTGCCCGACGGCTTGTAGTTTATGATGTCCTGGGCGCGAATCCATCGCGGCTCGCCGCGTTTGAGTTGCTGCTGCGCTCGCATGGCGAAGATCTTCGCATCCTTGTAGTTACCGGAATAGAAATGACCCTCGGCCGTGGCAAGCTCGGCGCCCGGTATGTCTCCCAATTCGCCATAGGCCTGCGCCAGATAGCGGTATCCCACGGAATTTTCCTTGTCGCGTCGCAAGCCGTTGTTGATCTGCACCACGGCCTTTTTCAGAGCGTCGGGAGTGCCCGTCGCCATCAACGCCTGACCGAGCGAAACCGGCAGCAATCCGGATCGCGCCTTGTCGAGGCTGACTGCCTTGGCGTAGGCATCGGCAGCTTCCTTGGGCTTGTTCGCCTTCATCAATATATCGCCGCGCAATTCCTGGAAATAGGCGTTGCCGGGCTGGGCCTTGATCAAGGCGTTGGTCTTGGCGAGTGCGGTGGCGATGTTGCCGAAAAGATAGGCCGATTGGGCCTCGCCATACTGCGCGGCAAGGCTGCCCTGCATCTTTCGCATCAGCCGCGACGCGGCGGCCTGGCCTTCCATGTAGACAGCGATCTTCACCCGCATCATGTCGTGGCGCAATTGCAGAGCCGGTGCATCGACCTTGTCGAGATACGGGCTCTGCTTGACCAGCACTTCGAGGTTGGAGATTCGGTCGCGCGGCATCGGATGGCTGATCCGGTAGGGATCGACCTGCGCGCCCGACAGCGACAAGGCCGTCTGAAAGCGCTGAAACGTCTTCAGCATGCCCATGCCGGACTGGCCGGTGGCGTTGAGATAGGTGATCGCCGAGCGGTCGGCCGTCATCTCCTCTGTGCGCTGATAGGCGAGAATGCTGCGCTGCGCCATCTCGCCGCCGCCAGCCGCCACGCCCACGCCGGCGCCGGCAAGTCCGCGGCTGTTGGTGGTCGCTCCGGCGACCATGGCCCCGGCGCCCAGCAAGGTTGCGATGATGGCCATCGTCTTGGCGCGCTCGAGCTGGTCACGCAGTTTCTGCTGGTGGCCGCCGGCGATGTGGCCGGCCTCGTGGGCGATGACGCCGATGATCTCGTTGGGCGTTTCGGCTTCCATCAAGGCGCCCGTGTTGATGAACAGCCGGCGTCCGGTGACGAAGGCATTGAAGCTCTGGTCGTTGACCAGGACGATGTCGATGCCGTCATTCGCCAGACCGGCGGCCTTGAAGATCGGGCGGGCGTAGTCGCGCACCAGCGCCTCGATCTCGGCATCGCGCACCACCGGCACGTTCTGGGCGAAGGCGCTGATGGAACCAGACACCGCGACGGCGACGCCAAGCGAAAGCGTCGCAACGACGCGCGCTGCCCGGGCAACCATCGATTTGGGTCGGCTCAACATGACGTATCCACTGGTAGACGAGCGGGCGAAAGATGAAAAGTCGGCACCGGAAAAACTTCCTCAACTTGTGATCCTCACACCAATCGGGCATTTGTGCGGCGCATGCGCCAGGATGTGGCGCGCTCAATCGTCGGATCGAGGTCAAAATGGTCGTTTCGCTCTCACGCCGTGGCAATGTCGAACCCTTCCACGCCATGGATGTGCTGGCCGAGGCGAACCGGCTGAGAGCGACGGGCGCGCCGGTCATTTCCATGGCCGTCGGCCAGCCGTCCGATCCGGCTCCGGCCCGCGTTCGTGCCGCGGCGGCCAGGGCTTTGCAGGACGGGCGCATTGGCTATACCGATGCGCTGGGCCTGGCTGGATTGCGCAAGGCGATCGCCGAACACTATGGGGATCACTACGGGCTTGATGTCGCGCCCGACCGGATCGCGGTCACCACGGGATCCTCGGCCGCCTTCAATCTCGCTTTCCTGGCAATGTTCGATCCTGGTGACCGCGTCGCCATCGCAGCGCCGGGCTACCCTGCCTATCGCAACATCATGGCGGCGCTCGGCATCGAAGTGATCGAGATCGAGCTCGGCGATGCGGCCTATCTTCATGCCGCTCACCTGGAGACCGCCCATCGCGAAAAGCCGCTGAAGGGCGTGCTGTTCGCAAGTCCGGCCAACCCGACCGGCGCGGTCATCCCGGCCGATGATCTCGCGGACCTGGTCCGGACGGCGGAGGCGCTTGGCATTGCCGTCATCTCCGACGAGATCTACCATCGGCTGGCCTATGCGGCGCCCGACACCACCGCACTCGCCTTTGGCACCGGTGTCTCGGCGATCAACTCCTTCTCGAAATATTATTGCATGACCGGCTGGCGCATCGGCTGGATGGTGCTGCCTGAAGCGCTGGTGCGGCCCATCGAGCGCATTGCGCAGAGCCTCTACATCTCGCCGCCGGAACTGTCGCAGGTCGCCGCAATCGAGGCCTTTGCCGCTACCGAGGAGCTGGAGGCGGTCAAGGGTCGCTATGCCTGGAACCGCGAGCTCCTGATGACACGTCTGCCGGAACTCGGCTTTCCGCTGGCCGCACCGATGGATGGCGCCTTCTATGCCTTTTGCGACGTCACCCGGCACAGCAATGACAGCATGGCTTTCGCCCGCAAGATGCTGGCCGAGGCGCATGTCGCGGCCACACCCGGCCGTGATTTCGACACCCAGGCCGGGCACCGCACCATGCGGTTCTCCTATGCCGGCAGCCATGACGACATGGTCGAGGCATTGGCGCGCATCGAACGCTGGCTGGGATAGATCCATGCCGGAACTCGAGCAGGCCCTGGCCGAAGTCGCGGCCGAAATGGCCGAACGCACCGATCGCGGCGAGGTCGCCACCTATATCCCGCAACTCGGCAAGGTTGATCCCAAGAAATTCGGCATCGCAGCCGTCACCAATGACGGCCGTGTGCTGATGGCGGGCGACGCCGACCAGCCCTTTTCGATCCAGAGCATCTCGAAAGTGTTCACCTTGACGCTGGCACTGGGCAATGTCGGCGACGCGCTGTGGAAAAGGGTAGGGCGCGAACCCTCGGGCAACCCGTTCAACTCGATCGTGCAGCTCGAGCATGAGAACGGCATTCCGCGCAATCCATTCATCAATGCCGGCGCCATCGTCATTTCCGACATCCTGCTTGCCGGCCATCAGCCGCGCGAGGCGATCGGCGAGATCCTGCGCTTCGTCCAGTTCCTCGCCGACGACGAGGCCATCATCATCGACCGCGAGGTCGCGGCCTCGGAGCGCGCCACCGGCTACCGCAACTTCGCGCTCGCCAATTACATGAAATCCTTCGGCAATCTTCATCATGCGCCGGAGCTGGCGCTCGGCGTCTATTTCCACCATTGCGCCATCGCCATGAGCTGCCGGCAACTGGCGATGGCCGGCCGGTTCCTCGCCAATGGCGGCAAAAATCCGGCGACCGGACATTCCGTGGTGTCGGCCGAGCGGGCACGCCGCATCGGCGCCATGATGCTGACCTGCGGCCACTATGACGGCTCCGGTGATTTTGCCTTCCGCGTCGGCATTCCGGGCAAGAGCGGCGTCGGCGGCGGCATATTGGGCATCGTGCCCGGCGTCGCCTCGCTCGCCGTCTGGTCGCCCGGCCTCAACGCCAACGGCAATTCCAAGTTGGGCTCGATCGCTCTGGAAAAGCTCGCCAGGATGATGAACTGGTCGATCTTCGCGCCGTAACGTTCCGGCAGATATGAAAAATCCCGCGCCGTCTTTCGACCGCGCGGGATTCTTTTATTCAGAAAATCAGTTCGAAGGGCTGAAATCCTAGAAGAAGCCTTTCCGCTGCCACCAGCCGGCGCGCTTCGGCTTCTCTTCGGTCTTGGTTTCCGGCTCTTCGGCGACGGTCGAGGAAACCACCGGCACGACCGGAGCATCGATGGCCGCCGGCTTGCGTCGCGACGGACGGGCCTTCGGTGTGTCCTCGGCCGTCGCTGCCGCTGCCTCGTCCGATGCCGTGGCTGGCGTCTCGGCGGGTGCCGGAACGGCCAGTTCAGCAGTCGGCTCCTCGGCGACAGCCTCGACGGCTGCCTTCTTCGGCTTGGCTGCACGCCGCGGCTTCTTGGGCTTCTCGGCGGTCGTCGCCTCGTCGCTTACCGGAGCCATCGGCTCTTCGACAGCGGCGATTGCTGCCGGCTCGATCGCAGGCTCGCTTTCGGAAGCATCGACCCCGGAAGGCTCGGTCGCTTCATCGACGCTCGCCTCGGCCTCGCCTTCGCCGTCCTCGCGCCGGTTGCGCTTGCCACCGCGTTTGCCGCGGCGACGCTTCTTGCCCTGGCCCTCGTCGGATGCTTCCGCCGTTTCGGCCGTTCCGGCTGCGGAGACCGGAGCCTCGTCGCCGGCTTGCGCCTCGTCACGACTCACTGGGCTTTCCGACGTGGACAAATCGTCGGCCTGCGCGGACACGGAAGCACCGTCGGTGTGGCCATGTTCACGATCGCGATCCTTGCCGCCGCGGCGTCTGCGACGCTTGCGGCGCTTGCGGTCGCGGCCTTCGCCCTCTTCGCCGGGCCTCTGCTGGTGCTGACCTTGCTGCGGCTGACGCGGCTGCTCGGCCTGGGCCGGTGCCTCGTCTTCCTCCTCGGCGATGGTCTCATCCTCGGGCTCTTCCGGTTCGACATAGGCCGGCAGGGTGCGCGCTTCGACGAAGCCTTCCGGCTTTTCGGCCAGCGCGCCGCGGAAGATCGCATAATGCTGCGAACCGACCGTGTCGTCGGCCTCAAGCGTGATGGTCAGGCCGAAGCGGCTTTCCAGTTCCACCAGCGTGCCGCGCTTGTGGTTGAGCACATAGAGCGCGGTCGCCGCGGGCGTGCGAACCGTGATGTGGCTGCGCGAATCCTTGAGCAGGAACTCCTCGATCGCCCTGACCACCATCAGTGCGACAGACGAATCGGAGCGCACATGGCCGGTGCCGCCGCAATGCGGGCAAGGCTTCATGGTCGATTCCAGCACGCTGGCGCGGATGCGCTGGCGCGACATCTCCATCAGGCCAAAATGCGAGATGCGGCCGACCTGGATGCGCGCGCGGTCGTTCTTGAGGTGATCCTTCAACCGCTTCTCGACGGCGCGGTTGTTGCGGTTCTCCTCCATGTCGATGAAGTCGATGACGATCAGGCCGGCAAGGTCGCGCAGCCTCAGCTGGCGGGCGACTTCCTCCGCTGCTTCCAGATTGGTGTGGAGCGCGGTGTCCTCGATCGAGTGCTCCTTGGTCGAGCGGCCCGAATTGACGTCGATGGCGACCAGCGCCTCGGTCTGGTTGATGATGATGTAGCCGCCGCTCTTCAGCGTCACTTGCGGCTGCAGCATGCGGTCAAGCTGCGCCTCTATGCCGTTGCGCACGAAGATCGGGGTCGTATCGCGGAACGGCTGAACCACCTTGGCGTGGCTCGGCATCAGCATGCGCATGAAGTCCTTGGCCTCGCGGTAGCCCTCTTCGCCGGAGACGAGGATCTCATCGATGTCCTTGTTATAGAGGTCGCGCACCGAACGCTTGATCAGGCTGCCTTCCTCGTAGACGAGGGCAGGGGCGGTGGACTGGAGCGTGAGATTGCGCACGTTCTCCCAAAGCCGCATCAGATATTCATAATCGCGCTTGATCTCTGCCTTGGTGCGGCTCTCGCCTGCGGTGCGCAGGATGACGCCCATGCCTTGCGGCACTTCGAGATCGGCGACCACTTCCTTGAGGCGCTTGCGGTCGACAGCACTGGTGATCTTGCGCGAAATTCCGCCGCCGCGCGCCGTGTTCGGCATCAGCACGGAATAGCGGCCGGCAAGCGACAGATAGGTGGTGAGCGCTGCGCCCTTGTTGCCGCGCTCTTCCTTGACGACCTGCACCAGCAGGATCTGGCGGCGTTTGATCACTTCCTGGATCTTGTACTGGCGGCGCATCGGCTTACGGCGGTTGCGCGCTTCCTCCAGGGCATCCTCGGCGCCGACCGATTCGACCTCGTGATCGTCCGGATGCGAAGACTGAACCTCTTCCAGCATGCCGCGATCATCGTCGCTGGATTCACTGCCCTGTTCCGTCTGCGGGACAGGTTCGGAAATCACTTCGGCGTCGACGGAGGCGGCGATCGACGTCGGACCGCCCTCGCGGGTCTCGCCTTCGTTCTGTCCAGAAGATTCCTCGCTCTGCTCGGGGGAGGCTTCGCCACGATTGGATGCATCCGCGGCCTGTTCCGAGATATCGGCCGCATGTTCGATGGTTTCCGAACCGTGGGAAGCGTTCTCCGAGACGGCGTCGTTGCCATTGTCGGCGTCGCCTGCCTCGCTGGCCGTTTCGGTTGCCTCGTCGGCATCTGCCCCGCCCGCATCGCGCTTGTGTTCTGCGCGGTCGCGGCCCTTGCCGCCGCGCCGGCGCCCGCGCCGGCCGCGATCGCGGCTCTGGCGGTCGTCGCCTTCGCCGTCCTCATCGTCCTCGTCCTCGTCTTCCTGCGCTTCAGCACGCAGCAGCGCCTGACGGTCGGCGACGGGGATCTGGTAGTAGTCGGGGTGTATTTCACTGAAGGCGAGGAAACCGTGACGGTTGCCGCCATATTCGACAAAGGCTGCCTGAAGGGAGGGTTCGACGCGCGTTACGCGGGCGAGATAGATGTTTCCTTTGAGCTGCTTCTTGTCCTGTGATTCAAAGTCGAATTCTTCGATACGATTACCGCGTACGACGACAACGCGTGTTTCCTCCGGGTGGGAGGCGTCTATCAGCATTTTGTTGGGCATTATTTCGTTTCCCCCCGGCAGCCGTCAGCCGCAGCTTGCGGCGCAAAGGCCGCTGCTGTGTGTCTGGATGAATGTGGGTGCCGGATGTCTGAATGTCCGCCGGACGGTGCCTGCGCGCCATGGCGGTGCCGCCCGCAGCCATATTGGCGCGGTTTGATGCGGACCTTTCCATGATTGCGCTTGAAGCCATCGTCACCAGCAGAACCTTTTGAACCAAAGCCCGGAAACCGGACCAGCTTGTTTGCTCATACAGAGCCGGCGCGGGACAAACCCGGCCGTTTTCCTCACGCAGGCGATTCCCCCGCCACGGGCGCACACCTGCGAAATTCGTCGCGATCACCTGAACCCTTCTCGCATGGAGCGAAAGGAGCCGCCTTTCGTCTCACCTGTAGCGGGAAGCTGCGGAGGAGGGCGGTTCCAGGATTGCAGTGATCCACTATCGCTTTTATGATTTGGCGGGTTGGAAGGCAACCCCGATTTCCGACGCCGGCAAAAGCGGTTCCGGCACGGAAGCATGGGTCCGGGCCTCGCGTGAAAAGGCTTGGTTAACCTTCTCTGGATACCAATCGTTAATCGAGTTCGCGGCCTAACCGGCACTTCGACTACATGACCGGGCGCCTTGGCGCCAAACCGGGAGCGACTGCAAAGAGATGGGATTGGCAGGCTTCACAGACAAGGGCAGTCGTGCCGGCGGCCGTTTGCTCGCGATCTTCTGCCTCCTGCTGTCGATGACCATTTCGTTGGTCGCCAACGCCGCCGATGCCCCGCTCACGGCAACCGGTTACAAGATGGCGGGCGATGCCACCAAGATGCGCATCGTCATGAATTTCGACCGTGAGCCCGACGTCAAATGGTTCCTCTTGCGCGGGCCCAATCGTTTGGTCATCGATCTGGCGAATACCAGATTGGCCATCAATGCCAAGGATTTGAAGCCTCGCGGGCTGGTCAAGGGCGTGCGCCTGGGTGAGTTGGAGGCAGGCGTGTCGCGGCTGGTTCTCACCGGCAAGGGGCCGTTCGCGGTCGACAAGCTCGATGTTCTCAAGAACGAGGACGGCGCGGGCTACCGCATCGCCATCGACATGTCGGCGGCCTCCGAACGCGAGTTCGACACTGCCCTTGCCAATCAGGCGCTGACCACCGGTTCCACGGTTTCGACCGACAAGGGCGGGCGGGTCGGCACCGGGCCGGTCTCCAATCCGGGCCATCGCTTCACCGTCGTCATCGATCCGGGCCATGGCGGCGTCGATGGCGGTGCCGAGGGCCTGAACGGCACAGTCGAAAAGAACGTCACGCTGGCTTTCGCCACGGAACTGCGCGACAAGCTCGCCGCCGTCGGCAGATACGATGTCTTCATGACGCGCGACACCGACGAATATTTGCGGCTGGACGACCGCGTGCGCATCGCCCGTCAGCATGAGGCCGACCTGCTCATCTCCATCCATGCCGACACCATCAGCCTCAAGGGTATCCGGGGCGCGACCGTCTATACCGTTTCCGACAAGGCTTCGGATCCGGAAGCACAGGCGCTTGCCGATCGTGAAAATCTCTCCGACCAGTTCGCCGGCATGGAGATCAAGGACGACAACAAGGAAGTTACCGATATCCTGATCGACCTGATCCGCCGCGAGACTCACACCTTCTCGATGAGTTTCGCCCACACGCTGGTTGGCCAACTGTCCACCAGTGTCGGCCTCATCAACAATCCGCAGCGCTCCGCGGGATTCAAGGTGCTGAAAGCGCCTGACGTCCCGTCCGTGCTGGTCGAACTCGGCTATCTCTCGAACGCCAAGGACGAGGCGCAGCTGCTCAACGCCGACTGGCGCGGCAAGGCGGCGCAAAGCATCACCAACGCCGTCGCCCTGTTCGCTTCCGCGCGTGCCGGAACGGGAACCGGGGGCTGAAATGCCTGACGACGCCTGCAACCACAGGCAGCGTTGCGCAACGACAACACCCGACGCTTTTATTTGCTGCTTTCGGCCACGAAATCCGGCCTTGCCGTATTTTGCCCACATGGCGGCGACATGGGTTTTCGATTACGGGTTGGGACCGGCTCGAAAGCTTGCGCGGAAGGCGGCTTCGTCTAGGAAATTCCCGAACCAAGGACTGGAGCGGGCATGATTCGTCTCATTGGCTATTTCTTCGGCATCGGCACGACGCTGGCCCTGCTGGTCGCGGCGGGCGTTGCCATCTATATCGGCCATTTGTCGAAGGATCTGCCCGACTACGAGGTGCTGGCCAAATACGAGCCGCCGGTGACGACCCGCATCCATGCCTCGGACGGCGCGCTGATGGCCGAGTACGCGCGCGAGCGGCGCTTGTACCTGCCGATCCAGGCCATCCCCGACCGCGTCAAAGCGGCCTTCCTGTCGGCCGAGGACAAGAACTTCTACAATCACCCCGGCATTGATGTGACCGGCCTCGGCCGCGCCATCATCGTCAACCTGCAGAATTTCGGCTCGGGCAGGCGTCAGGTTGGCGCCTCGACGATCACCCAGCAGGTGGCGAAGAATTTTCTGCTGACCTCGGACCAGACCTACGAGCGCAAGATCAAGGAAATGATCCTCGCCTTCCGCATCGAGCAGGCCTATTCCAAGGACCGCATTCTCGAACTTTACCTCAACGAAATCTTCTTCGGTTTCGGCGCCTATGGCGTTGCGGGTGCCGCGCTCACCTATTTCGACAAGTCGGTGAACGAACTGACCGTGGCCGAGGCCGCCTATCTGGCCTCGCTGCCCAAGGGGCCGAACAATTATCACCCCTTCAAGCATGCCGACCGCGCGCTTGAGCGCCGCAACTGGGTCATCGACCAGATGGTCGAGAACGGCTACGTCACGCGCGAGGAGGGCGACAAGGCCAAGGCGGAGCCCCTCGGCGTCACGCCGCGCCGCAACGGCACCTATCTGTTCGCCGGCGAATACTTCACCGAGGAGGTGCGCCGCCAGATCATCGCCCGCTACGGCGAGAACGCGCTTTATGAAGGCGGCCTGTCCGTCCGCACCACGCTCGACCCGAAGATCCAGCTCATCGCCCGCAAGGCGATGCAGAACGGCTTGATCAAATACGACACGCTGCGCGGCTACCGCGGGCCGCTAAAGACGATCGACGTGTCCGGCGACTGGGGTGTGCCGCTGGGCAATGTGAAGGGGCTGGAAGACGTTCCCGAATGGAAGCTCGCAGTCGTGCTCGACAGTTCGGCATCCGGCCTGTCGATTGGCTTGCAGCCGGCACGCCAGGCGTCGGGCGACATCGTCAAGGAGCGCGTCGAAGGCACCGTCAGCAAGGAAGACATGGGCTTTGCCATGCGCCATGTGGTCGGCGGCAAGACGGTCAGGGCCAAGTCGCCGGCCGATGTGCTGAAGCCGGGCGACGTCATCTTCGTCCAGAAGAACGAAGGCTCCGACGACGCCTACAGCCTGCGCCAGGTCCCCGAAGTGGAAGGCGGCCTGATCGCCATGGATCCGCACACCGGCCGCGTGCTGGCCATGGTCGGCGGCTTCTCCTACGCGCAGTCGGAGTTCAACCGCGCCACCCAAGCCATGCGCCAGCCCGGCTCTTCGTTCAAGCCGATCGTCTATTCCGCGGCGCTCGACAACGGCTATACGCCGGCATCTGTGATCATGGACGGGCCGATCACCATCCAGAGCGGCAACACGACCTGGACGCCGAAGAACTACGACGGCACGGTTGCCGGTCCGGCAACCCTGCGCTCCGGCATCGAAAAGTCGCGCAATCTGATGACTGTGCGCCTCGCCAACGACATGGGCATGAAGCTGGTCGTCGAATATGCCGAGCGCTTCGGCGTCTATGACCATCTGGCGCCGTATTTGCCGATGGCGCTGGGTTCCGGCGAGACGACGGTGATGCGCATGGTTTCGGCCTATTCGATCATGGCCAATGGCGGCAAGTCGATCAAGCCGACACTGATCGACCGTATCCAGGACCGCTACGGCAAGACCGTCTTCAAGCAGGACGAACGTGGCTGCGAGGGCTGCAACGCGGCCGAATGGCAGAACCAGCCGGAACCCGAGCTTGTCGATAATTCCGAACAGGTGCTCGATCCGATGACCGCCTACCAGATCACGTCGATGATGGAAGGCGTCGTCCAGCGCGGCACCGGCGCCACCATCGCCGAGCTCGGACGCCACATCGCCGGCAAGACCGGCACCACCAACGACGAAAAGGACGCCTGGTTCATCGGCTACACGCCGAACCTCGTCGTCGGCCTCTATATGGGCTACGACACGCCGCGCGGCCTTGGCCATGGCGCCACCGGCGGCGGCCTCGCCGCCCCTATCTTCAAGGATTTCATGCGCGTGGCGCTGGATGGCACGCCCAATGTCGACTTCAAGGTTCCCGAAGGCATGAATCTGGTCGCCATCAACCGCAAGACAGGCATGCGGGCCAATTCGGGCGATCCCGGTACCATCATCGAAGCCTTCAAGCCGGGCACCGGTCCAGCCGACAGCTATTGGGTGATCGGCATGGGCGCCGACGGGTCCAATGCCTCCGGCGGCGCGCTGTCGCCTCAGGCCAACCAGGCCATCCAGTCGGGCGGCGGCGGTCTCTACTGACGGGGATGAAAATGCAGGGTTGGGCCGGCCCCGGGCCGGTCCAATTTGCTTTACAGGCGGCGGCGCCGTCCCTATGTATCGCGCCGACCAGGCGTCACTTTCAGCAACAGGATAAAACACCAGGCCATGCGCGCGGAAACGCAGAATATTGTCGACGAGATCAGGCAGGCGATTACCCTGCTGAGGAGGCATCTTTGACTGGGATCAGGCCATAAAGCGGCTTGAATACCTGAATGTCCGCGCCGAGGACGCCAGCCTCTGGAACGAACCGCTGGAAGCGCAGAAGCTGATGCGCGAGCGCCAGGGCCTCGAAGAAGGCATCGCGGCGGTCAGGGGCCTGACCCAGGCGCTTGAAGACAATATCGGCCTGATCGAACTCGGCGAGGAAGAGGGCGACGAGAGCGTCGTTGCCGAGGCTGAGGCCGCGATCCGCTCGATGCAAGGCGAGGCGAAGGCCCGCCAGGTCGAGACGCTGCTGTCGGGCGAAGCCGACGCCAACGACACCTATCTCGAAATCCACGCAGGCGCCGGCGGCACCGAAAGCCAGGACTGGGCCTCGATGTTGCTGCGCATGTACACGCGCTGGGCCGAGCGCCGCCGCTTCAAGGTAGAGGTGCTGGAAGTGCATGACGGCGAAGAGGCCGGCATCAAGTCCGCGACGCTGCTGATCAAGGGCCACAATGCCTATGGCTGGCTGAAGACGGAGTCCGGCGTCCATCGCCTGGTGCGCATTTCACCCTATGACAGCAACGCGCGCCGGCACACATCCTTCGCCAGCGTCTGGGTCTATCCTGTCATCGACGATACGATCGAGATCGACGTTTCCGAATCCGACGTGCGCATCGACACCTATCGTTCGTCCGGTTCAGGCGGCCAGCACGTCAACACCACCGATTCGGCGGTGCGCATTACCCATCTCGCCACCGGCATCGCGGTCGCCTGCCAGGCCGAACGCTCGCAGCACAAAAATCGGGCAAAGGCCTGGGAGATGCTGCGCTCGCGGCTTTACGAGGAAGAGCTGAAAAAGCGCGAAGCCGTCGCCAACGCCACCGAAGCATCGAAGAGCGACATTGGCTGGGGTCACCAGATCCGCTCCTACGTGCTGCAGCCCTATCAGCTGGTGAAGGATCTGCGTACTGGCGTCGAAAGCACCAGCCCGTCGAGCGTGCTCGACGGCGACCTCGATGACTTCATGGAAGCCTCGCTGTCGCAACGCATCGAGGGTGGTTCTGGAGAAGCAGTGGCGGACCTGGATTAGGGCCGGCACCTACAGTGCCACACATTTGGATTGGATGATGGCTCGCAAGCTTGTTGGAAAGTGCTTCTGCGGCGCGATGCACTATGCGGTCGCTGACGAGTTCCTGTACGCGGCGAATTGCCATTGCTCGAACTGCCGGCGCACGACAGGTTCGGCTTTCAAGCCCTTCGCGGGCATCGAACGCGCCAAGTTTTTCCTGACCAAGGGCCACGACATGTTGCTGGTCTTCGGCGACGACAACGGCCATGACGCGCACTGCAAGCGGTGCGGTTCGCTGCTCTATTCGGTCGTGCGTGAGGGCGCCTTCGTCCATGTCGCGATGGGAACGCTCGTCGACGACCCGAGCATCCGTCCGACCGAGCATATCTTCGTCGGTTCCAAGGCGCGGTGGTATACGATCAACGACGACCTGCCGCAGTATGACGAACACGTGATCGCAGGACCTGCCGGCGAATAGGCCGGAACTTCTCTCGCTGAATCTCGTTATCTGCGATCCCGTCTTCTGGGCATGGCTGTGCCTGCCTATCCACTCGAGAGACGGCGCCTGTTTTCTGTTGCCGATGCGCGGCATTCAGCCTGCGACGTCGGCATGCAGTGGTTTCTTGCGCCGACTCACAAATCGGCTCACCATCCATGGTCGAGGGGAGACAAAAGCATCTATGGCCGGGCGCGGCAGAACTACCCGCTGACGATCCGGCCGCTGGGAAGACACGTTTCAGGAACGGGCAAGCGAAACGCTTGATGCTCGTCGAAAGGAGCGCTTCCATGTCTGCTGCCCCATCAAGATCGGCTCGGGCCGCGGTGGGCCGACTCATGCTCTGCCTGCTTGCAATCGGAGCGATTGCGTTGCCGATGGCGTCTGCCTTCGCCCACGATGCCAAGCCTACAGCGGCGAAGCCGCTGGGTTGGAGCTATCCGTTCGCATGCTGTGCCAATTACGACTGCCGCACGGCCCATACAGGCGAGGTTTTGGAAAAACCCGAGGGTTATGTGATCGCCGGGACAGGGGAAGTTGTCCCGATGACCGACAAGCGTGTGAAGGACAGCCCGGACGGCGAATTCCACTGGTGCGCGCATCAAGCGGGTCTCGACGCCGGTAAGACGATCTGCCTGTTCGTGCCGCCGCGCTCCTACTGAGCCGGAGAGACGCAGCGGCGACCGGCCCGGGGCGATGGGCGGCGGGCCGCCTGCTGAAGGACGGTTGCCAGGACGGCTCCTTTGTGTTGCGCTGCCTGCGGGCGGCGGACAAGGGAGAGGTGACGTTCATGACCATCAAGGGAAGCTGCCACTGCAAGGCGACGATATTCGAGGTTTCGCAAGCACCGCAGACGCTGACGCAGTGCACCTGTTCGTTCTGTTCGAAGCGCGGTTCGCTCTGGGCCTACTACACTCCGGCGCAGTTCAAGCTCCTCACGCCGCAGAAGAATGTTTCCTTCTATCTGTGGGGATCGAAGACCGTTAAGCACGGCTTTTGCGACACCTGCGGCTGCGGGACCTTCACCGAAACACCGGACTGGTCGAGCGGAGAGCCGGATTTCGACAATCCCAAAATCAGCGTCAACTCGCGGCTGTTTGACGATTTCGATCTGGACAAGGTGGAAGTGGTGGTCATCGACGGCAAGAATCTCTGGTAGATTCTCGGATGCCCAATCGGGAAATTTGTGCCCGGGGGAAAAGCCATGGCCGGCGCTTTTCCCGTTCCGTTTTTCGCCGCATTTCATGGTACAAGTCGCGCGAAGGGCTGATTTGGCGCCACCGCAAGGCGTGACTTGGAGAGGGACAATCTATGAAGAAGACCGTGCTCGTCGTCGTGGCGACGGCTGTGCTGGTGAGCGCCTGCACCACCACCGATCCGTATACCGGCGACCAGAAGATTTCCAACACCGCGGCCGGTGCCGGCCTCGGCGCTCTGGCCGGCGCCAGCCTTGGCCTGCTTGCCGGCGGCAATGATCGCCGCAACGCGCTGATCGGCGCCGGCATCGGCGCGCTGGCCGGCGGCGCCATCGGCGCCACCATGGACCAGAACGAAGCCGAACTGCGCCGGCAGTTGGAGGGCACAGGCGTCAGCGTAACCCGCTCCGGCGACCAGATCATCCTCAATATGCCGTCCGATATCACCTTCAACGTCGATCAGGACGCGGTGAAGCCCAGCTTCTACCAGGTGCTGAATTCGGTCGCGCTGGTGCTGAAGAAGTTCAAGCAGACCACGGTCGACGTGTTCGGTCATACCGATTCGACCGGCGGCGACGAGCACAATTTCGATCTGTCGCAGCGCCGTGCGCTGGCGGTCGCCAACTACCTGGCCGGCCAGGGCGTCGATTCGCGCCGCTTCGCCGTCACCGGCTTCGGCAAGACCCGTCCGATCGCGTCCAATGCCACGGCCGAGGGCCGCGCCCAAAACCGCCGCGTCGAGATCCAGCTTTCGCCGCTCACCTGAGCAGCATCGATCAGAATGCAAAAACGGCCTCGCAAGGGGCCGTTTTGTTTGCAAAATGCGACCGATGGTGAGGCCTGCGGCCCCGGGTTCTTCTATAATGTTGCGGTGGGGTCGGCTTATCGACCGTCATTCATTGGATCAGGCGCTGCCGCCGGACGACATGGGCAACGATCAGTCCATGAATGAGCAGCCCGACCGCAAATCCAAGGACATGGAAGCCCGTTCCCGAACCGGAAAGCGTCAGGATCGACCAGATGGATGTGGGTAAGAACAAGACAATTGCGGTGATGAGCCCCGGGTTATAGCTGCGCATCCTGATTGCCTGCGCGATGTGAACGAAAGCGTTGATCAGGGTGGTGTAGGCGGCGATCAGCCCTATCCCGGCATTGACCGTGACAGCGAGGGTGAAAACCAGGGAGTAGATGCCCCATACACCCGGTACGTTGATCACAAAGACATCGAAACGCGTAAGCAGCGGCGCCCCGCCGCCGAGCATCTTGTTGACAAAAAGCCGGAACCGGTCGTCCGCATGCTCCTCGTATTGGTGGAGCATGTAAATCGGGATCAGCAGGAAGACGGCGAGTTCGGCTGTCTTTAATCGAGCGGCCAGCCCGATCGCCACCACGCACAGAGTGAGGCCGGCAAGCACGCCACCATAGACCCAATCTTCCACCAGACGCTTCATCACGCCATCTTCGGCGACGCCGTGCGTCCTTGCAACACACGACGATATCAGGCCTTGGCAACGATGCGCATGAAGGCCGGTGTGTCGTCGCCGAAGCCAACGGTCGCATGGCTCGGCGATTACGGCAACAGCTTCGCCGGCCGCGACCGGCCGCTCTCAGATTGAGATTGGCGTGCCAGAGAATTAGCTAGTCCTAAATAACCGCTTTCCCGCAGCCATGGAAAGGAATAGCATCGTCGCTGTTCCGGAGGGGATGAGGCGGTACACCCGGCCGCGCAATAAGCATTTTTCAGCCTCGGTCTTGCACGGCCAGATCAGAAAAATCTGGGAGGAATGCATGACAAGAACAGCCGGCCTTGGGCGCTGCGGCGTCCTCGCTTTAACAAGTCTTGTGAGCGCATGGTTGGGCGTCGCGGCGGCTCGGGCCGAGGACGCGAATAAAGCTGACATCGACGCCTTGAAAAAGTCGCTCGCCAAATATGAGGACTACACCGCCGCCGTCCGCGACCTTTATCTGTCGACGGTCGGCTGCGTCTACTATAGCGGAGAAAAGATATCCGGAGCGATGTATTACCCGAAAGGCGCCATGGGCATCCATTTCGTCAACGTCCCAAGTGTCGGCCAGAAACTCGACCCGATGCACCCCAATGTGCTGATCTATGAGCCGACGAAAAACGGTCTGCGCCTGGTCGGGGCGGAATGGCTGGTGCCGCTGACGCCGGACCTCAAAGAGCCGCCGAAGCTGTTTGGCCAAACCTTCATGGGTCCGATGGAGGGACACTATCCGCTCATCCCGAGGGAGTTCGTCCACTACGATCTTCACGCCTGGCTGGGTGATAATCCGAACGGCATGTTCAGTCCGACGAACCCGAACGTGAAATGCAACAAGGCCGAGTTTCCGATGTTGGAGAAGCCGACCAAGATGATGCCTGGGCCGATGTAACGGCCAGCCCGGCCAGGAGCTTGCCGGGAGGGCAAGCCGGATGGCCGTCTTGCCTGGAACTAGTCGTCGGTCAGCCCTTGGCGACGATACGCATGAAGGCCGGCATGTCGTCGCCGAAGCCGACGGTGCCGTCGTTTTCGTCGTCTCGGTTGCGGGCAGGGCGACGGTCATCTCGCTGAGGCCTGGTGTCGCCGCGCTCCGGTGCACGCTGCTCGCTGCGCGCCGCGGAGCCCTTGCGCCCGGAATTTTCCGAGCGGATAGCGTCCTTGCGCGTGCGCCGCTCACCGATGTCGGCGACCGTTTCTTCGGCCACGACCGGCTGTTCCTCGCGCACGGTTTCCGGTGCCGCGTCTTCGCTGTGCTTGGCCTGGCGTCCGCCTCTCTTGCGCTCGCCCCTATCCTGGCGGTCGTCGTCCTTGCGGCCGGCGCGGCGCGGCGCACCGCGGCCACGGCGCGGAGCTTCGTCCTCGCCTTCGCTGACCACCACCGTCGACAGGTCACCGTCATGCCATTCGATCTTGGTGCCGATCAGCCGTTCGATGGCGTCGATGTACTTGGTGTCGGACTTGGTCGCGATGGTAAAGGATTTTCCGGAGCGCCCGGCGCGGCCGGTACGGCCGATGCGGTGGACGTAATCCTCGGCGTGGATCGGAACGTCATAGTTGAAGACGTGGCTGACGTCTGGAATGTCGAGGCCGCGCGCCGCCACGTCGGAGGCGACCAGATACCGAAGCTTGCCGTCACGGAAATTGGCCAGCATCTGCATGCGTGCGCGCTGGTCCATGTCGCCATGCAGCGCGCCGGCGTCGAAATCATATTTCAGCAGCGAGCGGAACAGCTCCGACACCTCAATCTTGCGGTTGCAGAAGATGATGGCGTTCTTCAGCTCCGCATCCTCGGCCTTGATCAGGTTGCGCAGCGTCTCGCGCTTGTCCCAGGGTTTGGAACCGGACTTCACCAGCCGCTGGATGATGTTGGTGGCGGCGGAGGCAGCCTTTGAAACCTCGACGCGCACAGGCGCGTGCAGGAATTTTTCGGTGAGCTTGGTGATCTCGGGCGGCATCGTCGCCGAGAAGAAAAGCGTCTGCCGGGTGAAGGGGATCATCTCGCAGATGCGCTCGATGTCGGGAATGAAGCCCATGTCGAGCATGCGGTCGGCTTCGTCGATGACGAGGATCTCGACGCCGTTGAGCAAGAGCTTGCCGCGCTCGCGGTGGTCGAGCATGCGGCCGGGCGTCGCGATGAGCACGTCGGCGCCACGCTCCAGTTTCTTGTCCTGTTCGTCGAACGACACGCCGCCGATCAACAGTGCGATGTTGAGCTTGTGGTTCTTGCCGTATTTTATGAAGTTTTCCTCGACCTGCGCCGCAAGCTCGCGGGTCGGCTCCAGGATTAGCGTGCGCGGCATGCGGGCGCGGGCGCGGCCCTTTTCCAGTCGTGTCAGCATCGGCAGCACGAAGGAGGCCGTCTTGCCGGTACCGGTCTGCGCTATGCCCAGCACGTCCTTGCCCAGAAGGGCGTGCGGAATGGCGCCGGCCTGGATCGGCGTCGGCTTGAGGTAGCCGGCATCGGTGACTGCGGAAAGGACCTTCGGCGATAGGCCGAGGTCCGCGAAAGTCAACGCTTCTTGAGCGGTCTGGGTGTCTGAGGACAAGTTCTGGCTGTCTTTGGCTGTTCGGGGAAGCGCAACGGCATCCGTCGCGGCAGGCGCCGCGCGCCCGCAAGATCATCACTGCAACTAGGCGCAAGCCCGCGATTTGTCAACACAAACGGCCGGGAATGGCTCGATTGTGAAGTCGTAACCTTAATTGCTATGTCTGATCCGGCCGCTTATCCGCGCGCCGGCTCAATATCGGCTCAATAACGGAACTGTTCCGCCAGTATGCGTTCGTTCCACGAGTGATTGGGATCGAACAGCAAAGTTGCGGTCGCCGTCGCTGATTCCCGCACCGTCACGGAAGCCACGGCCTTGACTTCCGTATGGTCGGCGGCGGCGTTCACCGGCCGCTTTTCCGCCTCCAATATGTCGAAGCGCACGGTCGCCTTGTTGGAAAGCAAAGCGCCGCGCCAGCGGCGCGGGCGAAACGGGCTGACGGGGGTAAGCGCCAGCAGCGGCGCGTCGAGCGGAAGGATGGGCCCATGCGCCGAAAGATTGTAGGCGGTGGAACCGGCTGGCGTGGCGATCATCACGCCGTCGCAATTCAGTTCCTCGAGCCGTACCTGGTCGTCTATGGTGATGCGGATCTTGGCCGTCTGATAGGACTGGCGCCATAGCGCCACTTCATTGATGGCCAGCGCCGAGACGGTTTCGCCATCGGAGGTAACGGCCTGCATCTCCAGCGGGCGGATTGTTTCGGCGACCGCTGCCGCGATGCGCTCGGCGAGACCTCCGGAACGGTATTCGTTCATCAGGAAGCCGATGGTGCCACGGTTCATGCCGTAGACCTTTTTGCCGGTTCCCATCGTATCGCGCAAAGTTTGCAGCAGGAAACCGTCGCCGCCGAGCGCCACGACGACCTCGGCGTCCGCGACCGAATGCTGGCCATAGCGCGCCGACAGGCTTTCCAGCGCCGCTTTGGCGTCAGGCGTGCCGGACGAGACGAAGGCGATGCTGTTGGCGGCTTTGCTCATGGCTCTCCGACGATGACCGGTTGGCGGCTGGGCCGGGGTAGCATGGGCGGGCCTGTGTGCAAAGAGAGCTCGCAGCCGTGCGGTTTCGAACCGGCAGTCGCGAATCATATCAGGGAACGAGCCAATGTGATGGTTAAGGCCGGGCTTAAACTCTCGTAAAGCCGCATCGATCATGTTAGCCGGCATGGGTGGCGTGGGGGCGCCCGCAGCGATTTTATGCCTTTCAGGATACGAAAGACGCTGTGGCACTTTTGATCGTGCGTGAATCCTTCGAGAGTCGAGCCCGATTTCGGGGACACGCGCCAGCCGGGACCAACATATTGCTGGTAACACGCCTGATCATCATCTCCATCGTGCTGGGAAGCTTCGCGCTTGTCTTCGCCGAACTGGTGCGCCACTCGGAAGAAACAAGCCTCAGGCCATTGCCCACGGCCTCGCGTTGCGGCGACGCCGTGGGAACGCCTTGTCCGCAAAGGGCGCTATAGATCAAAACTAGCTGATTGCTAGGAGCGTGGTTGCAGATGGCAGCCGGCCTGGCGTTTCTGTGCCAGATACTCGTCGATCAGCTGGCGATAGCGCGCCTTGCCGAAACTCGGGAAATGGCCGCCATGCACGACCGAGACGTCGAGGTCGCGCATGGCAAACAGCGTCCCCAAATAATCACCGATATCGGAATGGTAGACGTCGTCGATCAGCGGACCGTCATAGATGATGTCGCCGGAAAGCAGGATGCCGGTCTTCTTCTCGTACAGCGCGATGCCGCCTGGCGAATGGCCGGGCGTGTGGATCACCTCGAAGGCGCGATCGCCGAGGTCGACGATGTCGCCATGTTCGAGCAGGCGGTCCGCCGGGGCGGGCACGATGCGATAGCGCGCCGTGTCCCAACCTTCCGGCTGGCGATCGAACATCTCTTCATTGGCGTAGCGGTCAGCCACCGTCCATTCGTTGCGCGGATCGGCGAGGATTTCAGCCTCGGCCGCATGCACGCAACGTTCGGGAAATTCATGGTGGCAGCCTATATGATCGAAATGCGTGTGGCTGGCGACGCAGGTGAGCTTGCGCTCGCTGACCAGCGGCACATGGCGCCTGAGGCTGAAATGGCCAAGCCCGGTATCGAACAGCAGGTCGCGGTCGCGGCCGCGCACATGCCACATATTGCAGCGGAAGAATGGTTTGATCCATGGCTCATGGATCAGCGTGACACCGTCGCCCACACGGATGGTTTCGTACCAGTCAGGTGCGTCGACGACCGCAAGCATGCCCATGTTCAATCCGTCAGCAGGATGATCTTGTCTGTATCGCAGGAAACCGAGACCGTGTCGCCCGGTTGCACGGCGGACGTCGCGGGCAGTTTGGCGATGAATTGCAGCGTGGCGTCTTCAGCGGAGACCGCGAGCACGCGCTTGAAGCTGCCCTGGAAGACGACGTCGCTGACCTGCGCCTTTCCCAGCTTGGTGGTGCCTGACGTCGCGGCCAGGGTAAGGTGCTCCGGCCGGATGGCCAAGGCAACCGCCGATCCCACCGGCAACGCTCCGGATGCCGAGACCGGCCCGACCTGTGTCGCGACAGTGCTTGTCCTGTCCTTGATCTCGATCACCGTTCCGCCAAGAATGGTGCTCTCGCCCATGAAGGTCGCCGAAAAGCGTGTCTTTGGGCGCGCATAGACGCGCTCGGGCGGCCCTTCGTCCTCGATGCGGCCATCATTCATGACAACACAGTGGTCGGCCAGCGCCATAGCTTCTTCCTGGTCGTGGGTGACGTGGATGAAGGCGGTGCCGACGCGCTTCTGAATCGCTTTCAGCTCATCCTGCATCTGCCGGCGCAGCTTGAGGTCGAGCGCGCCGAGCGGCTCGTCGAGCAGCAGCACCGCCGGCTCGATCACCAATGCGCGCGCCAGCGCCACGCGCTGCCGCTGGCCGCCGGAAAGCTGGTGCGGCTTCTTGTCGAAGGCGGCAGCCAGTCCGACGAGCGCCAGCGCCTCGCGCGCTTTCGCGGCGCGTGTCGCGCCGTCGACGCCTTGCATACGTAGGCCGAATCCGACATTGGCGCCGACGCTCATATGCGGAAACAGCGCATAATCCTGGAACACCGTCGTTGTCGGGCGCTTCGCCGGCGGAACCGCGGTGCAGTCCTCGCCGCGTATGAACACCTTGCCTTCGCTCGGTGTGACGAAGCCGCCCAAGATCGACAAAAGCGTCGTCTTGCCGGAGCCCGACGGTCCGAGCAGGATGGTATAGCTGCCGGGCTCGATCCCCAGCGAGACGTCTTTCAGCACCGCCAACTGGCCGAAACGGTGCGAGACGCCGCGGATATCGACCAGGGGCGCGCTCATCCCGGCTTTCTCCGCAGCAATGTCAGTTCGAACAGCACGACCAGCACGATGGAGACGGCGAACACCAGCGAGCCGACTGCGTTGGTCTTGGGGTTGAGGCCGGAGCGTAAGAGATTCCAGATTTCGACCGGCAGCGTGGTTTCGAAGCGCGTCAGCAGGAAGGAAATCACGAATTCGTCCCAAGAAAAGGTCATCGACAGGAAGAAGCCGGCGAAGATGGCCGGCGCCATCACAGGCACGGTGATCAAGAGCAGCACTTTCCATTCCGGCGCGCCGAGATCGCGCGCGGCGCGCTCGATATTGATCTGGTGGTCGCCCATCTGGCTGTAGACGATGGCGAAGCAGAGCGGCAGGTTGATCACGACATGGCCGATGCCGGCGGCCATCAGCGATTTCGGCACACCGGCCCAGTTGAACAGCACCAGCAGCCCCATGCCGATGATGAGATAGCTGACGGTCAGCGGCAGGGTGATCAATCCCCGCAGCAGGGCCGAACCCGGCAGCACGAAGCGCGCGAACGCCCAGGCGCTGAGGAAGCCAAGCGTGACGGCCGCGAGCGACGAAAGGACGGCCACCAGCAGCGAGTTCATCAGCGCCGAGGTCAGCCGCGTATCGGACAGGACGGCCTGGTACCAGCGCAGCGACGGGCCGGTGAAGGGTGGGATGGGGAAGGAGGTTGCCTGCAGCGAGAACAGCACGAGCACGACCACCGGCAGGAAAATGAAGGCATAGATGGCGATCGCGTAGAGACAGGAAGCGATTCGGACGATCCGGCGCATCTCAGGCCCGCTCGATCTTCAGCCAGCGGGCGCAGGCGAGATAGGCGATGGTCACGACCGCCATCAGGATGATCGAGAGCGCCGAGGCCAGCGGAAAGTCGCCGCGCCGGCCGATCTGCATCATCACCAGCTGTGGCATGACCAGCTCGTTGTTGCCGCCCAGAATCTGCGGCGTGATGTAGTCGCCGATGCACAGCACGAAGGTGAGAAAGGCGCCGACCATGATGCCGGGCAAGGTCAGCGGCAGGATGACATGCAGGAAAGTCCGCACCGGCCCGGCGCCGAGATCGGCGGCGGCCTTGCGGTAGCTCGGACTGAGCTGCTTCAAATTGGCGAAGATCGTCAGCGTCAAAAGCATGACGAAGAAATGCACGAAGCCGGTCACGGTGGCGAAGCGGATGTTGGCGAGCGGCAGCGGTTCGCTGGTCAAGCCGATACCGGTCAGCGTCCGGTTGATGACGCCGTTCTGCGCCAGCACTAGAAGCCAGGAATAGGAGCGCACGACATAGGACGTCCAGAACGGCAGCACGGCCAGCATCAGCGCCAGCCGCTGCCAGCGTTCCGGCACCTGTTCGGCCAGGATCCAGGCGAAAGGATAGGCGAGCAGCACCGAGACCACGGTGACGATTGCCGTCACCTGAAGCGAGTTCACCATCGCTTGCCAATAGGCAGGATTGGTGAAGAACTGGCTGTAGTTGGCTGATGTAAAGCCGCCGCCCTCATGCGACGTCAGGCTGGAAAGCCCCATGGCGATGAAGGGCAAAACGAAGAACAGCAAGGTCCAGCCGAGCGCCGGCGTAACCAGTGCCCAGGGCAGGGCCTTGTTCGCGGTGCTGCTCACGACGCCCGTCTACTGCGCCTGCAGCATCTCGGTCCACATGTCCTGCATCTTCTTGTCGAGGTCGGCATTCGGCGCCGGATAGGCCTGGGCGCGGGCAAGGAACTCGGGCTGCTCGTCGAAGCGCAGGATCTTCTTCTGGTCGTCGGTGAGCGTCGCCTTGCTGTTCGCCGGCATGCCCCAGTAGCAGGACGAGGTGGCAAGCCGGGCCTGACCCTCCGGGCTCATGATGTATTGGATGAATTTCAACGCTATATCCTTGTTCTTGGAATCCTTGAACATGGCCAGCGACTGCGACCACAGCACCGCTCCCTCCCTGGGTATCGAGAAGTCCAGCGCCGGGTTCTCCTTGGCCAGGCCCGCCGTCACCCATTCACCACCGCCGACCAGAATGTCGACCTCGCCTGTGGCGAGCGCCGTCTGGCTGGCGGTCACCTCGCCAACCAGCTTGGCGTTGGCCTTCATCTTGAGCAGCTCGGCGTTGAGGGCGGGAAGGTCGGCCTCCGTGAGTTCAGCCGTCCTCTTGCCGATGGCGAGTGCTGCCATGCCGATGACCGGCAGGTAATAATCGTAGATGGCGACCTTGCCCTTGTACTTGTCGCTTGTCAGCGACGCCAAGGATTGCATGTCGGCCGGGTCGACCTTGGTCTTGTTGAAGCCGATCGTGTTGTAGCCGAACTTTTCGGTGATGCCGTAGCGCTTGCCGGCGACCACGGTGGAGCTGTCCATCTTCACCTGCGGGAAGAGGTCGCCCAACGGCAGCTTGTCCTCCGGCAGCGGCTCGAACAGGCCCCTTTCCACGCCGCGTGGCACATCGATGCTGTCGATCACCATCACGTCCCAATCGCCGGGTTGCGACTGCGCGACGATGGCGAGCCCCGCGCCGGTGCCCTCGAATTCCTTGACGTTGACCTTGATGTTGTTGGCCTCTTCGAAGGGCTGCAGCAGCGCCGGGTCGGCGTGATCGCACCAGATCAGGGCGTTGAGATCGGCGGCTTGGCTGGCGCCGGCTGCTGAGAGCGTCAGTGCCGTGGCGCCGCAAGCCGCGCGCAGATGCCTCTTCAGGGTTGAAAGCGGATTGTTGGATCGTGCGGACATCGAGTGTTCTCCCTTGCCTTTATGGCTTCTTGCAAAAAATTGAACCAATTCTAAAATTGAGTCAATTCTGTTTTTGTGACAGACAGCCGGCATGAGTGGATTGAGGGCAAGGCAAAAGGCCGACCGGCACCGCCGCATCATTGAGGCGGCGGCCGAGCTTTTCCGCGAGGCCGGTTATGAAGGCGCGAAGATCGAGACGATCGCCGCCCAGGCCGAAGTGTCGATCGGGACGATTTATAATTACTACCAGAATAAGGGCGACATCCTCGGCGCCATCGTCTCCATGGAAGTCAACGAGGTGCTGAATGCCGGGCAAGGCGTGGTGGACAGCCCACCGGCCAATGTCGGCGATGCGCTGGACACGCTGATCGGCATCTATATCGAACACTCGCTGCACTATCTCAGCAAGGAAATGTGGCGCCAGGCGATGGCGATCTCGACGCAACTGCCCGACAGCCCGTTCGGCCAGGCCTACACGGCGCTCGACCGCGCGCTGACCGGACAGATCCGGGCGCTGATCGCAAGGCTTCAGGAGATTGGCCTGGTGCGGCGCGACATAGACGGGCTGGCGCTCGGCGAACTGGTCTTCAACAACATGAACATGATGTTCATCGAATTCGTGAAGCGCGAAGAGGCGAGGATACCGGAGCTGCGCGCGGCGATAAGGCGGCAGAACAGGATTCTCGTCGCCGCGATCGGGGTGTGAGGATGGAAGCGACCGCGGCATCAAACCAGCTTCCGCTGCCAGCGTGACTGACGATGAGTGCAAACGGCGGCATCCATCTACACCGCAAGGCTCCCGTGCGCGGGATGACCTAGCGGCTTGACGCTGCGGGGATTGACAGCGTAGCCGCCGGCCCTAACCAGCGATCCGTTCGAAGCATCGACCGAAGGGAAAGCAGACGCGCGGCCGCAGTGGCGCAGGTAAAAATCAGTGATCGGTCGGATCGATCTTCGTCAGGCGCTCCCGCGCTTCGGTGACGCGCCGCTGCGCGGACCTTATCCTGCTGCAAAGCGCAAGATTGATGCCGACGCCACAGTCTCCGTCCAACATTTCTTCCGCGCGTTTGAGGGCGAGTTCCGCTCGGCCAATCCGCTGCCTGGCCTGGGCCAATTCCATGTCCAAGAGTTCGATCATCGTTCCGCTACAGAGTTTGCGGTCCCTTCGATCGTTAACCGCCTCCGGCCGGGTTTGGTTCCAGGTTATCGGCTTGAGAGCCAGGAACAGGCAGGAGAAAGCCGCCGCTTCGGCATCGACCTCGTTGTACGCGAGTTCACCTCTTGAGTTGAGTTTAAAATCTGATACAACTTATAGGGGCAGACAAAGGGGGAAGATGGTGGGGACGTTTTCAATCTGGCATTGGGTGATCGTGCTGCTGATGCTCGGCGTGCCTGTTTTCTTTGCGATTCGCTCAGCCGTAAAGCCGTCACAGGGCCCGGCGGCTCTTGTAGGATTCGGTGGCTGGCTTATGCTACTGGCGATCGGTCAGGTGTTGTCGCCGCTGCGCACGCTTGCCGAGTTGGCCAATTCGGTCGAGGGTTACCGGCAACTCATGCCCCTGCCAAATGGGCCGCTTGCGGTGTATAGCGAGTTTGCCCTCAATTTGGCATTTCTGGCGCTTCAACTGGTTGTGCTCATTTCGATGCTGCGGCGAAGCCGACGCTTTCGACAATTGTTTCTGTTCCAGTGGATTGCGATACCGGTTGTGTTCGTCCTGGACACGATCTTGATCTCATCAACTCTAGGCGTCCCGGTGAGCCAGATCCTCGTTGGAGATGCGCTGATGACACCCGTTCTGTCGTTCATCCTCACCGGGGCCTGGGTCGCCTACGTCTACAAATCCGTCAGGGTAAAGAACACGTTCGGCGGCGAAGTGGCAGCCGGCCAGGTTGCGACGGCCGCCTAGCGAGAATCCGCTGGGTTTCGCCTCTTCGCATGAGCAGTCCTCCTTTGCGAGCTTCGGAGGACACTTCTTCGTTTTGCGAGATCTGGTATTCTTACGGGCTCTGGGTGGCCTACCACCCGAAGCTCGAAGAGCGAAGGGTGGTGCCCCCGGCAGGAATCGAACCCGCGACCTTCGGTTTACAAAACCGCTGCTCTACCAGCTGAGCTACAAGGGCATGCGGCACCGGTTAGCCATATTTGCGGCGCCAGTAAAGACAAATGTCGGTTTTGAGGCGCTCATGAACGCTGCCGGGCAACAGACACGGCATCCTGAAAACGGCCAATTCGCTTCCTATATCCTACGGCAGGTGCAATCGCTTGGGCGAGGGCTGTCGCATGATCAGATTCGTCATCATCCTGCCGATCGTCGTCATAGCCTGGATGCTGCTGGTGAAGCTTATCAGAAGCGTCAAGAACGCCAATGTCGACTGGACCGGCGTCACCACCATCATCGGCTTCATCGCGCTCGCCTTCTGGCTGCGCCATGTCACGGGCATGGGGTGGTGAGTAGCGAGTAGCGAGTAGTGAACCGCACGACCGACATCGGTTCACTACTCACTACTCACTACTCCCACTCCCCCGAAAAAATCCCCTCCACCTTTCGAACCTTTTCCCGCGCCGCGCCGACTGATGGTCAGAGGCGAATGGGTCGCCTCGATCAAAAGATCCAGGAGATCATCATGTTCAAGCGCACTCTCGTCTCAGGCCTCGTTGCCATCTTCGTCGCCACCGGCGCGCTCGCCGGCACCGTCGGCACGTCGTCGGCCCACGGCATGCACGGCCACCACCACCATCACAAGAAGCACTTCAAGAAGTTCTGGTGGAAGCACCACAACCATCATCACCACAAGCACGGCAAGGTGATCATTTTCCTTTGATGGAGGGACCCAATTCTCCCGAAAGGGCGGCTTCGGCCGCCCTTTTTTCGTTGGGCAAAAGGGGCGGGCGATCAATGTCTAGCCAGCCCTTGCAGGCCGCCATCAGCACGACCTCCTCGGTTCACGTCAAAAAAGATTCGAACCTTTTTCTTGTGCCAAACGACAGATGATCAAGAGGCGGATGGGTCGCCTCTCCAAACGAAGCAAGGAGATCATCATGTTCAAGCGCGCACTCGTTTCCAGCCTCATCGCAACCACCGTCGCCGCCACCGCTCTGGTCGGCACCGTTCAGCCCTCGGCGGCTCATTCGCATCACCACCACCATGGCCTCGGCATTGGCATCGCCGCCGGCGTCGGCGGTTTTGTTCTCGGCAGCCTGCTTGCCCAGCCCCGCACCGTCTACGTCGATGAGGACGGCGGTTCGTGGCACGTCCGCCGCTGCGTCGATCGCTATTCGAGCTACGATCCGGACTCTGACACCTACGTTGGTTACGACGGCTATCGTCACTACTGCCGGCTCTGAAGAGGAGGAGCACCGTTCAGCACCGGAAGAGGGGCTCAGGCGAGCCCCTTTTCTGTTGCTTGGACGGTGGGGCCACCTGTTGGATTGGCCGACTTTCAAGGAGATGCCTGAACCCACGGTCATCGGCCTTTGTCGACGCGATCGGCAATGTACAGGCATTTCCCGAAGGCCTAATCTGCTTTGGCGATGATCTGCGGGCGATATGGGGGAGGGTGATCCTTGGACGAGCAGGACCCGAAAGAGGAACAGGTCGAAACGATTTTCCGCAACGGCACGGTCACGACCGTCGGCATCCTGCTGGCGTTTTCGCTGGGCTTCATCACGCATTGGGCCGCCAACCCGATCCCGTGGCAGACCTATCACCTGACCGCCGTGCTACCGATCCTGGCCGGCATCGCCTTGCAGATGCGGGCACTGTGGCTTCTGCTCGACACAAAGTGCCTGCAGCGGCGCGTTTTCGAGCGCGCCAACCGCATCTTCATCGCCGGCCTCATCTTCACGGCCTGCGGCGTCGGCATGGCGATCCTGCTCGATTTCTTCGATATTGCGGCGAGGAGCGCGCTGCCCGGGGCAGGTTGATCATCCGGTTTGCACGCCACCGATCATCTTGGTCACCTCGGCCGCGGCATTGCGCACCATCGGCCCGATCTCGGCAAGCCGCTCAGACGTCACCCGGACCGTGGGGCCCGACACGGAGACACCGCCGATCGGCTCGCCGAATTCGTTGAAGATGGCCGATGCCACGCAGCGCATGCCTGGATGCCGTTCCTCGTCGTCGACCGACCAGCCGCGCAGCTTGATCGTCGCGAGATCGCGCGCGAGGGCGGGGATGTCGGACAGCGTCCTGTCGGTGAAGCGCTGCAGGCCGGCCTTGCGCAGGATGGTTCCGACGCGCTCCGGTTCCAGATGCGCCAGCACCGCCTTGCCGATGCCTGAAGCATGAAAGGGGCTACGCGTGCCCGGCCGGAAGAAGGCGCGGATCGCCTGGTGCGTCTCGACCTGGCTGACGAAGACCACGCAATCGTCCTCGGCGACGCCGAGATTGGCGGTCTCGCCGGTTTTCTCCATCAGTTCCTGCATGACGATGCGGGCGCGGTCGACCAGCTTGCGGCGGCGCAGGAACGCTGCTCCCATCCGGTAGGTCTCGACGCCGATCGACCAAAGCTGGTCCGAACTGTCGAATTCGACCATGCCGTGGTTTTCGAGCGTCGTCAGCATGCGGTAGGCAGTAGAGGCAGCGAGACCGCTTCGCGCTGAAATCTCGCTCAGCGACAGGCCGCTGCCTTCGGCAACGATGGCCAGGATGCGCAAGGCCCGGTCCAACGACTGCACCGAAGCCGATTCCGATGGGCCATTGAAGGCGCGCGGCCGACCGCGCTGGCGTTTTTCAGCGGTATCCATGGCGGCATCATGCCCGATTTTCCCGAACGGACAATGAAAAAGTTTTTCACGCCTTCTGCATTGCCACTTTTTGAAAAACAAAAAGAGAAATGAAATCAAGATACAACGGCAGCTTCTTAGAAATGAAAAAATATTCTGAAAAAATTGAAAAATAGCCGGCTTGCTGACATTCTCGGCCATCCAACAATGACAACCCTGTGGAGGGCCGGAAAATGGCCAGGATGCGCGCTGTCGATGCGGCGGTTCTCGTTCTCGAAAAGGAAGGCATCGCCTGCGCCTTCGGCGTCCCGGGCGCGGCGATCAATCCGTTCTACGCGGCCCTGAAGGCGAGGGGCACCATCCGCCATGTGCTGGCCCGCCATGTCGAGGGCGCCTCGCACATGGCCGAGGGTTTTACCAGGGCCAAGGCGGGCAATATCGGGCTCTGCATCGGCACGTCTGGCCCGGCCGGCACCGACATGATCACCGGGCTCTACTCGGCCGCAGCCGATTCCATCCCGATCCTCTGCATCACCGGACAGGCGCCGCGGGCGCGGCTGAACAAGGAGGATTTCCAGGCCGTCGACATCGCCGCGATCGCTTCGCCCGTCGCCAAATGGGCGGTCACGGTCATGGAGCCCTATCTCGTGCCGATGACGCTTCAGAAGGCATTCCACCTGATGAGGTCTTCGCGCCCGGGACCGGTGCTGATCGACCTGCCGGTCGACGTCCAATTGGCCGAGATCGAGTTCGACATCGACGCCTATGAACCGCTGGCGCCGTTCAAGCCGGCGATGACGCGCGCCCAGGCCGAGAAGGCGCTGGCCATGCTCAACGCCGCCGAAAAGCCGCTGATCGTCGCCGGCGGCGGCATCATCAATGCCGATGCGTCGGACCTGCTGATAGAATTCGCCGAGATTACCGGCGTGCCGGTCATCCCGACGCTAATGGGTTGGGGCGCGATCCCCGACGACCACCGACTGATGGCCGGCATGTGCGGGCTGCAGACATCGCACCGCTACGGCAACGCGACGATGCTAGAGGCCGACTTCGTGTTCGGCATTGGCAATCGCTGGGCAAACCGCCACACCGGTTCCGTCGATGTCTACACCAAGGGAAAAAAGTTCATCCATGTCGACATAGAGCCGACGCAGATCGGCCGTGTGTTCGCACCCGATCTCGGCGTCGTCTCGGATGCGGGCGCCGCGCTGAAGATGCTGCTCGACGTCGCCACCGAATGGAAAACCGCCGGAAGACTGCGCGACTGGTCGGGCTGGGCGAAGGAATGCCAGGGCCGCAAGAAGACGATGAAGCGCAAGACGCATTTCGACCAGGTACCGCTCAAGCCGCAGCGCGTCTATGAAGAGATGAACAAGGCGTTCGGGCGCGACGTCACCTATGTCACCACGATCGGCCTGTCGCAGATCGCCGGCGCGCAGTTCCTGCATGTCTATAAGCCGCGAAACTGGATCAATTGCGGCCAGGCCGGCCCGCTCGGCTGGACCCTGCCGGCAGCCCTTGGCGTGCGCGCCGCCGATCCCGAGCGCACCATCGTGGCGCTGTCGGGCGACTATGACTTCCAGTTCATGATCGAGGAGCTGGCGGTCGGCGCGCAGCACAGGCTGCCCTATATCCATGTCGTCGTGAACAACGCCTATCTCGGTCTGATCCGCCAGGCGCAGCGCGGTTTTTCGATGGATTACGAGGTCAGCCTCGCCTTCGAGAATATCAACCGATCGGACGACCCAGAGGCCGGCTACGGCGTCGACCACGTCGCTGTTGCCGAGGCGATGGGTTGCAAGGCGGTCAGGGTGCGCAAACCGGAAGAATTCGCCGGTGCCTTCAAGGAGGCGCAGCGGCTGATGAAGGAGCATCAGGTTCCGGTGGTGCTCGAATTCATCCTCGAACGCGTCACCAACATCTCGATGGGCACCGAGATCGACAAGATCACCGAATTCGAAGACCTTGCCGAACATCAAGAGGATGCCCCGACGGCGATCGTGATGCTGGACTAGGAGAAAAAGAATGCCGCGTTTTTCAGCCAATCTTTCGATGCTCTTTGGCGAGCATGACTTCCTCGACCGTTTTGATGCAGCTGCCCGCGCGGGCTTCAAAGGCGTCGAATATATAGGCCCCTACGACCATGCCCCCGAGGTGGTGGCCGCGCGGCTGAAGAAGAACAGCCTGACACAGGTGCTGTTCAACCTGCCGGCGGGCGATTGGGGCAAGGGCGAGCGCGGTATCGCCGTTTTGCCGGACCGCGTGCCGGAATTCCGCCAGGGCATCGCCAAGGCGATCGCCTATGCGCAGGCGCTCGGCTGCTCACAGGTCAATTGCCTGGCCGGCATCGCGCCCGCCGGTGTCGACCGCAAGGTGCTCGAGGATGTGTTTGCCGAGAACCTCGCCTTCGCTGCGGAGAAACTGGAGCAGGCCGGTATCAAATTGCTGATCGAGCCGATCAACACGCGCGATATCGAGGGCTTCTTCCTCAACTATTCCGACCAGGCGCTGGCGCTGATCGACCGTGTCGGCTCGAAGAACCTGTTCCTGCAATACGACATCTACCACATGCAGATCATGGAGGGGGATCTCGCCCGTACCATCGAGGCAAACCTCGGCCGCATCGCGCATATCCAGCTTGCGGACAATCCCGGCCGTCACGAGCCGGGGACGGGCGAGATCAACTATCCCTTCCTTTACGAGCACATAGACCGCATCGGTTATTCCGGCTGGGTCGGGGCGGAATACAAGCCGAAGGCGGGGACCGAAGCGGGATTGGGCTGGTTCAAAGAGTTGGCTGGGCAAGGGAGCGCGGCGGCTTAGCAGCCATCGCAATCGAAGCCGCGATCCTTCGCGCCCCCCTCTAGCCTGCCGGCCATCTCCCCCACAAGGGGGAGATCGGATGTCACCGGCGGCTTCGCCAAATTTTTTGAACCGAGAAAGTTGAGGCCGGTGCCGGAACTGCCAATCTCCCCCCTCGTGGGGGAGATGTCCGGCAGGACAGAGGGGGGCGCGACGGAACTCGGCCTCAACAAAGGAGAACCACTATGGAAACCATCGGCTTCATCGGCCTTGGCATCATGGGCGCGCCGATGGCGGGACATTTGCTGGATGCCGGCTACACGGTCATCGCCAGCGACCACCGCTCCAAGCCGCCGGCCGATCTCGTGGCCAAGGGACTGAAAACTGTCTCTGACCACGCTGCCGTGGCCAAGGCCGCCGATATCATCATCACCATGGTGCCCGACACACCGCAGGTGGCCGAGGTGCTGTTTGACGGGAACGGCGTCGCATCAGGTCTTTCCGAAGGCAAACTGGTCATCGACATGAGCTCGATCTCGCCGATCGAGACAAAGACCTTCGCCGGAAAAATCAACGAGATGGGCTGCGATTATCTCGACGCGCCGGTCTCGGGCGGCGAGGTGGGAGCCAAGGCCGCATCGCTCACCATCATGGTCGGCGGCGAGGAGAGGGCCTTCGAGCGCGCCAGGCCCGTTTTCGAGAAGATGGGCAAGAACATCACACTGGTCGGACCGAACGGCGTCGGCCAGACCACCAAGGTCGCCAACCAGATCGTCGTCGCGCTGACCATTGAAGCCGTGGCCGAAGCGCTTGTTTTTGCTTCAAAAGCCGGCGCCGACCCGGCCAAGGTCAGGCAGGCGCTGATGGGCGGGCTGGCCGCCTCGCGCATTCTCGAAGTGCATGGCGAGCGCATGGTCAGGCGCACCTTCGCGCCGGGCTTCCGCATCGAACTGCACCAGAAGGATCTCAACCTCGCCCTGGAAGGCGCAAGGGCGCTCGGCGTCTCCCTGCCCAACACGTCGACCACCCAGCAACTGTTCAATTCCTGCACCGCCAATGGCGACGCCAGGGAGGATCACTCGGCCCTGGTCAGGGCGCTGGAGCGGATGGCCGGGCATGAGGTAGGCAGAGGCGAATAGCGAGTAGGGAATAGCGAATAGGGGTTGCAGCCGCGGATAGCCGGGATTGGAGTTCGCTACTCGCTACTCGCTACTCGCTACTCGCTACTCGCTACTCGCTAAAAATTTCCGTGCCGCATAAAGGCTTACCGCCGCCGCGTTCGACACGTTGAGAGAGCGGATGGCGCCGGGCATGTCGAGGCGGGCCAGTGTCGTCACCGTCTCGCGCGTCTTCTGGCGCAGGCCCTTGCCTTCCGCACCCAGCACCAGCGCAAGCTTGTCGCCGGCAAAGCTCGTTTCGAGTTCGGCCGGGCCGCCCGAATCGAGACCGATTGTCTGGAAGCCGGCCTCATGCAGTTGCCCGAGCGCGTCGGCCAGGTTCTTCACCTCGATCTGGTCGATATGTTCGAGCGCGCCCGAGGCTGATTTCGCCAGCACGCCTGATTCCTGCGGGCTGTGGCGCGCCGTGGTGATCAGCGCGCCGGCATCGAAGGCGACCGCCGAGCGCAGGATGGCGCCGACATTGTGCGGATCGGTGATCTGGTCGAGCACCAGCACCAGTCTTGTATCGCCGAGCGCGTCGAGGCGCTTGGGCTTCAGCGGCTCGGCCTCGATCAGCACGCCTTGGTGCACGGCATCCGAACCCGTGATCTTGTCGATGTCCCTGGGTTCGGCCAGCTCCGCCTTGAAGGGCAGGGCCGCGAGGTCGGCCAGTCCCAGCCTCTCGGCGGCATTGCGCGTCACCAGCATTTTTTTGACCTTGCGGCGCGGATTGTCGAGTGCCGCCCGCACCGTATGCAGGCCATAGAGCCGCACCAGGCCGTCGGCTGCGTTCTCTCCTGGCGGCACGGGCTGGCGCGGCCGGAACGGCGGCGCGCCGCCGCTCTTCTCGTCGCGGTGCGCACGGCGCAGCTTGGCGTAGTGGGTGTCTTTCGGGGTGCCGGTCTTGTTGCTCATGGCCGGCTTCTATAGCGGTCTCCGGCGGCCAGGGATATGGTCCGTCGCCGCAGCCGGCGAACAACATCGAAAAACCCTTCCCGCGCGGTTGACACCCACTGGCCTTGCCGCCATAAGGCGCTTCGCTGATTTCGGAGAAGTGATACTCGGGTCCGGATCGGCAAGAATGCCTCGTTGCATGGCTCCGGCGGCAGACTGGAGAGGTGCCCGAGTGGTTAAAGGGGACGGACTGTAAATCCGTTGGCTTAGCCTACGTTGGTTCGAATCCAACCCTCTCCACCACTGCCGGCCCGGAAGCCCTGAAACGTGAAAGCATCGGAGGCGGAAAGCGCATGGCGCTTTTCCAGGAAATCCGATACTTCAGTGCAAGGCGCGGGTATAGCTCAGTGGTAGAGCAGCAGCCTTCCAAGCTGAATATGCGGGTTCGATTCCCGCTACCCGCTCCAGATTTCCAACCGCGCCATCGGTAAGCTGAAACACTGCGCGGCCAGGTCGCGCAGCGCTCCAGAGGATGGCTGTCCACTCGTTTCAGCTGTTGAAGGCCGATGCGACCTGGTGTTGCTGCGGCACCTGGCCGTTCGGCGTCAGCTTGTCGACGATGCCCGGCAGGGCTGCGGACAGTTGCTTGAGCAGCTCCTGCTCGTCGAGCCCGGTCCGTTGCGCGATTTCCCGGATGACCTGCGGTCCGATCGCATTTCCCAGGTCATTGGGGTTGATCGGCTGGTTCTGGCCGGTGCCGACCCAGGAATCGGCGACGTTGCCGTGGCCGGAATTCTTCAATTTGTCGAGCAGGCCGCCCAGCCCGCCAAGAAGGCCGCCATCGCCTGCCGTGGTTTCATTGGGCTCGGCCGGTACGGGAGCTTGGGCTTGCTCCGGCTGTTCGGCGCTCCTGCCGCTCAGCATCTTTCCGACCAGCAACGCGCCGAGCGCGATCATCAGGGGTTTGGTGATGTTGCCGCCTGGAACGGCATTGTCAAACAGTCCCATCGTGGATCTCCTTGTCAGCCAAGCCCGTCCCGTCCTCACAATGACGCAAACGGGCGGAATTTCAAGCTGGCTTGAGCTTTTGACAATCATATGAAAATGATGGACGCGGCAGGGGATTGGAGAGGAAAAATGTCAATCATCAGCTGGATTATTCTGGGCGTCATTGCCGGCTTTCTTGGCAGCAAGATCGTCAACAAGAGCGGCCAGGGCATGATCATGGATATTGTGCTGGGCATTGTCGGCGCCATTGTCGGCGGCCTGATCTTCAGCGCTTTCGGCGCGTCGGGCGTCACCGGCCTCAACATTTATAGCCTGATCGTCGCCGTGGTGGGCGCCGTGGTCGTGCTGTGGGCCTACCACCAGTTCGCCGGCAAGCGCACGATTTAAGCGCCAGCCGAACTGTCTGATTTCGAATTCCGCCGAGGCAACACCGGCTTCCGGCCGGTATGCGCGGCAAGCTTGCCTATGGCATCAGGATTGCGTCGGCCGCGGCGAAAAAGATCAGCGTTCCCGCGATGAACACCGCCCAGCCGACAAGCGACTTGCGGATGGCCGCCTTGTGCTCGGCGTCGGAGTGCTTGTTCTGGTCAAAATCGGTCATGGGGAAGCTCCCTTGGCTGATCATCATGTCTTCGTCGGTCGGACGATGCTTCGCCGATTAGACGATCGATCTGACTACTGCAATATCAGCTGAAAGGGCACGCGCCGGCGCCTGCCAGGGCGCCAGGCCTATGCGACGACGGTCAGCCGGCGCTTGCGCTGGTCGAGCGAGACGATTGCCAATCCGCTGCCGACAACCAGAAGGATGCCGCAGACCGCCAGCGCGTTTGGGAATTGTCCGAACACCAGCAGGCCCGAAATCACCGCCCAGACGGTGAAGCAGTAGTAGAACGGCGCCACCGCGCTGGTCGGCCCGACGCGATAGGCCATGAAGATGAAGAAATGGCCGAAGATCAGGAAAAACCCGGCTCCGGCCATGAGCAGCAAATGATGCGCTTCGGGCATGATCCAGCGCTCTGAAACCAGGTGTGCCGCACCGGCGCCGATCAGCACGACGACGACGGCGGAAATCGCCACGATCATTCCCGGCACCTCGGCCGGAACCCGCCTGCCGGTGAGATCGCGCGCGGCCGACAATGCCGCGTTGCCGAGCGCCAGCAAGGCATAGATCGAGATGCCCTGCATGGTCGGTTGCGCCACCATCAGCGCGCCGATGAAGCCGAGGCCGATCAGCGCCATGCGCTGGCCGCCTATCCGCTCGCCGAACAGAATGGAGGAGCCGACCAGCATCAAGAGCGGCGTGACCTGTCCGAGCGCGGTGGAATCGGCGATCTGCATGTTGGCGAGCGCCACGACGTAACAAAGGATGGCGGCCAGTTCGAGCAGGTTGCGGTGCAGCACGCGCTTGTCGAAGATCAGCGGGATCTGTTTGCCATAGCCGAGCGCGAGCAGCAGCGGAAAGCCCCAGAGCGCCGCCGCCGCGCCGCGCAGGAACAGCACTTCGTAAGACGGCAGGCCCGCCGTGGCGAGCTTCATCATCGTATCGTTGACGAGATACGACCCGGTCGAGACGATCATGAACAGGGGGCCGCGAACGGCTGTCGGGATGAAATGCATCGGTGCAGGAAATCAGAGCGGGAACGCCGCCGCAATGGGCCATGGAGCGGCGACCAATCCGACAGCAACCGACGAGCGGCGCGCGCAATGCCGGCGTCCTTGCGCAGGGCATGGGCCCATTCCATTTCGCGCGACACGTTCCTATATCAGCGCCATATCCCCGCAATCGGATCACGGGTTCGGACCGAGTGAGACGGCGCCCGGGCAAAAGACGCTTGTGTTTTTTGGCCTTTGTCGCTAATCGCCCCGCATTCGACTGAACTGAAGGTCCAGGCCGTCCAAGGAAAGAGACTATGGCAAAAGGTAAATTCGAGCGCACCAAGCCGCATGTGAACATCGGCACGATTGGCCACGTTGATCATGGCAAGACGTCTTTGACGGCAGCGATCACCAAGTATTTTGGCGAATACAAGCGCTATGACCAGATTGACGCGGCGCCGGAAGAGAAGGCGCGCGGCATCACCATTTCGACGGCTCACGTTGAGTACGAGACGGAGAACCGCCACTACGCCCACGTCGACTGCCCCGGCCACGCCGACTATGTGAAGAACATGATCACCGGTGCCGCGCAGATGGACGGCGCGATCCTGGTCGTGTCGGCTGCTGACGGCCCGATGCCGCAGACCCGCGAGCACATCCTTCTGGCCCGCCAGGTCGGTGTGCCGTCGATCGTGGTGTTCTTGAACAAGGTCGACCAGGTCGACGACGCCGAGCTGCTTGAGCTGGTCGAGCTCGAGGTTCGCGAATTGCTGACCAAGAACGAGTTCCCCGGCGACGACATTCCGATCGTCAAGGGTTCGGCGCTGGCGGCTTTGGAAGATTCGGACAAGAAGATCGGCGAGGACGCGATCCGCGAGCTGATGGCTCAGGTCGACGCCTACATCCCGACGCCGGTTCGTCCGCTTGACAAGCCGTTCCTGATGCCGATCGAGGACGTGTTCTCGATCTCGGGCCGCGGCACGGTTGTGACCGGGCGCGTCGAGCGCGGCGTGGTCAAGGTCGGCGAGGAGCTGGAGATCATCGGCATCCGTCCGACCACCAAGACGACCTGCACGGGCGTTGAGATGTTCCGCAAGCTGCTCGACCAGGGCCAGGCCGGCGACAACATCGGCGCGCTGCTGCGCGGCGTCGACCGTGAAGGTGTCGAGCGCGGCCAGGTTCTGGCCAAGCCCGGTTCGGTGAAGCCGCACAAGAAGTTCGTGGCCGAAGCCTACATCCTGACCAAGGACGAGGGTGGCCGTCACACGCCGTTCTTCACCAACTACCGTCCGCAGTTCTACTTCCGCACGACGGACGTGACCGGCATCGTGTCGCTGCCGGCCGGCACCGAGATGGTGATGCCCGGCGACAACATCACGGTCGACGTCGAGCTGATCGTGCCGATCGCCATGGAAGAGAAGCTGCGCTTCGCCATCCGTGAAGGCGGCCGCACCGTCGGTGCCGGCATCGTCGTCACCATCAAGGAATAGTCGACACCGGCATCAGCCGGATCGAGAAGGAAGGGCGGTCCTCGGGCCGCCCTTTTTTGTTGGCGACCGAAGATCAGCCATTGGCATGCCGGGGCCGACACGCAGTCGAACGGTAGCCGCGTCATCGAACTGGCCATCGAGGCAGGTTGAGGCTTGCTCGATTTTTCCGCTATCGTCGCTGCAGGCGGCGCTGGGCGGAGGTCAAGTATGAGCCAGGATGTTCCGACACTGTATGAATGGGCCGGCGGCAGCGAAGCGCTGAACCGGCTGACGCAGACCTTCTATGACAAGGTGGCGCGGGATCCGGTCGTCGGGCCGGTGTTCAAGCATATGTCGCCCGACCACCCCGCCCATGTCGCGGCCTTTATCGGCGAGGTTTTCGGCGGCCCGAAAACCTACAGCGAAAAATTCGGCGGCCACCGCGAGATGGTGATGCATCACCTGGGCAAGCATTTGACGGAAGAGCAGCGCCGCCGCTGGATCAGTCTGCTGGCCGATGCCGCCGATGCGGTCGGCCTGCCTGACGACCCGGAGTTCCGTTCCGCCTTCATGGGCTATGTCGAATGGGGATCGCGGCTCGCCAAGATGAACTCCAATCTCGGCGAAACGTGCGATCCGGAGACCGAGCCGATGCCGGCCTGGGGCTGGGGCGTGCCTGGCGGGCCGTACCGGGTCCCGGACACCAAATAGCCGGCCAACGGATACACCGGCCGGCAGGCAAGATCTCCGCGAATGGCATGCCGACGCACTCCTGCGTGAAACCGGAGATCGACGACGGCGGGCTGGCCGGCGGCCATCCCGATTTCCGGTAAAGGGGATGAAGGCGCGTTTGCTTGCAAACCGCTCTTTACAGAGCGCGCGGAAGCTTTTAGGAAGCCCCTGCTGCGCCGAGGCGCACGTGTACGGGCATAGCTCAGTTGGTAGAGCGGCGGTCTCCAAAACCGCAGGTCGTAGGTTCGAGCCCTGCTGCCCGTGCCATTTTCCCTCAGGGGAATAGGTACCTAGAAAACGCCTTGCGTGGCGCGGAGCCCGAAAGTAGCCTTGCCTGGATACGAATTTAGGTATTGTTCATTTTTTGTTCACTGGTCCGCTTGCATATGATAGCTTACGTAAGTCAGTAAGGAACGTGCTCGGAGGATTCTCCACATGAGAGACATCATCATTATTTAATTCCGCGTGCAGATGCGATAAGAAGCCCCTGGGGATCCCCTGGGGGCTTTTCGTTATGGGCGAGTTTCTCGGCTACCTAATCGGGCTTGGGAAGAATACATCGATCACGCAGATCCCAGACGGCTACGCTGTCCTTCTCACGGGCATTCTGGTGATCCTCGGTTGGTACATCTCGGCCCGTCAGGCCACGAATGCGTTTCGGCGGGAAAAGGCCAACAAGTACCTGCTTGCCGATTCCCATCCGGTCTATCCGATCCTGAGAAGGCTCTCTAATCCTTACTTGCAGAACCGGACCCCATTTCCGACCTATGGTGAGCTTCAAGCAGATGCAGCTCAGCAGAATTTGCAGAAGGATATCCGGGAAGCGCTCGTCTATTTTGAATTCGCGGCAGCGGACATCATGCACGGGCTCGTTTCGGAGCGATACCTGTATGTCTCCCAGCGCAGCTTGACGATGAACGTTTTCGAACAGTCGCGGCGCTACATCGTTAGCGTCCGGGAACTGCACAAGCAGCCTTCGGCGTTTGAAGTCTTCGAGACCCATTATATCCGCTTTGCATACCCAAGCTTGAGCTACGGGGCCAAGATCCTTGAATTCGCAATGCACCGGCCGCTCTACAAGCCCTACCGCTTCATCTTCCTGTGTCATTATTGGTTCGGATCGCAGGGGATGAGCTATCCCTCCGATCCCATGCAAGCGGACCTGAAAGAGATTTCCGAGGCTTGGAGGCGCAGTTGCCAGCTTGTAGGCCTAGGACGGCTGATGGCTTTGCTAGTGGTCGCTTTGCTGGTGGGGAACTGGCTTCGAACTTGAGACCGTTTTTCACTCGGTGCTCAAGATCGCAGCCGGCGGCCGGTCGCAAGGTCTTCCCGAGTTCGGTCGGTGCGCGGACTGACGCCGCTCGGCAGAAAAGCTCGATTTTGGTCACACAAAATGTTGCACGTCATTTGAAAATCGGCGACCGGCTTGCCATATTAGGTCGATTGAGGCATAAGGGCGCCATAGCCGGGACGGAACGACTGGATGGTTCCGAGGCGGCGTTTGGTCATAAAGCGGACACTTGCCACTTGCGTGGATCAAGAATCGGTTTTATGTAGACGAAACAGACACGCGACGCGTGGAGCTGGGAAGCCGGCTTTACGCGTCTGATTTGCATGGGCGAAATGATTGCGCTGATTCGGCGCGAAAATGGACCCAGGCGGCACGTCCCGGCCAGCGGGATCATCCAGGAGACCCGGCCAACGGGTCTTGAAGACAGAGCGGCATATGGCTTCGAAAACCACAAATCCTTTCGTCTTTCTCCAGCAGGTTCGCGCGGAGACCGCCAAGGTGACTTGGCCATCGCGGCGCGAAACGATGATCTCGACGGTGATGGTTCTGGCCTTCGCTGTGATCGCGATGATCTTTTTCTTCACCGCCGATCAGCTCATGGGCCTCGCGGTCGAACAGATTCTGGGCATTGGACGCTAAGTCCGGCGATTACGGAGAAGTCGTGAAATGACTACGCGCTGGTACATCGTCCACGCCTATTCGAACTTTGAGAAGAAGGTCGCCGAGGACATCGAGAACAAGGCCAAGCAGAAGGGCTTGTCCGCCGATATCGAGCAGATCGTCGTGCCGACCGAGAAGGTCGTCGAGGTTCGTCGCGGCCGCAAGGTCGACGCCGAGCGCAAGTTCTTTCCGGGCTATGTGCTCCTGAAGGCCAACTTGACCGACGCCGTGTTCTCGCTAGTCAAGAACACGCCGAAGGTCACCGGCTTCCTGGGCGACTCCAAACCGGTGCCGATCACCGAGGCCGAGGCGCAGCGCATCCTGAACCAGGTGCAGGAAGGCGTCGAGCGGCCGAAGCCCTCGGTTACTTTCGAGATCGGCGAGGCGATCCGCGTTTCGGATGGCCCCTTCGCGTCCTTCAACGGTTTCGTCCAGGAAGTGGACGAGGAGCGGGCGCGGCTCAAGGTGGAAGTTTCGATCTTCGGGCGCGCCGTGCCTGTCGATCTGGAATTCGGACAAGTCGAAAAAGGCTGATCCGAAATCCCTGGCGCCGTTCCGGTGGTCAGGGGAGGCGGCGCGGCAACGCGCGGCCTGAGAACGGTGGGAGGCGAATGCGGCTTTAGCCGGCCGCAGGAACCGCACCACCAGACTGCAACAGCCGGTGCTTTCCCAGATGGTGGGATCGGCATAGACAAAGGCAGGAATAGAGATGGCTAAGAAAATTGCAGGCCAGCTCAAGCTCCAGGTTGCCGCGGGCTCGGCTACGCCGTCGCCCCCGATCGGCCCGGCGCTTGGTCAGCGCGGCATCAACATCATGGAGTTCTGCAAGGCGTTCAACGCGCAGACCCAGGAAATGGAAAAGGGATCGCCGATTCCGGTCGTCATCACCTACTACCAGGACAAGTCGTTCACCTTCGTCATGAAGACGCCGCCGGTGAGCTACTTCCTGAAGAAGGCCGCGAACCTGAAGTCGGGCTCGAAGGAGCCGGGCAAGGTCAAGGCGGGCACGATCGGCCGCGACAAGGTCCGCGCCATCGCCGAGCAGAAGATGAAGGATCTGAACGCAAACGACGTCGAGGCGGCCATGCGCATGGTCGAGGGCTCCGCCCGCTCGATGGGTCTGGAAGTGGTGGGCTGAGATCATGGCAAAGATTGCAAAGCGTGTATCGAAGACCCGCGAAGGCATCGATCCCAACAAGGCTTATACCTTGGGTGACGCGCTGAAGCTGCTCAAGGATCGCTCCACGGTCAAGTTCGATGAGACGATCGAAGTCGCGATGAATCTCGGCGTTGATCCCCGTCATGCCGACCAGATGGTCCGCGGCGTGGTCAACCTGCCGAACGGCACCGGCCGCTCAGTCCGCGTCGCCGTGTTCGCCCGTGGCGACAAGGCCGAGGAAGCCAAGGCCGCCGGCGCCGACATCGTCGGCGCGGAGGACCTGGTCGACATCGTCCAGAAGGGCACGATCGATTTCGATCGCTGCATCGCCACGCCGGACATGATGCCGCTCGTCGGCCGTCTGGGCAAGGTGCTCGGCCCGCGCGGCATGATGCCGAACCCGAAGGTCGGTACCGTCACCACCGACGTCGCGGCCGCCGTCAAGGCATCGAAGGGCGGCGCTGTGGAGTTCCGCGTCGAGAAGGCCGGCATCGTTCACGCCGGCGTCGGCAAGGTCTCGTTCGACGTCAAGGCGCTGGAAGAAAACATCCGCGCCTTCGCCGATGCGGTGACCAAGGCAAAGCCTGCTGGCGCCAAGGGCAACTACGTCAAGAAGGTGTCGGTCACCTCGACGATGGGCCCGGGCCTCAAGCTCGATGTCTCGACGCTCGCAGCGTCCTGATTAAGACGATCTGGATCGGCCGCTGAAAGGTCGATCCGCAAGTGAATTCCGGGCCCGGATCGTTCTGGGCCCGGTACCGGGAGCCGAAAGGCTTCCGGACATCCTGTCCGAGATTGCAGGCGGCCCGGCCTTTATTGAAAAGGGGGGCCTTAATTCATGTGGGCCTGCATGAGACGGGTGAAGACCTGACAACGGAGCAAGTGCTCCAATGAAAGGTTCGAACCGTGTTTGCCTTTTGTCTGCGCATCGTCCGGCTTGCCGGCGATGTGGCGAAAGGGGGCAGGATCCTCGAGCGCTGTTCGGGAGATCCGTTACTGGATGGCCCGGCCGGCAAAAGGCAACCCGACGCCTGTCCTCGTGAATGGGAATGTTCCCGTTAGCAGGATGGGGGTCAACTGGAGATAGGCAGTGGACAGAGCGGAAAAACGCGAACTCGTCACGGGCCTGAACGATGCGTTCTCGAACGCGGGTTCAGTGGTCGTGGCCCACTATGCCGGTATCACCGTCGCGCAAATGAACGACCTCCGGTCGAAAATGCGCGCTGCCGGTGGCACCGTTAAAGTCGCGAAGAACCGTCTCGCCAAAATCGCTCTTCAGGGCACGGACTCCGCATCGATCATCGATCTGTTCAAGGGACAGACGCTGGTCGCCTATTCGGAGGATCCGATTGCGGCGCCGAAGGTCGCGTCCGATTTCGCCAAGGGGAATGACAAGCTGGTCATCCTCGGCGGCGCAATGGGCACCACCTCGCTCAACGCCGACGGTGTGAAGGCACTCGCCACACTTCCGTCGCTCGACGAGCTGCGCGCCAGGCTGGTTGGCATGATCGCCACGCCGGCAACCCGGATCGCCCAGATCGTCAATGCGCCCGCGGCTTCGGTCGCGCGTGTCATCGGCGCTTACGCCCGGAAGGACGAGGCGGCATGAGGCCGTTCCTCGCTATCACAAACACACGTTCGAACCTTATGAAGGAATACAACAATGGCTGATCTCGCAAAGATCGTAGACGACCTTTCGAAGCTGACCGTCCTCGAGGCGGCTGAGCTGTCGAAGCTTCTGGAAGAAAAGTGGGGCGTTTCGGCTGCTGCTCCGGTGGCGGTTGCCGCTGCCGGCGGCGCTGCCGCCGCCGCTGCTCCGGTCGAGGAAAAGACGGAATTCGACGTCGTCCTCACCGACGCCGGCGCCCAGAAGATCAACGTCATCAAGGAAGTCCGCGCCATCACCGGCCTTGGCCTCAAGGAAGCCAAGGACCTGGTCGAAGCGGCTCCGAAGCCGGTCAAGGAAGCCGTTTCCAAGGCCGACGCCGACAAGTTCAAGGCCCAGCTGGAAGCAGCCGGCGCCAAGGTCGAGCTGAAGTAAGCGTAACAAGCGGCGGACGGCCTCGCGCCGTCCGCCACTCCCTCGGGTGACCCTGGGGAGGCTGCGTAGCGCGAGATGTACGAAAACCTCTTTCCTGAGGGCCGAAAACCGGCCCTCAGGAAACGGGTTTTCTCCCGTTTTAGCCGGCCGCCGCCAAGTAGTTTGGTAATGGGGCCGGAGAACAGACAGAGAGCCGCTGCCCAGGCGGTTCGGATGCAAGGCGAGCCGCGGCGAGGCTCGCCCCGAGTTTAGAGCTAAGGAGCGACGATGGCCCAGACCCAGACTTTCAATGGCCGCAGACGCGTACGCAAGTTCTTCGGAAAGATCCCGGAAGTTGCGGAGATGCCGAACCTCATCGAGGTTCAGAAGGCATCCTATGACCAGTTCCTGATGGTGGACGAGCCCAAGGGTGGACGTCCGGACGAGGGACTGCAGGCTGTTTTCAAGTCGGTCTTCCCGATCTCCGATTTTTCCGGCTCCTCGATGCTGGAGTTCGTGAAGTACGAGTTCGAAGGACCGAAATTCGACGTTGACGAATGCCGTCAGCGCGACCTCACCTATGCCGCGCCGCTGAAGGTGACGCTGCGCCTGATCGTATTCGATATCGACGAGGATACCGGCGCGAAGTCGATCAAGGACATCAAGGAGCAGGACGTCTACATGGGCGACATGCCGCTCATGACCTCGAACGGCACCTTCATCGTCAACGGCACCGAACGCGTCATCGTCTCGCAGATGCACCGCTCGCCGGGCGTCTTCTTCGACCATGACAAGGGAAAGTCGCACTCGTCGGGCAAGCTCCTGTTTGCCGCGCGCGTCATCCCCTATCGCGGTTCGTGGCTCGACATCGAGTTCGATTCCAAGGACGTCGTGCACGCCCGCATCGACCGTCGCCGCAAGATTCCGGTGACGTCGCTGCTGATGGCGCTCGGCATGGACGGCGAAGAGATCCTGTCGACCTTCTACAACAAGATCACCTACAAGCGCGCCGGCGATCACTGGCGCATTCCGTTCAACGTCGATCGTTTCCGCGGCTTGAAGGCCGTCGGCGACCTGGTCGACGCCGATACGGGTGAGGTTGTTGTCGAGGCCGGCAAGAAGATCACCGCCCGCCAGGCTCGCCAGCTCGGCGAAAAGGGCCTGAAGGCGATCAAGGCGACCGACGAGGACCTGCTTGGCAACTATCTCGCCGAGGACATCGTCAACTACGCCACCGGCGAGATCTTCCTCGAAGCCGGCGACGAGATCGACGACAAGACGCTGAAGGTGCTGCTCGGCACGGGCGAGGACGAGATCCAGATCCTCGACATCGACCACGTCAATGTCGGCGCCTACATCCGCAACACGCTCGCCGTCGACAAGAACGAGAGCCGCCAGGACGCGCTGTTCGACATCTACCGTGTCATGCGCCCGGGCGAGCCGCCGACGCTCGAAACCGCCGAAGCCATGTTCAATTCGCTGTTCTTCGACAGCGAGCGCTACGACCTGTCCGCCGTCGGCCGCGTCAAGATGAACATGCGCCTCGAACTCAAGGCCGAGGACACCGTCCGCGTACTGCGCAAGGACGACATCCTGGCCGTGGTCAAGACGCTGGTCGAACTGCGTGACGGCAAGGGTGAGATCGACGACATCGACAATCTCGGCAATCGCCGCGTGCGTTCGGTCGGCGAACTGATGGAAAACCAGTACCGCGTCGGCCTGCTGCGCATGGAGCGCGCGATCAAGGAGCGTATGTCCTCGATCGAGATCGACACGGTCATGCCGCAGGACCTGATCAACGCCAAGCCGGCGGCTGCCGCCGTGCGCGAGTTCTTCGGTTCCTCGCAGCTGTCGCAGTTCATGGACCAGACCAACCCGCTATCGGAGATCACCCACAAGCGCCGTCTCTCCGCGCTTGGACCGGGCGGTCTGACCCGCGAGCGGGCCGGCTTCGAGGTGCGCGACGTGCACCCGACGCATTACGGCCGCATCTGCCCGATCGAGACGCCGGAAGGCCCGAATATCGGCCTGATCAACTCGCTCGCCACCTTCGCGCGCGTCAACAAGTACGGCTTCATCGAGAGCCCGTACCGCAAGATCGTCGACGGCAAGCTGACCAATGACGTCGTCTATCTGTCGGCGATGGAAGAGGCCAAGCACCATGTCGCGCAGGCCAATGCCGAGCTCGACAAGGATGGTCGCTTTGTCGACGAATTCGTCATTTGCCGCAGTGCCGGCGAAGTGATGATGGCGCCGCGTGAAAACGTCGACCTGATGGACGTTTCGCCCAAGCAGATGGTGTCGGTGGCCGCGGCCCTGATCCCGTTCCTTGAGAACGACGACGCCAACCGCGCGCTGATGGGCTCGAACATGCAGCGCCAGGCCGTGCCGCTGGTGCGCGCCGAAGCGCCGTTCGTCGGCACCGGCATGGAGCCGATCGTCGCCCGTGACTCGGGCGCCGCCATCGGCGCCCGCCGCGGCGGCATCGTCGACCAGGTGGACGCGACGCGTATCGTCATCCGCGCAACGGAAGACCTCGATCCGGGCAAGTCCGGCGTCGACATCTACCGGCTGATGAAGTTCCAGCGTTCGAACCAGAACACCTGCATCAACCAGCGTCCGCTGGTGCGCATGGGCGACCGGGTCAACAAGGGCGACATCATCGCGGACGGTCCTTCGACCGAGCTCGGCGATCTGGCTCTCGGCCGCAACGTGCTGGTCGCGTTCATGCCGTGGAACGGCTACAACTACGAGGACTCGATCCTCCTGTCCGAGCGCATCGTCGCCGACGACGTCTTCACCTCGATCCACATCGAGGAGTTCGAGGTCATGGCGCGCGACACCAAGCTCGGACCGGAGGAAATCACGCGCGACATTCCGAACGTCTCGGAAGAAGCGCTGAAGAACCTCGATGAAGCCGGCATCGTCTATATCGGTGCCGAAGTTCAGCCGGGCGATATCCTGGTCGGCAAGATCACGCCGAAGGGCGAAAGCCCGATGACGCCGGAAGAAAAGCTTCTGCGCGCCATCTTCGGCGAAAAGGCATCCGATGTGCGCGACACCTCGATGCGCATGCCTCCGGGCACCTTCGGCACCGTCGTCGAGGTGCGCGTGTTCAATCGCCACGGTGTGGAGAAGGACGAGCGCGCCATGGCGATCGAGCGCGAGGAGATCGAACGCCTCGCCAAGGACCGTGACGACGAGCAGGCGATCCTGGATCGCAACGTCTACGCGCGCCTTTCCGACGTGCTCGTCGGCAAGGAAGCGATCGCCGGACCGAAGGGCTTCAAGAAGGGCTCGACGCTGTCGAAAGACACGCTCGACGAGTATCCGCGTTCGCAGTGGTGGCAGTTCGCCGTGGAGAACGAAAAGCTCCAGAGCGAACTGGAAGCCCTGCGCGGCCAGTACGACGATTCCAAGAAGGCGCTCGAACAGCGCTTCATGGACAAGGTCGAGAAGGTGCAGCGCGGCGACGAAATGCCTCCGGGCGTCATGAAGATGGTCAAGGTCTTCGTGGCGGTGAAGCGCAAGATGCAGCCGGGCGACAAGATGGCCGGCCGTCACGGCAACAAGGGTGTCGTGTCGCGCATCGTTCCGGTCGAGGACATGCCTTTCCTCGAGGACGGCACGCATGCCGATATCGTGCTCAACCCGCTGGGTGTGCCGAGCCGCATGAATGTCGGCCAGATCCTGGAAACGCATCTGGGCTGGGCTTGCGCCGGAATGGGCAGGAAGATCGGCGAGATGATCGACGCCTACAAGTCTGCCGGCGACATCAAGCCGCTGCGCAAGACGCTGGAGAGCTTCATGCCCGCCAACGACCGCAACGAGCCGGTCCGCGAGTATGACGACGAGAGCATCGTTCGCCTGAGCGAGCAGATGCGCCGCGGCGTCTCGATCGCGACCCCGGTGTTCGACGGCGCGCACGAGGCCGACATCAACGTCATGCTGGAGCAGGCGGGCCTGCACACCAGCGGTCAGTCGCAGCTCTATGACGGACGCACCGGCGAGCCGTTCGATCGCAAGGTGACGATGGGCTACATCTACATGCTCAAGCTTCACCACCTCGTGGACGACAAGATCCACGCGCGCTCGATCGGTCCGTACTCGCTCGTCACCCAGCAGCCGCTGGGCGGCAAGGCGCAGTTCGGCGGCCAGCGCTTCGGCGAAATGGAGGTCTGGGCACTGGAAGCCTACGGCGCCGCCTACACGCTGCAGGAAATGCTGACGGTGAAGTCGGACGACGTCGCCGGCCGCACCAAGGTCTACGAGGCGATCGTCCGCGGTGACGACACCTTCGAGGCCGGCATCCCCGAGAGCTTCAACGTTCTCGTCAAGGAGATGCGGTCGCTCGGCCTCAACGTCGAATTGGAGAACACCAAGCTCGACGAAGCCCCGGTTCGGCTGCCCGACGCAGCGGAATAAACAAGACACCCGGTCGCGGGAGAGGCTCTTCCGCGACCGGGTGCACCAAATTCTTCGGCCGGTGGGCCGACCACTCAGCGGGCATTCGCCCCGCATCAGATGCAAGGGGTTTTCGAGGACCCCGAAAGGAGAACGGCATGAACCAAGAGGTCATGAATCTCTTCAATCCCCAGGCGCCGGCGCAGGTGTTCGATTCCATCCGGATATCGCTTGCCAGCCCTGAGAAGATTCTGTCCTGGTCGTTCGGCGAGATCAAGAAGCCGGAGACCATCAACTACCGCACCTTCAAGCCGGAGCGTGACGGTCTGTTCTGCGCGCGCATTTTTGGGCCGATCAAGGACTACGAATGCCTGTGCGGCAAGTACAAGCGCATGAAGTACAAGGGCGTCATCTGCGAAAAGTGCGGCGTCGAAGTCACGCTGTCGCGCGTTCGCCGCGAGCGCATGGGCCATATCGAGCTGGCGGCGCCCGTCGCCCATATCTGGTTCCTGAAGTCGCTGCCCTCGCGCATCGGCACGCTGCTCGACATGACCTTGAAGGACATCGAGCGCGTCCTCTACTTCGAGAACTACATCGTCACCGAACCCGGCCTCACCGCGCTGAAGGAGCACCAGCTGCTCAGCGAGGAAGAGTACATGATCGCCGTCGACGAATATGGCGAGGATAGCTTCACCGCCATGATCGGCGCCGAGGCCATTCATGACCTTCTGGCCGGCATGGACCTGGAGAAGATCGCCGGCGACCTGCGTTCGGAGCTGGCTTCGACCACGTCCGAGCTGAAGCAGAAGAAGTATCTGAAGCGGCTCAAGGTCGTCGAGAACTTCATGGAGTCCGGCAACCGTCCGGAATGGATGATCATGAAGGTGGTTCCGGTGATCCCGCCGGACCTGCGCCCGCTCGTCCCGCTGGACGGCGGACGGTTCGCGACGTCGGACCTCAACGACCTCTATCGCCGCGTCATCAACCGCAACAACCGTCTGAAGCGGCTGATCGAGCTGCGTGCCCCCGGCATCATCGTGCGCAATGAAAAGCGCATGCTGCAGGAAGCTGTGGACGCGCTGTTCGACAACGGCCGCCGCGGCCGCGTCATCACCGGCGCCAACAAGCGTCCGCTGAAGTCGCTGTCGGACATGCTCAAGGGCAAGCAGGGCCGGTTCCGCCAGAACCTGCTCGGCAAGCGCGTCGACTATTCCGGCCGTTCGGTCATCGTCACCGGTCCGGAGCTCAAGCTGCACCAGTGCGGCCTGCCCAAGAAGATGGCGCTCGAATTGTTCAAGCCCTTCATCTACGCCCGCCTCGACGCGAAGGGTTACTCCTCGACCGTCAAGCAGGCCAAGAAGCTGGTCGAGAAGGAGCGTCCGGAAGTCTGGGATATCCTCGACGAGGTCATCCGCGAGCATCCGGTGCTCTTGAATCGCGCGCCGACGCTGCACCGCCTCGGCATCCAGGCGTTCGAGCCGATCCTGATCGAAGGCAAGGCGATCCAGCTGCATCCGCTGGTCTGCACGGCCTTCAACGCCGACTTCGACGGCGACCAGATGGCGGTTCACGTGCCGCTGTCGCTGGAAGCGCAGTTGGAAGCCCGCGTGCTGATGATGTCGACCAACAACATCCTGCACCCGGCTTCCGGCGCGCCGATCATCGTGCCGTCGCAGGATATGGTTCTGGGTCTCTACTATCTCTCGATCGTCAACCAGAACGAGCCGGGCGAGGGCATGGTGTTTGCCGACATGGGCGAACTCCAGCACGCGCTCGAGACCAAGGCGGTGACCCTGCACGCCAAGATCAAGGGCCGCTTCCGCTCGGTCGACGCCGAGGGCAAGGTCGTGTCGAAGATTTACGACACCACGCCTGGCCGCATGATCATCGGCGAGCTTCTGCCGAAGAACGTCAACGTGCCTTACGAGACCGCCAACCAGGAGATGACCAAGAAGAACATCTCCAAGATGATCGACACCGTCTACCGCCATTGCGGTCAGAAGGAGACGGTCATTTTCTGCGATCGCATCATGGCGCTCGGTTTCGCTCATGCCTGCCGCGCCGGCATTTCGTTCGGCAAGGACGACATGCTGATTCCGGACACCAAGATCAAGCTCGTGTCGGACACCGAGGCCTTGGCCAAGGAATACGAGCAGCAGTACAATGACGGCCTGATCACGCAGGGCGAGAAGTACAACAAGGTCGTCGACGCCTGGGCCAAGTGCTCGGAAAAGGTCGCCGACGAAATGATGGCCCGCATCAAGGCGGTCGAGTTCGAGGACAATGGCCGTCAGAAGCCGATGAACTCGATCTACATGATGTCGCACTCCGGTGCGCGCGGCTCGCCCACCCAGATGCGCCAGCTCGCCGGCATGCGCGGCCTGATGGCCAAGCCGTCGGGTGAAATCATCGAGACGCCGATCATCTCGAACTTCAAGGAAGGCCTGACCGTGCTCGAGTACTTCAACTCGACCCACGGCGCCCGCAAGGGCCTGGCAGACACCGCCTTGAAGACGGCGAACTCGGGCTACCTCACCCGTCGTCTGGTCGACGTGGCGCAGGACTGCATCGTCAACTCCGTGGATTGCGGCACCGACAAGGGCCTCACCATGCAGCCGATCGTCGATGCCGGTCAGGTCGTCGCTTCGGTCGGCCAGCGCGTGCTGGGCCGCACCGCGCTCGACGACATCAACCATCCGGTGACCGGCGAATTGCTGGTCAAGGCCGGAACGCTGATGGACGAGCGCGACGTGGAGCAGATCGAAAAGGCCGGCGTGCAGTCGGTCCGCATCCGCTCGGCGCTGACTTGCGAAGTCAGGGTCGGCGTCTGCGCGGTCTGCTATGGACGCGATCTGGCCCGGGGCACCCCGGTCAACCAGGGCGAGGCCGTCGGCGTCATCGCGGCGCAGTCGATCGGCGAGCCGGGCACCCAGCTCACCATGCGTACCTTCCACATGGGCGGTACGGCGCAGGTGGTGGATAGCTCGTTCCTTGAAGCCTCCTATGAGGGCAAGGTCGAGATCCGCAACCGCAACGTGGTGCGCAACTCGGACGGCCAGCAGATGGTCATGGGCCGCAACATGGCGGTGCTGATCCTCGACGAGGCCGGCAAGGAGCGCGCAACGCACCGCGTCACCTATGGTTCGCGCATCTTCGTGGACGATGGCGACAAGGTGAAGCGCGGCCAGCGCATCGCCGAGTGGGATCCTTACACCCGCCCGATCCTCACCGAAATCGAGGGCAAGGTGGCGTTCGAGGATCTGGTCGACGGCATTTCCGTCCAGGAAACGGCCGACGAGTCGACCGGCATCACCAAGCGCGAGGTCATCGACTGGCGTTCGACGCCGCGCGGCAACGACCTGAAGCCGGCGATCGTGGTTCAGGACGCCAAGGGCAAGGTCGGCAAGCTGTCGAAGGGCGGCGATGCCCGCTTCCTGCTCTCGGTCGAGGCCATTCTCTCGGTCGAGCCGGGTGCTCAGGTTCGCCCCGGCGACGTCCTGGCGCGTATCCCGATGGAAAGCGCCAAGACCAAGGACATCACCGGCGGTCTGCCGCGTGTTGCCGAGCTGTTCGAGGCTCGTCGTCCGAAGGATCACGCCATCATCGCAGAGATCGATGGCACGATCCGCTTCGGCCGCGACTACAAGAACAAGCGCCGCATCATCATCGAGCCGCATGACTCGACGCTTGAGCCGGTCGAATACCTGATCCCGAAGGGCAAGCCGTTCCATCTCCAGGACGGCGACGTCATCGAGAAGGGCGACTATATCCTCGACGGCAATCCGGCGCCGCACGACATCCTGGCGATCAAGGGCGTGGAGGCGCTTGCGTCTTACCTCGTCAACGAGATCCAGGAGGTCTACCGGCTGCAGGGCGTGTCGATCAACGACAAGCACATCGAGGTGATCGTTCGCCAGATGCTGCAGAAGGTCGAGATCACCACGCAGGGCGACTCGACCTATATTCCGGGCGACCACGTCGACGTGATCGAACTGGAAGAGGTCAACGAGCGCCTGATCGAGGACGGCAAGAAGCCGGCCGAAGGCCAGCCGGTGCTGCTCGGCATCACCAAGGCCTCGCTGCAGACGCCGTCCTTCATCTCGGCCGCCTCCTTCCAGGAGACGACCAGGGTGCTGACGGAAGCCGCGGTTGCCGGCAAGACCGACATGCTGCAGGGCCTGAAGGAAAACGTCATCGTCGGCCGGCTGATCCCGGCCGGTACCGGCGGCACGATGAGCCAGATCCGCCGCATCGCCACCTCGCGCGACGAACTGATCATCGACGAGCGCCGCAAGGCCTCCGGTGTCGAAGTCGCCGAGCCGATGCTGGCGGACATGACAACCGCCGCGCAATAAGCGCGGCGGCAAGAAATCTCAGGCAACAAGGCCGCCGGGGCAACCCGGCGGCTTTTTCGTTTCAACGAACGAGAGAGGAAGGCAGATGAACACGAAAACCTGGACGGCTGTCGACAACTACATCGTTTCCTCGCTCTTCGAGGCGGATCCCGTTCTCGATGCGGTCCTGGCGGCCAACCGCGACCATGGCCTGCCGGCGATCGACGTCTCGGCGGCGCAAGGAAAGCTGCTCTCGCTGCTGGTGCGCATCAGCAGTGCGAAAAAGGTGCTCGAGATTGGTACGCTGGGCGGTTATTCCACCATCTGGATGGCGCGGGGATTGCCGGCCGGCGGCAAGATCGTGACGCTCGAACTCGATCCGCACCACGCCAAGGTCGCGCGTTCGAATTTCGAGCGGGCAGGGGTTTCCGAACGGGTCGATCTGCGGGTCGGGCCGGCGCTGCAATCGCTCGCTGCGCTGGGTGCCCAGAATGCCGGGCCGTTCGACCTCGTTTTCATCGACGCCGACAAGCCGAACAACCCCAACTATCTCTCCTGGGCCATGCGGCTGTCGCGCTCGGGGACGGTCATCGTCTGCGACAACGTCATCCGTGACGGCGCGGTGCTCGATGAGGATGGCAACGACGCCAACGTCGAAGGTGCACGCGCGGTGTTCGCCTTCATCGGCGGCGACAAGCGCCTGGACGGCACCGCGATCCAGACCGTCGGTGCCAAGGGCTATGACGGGTTTGCCATAGCGATTGTCGATTGAGTTGTTGCGATGGCGGCCGGCTCCGAGATCGGGCGACGGCCGCCTTTTCAATCGAAGAACGCCTCGACCACATTGCGCTTGCCGAGCATGAAGGCGTCGGCGACATGCTGGAGCGGTGCCAGGTCGACATCGGAGATACCGGCGCGCACGATTTCGGCGAAACGCCTGTAGAGCATCGGATATTCCGCTTCCGGTTCTTCATGGACGACGCGGCCGTCGACGGCGAGTTTCGAGCCGCCGCCCGAAAGCACCATCTTGCCGGCATCCGTGTCGACGAGAATGTCCCAGCTCTGCGGTCCGGTCTGGAGCCAGTCGAGATCCATCGTCACCGCCGAACCGTTCGCCGCGCGGAAGGCAACCTGGGCTGCGATCGGCGCGTCGCGGTTCTCCGGGAAGTCGAGCGCGGCCGAGGTGATGTACATGGCGGGCAGGATGTAGGTCGCGATCGACAGCGCGTTGATGCCGGGATCGAAGACGCCGAAGCCGCCAGGCTGCCAGATCCAGTCCTGGTTCGGGTGCCAGCGGCGCACATCTTCCTTCCAGACGATTGCCGCTGATCTGATCTTCGTCGAGGCCAAGAATGTCCGCGCCGCTTCCACCGCCGGCGCATAGCGCGAATGCCAGCTGGCGAACAGCGAAACGCCCTGTTTCGTCGCCAGCACCTTCAGGTCCTCGACCTCGCTGACCGTGGCGCCGGGCGGCTTTTCCAGGAACACGTGCTTCTTCGCCTCGAGCGCGGTGCGCGCCGCGTCGTAGCGGAATTGTGGCGGCATGCAGAGCGACACCGCCTCAAGCTCCGGCATCGCACTGAGCATCGTCTCGATATCGGGAAAATTTGCGATGCCGTCCACCTTGCCGTGGCGACTGGCCGCTGCGATCAGCCGGTAGTCCCGGTCCTTGGCGAGCGCCGGAAGGTGCTGGTCGCGCACGATCTTGCCGACACCGACAATGCCTATCTTGATGGGCTGGGACACGGCCGCTCCGTCTGTTGGATGATGGTGAGCGCTTCTTATCAGAACACTTGCCCCGGGCAAGCCGAAGTCGAAAGGTCAACTCCGGCGTTGCTGGAACCGCAACGCCGGCCTCTCACCGGTGGAGGGCTTCAGCGCCGATTCGAAAGGCGAGGGCCGGTACGATTTCAGATCGGCACGTCGAAGGTCACGATCGACACTTCGCCTTCGAGCGCGCCCTGGAAGGCCGAAAGATGCGGCTCCTCGTCGGGCTCGCCCTCCATGTCGCCGATCTGGTCGAGCTCGGCTTCGGCGTAACCCTCCGCCGCCAGCGATTCGAGCGCACGGCGCACCGCCGAATCGTCATCGGGCGCAACCAGCATGACGTGCACGCCTTCCGGCTTGCCGCCTTTTCTCTTCCACACCCGGCCGGTGATGATGGTGACCGGGCGTTCCTCGTTGTCGTTCACGGGCCGATTCCTTCGCGGCGAGGGGCTTTGGTTGTTCATGCGGCTTTTTCGCATGAAGCCGCGCCGCGCAACAGCCAAAAGCCATTCACTTTGCTAAAGGCTTGGCATTTTCTTCCTCGCCCTTGCAAAATGACGAAAGAAAATTACATGCGGTTTACGCATGGCCGCCAAGCCCCGGCTTCATTGCAATATTTGCCGCTCCGGGGTTGACGGTACGCGGGCTTGCGAGTAGAAGCCGCCCAGTCAGAACCGATGTGAGGCTCTCCCTTCCGAAGCGACACGCTTTGGAGTTTGCCTCAAACAGGGTTCGTTTTACGAGCGAAAAGACATTTCCGGCGTGCACGAAGCGGTATCCGCTTCCTCTGCGATTTGTTCGGGCAAGACCGCAAGGCGCGGTTTGTGGCCCGAATTTGCGTATGGAAATGACGCTTTGAGCGAGCCTTGACCGGCACGAGACACGGAATTGAGAGACAAGAGGGTTTAATGCCTACCGTCAACCAGCTGATCCGCAAGCCGCGCATTGCGCCGGTGAAGCGCAACAAGGTCCCGGCCATGCAGCAGAACCCGCAGAAGCGGGGCGTCTGCACGCGCGTCTACACAACGACGCCGAAGAAGCCGAACTCGGCGCTGCGCAAGGTGGCCAAGATCCGCCTGACCAATGGTTTCGAGGTGATCGGTTACATTCCCGGCGAAGGTCACAACCTTCAGGAGCACTCCGTGGTCATGATCCGCGGCGGCCGCGTCAAGGACCTTCCGGGTGTCCGTTACCACATCATCCGCGGCGTGCTCGACACGCAGGGTGTGAAGAACCGCAAGCAGCGCCGTTCGAAATACGGTGCCAAGCGTCCGAAGTAAGGTTTTCCGGCTTCGGCGCTTTTTTGACTGCGCCGGGCTATGAGAGATTGAGAGACAAAAGCCATGTCCCGTCGTCACAGTGCAGAAAAGCGTGAGATCAATCCGGACCCCAAGTTCGGCGATCTGATCGTCACCAAGTTCATGAACGCCGTCATGTATGACGGCAAGAAGTCGGTTGCCGAGACCATCGTCTACGGCGCGCTCGACCAGGTTCAGTCGAAGACCAAGCAGGAGCCGGTCACCGTCTTCCATCAGGCGCTCGACAATGTCGCGCCGCATGTGGAAGTGCGTTCGCGTCGCGTCGGCGGCGCCACCTACCAGGTTCCGGTCGACGTGCGCCCCGAGCGCCGTCAGGCGTTGGCCATCCGCTGGCTGATCGCCGCGGCCCGCAACCGCAACGAGACCACCATGGTCGACCGCCTCTCCGGCGAGCTGATGGACGCGGCCAACAACCGCGGCACCGCCGTGAAGAAGCGTGAAGACACCCACAAGATGGCTGAAGCCAACCGCGCCTTCGCGCACTACCGCTGGTAAAGCGCGAACGAGACTGAGAGGCAGTTACGATGGCCCGCGAATATAAAATCGAAGACTACCGCAATTTCGGTATCATGGCGCATATCGACGCCGGCAAGACGACGACCACCGAGCGCGTCCTCTATTATACGGGCAAGTCGCACAAGATCGGCGAAGTGCACGACGGCGCCGCGACCATGGACTGGATGGAGCAGGAGCAGGAGCGCGGCATCACGATCACGTCGGCCGCGACCACGACCTTCTGGAAGGGCCGTGACGGCAAGATGCACCGCTTCAACATCATCGACACGCCCGGACACGTCGACTTCACCATCGAGGTCGAGCGTTCGCTGCGCGTGCTCGACGGCGCCATCGCGCTGCTCGACGCCAATGCCGGTGTGGAGCCGCAGACGGAAACCGTCTGGCGCCAGGCCGACAAGTACCGCGTGCCGCGCATGATCTTCTGCAACAAGATGGACAAGACCGGCGCCGACTTCTATCGCTCGGTCGAGATGATCGGCTCGCGCCTCGGTGCGCAGGCCGTCGTCATGCAGCTGCCGATCGGCGCCGAGACCGAGTTCAAGGGCGTCGTCGACCTGGTCGAGATGAACGCGCTTGTCTGGCGCGACGAGACGCTGGGCGCTGCCTGGGACGTCGTCGAGATCCCGGCCGACCTCAAGGCCCGCGCCGAGGAATACCGCGAGAAGATGATCGAGGCCGCCGTCGAGATGGACGAGACGGCGCTCGAAAACTACCTCGAAGGCAAGATGCCTGACAATGACGAGATCCGCGCATTGATCCGCAAGGGCACCATCGCGGTCAAGTTCTTCCCGATGTTCTGCGGCTCGGCATTCAAGAACAAGGGCGTGCAGCCTCTGCTCGACGCCGTCGTGGAATACCTGCCGTCGCCGGCCGATGTGCCCGCGATCAAGGGTGTCGATGCCAAGACCGACGCCGAGATCGAGCGTCACGCCGACGACAACGAGCCGCTGTCGATGCTGGCGTTCAAGATCATGAACGACCCGTTCGTCGGTTCGCTGACCTTTGCCCGCATCTATTCGGGCAAGCTCACCAAGGGCATCTCGGTCGACAACACCGTGAAGGGCAAGAAAGAGCGCATCGGCCGCATGCTGCAGATGCATGCGAATTCCCGTGCCGACGTTGAAGAGGCCTATGCCGGCGACATCGTCGCTCTCGCAGGTCTCAAGGACACGACCACCGGCGATACGCTGTGCGATCCGCTGCATCCGGTCATCCTCGAGCGTATGGAATTCCCCGATCCGGTCATCCAGATCGCGATCGAGCCGAAGACCAAGAACGACCAGGAAAAGATGGGCCTCGCGCTGCATCGCCTGGCTGCCGAGGATCCGTCCTTCCGCGTCAAGACCGACGAGGAGAGCGGCCAGACCATCATCTCGGGCATGGGCGAGTTGCATCTCGACATCATCGTCGACCGCATGCGCCGCGAGTTCAAGGTGGAGGCCAATGTCGGTGCGCCGCAGGTGGCTTATCGCGAGACGATCACCCGCAGGCACGAGCAGGACTACACGCACAAGAAGCAGACCGGCGGTACCGGGCAGTTCGCCCGCGTGAAGATCGTGTTCGAGCCGAACCCCGAGGGCGAGGATTTCGTGTTCGAATCCAAGATCGTCGGCGGCGCTGTGCCGAAGGAATACATCCCGGGTGTCGAGAAGGGCCTGCTGAGCAAGATGGGTTCCGGCCCGTTTGCCGGTTTCCCGATGATCGGCGTCAAGGCTACCCTGATCGACGGCGCTTTCCACGACGTCGACTCTTCGGTGCTCGCATTCGAAATCGCTTCCCGCGCTTGCTTCATGGAAGCTTCGCCGAAGCTCGGCGTGCAGCTGCTCGAGCCGATCATGAAGGTCGAGGTCGTGACGCCGGAAGATTATGTCGGCGGTGTCATCGGTGACCTCAACGGCCGTCGTGGCCAGATCCAGGGCCAGGAAGCCCGCGGCGTGGCAGTCGTCATCAACGCGATGGTGCCGCTCGCCAACATGTTCAAGTACGTCGACAACCTGCGCTCGATGAGCCAGGGCCGCGCGGCCTACACGATGCAGTTCGACCATTACGAGCCGGTCCCGACCGCGGTCGCCCAGGAAGTCCAGAAGAAATACGCGTAACCCGGCAGGGTGCTGCGGCAACTTAATTAAGAGCCCGTACGGGCGAGCAGGAATGGAGACATCACATGGCAAAAGGTAAATTCGAGCGCACCAAGCCGCATGTGAACATCGGCACGATTGGCCACGTTGATCATGGCAAGACGTCTTTGACGGCAGCGATCACCAAGTATTTTGGCGAATACAAGCGCTATGACCAGATTGACGCGGCACCGGAAGAGAAGGCGCGCGGCATCACCATCTCGACGGCTCACGTTGAGTACGAGACGGAGAACCGTCACTACGCCCACGTCGACTGCCCCGGCCACGCCGACTATGTGAAGAACATGATCACCGGTGCCGCGCAGATGGACGGCGCGATCCTGGTCGTGTCGGCCGCCGACGGCCCGATGCCGCAGACCCGCGAGCACATTCTTCTGGCCCGCCAGGTCGGCGTGCCGTCGATCGTGGTGTTCTTGAACAAGGTCGACCAGGTCGACGACGCCGAGCTGCTTGAGCTGGTCGAGCTCGAGGTTCGCGAATTGCTGACCAAGAACGAGTTCCCCGGCGACGACATTCCGATCGTCAAGGGTTCGGCGCTGGCGGCTTTGGAAGATTCGGACAAGAAGATCGGCGAGGACGCGATCCGCGAGCTGATGGCTCAGGTCGACGCCTACATCCCGACGCCGGTTCGTCCGCTTGACAAGCCGTTCCTGATGCCGATCGAGGACGTGTTCTCGATCTCGGGCCGCGGCACGGTTGTGACCGGTCGCGTCGAGCGCGGCGTGGTCAAGGTCGGCGAGGAACTGGAGATCATCGGCATCCGTCCGACCACCAAGACGACCTGCACGGGCGTTGAGATGTTCCGCAAGCTGCTCGACCAGGGCCAGGCCGGCGACAACATCGGCGCGCTGCTGCGCGGCGTCGACCGTGAAGGTGTCGAGCGCGGCCAGGTTCTGGCCAAGCCCGGTTCGGTGAAGCCGCACAAGAAGTTCGTGGCCGAAGCCTACATCCTGACCAAGGACGAGGGTGGCCGCCACACGCCGTTCTTCACCAACTACCGTCCGCAGTTCTACTTCCGCACGACGGACGTGACCGGCATCGTGTCGCTGCCGGCCGGCACCGAAATGGTGATGCCTGGCGACAACATCACGGTCGACGTCGAGCTGATCGTGCCGATCGCCATGGAAGAGAAGCTGCGCTTCGCCATCCGTGAAGGCGGCCGCACCGTCGGTGCCGGCATCGTCGTCACCATCAAAGAGTAATTTGGACTTAAACCGATCTGTCGCGGGCGCGGGTGCCCGCGCCGCGCCAGAACAAGGAAGTGACGCATGAACGGACAGAATATCCGCATCCGCCTGAAGGCGTTTGATCACCGGGTGCTCGACGCCTCGACGCGCGAAATCGTGTCGACGGCCAAGCGCACCGGTGCCAACGTCCGCGGCCCCATTCCGCTGCCGACGCGGATCGAAAAGTTCACGGTCAACCGGTCGCCTCACGTCGACAAGAAGAGCCGCGAGCAGTTCGAGATGCGCACGCACAAGCGTCTGCTCGATATCGTCGATCCGACCCCGCAGACCGTCGATGCTTTGATGAAGCTCGATCTGGCCGCCGGTGTCGACGTCGAGATCAAGCTCTAAGGGAATGAGAGCGCGGTAAGGGGCGGTGCCCCTGGCCCGGAACTCTAAAGGAATTGAACCGATGCGTTCAGGTGTGATTGCAAAGAAGGTGGGAATGACCCGCATCTACAACGATGCCGGGGAACATGTTCCCGTCACCGTTCTCCAGATGGAGAACTGCCAGGTCGTGGCGCAGCGCACGCAGGAGAAGAATGGCTACACCGCCGTTCAGCTCGGCGTTGGCCTTGCCAAGGTGAAGAACACGTCGAAGGCGATGCGCGGCCATTTCGCGACCGCTTCCGTCGAGCCGAAGGCCAAGCTTGCCGAGTTCCGCGTCTCCGCCGACAACATGATTGATGTCGGTGCCGAGATCACCGTCGAGCATTTCGTCGTCGGCCAGAAGGTCGACGTCACCGGCACGACGATCGGCAAGGGTTTCCAGGGCGTCATCAAGCGCCACCACATGGGTGGTGGCCGCGCGACCCACGGTAACTCGGTCTCGCACCGCACGCACGGCTCGACCGGCCAGCGCCAGGACCCCGGCAAGGTGTTCAAGGGCAAGAAGATGGCCGGCCACATGGGCGACACGCGCGTCACCACGCAGAACGTCGAGATCGTCTCGACCGATGCCGACCGCGGCCTGATCCTGATCCGCGGCGCGGTTCCCGGGTCGAAGGGCGCCTGGATCCTGGTTCGCGACGCCGCCAAGGTGGCGCTTCCGGCCAATGCGCCGAAGCCCGCCGCGATCCGCCCAGTTGCTGCCGACATGGGCACGAAGAATGAGGCTCCGGCCACAGAGGGAGCGGAATAATGGATCTCAAGATCACAACGCTGGGCGGCAAGGACGCCGGCAAGGTGAAACTCTCCGAGGAGATTTTCGGCCTTGATCCGCGCGAGGACATTTTGCAGCGCGTCGTGCGCTGGCAGCTCGCCAAGAAGCAGCAGGGCACGCACAAGGCCAAGGGCCGCGCCGAGATCGCGCGCACCGGCGCCAAGATGTACAAGCAGAAGGGTACGGGCCGCGCCCGTCACCATTCGGCACGCGCTCCGCAGTTCCGCGGCGGCGGCAAGGCCCACGGCCCGGTCGTCCGCAGCCACGAGCATGAGCTGCCGAAGAAGGTCCGGGCGCTCGGCCTCAAGCATGCTCTCTCGGCCAAGGCCAAGAGCGCGTCGATCATCGTCATCGACGAGCTGAAGCTGACCGAGGCAAAGACCAAGGCGCTGATCGCGAATTTCGCGACGCTGGGCCTGACGAACGCCCTGGTGATTGGTGGCGCCGAGCTCGACCGGAACTTCAAGCTGGCCGCGACCAACATTCCGAACATCGACGTGCTGCCCATCCAGGGCATCAACGTCTACGACATTCTGCGCCGCGGCACGCTGGTCCTTTCGAAGGCCGCCGTCGAGGCTCTCGAGGAGCGCTTTAAATGACCGACCTTCGTCACTACGACGTAATCGTCAGCCCGGCGATCACCGAAAAGTCGACCATGGCTTCCGAGCAGAACCAGGTCGTCTTCAACGTCGCCAAGAAGGCGTCGAAGCCGGAAATCAAGGCCGCCGTCGAAGCGCTGTTCGGCGTCAAGGTGATGGCCGTGAACACGCTTGTCCGCAAGGGCAAGATCAAGCGCTTCCGCGGCACGATCGGCCGCCAGAGCGACGTCAAGAAGGCGGTAGTGACGCTGGCCGATGGCCAGTCGATCGACGTCGCGACGGGTCTCTGAGCAAGGCCGCGAGGACAGGACAATGGCACTTAAAAAATTCAACCCGATAACGCCGAGCACCCGTCAGCTGGTCATCGTCGACCGCTCGGGCCTCTACAAGGGCAAGCCCGTCAAGGGCCTGACCGAGGGCCTGACCAAGTCGGGCGGCCGTAACAATTACGGCCGCATCACTGCCCGCTTCATCGGCGGCGGTCACAAGCGTTCGTACCGCATCATCGATTTCAAGCGCCGCAAGTTCGACGTCGTCGGCACGGTCGAGCGCATTGAATACGATCCGAACCGCACCGCCTTCATCGCGCTGATCAAGTATGACGATGGCGAGCTGTCCTACATCATCGCTCCGCAGCGCCTTGCCGCCGGCGACAAGATCGTGTCTGGCGAAGCGGTCGACGTGAAGCCGGGCAATGCGATGCCGCTGGCCTCGATGCCGGTCGGCACGATCGTCCACAACATCGAGCTGAAGCCGGGCAAGGGCGCCCAGGTTGCCCGTTCGGCTGGCGGTTACGCCCAGCTCGTCGGCCGCGACCAGGGCATGGCGATCCTGCGCCTCAACTCGGGCGAGCAGCGTGTCGTTCACGGCTCCTGCATGGCCACCGTCGGTGCCGTGTCCAATCCGGACCACGGCAACATCAACGACGGCAAGGCCGGCCGCACGGTTTGGCGCGGCAAGCGCCCGCACAATCGCGGCGTGACCATGAACCCGGTCGACCACCCGCATGGCGGTGGTGAAGGCCGCACCTCCGGTGGCCGCCATCCGGTCTCGCCGTGGGGCAAGCCGACCAAGGGCAAGAAGACGCGGTCCAACAAGGCGACCGACAAGTTCATCCTGCGCTCGCGCCATCAGCGCAAGAGCTAAGAAGAGGTAACGCCAAGTGACTCGTTCTATTTGGAAAGGCCCCTTCATCGACGGCTACCTTCTCAAGAAGGTGGACAAGGTTCGTGAAGGTGGTCGCAATGAGGTGATCAAGATGTGGAGCCGTCGCTCCACCATCCTGCCGCAGTTCGTCGGCTTCACCTTCGGTGTCTACAACGGCCAGAAGCATGTTCCCGTCTCGGTGAACGAGGACATGGTCGGTCACAAGTTCGGTGAATTCGCTCCGACGCGGACCTACTACGGTCACGGCGCGGATAAGAAGGCGAAGAGGAAATAATCATGGGCAAGGCCAAAGCTCCGCGCAGGCTTGCTGACAACGAAGCGCGCGCCGTTCTGCGCACGATCCGTATCAGCCCGCAGAAGCTGAACCTGGTTGCCGCGCTGATCCGCGGCAAGAAGGTCGCGACAGCGCTTTCCGACCTGGAATTCTCGGCCAAGCGGATTTCCGGCACGGTCAAGAAGACGCTGGAATCGGCGATCGCCAACGCGGAAAACAACCACGACCTCGACGTCGATGCGCTGATCGTGGCGGAAGCCTATGTCGGCAAGTCGATCGTCATGAAGCGGTTCCATGCCCGGGGCCGTGGTCGCGCCAGCCGTATCGAGAAGCCGTTCTCGCACCTCACGATCGTCGTTCGTGAAGTCGAAGAAAAAGGGGAGGCCGCATAATGGGCCAGAAAGTCAATCCGATCGGTCTTCGCCTCGGCATCAACCGCACCTGGGATTCGCGCTGGTTCGCGAACACCGGCGAGTACGGCAAGCTGCTGCATGAGGACATCAAGATCCGCAAATACCTCGAGAAGGAGCTCAAGCAGGCTGCCATCTCCAAGGTCGTGATCGAGCGTCCGCACAAGAAGTGCCGCGTCACCATCCATGCCGCGCGCCCGGGTCTGATCATCGGCAAGAAGGGCGCCGACATCGAGAAGCTTCGCAAGAAGCTGATGGAGATGACCAAGTCCGAGACGCACCTCAACATCGTCGAAGTGCGCAAGCCGGAGATCGACGCGACCCTGGTCGCCCAGTCGATCGCCCAGCAGCTCGAGCGCCGCATCGCGTTCCGCCGCGCCATGAAGCGTGCCGTGCAGTCGGCGATGCGCCTCGGTGCCGAAGGCATCCGCATCAACTGCTCGGGCCGTCTCGGCGGCGCCGAAATCGCGCGCATGGAATGGTACCGCGAAGGCCGCGTGCCGCTGCACACGCTGCGCGCCGATGTCGACTACGGCACGGCCGAGGCGAATACGGCGTACGGCATCTGCGGCGTCAAGGTCTGGGTGTTCAAGGGCGAGATCCTCGAGCACGACCCGATGGCTTCGGAGCGCCGCGCGACCGAGGGCGATCATGCGCATGGCGGTGGTGGTGGTGATCGCGAACGCGGTCGTCGTCGCGAAAACGCCTGAGACATTTAGGAATTTGGAGTTAGAACGATGCTGCAGCCAAAGCGCACAAAGTTCCGTAAGCAGTTCAAGGGCCGCATCCACGGTACCGCCAAGGGCGGCACCAATCTGGATTTCGGTGGTTTCGGGCTGAAGGCGCTTGAGCCGAACCGCGTCACCGCGCGCGAGATCGAGGCGGCTCGCCGCGCGATCACCCGCGAGATGAAGCGCGCCGGCCGTGTCTGGATCCGTATTTTCCCGGATCTGCCGGTCACCTCGAAGCCGACCGAAGTCCGCATGGGCAAGGGCAAGGGCGCGGTCGACTATTGGGCGGCGCGCGTCAAGCCGGGCCGGATCATGTTCGAGATCGACGGCGTCAATGAAGAAACCGCCCGTGAGGCACTGCGTCTCGGCGCGGCCAAGCTCTCGGTCAGGACGCGCTTCGTACAGCGCATCGCAGAATAAGGACGGGCTGATCATGAAAGCCGAAGACATCCGGACCAAGACCCAGGACCAGCTGACCGACGACCTGGCCAGCCTGAAGAAGGAGCAGTTCAACCTGCGCTTCCAGAAGGCGACCGGCCAGCTCGAAAAGACCGCGCGCGTGAGGCAGGTCCGCAAGGACATTGCGCGTATCAAGACCATCGCTGCGGAAAAGTCCGCGGCTAAGAAGGCTTAAGGACGAAAACCATGCCAAAGCGCATTCTGCAGGGCACCGTCGTCAGCGACAAGAACGAGAAGACGGTTGTCGTCAAGGTCGAACGGCGCTTCACGCATCCCGTGATGAAGAAGACCGTGCGCATGACCAAAAAGTACAAGGCGCACGACGAGAACAACGCCCACAAGGTCGGCGATCAGGTGTTCATCCAGGAATCGAAGCCGATTTCCAAGGACAAGCGCTGGATCGTCGTGTCTTCGGACCAAGCCTGATCTCTGGGCGTAAACAAACGAATTTTGGACAGACTGGGGAGGGGTGAAGAACCCGTCCCGTTAGAAAAGAAGAAGGCGGCCAGTCATGATTCAGATGCAAACAAACCTCGACGTCGCGGACAATTCCGGCGCCCGTCGTGTCATGTGCATCAAGGTGCTGGGCGGCTCGAAGCGGAAATACGCTTCCGTAGGCGACATCATCGTGGTGTCGATCAAGGAAGCCATCCCGCGCGGCCGCGTGAAGAAGGGCGATGTGATGAAGGCGGTCGTGGTTCGCACGGCCAAGGACATCCGCCGCCCGGACGGCAGCGTGATCCGTTTCGACAAGAACGCGGCCGTTCTCGTCGACAACAAGAAAGAGCCGATCGGCACGCGTATCTTCGGACCGGTTCCGCGCGAACTCCGCGCCAAGAACCACATGAAGATCATCTCGCTCGCGCCTGAAGTGCTGTAAGGAGCCGGACCAATGCAGAAGATTAGAAAAGGCGACAAGGTCGTCGTGCTGGCTGGCAAGGACAAGGGCCGTTCGGGCGAAGTCCTGTCGGTTCAGCCGAAGGACGACACCGCGCTGGTGCGCGGCGTCAACATGATCCGTCGTCACCAGAAGCAGTCCCAGTCCCAAGAGGGCGGGATCATCACCAAGGAAGCGCCGATCCAGCTGTCGAACATCGCGCTGGCCGACCCCAAGGATGGCAAGCCGACCCGCGTCGGCTTCATCTTCCAGAAGGACGGCAAGAAGGTGCGCGTCGCCAAGCGCTCGGGAGAAGTCATCAATGGCTAAGGCTCAAACCAAGCAGGCGACCGCCCAGAACACGCCGCGCCTCAAGCAGGTCTACAACGAGACCATCCGCAAGGCCCTGCAGGAGCAGTTCGGCTACGAGAACGAGATGCAGGTTCCGCGCATCGACAAGATCGTGCTGAATATGGGTGTTGGTGAAGCGACCGGCGATTCGAAGAAGCCTTCGATCGCGGCCGAGGATCTGGCGATGATCGCCGGCCAGAAGGCCGTCGTCACCCGCGCCCGCAATTCGATCGCTGGCTTCAAGGTCCGCGAGAAGATGCCGATCGGCGCCAAGGTCACGCTGCGCAAGGAACGCATGTACGAGTTCCTCGACCGCCTCGTGAACATCGCGTTGCCGCGCGTCCGCGACTTCCGCGGCCTGAATCCGAAGAGCTTCGATGGCCGTGGCAACTACGCCATGGGCATCAAGGAACACATCGTGTTCCCGGAGATCAACTACGACAAGGTTGATCAGATCTGGGGCATGGACGTCATCGTTTGTACGACTGCGAAGACGGACGACGAAGCCAGGGCGCTGCTCAAGGCCTTCAACTTCCCCTTCCGCCAGTAACGGCAGCGAGAAAAGGAAAAATCTGAAATGGCAAAGACCAGCTCAGTCGAGAAGAACAACAGGCGCCGCAAGCTTGCCGACCAGTACGGTCCCAAGCGCGCTGCCCTGAAGGCGATCATCATGGACCAGTCCAAGCCGATGGAAGAGCGCTTCCGCGCTCAGCTCAAGCTTGCTGCCCTGCCGCGCAACTCGGCCAAGATCCGCATCCGCAACCGCTGCGAAGTCACCGGCCGCCCGCGCGCCTACTATCGCAAGCTCAAAGTATCGCGCATCGCGCTTCGTGATCTCGGCAATAACGGCCAGATCCCGGGCCTGGTCAAGTCGAGCTGGTAAGGAGGACATAACATGTCATTGAGCGATCCTCTCGGCGATATGCTGACCCGCATCCGCAACGCCTACGGCCGCAAGAAGTCGAGCGTGTCCACGCCGGCCTCGCGTCTGCGCACCCGCGTCCTCGACGTTCTGAAGGCTGAAGGCTATATCCGCGACTACAGCCAGACCGATTTCGACAACGGCAAGTCCGAAATCGAGATCGAGTTGAAGTATTTCGACGGAGCGCCGGTGGTGCGCGAAATCGCCCGCGTCTCGAAGCCGGGCCGCCGCGTTTACGTTTCGGCAAAGTCGATCCCGCATGTCGCTAACGGCCTCGGTATCGCCATCCTTTCGACGCCCAAGGGCGTGATGGCCGACCACGAAGCGCGCGAACAGAACGTCGGTGGCGAGATCCTCTGCCAGATCTTCTGATCCGGCAGCGTGATCCCGAAAAAATGGAATCCGGTCTTCGGATCGTTCCGAAGACAGAGACCTGAAACAAGAGAAGTGACGAGGACAACAAAATGTCTCGTATTGGAAAGAAACCCGTTTCGCTGCCGCAGGGCGTGACCGCGACCGTCAACGGCCAGACCGTGACGGCGAAGGGCCCCAAGGGCGAGCTGAAGTTCGTGGTCAACGACGAAGTGCTGGTCAAGATGGAAGGCAGCGAGATCGCTGTCGAGCCGCGCGACCAGTCCAAGACCGCCCGCTCCAAGTGGGGCATGTCGCGCACGCAGATCGTCAACATCCTGCAGGGTGTCAAGGACGGCTTCGAGAAGAAGCTCGAAATCACCGGCGTCGGCTATCGCGCCGCCTTGCAGGGCAAGAACCTGCAGCTGGCGCTCGGCTTCAGCCACGACGTCGTTTACGAGACGCCGCAAGGCATCACCATCACCGTGCCGAAGCCGACCGAAATCACCGTGGCCGGCATCGACAAGCAGCAGGTTGGCCAGGTGGCCGCGGAGATCCGCGAATACCGTGGTCCCGAGCCCTACAAGGGCAAGGGCGTCCGCTACGCAGGCGAGAAGATCGTCCGCAAGGAAGGCAAGAAGAAGTAGTGGGTTTGGCCCCGGGAAGGTGCAGACTTTCGGAAGGGGGCCAAGCCAGGAAGTGTAACGCCGCGGGGAGCGGTCGCGGGAGGCGCTTTCGCCTGCCGCACAGGGCGGCCCCCGTTTTCTGAAGGCAAGGAAGACCATCATGGGTACCAAGGAAGCAACTCAGCGCCGCGCGCAGCGCGTCCGCCGCCAGATCAAGAAGGTCGCCGGCGAGCGTCCGCGCCTGTCGGTTCACCGCACGTCGAAGAACATCTACGTCCAGGTCATCGACGACGCCAAGGGCCACACCATCGCTGCGGCTTCGACACTTGAGAAGGACCTCAAGGGTTCGCTCAAGACCGGTGCCGATACCGCTGCCGCTGCCGCGATCGGCAAGCTGATCGCCGAGCGCGCCGCCAAGGCGGGCGTCAAGGAAGTCGTCTTCGACCGCGGCCCGTACATCTATCACGGCCGCGTCAAGGCGCTGGCCGCGGCGGCTCGCGAAGGCGGCTTGAGCTTCTAAGCCTGATCCGGACCGAAGGTCGGCAGAAAGTTGCAGACTTTTCGGAAAGGATCATGCAAGGGAATGATGATTTTCACCGTCGGCGACCCGCAATGAGGCGTCGGCATTCAGCAACCCGTGCTTCCGGAAAAGAACAAGGAACAGGATATGGCACAGGAACGTAGGGATGGCGGCCGCGGCCGCGATCGTGAAGAGCGCGATGACGGCATGGTGGACAAGCTCGTCCACATCAACCGTGTCGCCAAGGTCGTCAAGGGCGGCCGCCGCTTCGGCTTTGCAGCACTCGTCGTCGTCGGCGACCAGAAGGGCCGTGTCGGCTTCGGTCACGGCAAGGCGCGCGAAGTGCCGGAAGCCATCCGTAAGGCGACCGAATCGGCCAAGCGCGACATGATCTTCGTGCCGCTGCGCTCGGGCCGTACGCTGCACCACGACGTCGAGGGACGCTGGGGCGCCGGCCGCGTTCTGCTGCGCGCCGCCAAGCAGGGTACCGGCATCATCGCCGGCGGCCCGATGCGCGCCGTCTTCGAGACGCTCGGCATGCATGATGTGGTCGCCAAGTCGATGGGTTCGTCGAACCCCTACAACATGGTTCGCGCCACCTTCGACGCGCTGAAGAGCCAGATGCATCCCAAGGATGTGGCTGCCGCGCGCGGCATCAAGTATTCGACCCTTCAGGCCCGCCGCGGCACCGCCGTCGCGGCTGAAGAATAGTCGATCTGACCAGGGATTTTGACCATGGCCAAGAAAGCAACCAAGACCATCACCGTTGAGCAGATCGGTTCGCCGATCCGCCGCCCGAAGGAGCAGCGCGCGACGCTGGTCGGCCTCGGCCTCAACAAGATGCACAAGCAGCGCACGCTGGAAGATACGCCTTCCGTGCGCGGCATGATCGCTGCCGTCCAGCATCTCGTCCGCGTCGTGGACGAGGGCTGAGCACAGGCGCAGGAGAAGCAAGATGAAACTCAACGATCTGCGTGACAAGGACGGCGCGACGCATTCGAAGAAGCGTCTCGGCCGCGGCATCGGCTCCGGTTCCGGCAAGACCGCCGGTCGCGGCGTCAAGGGCCAGAAGGCGCGCTCCGGCGTTGCCGTCAACGGTTTCGAGGGTGGCCAGATGCCGCTCTATCGGCGCCTGCCGAAGCGTGGCTTCAACAACATCTTCGCCAAGAGCTTCACCGTCGTCTCGCTGGCCCGTATCCAGGCCGCTGTGGACGCCAAGAAGCTCGACGCGAAGGCGACCGTGACGGCCGAGGCGCTGGTCGCCGCCGGCGTCATCCGTCGCGTGAAGGACGGCGTGCGTGTGCTGTCGGACGGCGATCTCAAGGCAAAGCTCGCCTTTGACGTCGCCGGCGCTTCCAAGGCCGCGATCGAGAAGATCGAAAAGGCCGGCGGCTCGGTCAAGCTGCCGCAAGAGGCGGCCGCCGAGTAACAGCAATTTGAAGCGCGGTCGGCAAGGCCGGATCCGGTTTTGCTTTCGATCGCGCTTCGACCTGTTCAATATGGCGGCCGCGTCAACGCGGCCGCTTGCATGTTTACAGTCCGGAGCTTATCTCGTGAGCTTCGGTGACACGCGCCGCCTGACCTTAGGGCCATCAAGCGTGACCAAGCGGAGAATCGGGCATGGCTTCGGCTGCTGAACAACTAGCCTCGAATCTGAATTTCTCGGCCTTCGCCAAAGCGGAGGACCTGAAGAAACGAATCTGGTTCACCGTCGGCGCGCTGCTCGTCTACCGCCTCGGCACCTACATCCCGCTTCCCGGCATCAATCCCGACGCCTTCGCCCAAGCCTTCTCTTCGCAGAGCAAGGGCGTGCTGGGCATGTTCAACATGTTCGCAGGCGGCGCCGTGCAACGCATGGCGATCTTCGCGCTCGGCATCATGCCTTACATTTCCGCCTCCATCATCATGCAGCTGATGACCTCCGTCATCCCGTCGCTGGAAGCGCTGAAGAAGGAAGGCGAGCAGGGCCGCAAGGTCATCAACCAGTACACGCGCTACGGCACGGTGCTCCTGGCGCTGGTGCAGGCCTATGGTATTTCGGTCGGGCTTGAAGGCGGCAACGGCATCGTCAGCGATCCCGGCATGTTCTTCCGCATCTCGACCGTCGTCACGCTGGTCGGCGGCACCATGTTCCTGATGTGGCTCGGCGAGCAGATCACCGCGCGCGGCATCGGCAACGGCATTTCGCTGATCATCTTCTCCGGCATCGTCGCAGGCCTGCCGCATGCCATCTCCGGCACGCTGGAGCTCGGTCGCACCGGAGCGCTGTCGACCGGCCTGATCCTGGCGATCATCGTGCTGGCCATCGTCGTCATCGCGCTCATCGTCTTCTTCGAGCGTGCCCAGCGGCGTCTGCTGATCCAGTATCCGAAGCGCCAGGTCGGCAACCGCATGTTCCAGGGCGACACCTCGCACCTGCCGCTCAAGCTCAACACGTCGGGCGTGATCCCGCCGATCTTCGCCTCGTCGCTGCTCTTGCTGCCGGCGACCGTCGCCGGCTTCTCGCAGACCACGAACATGCCGGCTTGGGCCAGCACCGTCCTCGCCTCGCTCGGCCATGGCCAGCCGCTCTATATGTTGTTCTACGCCGCGATGATCGTGTTTTTCGCCTTCTTCTACACCGCGATCGTCTTCAACCCGAAGGACACCGCCGACCAGCTCAAGAAGCACTCCGGCTTTATCCCCGGCTACCGTCCGGGCGAGCGCACCGCCGACTATATCGACTACGTTCTTACCCGCATCACTGTCGTCGGCGCCATCTATCTGGTGCTGGTCTGTCTGCTGCCGGAGTTCCTGATCTCGGCGACTGGCGTACCATTCTACCTCGGTGGCACATCGCTTCTGATCGTGGTCAGTGTCACGCTCGACACGGTTGCGCAGATTCAGGGCCACCTGATCGCGCACCAGTATGAAGGCCTGATCAAGAAGTCGAAGCTGCGCGGGGGGAAGAAAGCCAGATGAGGTTGATTTTGCTTGGGCCGCCAGGAGCGGGCAAGGGGACACAAGCACAAAGACTGGTAGAGAGACACGGCATACCCCAGCTTTCCACGGGCGACATGCTGCGCGCCGCGGTTCAGGCCGGTACCGAAGTCGGCAAGCGCGCCAAGGCGGTCATGGATGCCGGCGAGCTGGTCTCGGATGCCATCGTCAACGCCATCGTGGCCGAGCGCATCGACCAGCCCGATTGCGCCAATGGTTTCATCCTCGACGGCTACCCACGTACACTGGTGCAGGCTGATGCGGTTGAATCGATGCTTGACGAACGTGGCATCGGGCTCGACACCGTCATCGAGCTTGTCGTCGACGACAAGGCGCTGGTCGGCCGTATCGTCAAGCGAGCCGATGAGGCCAAGGCAGCCGGTCAGCCGGTGCGCAAGGACGACAATCCGGCGGTGTTCGAGGAGCGCCTGCGGGAATATTACAAGAAGACCGCTCCGCTGATCGGCTATTATTATGCCAAGCGCCGGCTGAAGAGCGTGGACGGCATGGCTGGTATCGATGCCGTGACGTCGGAGATCGAAGCCGTGCTCGCGGCGACGGTGAAAGAGGCCGCCGCGGCCAAATAGAGATTGTGCTTGACTGAAGCGGTCCGCTGGGGTATGGCGGCCCGTCTTCCTGTCAGGCATGGAGTTTGCTTGCCCGCAAGGGCAGGGCAGCCGTTTTTGACCAGGAAACTCCCGCAAGGGCCGGCCTCCACCGGACGCGGGGCAACGCAGACAGCGCCGGCTTGTCCGGCCCATATGGAGATGAGAAGAACATGGCTCGTATAGCCGGCGTCAACATTCCGACCAACAAGCGCGTTGTCATCGCGCTTCAGTACATTCACGGCATCGGCAAGAAGTTCGCCCAGGAAATCGTCGACAAGGTCGGCATCCCGGCCGAGCGCCGCGTCAACCAGCTGACCGACGCGGAAGTGCTGCAGATCCGCGAGACGATCGACCGCGACTATCAGGTCGAGGGCGACCTGCGCCGCGAAGTGTCGATGAACATCAAGCGGCTCATGGACCTTGGCTGCTACCGCGGCCTGCGTCACCGTCGCTCGCTGCCGGTTCGCGGCCAGCGTACGCACACGAATGCCCGCACCCGCAAGGGCCCGGCCAAGTCGATCGCCGGCAAGAAGAAGTAATTTAGGGGAGTAAGGGAATAGGGCAGTAAGGCAGTAGGGATTGTTTCCCTATTCCCTTACTGCCTTACTCCCCTACTGCCTTTCCTAGGTGGAGCCGCTGGCATTACGGCGGTGTAGAGATCAACTGAAAGGAATACCATGGCCAAGGAAGCCGCTCGTGTTCGCCGTCGCGAACGCAAGAACATCTCGTCGGGCGTTGCCCACGTCAATTCGACCTTCAACAACACCATGATCACCATCACCGATGCGCAGGGCAATTCGATCGCCTGGTCGTCGGCTGGTGCCCAGGGCTTCAAGGGTTCGCGCAAGTCGACCCCCTTCGCCGCCCAGATGGCTGCCGAGGATGTTGCCAAGAAGGCCCAGGAACATGGCATGCGCATGCTCGAGGTCGAGGTCTGCGGACCGGGCTCGGGCCGTGAATCGGCGCTGCGCGCCCTGCAGGCGGCCGGCTTCACCATCACCTCGATCCGTGATGTGACGCCGATCCCGCACAATGGCTGCCGCCCGCGCAAGAAGCGCCGCGTCTAAGGAATTACCGAACGCCGCGTGAACGCCAGAAGCGTTCCTCCGCGGTTTTCCAGGTCGCCCGCCACGATTGGATGGTGGCGGGTCAACGGAAGGAAAGCATCATGATCCAGAAAAATTGGCAGGAACTGATCAAGCCGAACAAGATCGAGTTCTCGTCGAAGAAGAAGACGCTGACCACGCTGGTGGCCGAGCCGCTCGAACGCGGCTTCGGCCTCACGCTCGGCAACGCGTTGCGTCGCGTGCTTCTGTCTTCGCTGCGCGGGGCGGCAGTCACGGCCGTACAGATCGACGGCGTTCTGCATGAATTCTCGTCCATCGCCGGCGTGCGCGAGGACGTGACCGACATCGTCCTCAACATCAAGGAAATCGCCATCCGCATGGAAGGCGACGGCCCCAAGCGCATGGTCGTGCGCAAGCAGGGCCCGGGTGCGGTTCTCGCCGGCGACATCCAGACGGTGGGCGACGTCGAGATCCTCAATCCCGACCACGTCATCTGCACGCTGGACGAAGGCGCTGAAATCCGTATGGAATTCACCGTCGACACCGGCAAGGGTTACGTGCCGGCCGACCGCAACCGCGCCGAGGATGCGCCGATCGGCCTGATCCCGGTCGACAGCCTCTATTCGCCGGTCAAGAAGGTCTCCTACAAGGTCGAGAACACCCGTGAGGGCCAGGTTCTCGACTACGACAAGCTGACCATGACCATTGAGACCGACGGTTCGATCTCGGGCGAGGACGCGGTGGCTTTCGCCGCCCGTATCCTGCAGGACCAGCTTGGCCTGTTCGTCAATTTCGACGAGCCGCAGAAGGAAGTCGCCACCGAAGCCGTCACCGAGCTCGCCTTCAACCCGGCGCTGCTCAAGAAGGTCGACGAACTCGAGCTTTCGGTGCGTTCGGCCAACTGCCTGAAGAACGACAACATCGTCTACATCGGCGATCTCATCCAGAAGACCGAAGCCGAGATGCTGCGCACCCCGAACTTCGGCCGCAAGTCGCTGAACGAGATCAAGGAAGTCCTGGCGGCGATGGGCCTGCACCTCGGCATGGAAGTGCCGGACTGGCCGCCGGAAAACATCGAAGACCTCGCCAAGCGTTACGAAGACCAATATTGAGCATGAATTCCAAGGATCGGCGGCGTGAGCCGCTCGATCCGACGGTCATGCGGAAAACCATCAGAGGCCGTGGCCTCTTGAACAACTGAAGAAGGAAAAGAGCCATGCGCCACGGTTTTAAAGGCCGTCGCTTCGCCCGCAGCGTAAGCCACCGCAAGTCAATGTTCGCCAACCTCGCCGTGTCGCTGCTCGAACACGAGCAGATCGTCACCACCTTGCCGAAGGCGAAGGACCTGCGTCCGATCGTCGAGAAGTTGGTGACGCTCGGCAAGCGCGGCGACCTGCACGCCCGCCGCCAGGTGATCGCGCAGATCGGCAATGAAGGCGTCGTCAAGCGCCTGTTCGACACCATCGCGCCGCGCTACGCCACCCGCAACGGCGGCTATCTGCGCATCATGAAGGCGGGCTTCCGCCACGGCGACAATGCCGCGATGGCGGTCATCGAGTTCGTCGACCGCGACACGGACGCCAAGGGTGCCGGCGACCGCGCTCGCCTCGAAGCCGAAGGCGCCAACGAGGAAGCCGCGGCCGCGTAAGGCTTCGTCTTTCCCAAGTGATTTAAAGGGGCCCGCGGGCCCCTTTTGCTTGTCTAAGTGTGTCAGGCGCGCTCGTACTGGGCTGCCGGCGTGAAAATATTCGGATTTCAGCGGCTTAGCCTTTTATTTTGCACATTCGTCGGGACAATGCCCCGAACTCGCTCGGAGGATTCGCAATGCGCGCTAAAAGACTGTCCCTGGTTCTGCTCTGCGCCTCCATGGTGTTCGCAACCATGCCGACAGTCCGGCAGGCTCTGGCCGAGGATGCCCCCAAGGCCGATCCGGGTCTCTCCGACGTACTGACCGACCTGCTGCACGGCGTCGAGGGTGAAAACGCCACCTCAGGTCCCGACAAGCGCGTGCCGTTCGGCCGTGAGGAAGTGCAGTTGTCGTTCGCGCCATTGGTCAAGCAGACGGCGCCGGCCGTGGTCAATGTCTATGCCTCGCAAACGGCCAAGGTCGTTTCGCCCTTCGAAGGCGATCCGTTCTTCGAAGAATTCTTCGGTCGCGCGCAGCCGCGCGCGCAGTCCTCGCTGGGCTCGGGCGTGCTTGTCGATCCGAGCGGCGTCATCGTCACCAATTTCCACGTCATCAAGGATGCCGACGAGGTGAAGGTCGCGACCGCCGATGGGCGCGAATTCACCAGCAAGGTGATGCTCAAGGACGAGACGCTCGATCTTGCCGTGCTCAAGATCGAATCCGACAAGCCATTCCCGGTCATCGCCATCGGCGATTCGGATGCGCTCGACGTCGGCGACCTGGTGTTGGCCATCGGCAATCCTTTCGGTGTCGGGCAGACCACCACCAGCGGCATCGTTTCCGCACTTGCCCGCAGCCATATAGGCGTTTCGGATTCGGGTTATTTCATCCAGACGGACGCTGCCATCAATCCCGGCAATTCCGGCGGCGCGCTGATTAACATGGGCGGCCAACTGGTCGGCATCAACACTGCCATCTTCAGTCGCAGCGGCGGCTCGATCGGCATCGGCTTTGCCATTCCCGCCAACATGGTGCGCGCTTTCGCCGATGCCGCCAAGGCCGGTCTCGATTTCTTCGAGCGGCCTTACATCGGGGCCGAGTTCGAAGCAGTGACGCCGCAAATCGCTGAATCGCTCGGCATGGAAAAGCCGGCCGGCGCGCTGGTCTCGTCCGTGGACCAGGCCGGACCGGCCGGCAAGGCCGGATTGAAGCCTGGCGATGTCGTCCTGCAGATCAACGGCAAGCCGGTCGAGAGCATCGAGGCACTGGACTATCGCATGGCGACGCTGTCGATCGGTACCAAGGCCAATTTCGCGGTGCTGACCAAAGGCCAGCAGGCGGCGATGGACATCGCGCTGGAACGCGCGCCCGAGGGTGCAAAACCCTCGGAGGTGACGCTGCATGGCCGCAGCCCGTTCTCGGGCGCCAAGGTTGCGGAATTGTCGCCGCGGCTGGCTCAGAAGCTCGGCCTGCGCACCGACATCAAGGGCGTCACGGTGGTCGACATCAATCGCGATTCGCCGGCCGCCGATTTCGGTTTCCAGCCGGGCGACATCGTGCGCGAGGTCAACGGCACGACAATCGATACGGCGGCGACGCTGGCGCAGGCTTCCCAGCAGGATACACGCTGGTGGCGCTTTACCGTCGAGCGCGGCGGGCAGATACTGCGCCAGGTGTTGCGTTACTGAGCCCGGTCGCTGAAGGGATCGCGCTCCAAACCCAAAAGAAGTGCATGGCCGATCTGTTCAGTGTCGATGAACCGGAAAAGGCGCCGCCAGGCCGGCCGCTGGCAGACAGGCTGCGCCCGAAAAACCTTGGCGAGGTCGTCGGCCAGGAGCATCTGACCGGCCCCGATGGCGCGCTGACCCGGCTGATTAATTCCGGTTCGCTCGGCTCCATGATTTTCTGGGGGCCGCCTGGTACCGGCAAGACCACGGTGGCGCGTCTGCTCGCGGGTGAAACCAGCCTTGCCTTCGAGCAGATTTCGGCGGTTTTCTCCGGCGTGGCCGACCTGAAGAAAGTGTTCGAGGCGGCCAAGCTGCGCCGCGCCAATGGCCGCCAGACCCTGCTGTTCGTCGACGAGATCCACCGCTTCAACCGCGCCCAGCAGGATGGTTTCCTGCCGGTCATGGAAGACGGCACCGTCGTGCTCGTCGGCGCCACCACCGAAAATCCGTCCTTCGAACTCAATGCAGCTCTGCTGTCGCGTGCGCGCGTGCTGGTCTTCCATTCGCTCGGCGAGGAAAGCATAGCAAAGCTTCTGGCCAGGGCCGAGGAGACGGAGGGCAGGGCGCTGCCGCTCGACGACGAGGCACGGGCGATGCTCATTCGCATGAGCGACGGCGATGGCCGGGCCTCGCTAACGCTGGCGGAAGAAGTGTGGCGCGCCGCCAAAGCAGGCGAGATGTTCGGCCCCGAAGGCTTGCAGCGCATTATCCAGCGCCGCGCGCCGATCTACGACAAGGGCCAGGACGGTCATTACAATTTGATCTCGGCGCTGCACAAATCCGTGCGCGGTTCCGATCCCGACGCCGCGCTCTACTATCTCGCGCGCATGTTCGACGCCGGCGAGGATCCGCTCTATCTCGGCCGCCGGCTGGTGCGCATGGCGATGGAGGACATCGGGCTGGCCGATCCGCAGGCACTGGTCGTCGCCAACGCGGCCAAGGACGCCTACGATTATCTGGGTTCGCCCGAGGGCGAACTCGCCTTCGCCGAGGCCACCGTCTATCTCGCCACCGCGCCCAAATCCAACGCCGTCTACACCGCCTTCAAAGCCGCCACGCGTGCCGCCAAGGAGCACGGCTCGCTGCTGCCGCCCAAGCACATACTCAACGCGCCGACCAAGTTGATGAAGGACGAAGATTACGGGGCCGGCTACCGCTACGATCATGACGAACCGGACGCGTTTTCCGGCCAGGACTATTTTCCTGAAAAGATGGGCCGCCAGACCTTCTACGACCCGCCCGAACGCGGCTTCGAGCGCGACATCAGGAAACGGCTCGACTACTGGGCAAAGCTGCGCAAAGAGCGGGAATAGCCGGCTTGCGGCGACCGATAGCGGTTGCGGTCCGAAACGAGGCCTCGCCTTGGGGCATCTCCACGTCGGTTCTTCTGCACGTGGTGTTGGCGGCCACGATTATATCGATACCAATGCCGAAAGCCCCGAGCGGGCCGGTGGAAGAGCGGGTGACGGTCGACATCCTGACCCCGCGACAGTTCGAGGCCTCGACAAGGCCGCTTCGGCAGCGTGAGCCAGAGGTGCCGGCCACGCAAGCGCCTGAACCGCCCCCGCCCGCTCCCGCCGCTGTTCAGCCTCGACCTTCGGCGCCAGCCATGATCCGCCCGACGCAGATGCTGTCGGCCAGGACGCTCGCCGACCCGCGCAGCCGGCAGGCACGCGCCGATCTCAAAACCTTCGCCTCAGATGAGCGCATGGCCCAACTGTGCAATCTCGAGGCCATGGATCAGATCCGCGAATGGCGCGCGGATTTCCAGCCGGACCGGGTGGTGCCTTACGCGACAGCACAGGAAAAGATCACCGGCACGACAATCGCCGCAAATGGTGCGGCTTTCCGCAGTCGCGGAAAATGGTATGGTCTGAAATTCAGATGCCAGCTGACTGGGGCCGGCGAAAGCGTCGTCGGCTTTGAATTCCTCGTTGGCGATCCCGTGCCCAGGGAAAAATGGGATGAGCTTGGCTTGCCGGCGGTGCATTGACCCCAATCCGGCAAGCTTGACAAGGCAGTCAGCCGGCCACGATGCGTGGCCGTTGTGTGGCAACCCAAAAGACCTTATCAAGGCGCACGGCCGGGCGGTGGTCGTTGTCGTGATTTTGGCACTATTCGTTCGCAACAGGATCGCGCTCGGCGCGTGGAAAAATGACAAAAAACCTTCGCAAAACCCTTCGCAAATTCGCCATTGCCATCCCCCTCCTTGCCCTTGGCTTCTATTTCATCCCGATCCTCACGACGATTTTCATCGTTTGTGGCCTGATCGACGTGCTGCGCAACGACCGCAAGAATCTGTCCTTGTTCAGCGGCTATTTCCTAGGCAATGGCATCTTCACCTGGCTGCTTTCGCCGTTCAACCTGCTGGTCGACCTCCTGTGCTACAGAAATCCGGGCGTGTGGAAGCTGGAGCAGTTCCCGGAGGATTATCAGCGCGAAGTCAACGAGGTCTTGGATGTCTTCAAGGCGCGCAAGGCCGAAATCATCGCCGACATCGACGCCAATTTCGGCGCCGGCCGGCGCGGCATGTATGTCTACCAATGGTATGGCAAGCACAGGATCGACAATGTCGCCGAATTCAACAAGGATTTCAAATACATCAAGACCATAGCCGTCTCCGTCTTCAGCAAGCGTGAATCGACTTCCTGGCACTTCGGACCGCTGCGGCTCAGCCTGCGCATCCTCTACAACCTCATTCCGGTGAAGTCAGAGATCTTCGTCGAGTGCGGCAACGTCAAGAACTACTGGCACGACAATCCGCTGTTCATTTTCGACGACACGCTGCTGCACCGCTCGGTCAACGAGTATGACGGCCGCCGCTACTGCGTATTCATGGACATTATCAGGCCGTCCCCGGTCCCCAGGCTTATCGCCGGTCTTCTCGCCATCGTCTCGGTGAGCGTCGAGCGAATCAATTCGATGTTCTACAAGAATTGGAAGATGATCGGCTCGACCAAGCCGAAAAAGGCCGAAACCACCTGAGCTGGCAAGTTTTCAAACGTAGCCGGCGCGCCGGATAGGTATGAACAGTCAGGGACAGTAGACGGCGATGTTCAATCTGCTTCTCGTGATGGCCGGCGGCGGGATTGGCGCCGGCATTCGCCATCTGGCCAATATGGGCTCGCTGCGCCTTGTCGGCCCCAACTATCCCTGGGGCACGATGGCGATCAACATCGTCGGTTCGTTCGCAATGGGCCTGTTCATCGCCACCCTGGCGCGCCGCGGCGGGTCTAACGAAGTCAGGCTGTTTGTCGCCACCGGCATCTTAGGCGGCTTCACGACCTTTTCCGCCTTTTCGCTCGATTTCGCGACCTTGTGGGAGCGGGGAGCCACCTTGCCGGCGTTTGGATATGCGCTGGCCAGCGTGATTGGCGCCATCATTGCACTGTTTTTGGGTCTTTGGCTCGCAAGAAGCCTGCCTTAATGCTATTGCCGCGCCGAGAGCAGGCCCGGGCCTGCCAGGAAACGGATAAGCGAAAACAATATGGCAGGCGTTGAACAGATCACGGTGGAGGCTGGCGAGGCGGGCATGCGGCTCGATCGCTGGTTCAAGACCCATTTCCCGGGCCTTGGCTTTGGTCATCTCCAGAAACTGCTGCGTTCCGGTCAGATCCGCGTCGACGGCGGCCGCGCCAAGGCCGACACCCGAGTCGAGCCTGGCCAGACGGTGCGCGTTCCACCGCTGGAGGTGGACAAGAAGGGCGAAAGCCCGCTGACCGGCCACTCGATCCGCAACCAGGGCGACGCCGACGTCCTGGCAAAAATGCTGATCCATGAGGATCCGAAGGTCTTCGTGTTCAACAAGCCGGCTGGTCTTGCCGTGCAGGGCGGCTCGGGCGTCACCCGTAACGTCGACGACATGTTGGAAGCCTGGCGCAACCAGAAGGGCGAGAAGCCGCGGCTGGTGCACCGGCTCGATCGCGACACGTCTGGCGTGCTGGTCGTCGCCCGCACCCGGCTAGCGGCGATGAAACTCTCCGAGGCGTTTCGCGCCCGCGAAACCAAGAAGACCTATTGGGCCCTGGTCAAGGGCGTGCCGCCCAAGCGCGAGGACAAGATCTCGACCTGGCTGATCAAGGAGCCGACCGAGGACGGCGACCGTGTTCGGGTCGCCGCGCATGGAGAAAAAGGCGCCGACCACGCCGTGTCCTACTATCGTATCATCGAGCAGGCGGCGCAGACCATGACGTGGCTGGAGATGGAGCCTTATACGGGCCGCACCCACCAGCTTCGCGTCCATGCCGCCTATATCGGCTGCCCGATCATCGGCGACCCGAAATATTTCGAGGCCGACACCAACTGGGATTTCCCCGGCGGCATCCAGAACCGCCTGCATCTGCATGCGCGCCGCATCATCATTCCCCATCCCGACATGGGCGTCATCGACGTCACCGCGCCTATGCCGCCGCATATGCGCCAGAGCTGGAACCTGATCGGTTTCGACGACGCCAGCGCGGAGGATTGACATGAGCGGCGCTGCCGATGCGCTCGACCGTCGCGATGCGGTCGACATGGCGGCCGCCGCCATAATGGTCGGCCTGACGTTCTCCTGGGGCCTGAATTACGTCGCCGCCAAGATCTCCTATGCTGGCTATGATCCGGTTTTCCTGTCGATCGCACGCTCGGTTATTGGCGGGTTCTGCGTCTTCCTCTGGTGCCGCTGGCGCGGCGTTGCGCTTTTCAAGAGAGACGGGACATTGCTCGCGGGCGTTGCAGTGGGCGTGCTCTTCGGCATCGAGTTCCTCTGCCTCTATGTCGGGCTGGAGCACACCACGGTCGCCCGCAACACGCTGCTGGTCAACACCATGCCGTTTTGGATGCTGCTGGGCGGCCATTTCCTGCTCGGCGAGCCGATCAGCCTGCGCAAATCCCTTGGCCTTCTGCTTGCCTTTGCCGGCCTCGCAGCGGTCTTTTCCGACAAGCTCGGCGGCAGCGGGGACATGCTGTTCGGCGATCTGCTGAGCCTTGGCTCCGGGTTCGTCTGGGCCTTGACCAATATCCTCATCAAGCGCTCGAAGCTGGTTGAGACGAGCGCCGAAAAGCTGCTGCTCTATCAACTCTCCGGCGCTGCGATCGTCGGCGTCCTGGTGTTGCCTCTGGCTGGCCCCTCCGTGCGCGATCCCGCGTTGTTGCCGACGTTAGCCCTGCTTTTCCAGGCGCTCTATATCGTCGCCTTCACCTATGTTTTGTGGTTCTGGCTGCTGCGGCGTTATCCCGCCTCGAGCCTGTCGAGTTTCACGTTCCTGTCGCCGGTCTTCGGCGTGCTGTGCGGCGCCCTGTTCTTGAACGAGCCGCTGACCATACGCATTTTTCTGGCACTTGGTCTCATTGCCGCCGGTCTGGTGATCGTCAACAGGCCGCCGCGCCAGCAGACGGCCGAAGGAGGCTGACATGCGCGATATCCTCAGCGATCTCGAAGCGGGGAAACTGCTCTCCGACCCCGATCCGGTGCGCCGCGCCCAAATCCAGATGAAGAAGCCGCTGCCGAGGCGTTTTTACAAGACCGTTTCGGTCGCGCCCGCCGATGCCGGCTTTGCCGTCCATCTCGACGGCAAGCCGGTGCGTACGCCGGGCAAGGCGCTGCTGACGCTGCCGACCGAGAAGGCGGCATCGCTAGTCGCCGATGAATTCGCCGCCCAGGGCGAGACCATCGATCCGCTATCGATGCCGGTGATGCGTCTCGTCAACACCGCGCTCGACGGCGTCGCCAGCGATCCGCAGGCGGTGCTGGAGGACATACTGCGCTTTGCCTCGTCGGATCTGCTCTGTTATCGCGCCGACGCACCACAAGGCTTGGTCGAGCGGCAGAACGAACTGTGGGATCCTGTCCTCGATTGGGCGCAGGCAGCACTTGGCGCTCGCTTCAACCTTGCCGAGGGCATCATCCACGTCGAGCAACCGCGCGAAACCATCGCTGTGCTGGGTGTGCATCTTGCCCAGCGCGCCGAGCCGCTGCGCCTGGCAGCGATCCACGTCATGACCTCGCTGACCGGTTCGGCGCTGCTGGCGTTGGCCGTGGAGTTCGGCGAACTCGGCGGTGAGGCGGCCTGGACCGCCGGCCATGTCGACGAGGATTGGCAGATCCAGCATTGGGGACAGGATGCGGAAGCTGTCGCGCGCCGCTCCGCCCGCAAGCGCGACATGATGGCTGCCGTCGGTCTCATCGAGGCGCTCGAAGGCTGACCGGCCAACGCACCGCACCTAATACCAAAGTCATAATCCCAAAGTCATCTGCCGTTGGCAGGCGCTTTCTGTCATTTTTCCCGTGATTGCTGCCGCGAGTCTGCGTTCGGAGGAGAATGCGAACGCAAGGGCGCTGCATCGAGCACAAGGGTCTCACGGGAGGAGCATCTCAATGGCTATCGCATCGACCGCCAGCGGAAAGAGCCGCGGCATGACGCGAGAGGAGAAGAAAGTCATCTTCGCTTCTTCGCTCGGCACCGTTTTCGAATGGTACGATTTTTATCTCTACGGGTCGCTCGCGGCCTTTATCGGGTCGACCTTTTTCAGCCCGACCATTCCGGAAGCGACGCGCAATATTTTCGCGCTGCTGGCTTTCGCCGCCGGCTTCCTCGTCCGTCCGTTCGGCGCTTTGCTGTTCGGCCGCATCGGCGACCTTGTCGGCCGCAAATATACCTTCCTCGTCACCATGACGATCATGGGCCTGTCGACCTTCCTGGTGGGCTTGCTGCCTGGCTATGCGAGCCTCGGCATCGCGGCTCCGGTGATCCTGATCATCCTGCGCATGCTCCAGGGCTTGGCACTGGGCGGCGAATATGGCGGTGCGGCCACCTATGTCGCCGAGCATGCGCCGGACGACCGGCGCGGCTACTATACGTCGTGGATCCAGACGACCGCCACACTCGGCCTGTTCCTGTCGCTGATCGTCATCCTGATCGTCCAGGGCTCGATGAGCAAGGAAACCTATGCCGCCTGGGGCTGGCGCGTTCCTTTCATCGTGTCGTTCCTGTTGCTCGGCATTTCCATCTGGATCCGGCTGTCGCTTTCCGAATCGCCCACCTTCCAGCGCATGAAGGAAGAGGGCAAGGGTTCCAAGGCACCGCTCTCGGAAGCCTTCGGCCAGTGGAAGAACGCCAAGATCGCGCTGCTGGCACTGCTCGGCCTTACGGCCGGCCAGGCCGTGGTCTGGTATAACGGCCAGTTCTACGCCCTGTTCTTCCTCCAGAACGTTTTGAAGCTGGACGCCCAGTCGGTCAACATCATGATCGCCATCGCGCTTGCGCTGGGCTCCATCTTCTTCGTCGTGTTCGGCTGGCTATCCGACAAGATCGGTCGCAAGCCGATCATCATGGCCGGGCTCGCACTGGCGATCGTCTGCACCTTCCCGCTGTTCAAGGCATTGACCTGGGCCGCCAATCCGGCCCTTGCCGAGGCACAGCAGAGCACCCGCGCGACGGTGACCGCGGCACCCGGCGACTGCAGGTTCCAGTTCAATCCGGTGGGTACCGCGAAGTTCACGACGTCTTGCGACATCGCGACCTCGTTCCTGACCAAGAACTCGGTGCCCTATGACGTCGTCTCCACGGCGGCACCGGGTACGGCTGCTTCGGTCAAGATCGGCAATGAGACGGTGGCATCCTACGATGCTGTCGCCGCGGGCGACCAGGCCAAGGCCAAGGAGGCCGCCTTCGTCAAGGCCGTCAACATGTCGCTGCAGGACGGCGGATATCCGCTGAAGCGTGCTGCGATCAAGATACCGGACCAGAAGCTCGACGCGTTTGTCGCTGCCAATCCCGAACTGAAGCTCGACGCCGCCGCCATCCGCGCCGGCGAGAAGGCGACGGTTCCTACCGATCAGGCGATCAAGGACAAGCTTTTGACCGCCGACGAGGCTGCCGGTGCGCCTGAGGTCACCGTCTACAACATACCCGGCGGCGGTGCCTTCGCCATGTTCGCCGACCCTGCGGCCGTGAACTGGCCGATGACGATCGCTATCCTGTTCGTCCTCGTCCTGTTCGTGACCATGGTCTACGGTCCGATCGCGGCCATCCTGGTCGAGATGTTCCCGACCCGCATCCGCTACACCGGCATGTCGCTGCCCTACCATATCGGCAATGGCTGGTTCGGCGGGTTGCTGCCGGCGACCGTGTTCGCGCTCAGTGCCTACAGGGGCGATATCTATTATGGCCTCTGGTATCCCGTGATAATCGCGGCGATGTCGCTCGTCATCGGCATGATCTTCATCAAGGACACGCTGGGCACGAACCTGGACACCAAGCAGTAACAGATCGAATTGGCATGCATAAGAAACCCGGCGCGAGCGATCGCGCCGGGTTTTCATATCGAGGCTGAAGATGCGTTCAGCTCTTCGGCTGCTGGTTTTCTTCCTCGACAGCGGCCTCGTGATACCAGCCATCGAAATCGGCATGCGTGTTACGCAGTGAGGCAAGCTCTGCCGCGAACTTGGCCTTCGCGCCTAAATTTGAGGCAGATACGCGGCCTGCAAGCGGGAACATCAGGATCTTTGCCGAAGGACGGACTAGGGTGGCTTCCATTGGCGGTCTCCTTTCATTTCAGGAGCGTGTCGATTCAGCTTTCCCACAAGATAGGCCTTGCGATTCTTTTAGGCAATATGCCTACGAAAAGAACAGCAAATGCCTAATATTTATGCGAAATCCGCATTTGACCGATATGAGCCCAGTGATGAGGCGGCCTAGCAAAATTCGACGCGATATCACTGCATTTTGCCGCACCTGCCGAAGTCGGAGTGGCACACGAATTGCATTTCAGGGATCGGCAGCGCCGGCTGCCGACGGCTGATGCATGTCGACGCCGTTTGGTATTCGGTGAACAAGCAACGAGAGGCTCTATAATGACCAAATACAAGCTCGAGTATATCTGGCTCGACGGATACACCCCGGCCCCCAATCTTCGCGGCAAGACCCAGATCAAGGATTATGCCGAGTTCCCGACGCTCGACCAGTTGCCGCTGTGGGGCTTCGATGGCTCGTCCACCCAGCAGGCCGAGGGCCGCAGCTCCGATTGCGTCTTGAAGCCGGTCGCACTTTATCCCGATCCGGCCCGCACCAACGGCGTTCTCGTCATGTGCGAAGTCATGATGCCCGATGGCGTCACGCCGCACGTGTCCAACAGCCGCGCGACCATTCTCGACGACGAGGATGCCTGGTTCGGCTTCGAGCAGGAGTACTTCTTCTACAAGGACGGCCGTCCGCTCGGTTTCCCCGAGAGCGGTTATCCCGCCCCGCAGGGCCCGTACTACACCGGCGTCGGCTATTCGAACGTCGGCAGCATCGCCCGCCAGATCGTCGAAGAGCATCTCGACCTCTGCCTCGCCGCCGGCATCAACCATGAAGGCATCAACGCCGAAGTGGCCAAAGGCCAGTGGGAATTCCAGATTTTCGGCAAGGGCTCCAAGAAGGCCGCCGATCAGATGTGGATGGCCCGCTACCTGCTTCAGCGCCTCACCGAAAAGTACGGCATCGATATCGAGTTCCACTGCAAGCCGCTCGGCGACACCGACTGGAACGGCTCGGGCATGCATTGCAACTTCTCGACCAAATATATGCGCGAGGTCGGCGGCAAGGCCTATTTCGAGGCCCTGATGGCGCAGTTCGAAAAGAACCTGATGGACCATATCGCCGTGTACGGCCCGGACAACGACAAGCGTCTGACCGGCAAGCACGAGACGGCGCCCTGGAACAAGTTCAGCTACGGCATCGCCGACCGCGGCGCCTCGATCCGCGTGCCGCATTCCTTCGTCAAGAATGACTACAAGGGTTATCTGGAAGACCGCCGCCCGAACTCGCAGGGCGACCCCTACCAGATCGCTTCCCAGGTCCTGAAGACGATCTCGCAGGTTTCGACTGGCGCATGGGTTTCGGCCGCTGCTTGATATTTCACGTCGGGCCTCAAGATCCCCGACAACCATGACGCGAGCCCCGGCGAGAATTGCCGGGGCTTTTTCGTATGACGACGGCGGGCACTATTGCATGCCGCTGGTTCCGTTCGCCGATCCTCGCCGTCCTGGCTCCTGGGCCTGGCAAAGCAAATTCCCCCAAAAAAAGTCAGGTTGAAAAGGGCGGTTCAAACCCATCCCGACAAGGCGGCTTTGGGCTGACGAAAGCATGCCTTGGCGCTGGGCCGCAGGCTTCGAAATCCTCGAAAAAGCCCGGAAATCCGGCCATTCCGACAAGAATGCCTGTCGAGCGATCCTTTCATAAGCCCCTGTTCATGCACCAAAATCGACCCTCTCGACGCCCGGCAGGCGACATTGACAGGCTGCGGCGCAACATGCGTATTCGCAGGCATTGGGGGATACGCCAAGCGGTGCTGTTCGAACGGGGCGGGGTTTCTTGAACGACAGCATTGGCGGGGGCGCCGGACGAGCGGGCATTGCAGCCTGAGGCAGTGTGCCGCTCGCTCCTGGCTTATCTCTTCCCTTGCAAAAAGCGCGTGCCGGCTCGCCTGGCAGCCCAGCTAGGCTGGCTCAAGCCGACCAGTGCCTCAGCGCAATCGACACGTGTGGCGTGACCGCTAGATCGGGCAGCATCCGATCGAACGCGTCGGCGTCCGCGGATTTGGGCTGAATGGAAGCCTCGATATGTGCAAACAAAAGGGCCGGAAGAGGTTCATCTTCCGGCCCCGCATTTGCAGGCTGAATTGAAGCCGCTGGATCCGGGTTGCGCCGGGTCCAGGGAGATCAAAAATCAGACCGAATAATACATGTCGTATTCGACGGGATGCGGTGTCATTTCGAAGCGCATCACCTCGGCCATCTTCAACTCGATGTAGCTGTCGATCTGGTCGTCGTCGAAGACGCCGCCGGCCTTCAGGAAGCCGCGGTCCTTGTCGAGGCTCTGGAGCGCTTCACGCAGCGAGCCGCAGACGGTCGGGATCTTCTTCAACTCCTTCGGCGGCAAATCGTAGAGATCCTTGTCCATCGGCTGGCCGGGATGGATCTTGTTCTTGATGCCGTCGAGGCCGGCCATCAGCATGGCGGCAAACGCGAGATAGGGGTTCGCGCCCGGATCGGGGAAGCGGACCTCGACCCGCTTCGACTTTGGCGACGAGCCGAACGGGATACGGCAGGAGGCCGAGCGGTTGCGCGCCGAATACGCGAGCAGCACCGGCGCCTCGTAGCCCGGCACCAGGCGCTTGTAGGAGTTGGTCAGCGGGTTGGTGAAGGCGTTGATGGCCTTGGCGTGCTTGATGATGCCGCCGATATAGAACAGGCAGCTTTCCGACAGGCCGGCATACTCGTTGCCGGCGAAGGTTGGCTTGCCGCCTTTCCAGATCGACTGGTGGACATGCATGCCCGAGCCGTTGTCGCCGAAGATCGGCTTCGGCATGAAGGTGGCGGTCTTGCCATAGGCATTGGCGACTTGATGCACGACATATTTGTAGATCAGCATCTTGTCGGCGTTGCGGACCAGCGTGTCGAATTTGATGCCGAGTTCGTGCTGGGCCGCGGCCACCTCGTGGTGATGCTTCTCGACCCGCACGCCCATCTCGGCGAGCACGGTCAGCATCTCGGAACGCATGTCTTGCGCCGAATCGATCGGCGGCACCGGGAAATAACCACCTTTGATGCGCGGACGGTGGCCGAGATTGCCGGTTTCGTAGTCGGTGTCGTCATTGGACGGCAGTTCGGTGGAATCGAGCCTGAAGCCGGTGTTGTAGGGATCGGCTTTGTACTTGACGTCGTCGAAGACGAAGAACTCGGCTTCCGGGCCGACATAGATGGTGTCGCCGATGCCTTCCGACTTCATGTAGGCCTCCGCCTTCTTGGCAGTGCCGCGCGGGTCGCGGTTGTAGGATTCGCCCGAAACCGGATCGAGGATGTCGCACAGGATGACCATGGTCGACTGCGCGAAAAACGGATCCATGTGGACCGTTTCAGGATCGGGCATCAGCACCATGTCGGACTCGTTGATCGCCTTCCAGCCGGCGATCGAAGATCCATCGAACATCACGCCATCGGCGAACATGTCTTCCTCGACCTCGATGACATCCATCGTCACGTGCTGCAGCTTGCCTTTCGGGTCGGTGAAGCGCAGGTCAACGAATTTCACATCGTTGTCCTTGATCTGCTTCATGATGTCTTTGGCTGTCGTCATGTCGTGTATCCCTGTGTGACGTTTTTTTGATAATGACGTTTCGGAAGGTGGACGAGGTGTCAGACGGCATCCATGCCGGTTTCGCCGGTGCGGATGCGCACGACTTCCTCGATGTTCGAGACGAAGATCTTGCCGTCGCCGATGCGCCCGGTCTGGGCCGCCTTGCGGATGGCTTCGATGGCGCCTTCGACGGCATCGTCGCCGAGCACGACCTCGATCTTCACCTTGGGCAGGAAGTCGACGACATATTCAGCGCCGCGATAGAGCTCGGTGTGGCCCTTCTGGCGTCCAAAACCCTTGGCCTCGGTCACGGTGATGCCTTGCAGCCCGGCCTCCTGAAGCGCTTCCTTCACTTCGTCCAGCTTGAATGGCTTGATGATCGCTTCGATCTTTTTCATGTAAAAAGTGGCCTCCACTGCCAAAAAAACGGGTTGTGAGCCCCCGCTTGCGCCTCCATCAAGCACGAATTGTGCCAATTGGCGGGATTTCAAGCGGTGTCATTCGATTCCAGAACCATGCCGCACCAAGATGCAAATTCGCATCGTTCACCGCATCCAGCGCGCGACGGATGGCTGCAACCTACGCGGCGTCGGTGTTTATGTCTGCCCGATATTTAGGCCTATTGCTTACTCGGTGGGCATTGCTCAGCTTGGCTGGGACCGCGCCAACTCCTCTGCGTTTGCGTCGAGCCGAAAACTGGACAATGCTTGATCGAATGCGGATCGGCAATCCATGAGCAACGAACTTCTTACTCCCGGGGAGATGAGCGAGGCGGATCGGTTGACGATTGCCGCCGGCGCAATCGACGGCATCGGCCTGATGCGCCGTGCAGGCGAAGCCGTCGCGGCCGAAATTTTCAGGCGCTATCCGGCGGCGAAGCGGGTCCATGTGCTTTGCGGTCCCGGCAACAATGGCGGCGATGGCTATGTCGCGGCACGCAGCCTGGCAGCCGCTGGTGTCGACACGATGGTCTGGGCGTCGGGCACGCCGAAGCCGGGCAGCGATGCCGCGCTCGCCGCCGGTGAATGTCCGGTGAAGCCTCGATCGCTGGCGAATTTCGCGGCCGAGGCCGGCGCTGTCGTCGTCGACGCCCTTTACGGCGCAGGGCTGTCCAAACCGCTATCGGGTGATGCGGTGAGAACGGTTGGCATTGCGGCAAGCCTGGCCTTGCCGGTCGTCGCGGTCGATCTGCCATCAGGCGTTTCCGGGGACAGCGGCCAAGTGCTCGGCCATGCTTTTCGGGCTGAGGTCACCGTCACCTTCGCGCGCAAAAAACCTGGCCATCTTTTGCTGCCCGGGCGCGAGATGTGCGGGGAGATCGTGCTCGCCGACATCGGCATCACCGATGGTCTCATTGCGCGGATTCGGCCCCAGGCCTTCGAGAACTCGCCGGCGCTTTGGCTCAGCGCCTTTCCGATTCCAGGCGTCGATACGCACAAATACAAGCGCGGCCACGTCGGTGTCTTTTCCGGCGGCCCGAGCGCCACCGGCGCGGCGCGGCTTGCGGCGCTTGCCGCGGCGCGAAGCGGGGCAGGGGCGGTCACTGTCCTGTCCCCGGCGAACGCCATGCAGGTCAATGCCGCGCATCTGACCTCGATCATGCTGCGCAAGGCCAATGACAGCGCCGACATCGAGGCCTTCATCGGCGAACGCCGGCCCTCCGCCTTTGTGCTGGGGCCTGGCTTCGGTGTCGGTGAAAGAGCGCAGAATTTTGCGCTCACGCTGCTCGCCGCTGGCCAGCACCGGAACATTTCCGCGCGGGTCGATGGCCTGGTGTTCGACGCCGACGCGATCACCTCGTTTCGCGAGGCGCCGGACGTCCTGTTCGAAGCCGCGCGCCAGACGGGCGCACTGCCGCTGGTGATGACGCCGCATGAGGGGGAATTTGCCAGGCTGTTTGCTGACATTGCGGGTGGCGCCGTTTCGTCCAAGCTGAGCAGGGCCCGTATGGCCGCCACCCGTGCCAACGCCGTGGTCGTCTACAAGGGCGCGGACACCGTAATCGCTGCTCCCGATGGCAGGGCTGCGATAAACTCCAATGGCGCGCCATGGTTGGCAACCGCCGGTTCGGGCGACGTGCTCTCAGGGCTCGTGGCCGGCTTCCTGGCGCAAGGCATGCCGGCCTTCGAGGCGGCATGCGCGGCGGCGTGGATCCATGCCGAGGCCGGCAGCCGGTTCGGGCCGGGCCTGATCGCTGAGGACTTGCCGCTGGCGCTGGTGCCTGTGCTGCGTGAACTGGTGGCGGCTCGCGGCGCGCGCTGACCGGCCGCGACATTCAGCTCACAGCGGAATGTTGTCGTGCTTTTTCCAGGGGTTCTGCATGTCTTTGTTGCGCAGCATCCGCAGCGCGCGGGCAATGCGGCGGCGGGTCGAATGCGGCATGATCACCTCGTCGACATAGCCGCGCTCGGCGGCGACGAAGGGCGACAGGAAACGGTCTTCGTAAGCCTTTGTATGGGCTGCGATCTTTTCGGCGTCGCCGATGTCCTTGCGATAGATGATCTCGACCGCGCCCCTGGCGCCCATCACGGCGATCTGCGCCGTCGGCCAGGCATAGTTCATGTCGCCGCGCAGGTGTTTCGAAGCCATCACGTCATAGGCGCCGCCATAGGCTTTTCTGGTGATGACGGTGATCTTCGGCACGGTCGCTTCGGCATAGGCGAAGAGCAGTTTGGCGCCGTGCTTGATCAGCCCGCCATATTCCTGCGCCGTGCCCGGCAGGAAGCCCGGAACGTCGACGAAGGTGACGATTGGAATCGAAAAGCAGTCGCAGAAGCGCACGAAGCGCGCCGCCTTGCGGCTGGCGTCGGAATCGAGCACGCCGGCCAGCACCATGGGCTGGTTGGCGACGAAGCCGACCGTGCGGCCTTCGATGCGTCCGAAGCCGGTGACGATGTTCTTGGCGAAGCTTTGCTGGATCTCGAAGAAATCGCCCTCATCGGCGACTTTCAGGATCAGCTCCTTGATATCGTAAGGCTTGTTGGCGTTGTCGGGTATCAGACGGTCGAGCGACAGATCGTGATCGGTGACCGACTGGTAGCATTCGATCTCGGGGATCTCCGATGTGTTCGAAGCCGGCAGCAGGTCGACCAGCCGGCGCATTTGCAGCAGCGCCTCGACGTCATTGTCATAGGCGCCGTCGGCGATCGAGGATTTCGTCGTGTGGACGGAAGCGCCGCCGAGGCTCTCGGCGGTCACCGTCTCGTTGGTTACGGTCTTCACCACGTCCGGCCCGGTGACGAACATGTAGGAGGTATCGCGCACCATGAAGATGAAGTCGGTCATGGCCGGCGAATAGACGTCGCCCCCGGCGCAAGGTCCCATGATCACGGAAATCTGCGGAATGACGCCCGACGCCAGCACATTGCGCTGAAAGATCTCGGCATAGCCGCCGAGGGCGGCCACGCCCTCCTGGATGCGGGCGCCGCCGGCATCGTAGAGGCCGATGATCGGCGCGCGGTTGCGCAGCGCCATCTCCTGCACCTTGATGACTTTCTCGGCATGCGCTTCCGACAGCGAGCCGCCGAACACGGTGAAATCCTTGGCGAAGAGATAGACCGGACGGCCGTTGACGGTTCCCCAGCCGGTGACGACGCCATCGCCGGCGATCTTGGTCTTTTCCATGCCGAAGTCGGTCGAACGGTGCTCGACATACATGTCGAACTCCTCGAACGAGCCCTCGTCGAGAAACACCTCGATGCGTTCGCGGGCGGTCAGCTTGCCCTTCTTGTGCTGGGCATCGATTCGGGCCTGACCCCCGCCCATGCGGGCGATCTCGCGACGACGCTCGAGTTCCTTCAGCACGTCCTTCATTCTCGATCTCCTGCGCGGGCTGCTTTGTGGTAATGATGCCCGCAGGCGAGCGCAAGCGTCGCTTTTTCGAGGCGTTTTGTTGCGCTGCAACATGATGCCCTTGCATTTCAGAGCGAACTCAGCCATATGCACGGCATAGGCGCTTGGGCCGGACTGATCCGGCCTTCTCCTCGAATGAGACTGGTTGCGTCTGTTTTCCCTCTTTCCTGCTGATCGGCCCCGATTGGTTAGCAAGGTGGCGAAAAAGCCCCGTGGCATGATGCCTGCGGGCACGACAGCGCAGCCGCGCGGACGGACACGTCCGCCGCCTTGTCGTTCCATAACAATTGTCCGACGGCAGGTTGCGCGCCCTGCCGCCATTGATGTTTGCGGCCAGAGGCCGTGTGAAAGAAGAATATTTTGACCAACGAAAACACTTTGCCCGGCAACGACACTGGAGAACTCTCCGGTTTCGCGGCGCTGGGAATTACGGGTGCGCTGCTCAAGGCCACCCATGCCGCCGGCTTCGCCGATCCGAAACCGATCCAGGTCCAGGCTATCCCGCCGCAGATGGAAGGCCGTGACATTTTCGGCATCGCCCAGACCGGCTCCGGCAAGACAGCGGCTTTCGCTCTGCCGATCCTCTCCAAGATCATCGCGCTCGGCACCAAACGGCGTGCCAAGACGACCCGCGCGCTGATCCTGGCGCCGACTCGTGAGCTCGCCGTGCAGATCGAAGACACCATCAAGATCCTCGCCAAGGGCGCGCATGTCTCGACGGCGCTCGTGCTGGGCGGCGTCTCGCGCTTCAGCCAGGTGAAGAAGATTGCTCCCGGCGTCGATGTACTGATCGCCACGCCCGGCCGGTTGACCGACCTGGTGCGTGAGGGCGACCTCATCCTCTCCGACACCAAATGGCTGGTGCTCGACGAGGGCGACCGCATGCTCGACATGGGCTTCATCAACGACGTCAAGCGCATCGCTAAGGCGACCGCGCCCGATCGCCAGACGGCGCTGTTTTCGGCGACGATGCCGAACGAGATCGCCGAGCTTGCCAAGGGTCTGTTGAAGAGCCCGGTTCGCGTCGAAGTCGCGCCACAGAGCACGACGGCGGCCGAGATCGTGCAGAGCGTCGTCCTTGCCCGCACCAAGCAGAAGCGCCAGGTGCTGTCGACGATGCTCGCCGACGAGGCGATGAAGTCCGTCATCATCTTTTCGCGCACAAAGCACGGCGCCGACCGGGTGACCAAGGACCTCGAGCGCGACGGCTTCAAGGCCGCCGTCATCCACGGCAACAAGTCGCAGAATGCACGCCAGAAGGCGCTCAATGATTTCCGCGACGGCGCGGTGCGCATTCTGGTGGCCACCGACATCGCCGCGCGCGGCATCGACGTGCCCGGCATCAGCCATGTCGTGAATTTCGACCTGCCTGATGAGGCGGAGAGCTATGTCCACCGCATCGGCCGCACCGGCCGCAACGGCCGGGACGGCATTGCGATTACGCTCTGCGATCCGTCCGAGAACAGCAAGCTGCGCCAGGTCGAGCGCATCATCCGCGCCAAGCTGCCTGTTGTCGCCGACCATCTCGGCAGTCCCGATCCGCAGCGCAACCCGGCTGAGAAGAACGAGCGCTTCGAGCCTGCCAATGACCGTAACGAGCGCAATGGTCGTCGCGACGGCAGGCGGCCGGGCGGCCAGAACAACGGCTCCGGCAAGAAGCGCTTCGGTGACAAGCCGGCCTTCGCCGGCGACCGTAAACCGGAAGGCGCCAAGCCCTTCAAGGGCAACAACAAACGCCGCTTCGGCGGCAAGCGTCCTGCGGCGCGGGCTGCGTAGACAGGCCGCTTCGTATTGGCCGGGCATTGCGTGCCCGGCTGGCCACCAGCGACATAAGGGCGACCGCGGTGAGGCTGCGGTCGCCCTTTCCGTATGGAAGCTCGGGCTACTTCGCGACCGCCTCGATCCAGACGGCAATTCTTTGTGCAAGGAAGGTCGTGGTCGATGGCGACAGGGCGTCGCCGGCGATGACGTGGTTGTCGGGATCGCCGGTGTCGTCGACCGGAACCAGTTCGTGCGGCGCGCCCCAACGCCCGGCGATTTCACGCGTGCGGTCAGGCCGCACCACGCTGTCCGAATCCGAAAAGATGAAGAGGGCAGGGACCTTCGCTTTCTCCACCGGCGCGCCATAGGCAAGTTCCGTCAGCGCCTGCATCGGCAGCGTCGCGGCAAGGGGATATCTGGTGGTCCAGAACTTTTCGTGCAGCGCGTTGCGCGGCATGAAACTGCGCTCTTTACCAGCGACGAGTTCGGCGATTTGTTTGCCCCATCGCGTGGTCAGGATCTCGGCGCCGGACGCCTTGACGCCGAAGTTCGGCGAGATGAACGCGATCGCCGCCACGCCGTCCGAAGCGCCCGGCTGTGTTGCCGCCCAGGCCGCCAGCGAGCCGCCGGTCGAGGTGGAGATGACGATCACCTTGTCGCCGATGGCCCGGCCGATCGCGAGCGCCTCCTCATAGTCGTTGATCCAGGCATTGACGCTGCCTTGCGTCATGGCTGCGCCATCCTGCCCGTGGCCGGTGAGGCGGGTGAAGAACAGATTGGCGTCGAGCTGTTCGGCAACCTCGTCGGGCAGCGGACGGAGCTCGCCTTTCGACGCCGAAAAGCCGTGGATATAGACGATGGACAGCCGTGTCCTGGCATGCACCATCGGATTGGCCCAGATGATCTCCTTCTCCAGCCCGTCGCGGATTCCGGATATGGCCGCTTCCTCCTTGGCCACATAGGCCTGCGGATCGTCGCCGATGGCGGAAGGATCGAAGCGGATCGTGGTGTCGACGGGAACACGCGGGCCAAGCACGAAGGCCAGTGCGAGGATGGCGATTAACCCCAGCACAGCAAGCACGACTCGTCGCCCCATCGCAGACTCCAAACGCAACAACAACAAACCCACCGGGGTGGCCGGGAGCAGGCAACGACCGGCCCGGCGATGATGCCGCCGATCCGGCGGCTTCTATTCGCTCGGCGGCTTGCGGTCGTAATTCAGCGGCCGTGCCTTCCAGCTCGTCATGAGGCTGATCACGCCTCGGTACACCGGTCTCGGCAACAGGCTGAGCAGCTTCAGGGGCCAGCTCGTCCGGCGCGGGAACGTGACCTCGAAGCCGCCGGATTTGATACCCCGCACCATGCGCCGCGTCGCCCGGCTGACCGGCATCAGCCCCGGCATGGGCAGCATGTTTTTCTCTGTCAGCGGTGTGTCTATGAAGCCCGGATTCATGACCTGGACGCGCACGTTCATCTTGTCGAAATCGTATTTCAGCGATTCGGCCAGGATGTTGATCGCCGCTTTGGTGCCGCCATAAGCGGCCGTCGTCGGCCAGCCGAAATAAGCGGTAACCGAGCCGACCAGCACGACATGGCCGCGCGCCCGCACGCGCATGCGTTCGACGACCGGCACCAGCCCATTGATGATGCCGAAATAGTTGACCTCGAAAGAGCGGCGAAAATCGCTGACGACGAGAGCCTCGCCAGGCGTGGAAATGTAATTGCCCGCGTTTAAGACGGCGAGCACAATGGGGCCAAGCTCGTTCTCGATCGCAGCGACGGTTCTCGCCATGCGCGGCTCGTCGGTGACATCGCAGGGAAAAGCCTTCACCTTGCCTGGCATCTGCGCGGTCTCGACAATCAGCGTGTCAATCGGATCGCCATCGGGTGCCGTTACGGCCACCGCATAGCCCTGGGACGCAAGATCCCTGGCCAGCGAACGGCCGATGCCGCTGCTGCCTCCCGTGACCCAGGCGACGCCATGCTTCGGGTCGGCCCGATAGAGTGTCATCCTGCGCCCCCGTCGAATTGTTCTTGGCTTTTGCTCTAACCGCGAAGAAATCGAATGAAAAGAGCGGTTTTTCGATGCCGGCCGCAAATGAACAGCGTGGATAAGCCCGGCACCAGGGAGACGCCGGCGCAAATGCAGTACGGAAAATGCGACTGGACCAGGCAAATTCTTGCCTTGAAACCGAAGCTTCGGGTTTCTAGGGTTTCGCCGCAGCTACACAAGGACTCCCGAATGCCCCGCTCCGTGATCGACGCTATCGGCAACACGCCATTGATCCGCCTCAACAGGGCTTCGGAAGAAACCGGCTGCGAGATTCTGGGCAAGGCCGAATTCATGAATCCAGGACAGTCGGTCAAGGACCGCGCCGGCCTGTTCATCATCCGCGATGCCGAAGAGCGTGGGCTGCTCAGGCCGGGTGGCGTCATTGTCGAGGGCACGGCCGGCAATACGGGCATCGGGCTGACGCTGGTCGCCAAGGCGCTCGGCTACCGCACCGTCATCGTCATTCCCGAGACGCAGAGCCAGGAGAAGAAAGACACGATCAAGCTGCTCGGCGCCGAGCTGATCGAGGTTCCGGCCGTGCCGTACAAGAACCCCAACAATTACGTGAAATTGTCGGGGCGGCTGGCTGAGCAAATGGCGCGGTCGGAGCCGAACGGCGCTATCTGGGCCAACCAGTTCGACAATGTCGCCAACCGCGACGGGCATATCCGCACCACGGCGCAGGAGATCTGGAGCCAGACCGGCGGCAAGGTCGACGGCTTCGTCTCGGCGGTCGGCTCGGGCGGAACGCTGGCCGGCGTCGCTTTCGGGCTGAAGGCGAAAAGCAGGGACGTCAAGATCGCTCTCGCCGATCCGCTGGGCGCCGCTCTCTACAGTTTCTACACCAGCGGTGAGCTGAAATCCGAGGGCAGTTCGATCACCGAAGGCATCGGGCAGGGACGCATCACCGCCAACCTCGATGGATTCACGCCCGACTTCTCGTTCCAGATTCGTGATGAGGATGCGTTGCCGATCGTCTTCGACCTGGTCCAGGAGGAAGGCCTTTGCGTCGGCGGTTCGACCGGCATCAACATAGCGGGCGCGATCCGACTGGCGCGTGAACTCGGCCCCGGCCATACCATCGTGACCATTCTTTGCGACTACGGCACACGCTACCAATCGAAGCTGTTCAATCCGGAATTCCTGCGCGAAAAGAAGCTGCCGGTGCCCGGCTGGATGGAAGAGAAATCAGAGATTTCCGTGCCGTTTGAAAAGGTTGTGTGATGGCGCACAAGACCGAAGCGCTGTTTCGCGACGACGCCTATCTCAGGACAGCCGATGCCGTGGTTGTCGCCGTCAACGAGCGCGGCGGCATCGTTCTGGACCGCACCATCTTCTATGCGACTTCGGGCGGGCAGCCAGGCGATAGCGGCTATCTCCAGCGCGCCGATGGCAGCCGCATCGTCCTGGCCGCCACCATCACCGGGGAGACGAAGGACGAGATCATCCACGTGCCGGCGGCGGAACAAGCCGCGCCTGCGGTCGGCGAGCGCCTGAAGCTCGCTATCGACTGGGAGCGGCGGCACCTTTTGATGCGCATGCATGCCGCTTGCCATTTGCTGACCGTCGTCTGCCCGTTTCCAATCACCGGCGCGGCGGTTTCGGAAGACGACAGCCGTGTCGATTTCGACATTCCCGACGCCAGCTTCAGCAAGGAAGAGGTGACGGCTAGCCTGATGGGCCTGGTGCGGGCCGATCATCCGATCTTTACCAGGCTGATCAGCGACGAGGAACTGGCCGCCAATCCGGGGCTGGTGAAGTCCAAAAATGTCCGTCCGCCGCTAGGTACCGGCAAAATCCGGCTGGTCTGCATCGGCGAGAACGCTTCGGTGGACAGCCAGCCCTGCGGTGGCACCCATGTCAAAAGCACCGGCGAGGTCGGCGAAATCCATATCGGCAAGATCGAGAAGAAGGGGCGTGAAAACCGGCGCTTTCGCATCCGGTTCGGCCCAATGCCCCAAACATGATCTCGAAAGCTGCGAGTTTTCGACAAGATCATGCGGCAAGGCAACGTCTGGTCAATGGCGGCAGGAGAACCACAATGGCTGAAGACAGTCCTTTCACCGTCGACGCGGACTGGTTGCAGGAGCGTTTGGGTCAGCCTGGCCTGACGATTGTCGATGCATCCTGGTACCTTCCGGCGCAAAAACGCGACGCGCGCGCCGAATATGATGCCGGGCACATTCCGGGCGCCCGCTTCCTGGATCAGGATGCGGTCTCGGATCCGGACGCTGCGCTGCCGCATACGCTGCCGTCGCCGCAGCATTTTGCCCAGTATGTCGGCGCGATGGGCGTTTCGGCAGATGACACGATCATCGTCTATGACGGCCCGGGCTTTTTCTCGGCACCTCGAGCATGGTGGATGTTCCGGGTGATGGGCGTCTTCCAGACCTATATCCTCGACGGCGGTTTCGATGGCTGGAAAGCGGCAGGTCGGCCGGTGACGGCCGAACCGACCAAAATCGCGCCAAGCGTGTTCCACGCCGATTTCGACGCCGGCCGGGTCGCCAGCCTTGCCGATATGCGCCGCATCGTCGAAACCCGGGAAAGTCAGATCGCCGATGCGCGCGGGGCAGGGCGCTTCACCGGCGCGGAGCCGGAGCCGCGCGCGGGCGTCCGTTCCGGCCATATGCCGGGCGCGCGCAACTTGCCTTATTCGGCGCTGTCGGAAAACGGCGTGCTTCTGCCGAAGGAGCGGTTGCGCAAGGTGGTCGAGGAAGCCGGCCTCGATCTGTCGAAGCCTGTCGTCACCTCCTGCGGCTCCGGCGTTACGGCGGCGGTGATCACGCTTGCGTTGGAAACGCTTGGCCATACCGACAACAGGCTTTACGACGGCTCATGGACCGAATGGGGCGGTCTCTCCGACACACCAGTCGTGACAGGCAAGGAATGACGATGGAAAACGGCGAGCTGAAGGACATCGAAGTCACGGTGACGTTCCTCGAGATGCATGCGCCACCGGCCGTGTCGTCGCCCATGCCTTACAACCGCCAGGTCGCACTCCTGAAAACCAAGGACATTCCGCTGCATTTCTATCGGTACCTGATGGATCGGGTGGGGCGTAAATGGCACTGGGTCAATGTGCTGAGGCTGGATGACGACGAGCTATCGGCCGGCATCCACCGCGAGGATCGCGACATCAGGGTGCTCTATCTCGATGGCGCGCCCGCCGGTTTTTTCGACCTCAAGCCGCATCTGCCTGATGAAGTCGAGCTTGCCTATTTCGGCATGATGGAACACGCCACCGGGCAAGGCATCGGCCGCTGGTTCCTGGGATCGGCGATCGCCGCGGCTTGGTCGTATGGACCGAAGCGGGTGACGGTGCAGACCTGCACGCTCGACCATCCTGCTGCCTTGCCGCTCTACCAGAAGCTCGGCTTCGCGCCGGTGGCGCAGAAGAAGGAGACCGTGCACCCCCTGCCTTTCGCCGAGCGCTCGGCCAGCGTCATGCGGCCATAAGCGGTCCTCGAATTACCCGGGATGTCACATGTTGGTCGGCTAGTATGGCCGACTAAGCAGGCGATTGCCCGGCAAGGCTCGATACAGCGAACTCAAGACCAACGCTTGGCAGGAATCGGGTGGGAGGCGGGGACTGAAGCGCATAATTTCCGATCAACGACATCGGAGATTTTCGCCATGACCATCCAGTTCAAAGCCTTGCCGACACAAGATGTACGCGCGCTGCAGCGCGGCGGACCCGATGCCTATGGAAACACGCCCGAGCGCAAGGTTTCCGACGGCGACGGCATGCCATGCCGGCATTGCCTGAAGAATATCGCCGCAGGATACGACTATCTCATCCTGGCCTACCGGCCATTCCCCGAGCTGCAGCCCTACGCCGAGACCGGACCGATCTTCCTGCATGCGCAGGAATGCGAACGCGCCGCCGATGCGCAGGCGCTTCCCGAAGTTCTCGAAAGCCCGGATTACATCGTGCGCGGCTACGGCAGGGATGACCGCATCGTCTATGGCAGCGGCGGCGTCATTGCGACCGATGCGATCCCCGCGCGCGCCGAGGCTCTCTTGGAACGCGACGACATTGCCTACGTGCATGTCCGCTCAGCGCGCAACAATTGCTACCAGTGCCGGATCGAACGCGTCTGACGGGCGCATGTGGCGGTGCGATAGCGGAGCGCTGTCGTACTTCCGTCATACCATTGCGGTACACGGGTAGCCGTCGATCGATTTGTCGACCGCGGATGAACCGGCGGCAAATCTCGACTCGAGGAAGCGGGGCCTTGGCTCCGCTTTTTTGTTTGCCGGAACCCGACGGGCTTCGACTATGTGCCTGGAGGGCTCAGTTAAACCTGCAATTGGCGCCGAGACGCAGGTTGCGGCACACGTTTCAGGCCCGAGCCTGGTGCAGGCCTGACAGCCCTCAATCCGGAAAGAAAAAACCCGCCGGAATGACCGGCGGGCTGACGGGAGGCAGGTATCCTCTCAGGAGAATCAGGCCGCGAGAACCGCCTTCGGTTCGACCAGTTCGTAGCCGAGCGCTTCGGCGACCGCACGGTTGGTGATCTTGCCTCTGTGGACGTTGAGTCCATTGCGCAGATGATGGTCGTCCACCAGCGCCTTCAGGCCCTTGTCGGCGAGCTGAAGGCCATAGTGCAGCGTCGCGTTGTTGAGTGCATGTGCTGAGGTGACCGGCACGGCGCCTGGCATGTTGGCGACGCAGTAGTGGATGACGCCGTCGACCTCGTAGGTCGGCTCGGCATGCGTGGTCGCGTGCGAAGTCTCGAAGCAGCCGCCCTGGTCGATGGCGACGTCGACCAGCACCGACCCCTTCTTCATGCCCGAAAGCATTTCGCGCGAGACCAGCTTCGGCGCCGCAGCACCCGGGATCAGCACGGCGCCGACGACGATGTCGGCGGAAAAGCATTCTTCTTCCAGAGCCTCCACGGTCGAGTAGCGGGTGTGGACGCGGCCGGCAAAGAGGTCGTCGAGCTGGCGCAGGCGCGGGATCGAGCGGTCGATGATGGTGACGTCGGCCCCCAGGCCGGCCGCCATCCTGGCCGCGTGCAGGCCGACGACGCCGCCGCCGAGCACGGTGACCTTGCCGGGCAGCACGCCGGGCACGCCGCCGAGCAGCACGCCGCGGCCGCCATTGGCCTTCTGCAGCGCCGTGGCGCCGGCCTGGATCGACAGGCGGCCGGCGACTTCCGACATCGGCGCCAGCAACGGCAGGCCGCCACGGTCGTCTGTCACCGTTTCATAGGCGATGGCGGTCACGCCCGAAGCGAGCAGGCCCTTGGTCTGTTCCGGATCCGGAGCGAGGTGAAGATAGGTGTAGAGGATCTGGCCATCGCGCAGCTGGGCCCATTCGTTAGGCTGCGGCTCCTTGACCTTGACGATCATGTCCGACTTGGCGAACACATCGGCCGCCGTCTTGGCGATGGTGGCGCCGGCGGCGCGATAGGCATTGTCGTCGGCGCCGATGCCGGCGCCGGCTCCGGTCTCGACCAGCACCTCATGTCCGTGGGCGACATATTCGCGGACCGAGCCGGGCGTAAGTCCGACGCGATATTCATGATTCTTGATTTCCCGGGGGCAGCCGACGCGCATTTTCTTTTCTCCTGACACGGCCCTTCGGGGCTCGTTCCCTGTATTGACGCAGTCAACCACGAATCGTTGCGTAAGTGTTTGCGAATGCACTTGCAGGAGGGCTCGCTATTCGATAATTGTTGCGTAAAATGCGCAAAAATTCGCAGGAATCACGAAGAATGCCGCTCGACAGGATTGATATCGCCATTCTGGAGACATTGCAGAAGGATGGCCGGATGCCGAACGCCGCCCTTGCGGAAAGGGTCGGCCTGTCGCAGTCGGCCTGTTCGCGCCGGCTCGACAATCTGGAGAAATCCGGAACCATCCGCGGCTATCATGCCCGGCTTTCCAATGCAGCACTTGGTCACCAGATGACGGCGATCGTGCACATATCGCTGTCGGGCCAGTTCGAGAAGACGCTGTCGGATTTCGAGGCTGCGATCAAGCGCTGCCCCAACGTGCTGTCCTGTCACCTGATGTCGGGCGAGTACGACTACATCCTCAGGATCGCGGCCAAGGACCTCGCCGACTACGAACGCATCCACAAGGAGTGGCTGTCGGCGATGCCGCATGTGACGAAGATCAATTCGTCTTTTGCCCTGCGCGAAATCGTCGACCGGACGGCGATGGGGCTGAAGCCCGAAATGGCCTGATCATTCGATCGGCCTTCTCCGCCTTAAGCCATCTACGCCTTGGCAGCCTCCGTCACGATCCGGTCCATCGGGATATCGTGCGGCTGCGGGTAGATGGTGGCGATGCGCTGCAATTCGTAACCGACGCCGATGACCAGCGGCTTGAACGGCATCGCCGCCAGCGTGCGGTCATAGAACCCGCCGCCATAGCCCAGGCGATAATTGCCGGGATCGATACCGACGATCGGCGAGACGACGATGTCGGGAAAAACCGGGTCGCCCTCGGCGGGAACTGGAATGTTCCACACGCCCTTCTCCAGCCGGTCGCCCGGAACATAGGCCCGGAAGATCAGCGGCTGTGCCTTTTCGACGACGACGGGCAGCGCGGTGCGCCCGCCTCGTTCATTGATGGCAGCCATCCATGGCCGCAGGTCCGGCTCGCCGCGAAACGGCCAATAGAGGCTGACCATGCGGCCGGCAATATTGCCGATCACCGCGTCGAGGGCTCCGGCGATGCTCTGCGACATCGCCGTTCGCGCATCGGCGGAAACCGCGAGACGCGCCGCGATCAGGCGTTCCCGTTCGGCCTTGCGCCATCGTCTGACGTCGGTCCAATCGGGTATCGGCGCGTGAAACGCAGGATCGAGTTCGTGCATGAAGCATGGCGGCGAGGAATATTGCGCGGGACCCTGGTCGTCGTGATCGTTGGCCATGCTTCACCTCATCGCTGTTTTCCATAACGCTATACCCGGCGGCGGGATGCGACATGTGCATTCACGACATGGAACGACGAGTCTCGGGCACGGCCTTTGTGTTGCTGCATTGCACAAAAGCTCCTACATCAAAGGCAGGCGATATTGCTCGTCGGGGTAAACGCGATGGATCAAGCCAACCACCATGTCGTCGTCGTAGGGGCGGGGTTCGGCGGCCTCGAATTCACCCGCGCTCTCGCCGGTGCGCCCGTGCGCATCACCATGATCGACAAACGCAATCATCATCTTTTCCAGCCGCTGCTCTACCAGGTCGCGACGACGGCGCTGGCGACCTCGGAGGTCGCCTGGCCGATCCGCCACCTGCTGCGCAAGCGCAAGGACGTGACGACGCTGCTCGCCAATGTCACCGGGATCGACCGAGCCGGAAAACGCGTGCTGCTCGATGACGGCAGCACCGTCGCCTATGACACGCTTGTGCTCGCCACCGGTGCCCGACACGCCTATTTCGGCCACGACGAATGGGAGCCGTTCGCGCCGGGGCTGAAGACCCTGGAGGACGCCACCACCATTCGACGGCGCATTCTGCTCGCTTTCGAACAGGCCGAGCGGGAAACCGATCCCGCCAGGCGCCAGGCGCTGCTGACCATCGCGATCGTCGGCGGCGGTCCGACCGGTGTCGAACTCGCCGGCACCATTGCCGAACTGGCGCACGACACGCTGCGCGGCGAATTCCGCAACATCGACACGCGCGAGACGCGTGTGGTGCTGATCGAGGCGGGCGACCGCATACTGGCCAATTTCGCCCCGAAACTGTCCGATTATGCCAAAAAGGCGCTGAAGCGACTCGGCGTGACAATCGAGCTCGGCCGGGCGGTCACGCGTTGCGACGCCGAGGGCGTCGTCTTCGGCGACACGCATCTGCCGGCGAGGACCATATTGTGGGCGGCGGGCGTTGCCGCCTCGCCGGCAGCCGAATGGCTGGGCGCCGCCGCGGACCGCGCGGGAAGGGTGCTGGTTGAACCCGATCTCACCGTGCCGGGCAGCCCCGAGATTTTCGTCATTGGCGACGCCGCCCTCGTGCTGCGGCGCGATGGACGGCCCGTGCCCGGCGTGGCGCCTTCCGCCAAGCAGGAGGGCCGTCATGTTGCCGCGACCATCAAGGCCAGGCTTGCGGGCGACACGAGCGCACGGCCGTTCCACTACAAGCATGCCGGTGACCTGGCCACGATCGGCAAACGGGCGGCGGCGATCGATTTCGGTTGGATCAAACTAACTGGCTGGCCGGCTTGGTGGCTATGGGGCATCGCCCACATCTATTTTCTGATCGGTTTCCGCAACCGGCTTGCGGTTTCCCTGAACTGGCTATGGATCTATGTCACGGGCCAACGCAGCGCCCGCCTGATCACGCAGGGCGACGACGACAAGGGCTGATCTTCCGCGCCTGCGCCTGTTCATCCGCGCGTCATCTGTTGCTGATCGACTGACAGCTCCGGCGCGCGCAACTTCTTGAGTGGACTCGAATGGGTTTCAGCGCGAAGTTCGCTCCGGGGCAGGGTCTTTCGTGTCGTCGAAGAAGGAGAAAACATGTCGCAGCTGCTCCATTTCGTCTCCCGCCGCGGTCTCCTCGCGGGCGCCGCCGCCACGGGCGCGCTGATTGCGCTTCACCCTTTCTCCGCCCGCGCCCAGGCCAACCAGGCGCATCTCCGGATCATGGAGACCACCGACATCCATGTGAATGTGCTGCCCTACGACTATTACGCCGACAAAGCGAATGACACGATGGGACTGTCACGCACGGCCTCCCTGATCGACGCGGTGCGCAAGCAAGCCGTCAATTCGATGCTGATCGACAATGGCGACCTTTTGCAGGGCAATCCGATGGGCGACTACATCGCCTATGAAAAAGGCATGAAGGACGGAGACCTCCATCCGATCATGAAAGGCATGAATCTGCTCGGCTACGAGTGCTCGACGCTGGGCAACCACGAATTCAACTACGGCCTGTCCTTCATGGACAAGGTTCTGGCCGGCGCCAATTTCCCCTTCGTCTGCGCCAACCTGATCCGCGGCACCGAGCTTGCCGCGAACCCGCGCGGCGACAAGCTCTACCTCAAGCCCTACGTCATCCTCGACAAGAAGATCAAGGACGGTTCAGGCACCGAGCAACCGATCAGGATCGGCATCATCGGCTTCGTGCCGCCGCAGATCATGGTCTGGGATCTCAAGAACCTCGAAGGTAATGTCAGCACGCGCGACATTGTCGAGGCCGCCAAGGCCTGGGTGCCGCAGATGAAGGAGGAGGGCGCCGACATTATCATCGCGCTCTCGCATTCTGGCATCGACATCAAGCAGGGCGATATGATGGAGAACGCATCGTTCTTTGTCGCCGGCGTTGAAGGCATCGACGCGGTGTTCACCGGTCACCAGCATCTGGTATTCCCTGGCAAGAAGGATTTTCAGGCGCTCGAAGGCGTCGATGCGCAAAAGGGCACGCTGCAGGGCAAGCCCGCCGTCATGGGCGGCTTCTGGGGCTCGCATATGGGCCTGATCGACCTGATGCTGGAGCGCGACGGATCGAAATGGAAGATCGTTTCCGCCACCTCGGAGGCGCGGCCGATCTTCGAGCGTGTCGACAACAAGAACAAGCCGACTGTCGCGGACGACAACCGCATCATCGCCGCGCTCGAGCAGGACCACCAGGCAACGCTCGCCTATGTGCGTCGTCCCGTCGGCAAGACCGCAGCGCCGCTCTATTCCTATTTCGCGCTGGTCGCCGACGATCCGTCGGTTCAGGTCGTCAACCAGGCGCAGAGCTGGTACCTCCAGGACATCCTGAAAAACACACAGTGGAAGGACGTGCCGCTGCTGTCGGCGGCAGCTCCCTTCAAGGCCGGCGGGCGCAACGGCGCCGACTACTACACCGATGTGCCGGCAGGCGACATCGCCATCAAGAACGTCGCCGACCTCTACCTTTATCCCAACACCGTGCGGGCCGTTGAGATCACCGGGGCGCAGGTCAAGGAATGGCTGGAAATGTCGGCCGGCATCTTCAACCGGATCGAACCCGGCAAGGCGGACCAGTCGCTCATCAACACCGGATTTCCGTCCTACAATTTCGACGTTATCGACGGCGTCACCTACAAAATAGATCTGTCCCAGCCGCCGAAATACGATGCCAAGGGCGGGCTTGCCAATGCCGGCGCCAATCGAATCGTCGGCTTGATGTTCGACGGCAAACCGATCGATCCCAATCAGAAATTTGTGGTTGCGACGAACAACTACCGGGCCGGCGGCGGCGGCAATTTCCCTGACATTGATGCTTCCAGGATCATCTACGAAGCGCCCGACACCAACCGCGACGTCATCGTCCGCTACATCGTCAAGCAGGGCACGATCAACCCGTCGGCGGACGGCAACTGGTCGTTCGCGCCGCTGCCCGGAACCAGCGTCGTGTTCGAGACAGGGCCTAAGGCGAAGGACTTCATCTCCGAAGCGAAGTCGTTGAAGATCGAGCCGGCGGGCGAAGGCGAGGCAGGATTCGCGAAATACCGAATCCTTCTCTGATCGCCACTCGCAATTGGGCCGCGGGCCGTTTCGGGGTCATGCCCGGCCAGTCGCCCGGCGACGAGATCGAAGGCGCGCCGGCATTGATTTGCCAGTTCCAGGTGCCGAGAGCTCACATACCGGACGAGGGTCGACACGGATCCCGTCTTTGCCTGGCGGAAACGTCTATGAGCACAGCCAAGCTTATGCGATAGATTAGCCATGCGTTATGTCATCGTCATCGCCGCCGTTGCGTTTTTCCTGATCTGGGACGGTCTCTACAACCAGGGCCGGTACCTCGATATGACGGTGAGGAATGTCTCTCACGTGGTGCGTTACGTCACCGGCAAGGCCTAGTTCCCGTTCAGGTCTCATGCATCCCGGGCGCGTCGCAAGGACGCGCGGCACCCTGAACGGTTGACCTGACGGCTTCGTCGTCACAAAAGACCCCGGATTTTTGATCGAGGAGGCGGGGTTGATCCGGCATATCGTTTTCTTCAGCGCGCGGCGTGACGAGGATGTGGAGGCAGTGCGCTCTGGGCTGCTGGCGCTCGGCGGCATTCCCCATTCCAGCCTGTTCGAGGTGACTCTGAACACCAAGGTCGATCCGCTGTCGGATGAAATCGACGTGGTCGTCTATGCCGAGTTCACGGATGCCGCCGCATTGGCCGCCTACAAGGCGCATCCGCTCTATGCGCAGACCACCAGCAGGGTCAAACCATTGCGTGAATTGCGTTATTCCGCCGATGTGGTGGCGGGGAGCTGATCCGATACTCTTGAACCCTTTTGCGGAATGATGCACACCGCGCTGGCATGATCCAAACACTACCCACAGGCACTCATCCGCTCGACCATCTGGTGCTGCCGACCTCGAGCCTGGGAGTGGCGCGGGCGCGGCTAACGGCCCTCGGCTTCATCGTCGCGCCGACAGGCATCCATCCATTCGGTACAGAAAATTGCTGCGTCTTCCTTGCGGACGGCACCTATCTGGAACCGCTGGCTGTCGGCGATGACCAGGCCGCGATGAAGGCCGCCGGCCAGGGCAATGTCTTCGTCGCGCGCGACCGGCTCTATCGTGACCGCAATGGCAATGAAGGTTTTTCCGCCGTGGTCCTGGCCACGGATGACGCCGATGCGGACCATGCACGCTATGTCGATGCGAGCCTGTCGGGCGGGGACATGCTGGGCTTTTCGCGCGCCTTCACCGATGCCTCCGGCAAAAGCGATATGGCGTCATTCAAACTGGCCTTCGCGTCGGCAGGGGGTTCAACCGATGCGTTCCTGTTCGCTTGCCAGCGCGTCAACGCGCCGGAAGTGGACCGCACAGCGCTGCAGGCTCACGCCAACGGTGCCACGGGAATCGTCGAGATCGTGGCGCTCAGCGACGAGCCCGCCGAGCAGCGCCGGCTGATTTCCGTGGCAGCAAACGATCCGACGGCTGACGCGCGCGCCTCCATTTTTCGTCTACCTAACGCTATCTTGACTGTGCTCGACCCGGCCTCTTTCACGGCACGCTTTGGCGTGCCCGCCGGTAAGCCGACGCAACTCCGCTTCGCGGCAGTCGTCTTTTCGGTTCAGCGTGCCGCTGTCGCGGCAGGTCTGCTTGCAGCCAATTCCATCAGATACGATATGTCGGGCAATGATATCGTCGTGCAGCCGGCATCCGGGCAGGGCGCGGCCTTCATCTTTCGGGAGATACAATGAGCAACGCCTTGGCGCCCAATTCATCGGTAACCGTCGGCAATGTCGTCTTCGACAACGCAGCACCGCTGTCGCTGATCGCCGGCCCTTGCCAGTTTGAATCACGCCAGCATGCCTTCGACATGGCCGGCGCGCTGAAGGAATTGACAGGCAAGTTGGGCATAGGCCTCGTCTACAAGACCAGCTACGACAAAGCCAACCGCACCTCCCTGTCGGCAACGCGAGGTGCCGGTATGGAAGCGGCGCTCCCGGTCTTCGACGAGTTGCGCAAGGAATTCTCCTTGCCGGTTCTGACCGACGTCCACACCGAGGAACAGTGCGCCATCGTTGCGCCACATGTCGACGTGCTGCAGATCCCGGCCTTCCTGTCGCGTCAGACCGACATGCTGGTTGCCGCCGCAAGGACAGGCAAGGTGATTAACGTCAAGAAGGGACAGTTCCTCGCGCCCTGGGACATGAAGAACGTGGTGGCCAAGATCACCGGCTCCGGCAACGCCAATGTCTTGACCACCGAGCGCGGCGCCTCGTTCGGCTACAACACGCTTGTCTCCGACATGCGGGCCCTGCCCATTATGGCCGACATCGGCGCGCCTGTTATTTTCGACGCCACGCATTCGGTCCAGCAGCCGGGCGGGCAGGGCGGTTCCTCCGGCGGCGAACGTCGCTTTGTCGAAACCTTGGCCCGCGCGGCTGTCGCTGTCGGCGTTGCCGGCGTCTTCATCGAGACCCACCAGGATCCGGATAATTCGACCTCGTCCGACGGACCGAACATGGTGCCGCTGAAGGACATGCCGGCACTTCTGGAAAGGTTGATGGCGTTCGACCGGGTGGCGAAGGCCCGCTGACCCGGCGCAGTTGAAGGTTGTCGCCGAGGTGGGCAAGGCATCGGCCTGCCACGTCAGCGAGAAGTCACCTTCATACAGGCGGAAAAACTCGAACAGACCGGCGGAAAAGTCGGGAACCTTCGATCTCGCCCCTCATTGTGAAAGTCCAGAGCAACGACAATGAGGAGCACATCATGACAACCCAGGCAGGACACACAGAGGCTATCGCTGCTTCGCGGGTTATCGGCACATCCGTCTATAATACCGAAGGCACGAAGATCGGCAGCATCGAGGACGTCATGCTCGACAAGCTGTCCAACGGCATCATGTTCGCTGTGATCGGTTTTGGCGGCTTTCTCGGCATGGGTGAAAAATATCACGCCATCCCATGGGCGAGTTTGGACTACGATGAGGATCGGGGCGGCTATGTCGTGCCATTCTCCAAGGACCAGCTGAAAGCCGCTCCCGCCTATTCGATCAACGAACTGACGGGCGCCGATGGCGAGGCCGCACGTGACGCCTCCTACAATTACTACAAGGTCGAGCCTTACTGGCACTGACCGGCCAGCCTGACGTGAAAAGGCCCCCGCAAACGCAGCGGGGGCCTTTTACATGATCGCCTGCCGTGCCTACTCCGCGCTGCGGAGGGTCGACAGTTGCACCGCGCCCTGTGGAGGCTGCTGGTTGTCGCAGGACGTCAGGAACGCCGCCGCGATCAGGAACAAACTCACGATACCGCTCAACTCGGACATGGCGAAACTCCTCCTGTTTCGCCCCGCGCAACCGCCATCATAGACCGGCGGCCACCCCATGGCGCATGACTTATGATGACAGGAATTTGCGCTTCGTGAATCTCGCCGGCGGCAATAATTGCCGGTGGCCCGATTGCCTTTTGCGCCGCTTTGGCTAAGACGGGCGCGACGTTTCGTCAGATCAATCGGGGACATCGCAATGACCGCCATCATCGACATTGTCGGGCGTGAAATCCTGGACAGCCGTGGAAATCCGACCGTCGAGGTCGATGTCGTGCTCGAAGACGGTTCGATGGGCCGCGCGGCCGTGCCGTCTGGAGCTTCGACCGGAGCGCATGAAGCCGTCGAACTGCGCGACGGCGGCGCCCGCTATCTCGGCAAGGGCGTGCTGCGGGCCGTCGAGGCGGTCAATGGCGAACTGTTCGAGGCAATCGGCGGCATGGAAGCCGAAAACCAGATACACATCGACCAGACCATGATCGAACTCGACGGCACGCCCAACAAGAGCCGGCTCGGCGCCAACGCTATTCTTGGCGTGTCGCTGGCGGTGGCTAAGGCCGCGGCCGAAGCCGCCGGCCTGCCGCTCTATCGTTATGTTGGCGGCACCAAGGCGCATCTGCTGCCGGTACCGATGATGAACATAATCAATGGCGGCGCCCATGCCGATAACCCGATCGATTTCCAGGAATTCATGATCCTGCCCGTCGGTGCGCCGACCCTGCGCGAAGGCGTGCGCTGGGGTTCGGAGGTGTTCCACACGCTGAGGAAGAAGCTGAAGGACGCCGGCCACAACACCAATGTCGGCGATGAAGGCGGCTTTGCCCCGAACCTGAAGAGCGCGCCGGTGGCGCTGGATTTCATCATGGAATCGATCGAGCAGGCCGGCTTCAAGCCGGGCGAGGAGATCGCGCTCGGCCTCGATTGCGCCGCAACTGAATTCTTCAAGGACGGCAACTACGTCTATGAAGGCGAGAAGAAGACACGCGACCCAAAGGCGCAGGCGAAATACCTGGCCAAGCTCGCCGCCGATTATCCGATCATTTCGATCGAGGACGGCCTTGCCGAGGATGACTGGGAAGGCTGGAAATATCTGACCGACCTGATCGGCAAGAAGACGCAGCTCGTCGGCGATGATCTCTTCGTCACCAACACTGCGCGCCTGCGCGACGGCATCCGCATGGGGGTCGCCAATTCGATCCTGGTCAAGGTCAACCAGATCGGCTCGCTGACCGAGACGCTCGATGCCGTCGAGACCGCGCACAAGGCCGGCTACACCGCCGTCATGTCGCATCGCTCGGGCGAGACCGAGGATTCGACCATCGCCGATCTCGCCGTCGCTACCAATTGCGGGCAGATCAAGACCGGATCGCTGTCACGCTCCGACCGCATGGCCAAATACAACCAGCTCATCCGCATCGAGGAAGAACTCGGCAAGCAGGCGCGCTACGCCGGCAAGTCGATGTTGAAGGGCTGAGCCGAAGCATCGGACACAGGGATGGCGGTGAGGGGCGGGAATTCCCGCCCTTTTTCGTTGGAGCGCCTGTGGACGCGTCATCCGTAACCGTCCGTTAAGCACAATGGAGCGAAAAAGACCGTGGTCGCCTGAGTTCGCGACTGCGAGGGAACGGACGATGTGGACGCGTCAGCACAAACAGAGAAACACCGGCCGGCTGATCATCCCCTCGCTCTGCGCGGTGTTCCTGGCCTATTTCGGCTTCCATGCCTATCACGGCGAGTTCGGCATCAATTCGAAATACCAGTTGGAGGCCGAGACTGTTGCCCTGCAGGCCCAGCTCGATGCGATCAAGGCGCGCAGGATGGAGCTGGAACGGCGCGTCAAGCTGATGCACGACGGGACGCTGGAGAAGGACATGCTCGACGAGCAGGCGCGTAAGGCGCTGAATTTATCCCAGGCCGACGAGATCACCATCATGCTGCCGGTCTCGGCAAAGTAACCAATATCAGGTTAATCACCAATATTTTCAATGATTCTAATTGCTTAGTCGCATGCCAGCTATGCAATTTCGACATGGCGGAACACGTTCTCACGTGTTAGCCTCCCCAAAATCGGTGGGGAGAGCTGATCTCCCCTGAGCAGATTTCATCTTGCTCGAGCAGATTTCATCTTGCTCGAAATGTCCGCGAAGAGACGCCAACAGGGAGTGATGCATGGCAACCGCAGCCAGGAAAGCGCCTGCCAAGTCGAAATCCGACGGCAAATCGGGCCTTTCCGCGCCCAAACCAGTGGAATTCACCAAGGACGAGGAGCTTGCCGCCTACCGGCACATGCTGCTTATTCGTCGCTTCGAGGAAAAGGCCGGCCAGCTTTACGGCATGGGCTTCATCGGCGGCTTCTGCCATCTCTACATCGGTCAGGAAGCGGTCGTCACCGGTATGAAGATGGCGCTGGTCGACGGTGACCAGATGATCACCGCCTACCGCGATCACGGTCATATGCTGGCGATGGAACTGTCGCCGCGTGGCGTCATGGCCGAACTGACCGGCCGCCGAGGCGGCCTGTCGAAGGGCAAGGGCGGCTCCATGCACATGTTCTCCAAGGAAAAGCATTTCTACGGCGGTCACGGCATCGTCGGCGCCCAGGTCTCGCTCGGCACGGGCTTGGCCTTCGCCAACCGCTATCGCGGCAACAACAATGTCACGCTGACCTATTTCGGCGACGGGGCCGCCAACCAGGGCCAGGTCTACGAAAGCTTCAACATGGCTTCGCTGTGGAAGCTGCCGGTGATCTACATCATCGAGAACAACCGCTATGCCATGGGCACCTCGGTATCGCGCTCCTCGGCGGAGACCGACTTCTCTAATCGCGGCGCCTCGTTCAAGATTCCCGGCATCCAAGTCGACGGCATGGACGTGCGTGCGGTCAAAGCCGCCGGCGATCTCGCCACCGAATGGTGCCGTGCCGGCAATGGGCCGCTGATCCTCGAAATGCAAACCTATCGCTATCGCGGCCATTCGATGTCCGACCCGGCGAAATACCGCTCCAAGGAAGAAGTGCAGAAGATGCGCTCCGAGCATGACCCCATCGAGCAGGTCAAGGCGCGGCTGATCCAGAAGAAGTGGGCAAGCGAAGACGAATTGAAGACCATCGACAAGGAGGTTCGCGACGTCGTCGCCGATGCCGCCGAGTTTGCCCAGCACGACGCCGAGCCGGATCCGTCCGAGCTCTGGACCGACATCGTATTGTAACGGGAGGGCAAGGACATGCCGATCGAAATTCTCATGCCCGCCCTTTCGCCGACCATGGAAGAGGGCAATCTTTCCAAATGGTTGAAGAACGAGGGCGACAAGGTGGTCGCCGGCGACGTCATCGCCGAGATCGAAACCGACAAGGCGACGATGGAGGTTGAAGCTGTCGATGAGGGCACGCTTGCCAAGATCGTGGTTCCCGCCGGCACCGAAGGCGTCAAAGTCAACGCGGTGATCGCCGTGCTGGCCGTGGATGGCGAAGACGTCGACAAGGCCGGCGAAGGCATCGGTGAAGAGCCCGCAAAGGCTGAAGCAGCGGCGCCGTCGCCGGCGCCCGCGGCGGCCAAGAGCGAGGCGGCGGCACCCGTGGCGGCCGCGCCGAAGACGGAAGTCGCCGCCGATCCTGACATTCCTGCCGGTACCGAGATGGTCTCGACCACGGTGCGCGAAGCGCTGCGCGATGCCATGGCGGAGGAAATGCGCCGCGACGGCGATGTCTTCGTCATGGGCGAGGAGGTTGCCGAGTACCAGGGCGCCTACAAGATCACCCAAGGCCTGCTGCAGGAGTTCGGACCGCGTCGCGTCGTCGACACGCCGATCACCGAGCACGGCTTTGCCGGCGTCGGGGTCGGCGCGGCGATGGCCGGCCTGAAGCCGATCGTCGAATTCATGACCTTCAACTTCGCCATGCAGGCGATCGACCAGATCATCAACTCGGCCGCCAAGACGCTCTACATGTCCGGCGGACAGATGGGCGCGCCGATCGTTTTCCGCGGGCCGAACGGTGCTGCGGCTCGCGTCGCCGCCCAGCATTCGCAATGCTACGCCGCCTGGTACAGCCATATACCGGGCCTGAAGGTGGTGATGCCTTATACCGCCGCCGACGCCAAGGGCCTGCTCAAGGCGGCGATCCGCGATCCGAACCCGGTCATCTTCCTCGAAAACGAAATCCTCTACGGCCAGTCCTTCGACGTGCCGAAGCTGGACGATTTCGTGCTGCCGATCGGCAAGGCGCGCATCCATAAGTCAGGCAAGGACGTCACCATCGTCTCCTTCGGCATTGGCATGACCTACGCGGTCAAGGCCGAAGCGGAACTGCGCGGCATGGGCATCGACGCAGAGATCATCGATCTCAGGACCATCCGTCCGCTCGACTTCGACACCATCATCGCCTCGGTGAAGAAGACCAACCGGCTGGTCGTGGTGGAAGAAGGCTTCCCGCAGAACTCGGTCGGCGACCATATCGCCAACCAGGTATCGCAGCGAGCCTTCGATTTCCTCGACGCGCCGGTCATCACCATTGCTGGCAAGGACGTGCCGATGCCCTATGCGGCCAATCTCGAAAAGCTGGCTTTGCCGAATGTCGGCGAGGTCATCGAGGCCGTCAAAGCCGTCTCATATCGCTGAACCGGGCGGGAGGACACAATGCCAATCAACATCACCATGCCGGCCCTCTCGCCCACCATGGAAGAGGGCAATCTGTCGAAGTGGCTCGTGAAGGAGGGCGACAAGGTTTCGCCCGGCGATGTCATTGCCGAGATCGAGACCGACAAGGCCACGATGGAAGTCGAAGCCGTCGATGAAGGCACGGTGGCGAAACTGGTCGTTCCCGCCGGCACCGAAGGCGTCAAGGTCAATGCGCTGATCGCCGTGCTTGCCGCCGAGGGTGAGGACGCAAGTGCCGCGGCGAAAAGCGATGGCGATGCCGCACCGGCGAAAGCGGAGGCCAAGCCGGAGAAGGCGCCAATCTCCCCCCAAGTGGGGGAGATGTCGGCGAAGCCGACAGAGGGGGGCGCTGTCCCGCCGTCCTCTCAGCGCGAGGCGCCCCCCTCCGGCCTGCCGGCCATCTCCCCCACAAGGGGGGAACTCGGCCAATCCTCGGAAGGGCGCACCTTCGCTTCGCCGCTCGCGCGCCGTATTGCCAAAGAGGCGGGCGTCGATGTGTCTGCCGTGACCGGCACCGGCCCGCACGGCCGGGTGGTGAAGGCCGATGTCGATGCCGCTATCGCCGGCGGCGGCGCCAAGGCGGCACCCGCTGCCAAAGGTCCGGCTGGCGCGCCGGCCGCTGCTCCCGCGCCGGTAAAGGCGATGTCGGACGATCAGGTGCTGAAGCTGTTCGAGGAAGGCTCCTATGAACTCGTCCCGCACGACAACATGCGCAAGACCATTGCGCGCCGGCTGGTCGAGGCCAAGACCACCATACCGCATTTCTACCTGACGCTCGACTGCGAACTCGATGCGCTGCTTTCGCTGCGCACGCAGCTCAATGCGGCCGCACCGGTAAAGAAGACCGACAAGGGCGAGGCGCCCGCCTACAAGCTCTCGGTCAACGACATGGTGATCAAGGCGATGGCCATGGCCCTGAAGGCGGTGCCGGATGCCAATGCCTCGTGGACCGAGAGCGCCATGGTCAAGCACAGGCATGCCGATGTCGGCGTCGCCGTGTCGATCCCCGGCGGCCTGATCACGCCGATCATCCGCAAGGCGGATGAAAAGACGCTGTCGGTGATCTCCAACGAAATGAAGGACCTGGCCAGCCGCGCGCGCAGCCGCAAGCTGAAGCCGGAGGAGTATCAGGGCGGCACTACGGCGGTGTCGAACCTTGGCATGTTCGGCATCAAGGACTTTGCCGCCGTCATCAACCCGCCGCATGCGACGATCCTGGCGGTGGGCGCCGGCGAGGAGCGGGCGGTGGTCAAGAACGGCGAGATCAAAATCGCCACGGTGATGTCGGTGACGCTGTCGACCGACCACCGCGCGGTAGACGGCGCGCTCGGCGCTGAACTGCTGGTCGCCTTCAAGAAGCTGATCGAGAACCCGATGGGCATGCTGGTGTAGGAAGAACAAGGCGGTGCGGAAATTCTTCACCGGCTTCTTCGCCGGCGGCTTGGAGGCGCAGGAATTCGCCGTCGTCACCAATGCCGAGGAAGAATACACCCTCGCAAGGGCGGGTTGAGCACGATGAAGACGGTTCTTTGCTACGGCGACTCGCTGACCTGGGGCTACAATGCCGAGGGTGGCCGTCATGCGCTGGAGGATCGCTGGCCTAGCGTGCTGCAGACCGGACTAGGTGACGGCGTGCATGTCATTGCCGAGGGGCTGAATGGCCGCACAACGGCGTTCGACGATCACCTGGCAGGCGCCGACCGCAATGGCGCAAGAACGCTGCCGACGGTGCTGACCACGCATGCGCCGATCGACCTCATCGTCATCATGCTCGGCGCCAACGACATGAAGCCCTGGATCCACGGCAATCCCGTTGCGGCCAAACAAGGCATCCAGCGCCTGATCGACATCGTGCGCGGCCACGACTATCCGTTCGACTGGCCGCCGCCGCAGATCCTCATCGTTTCACCGCCTCTCGTCAGTCGCACCGAAGATGCCGAGTTCAAGGCGATGTTTGCCGGCGGCGACGATGCCTCCAAGCAGCTTGCGCCGCAATATTCCGCGCTTGCCGATGAGGCCGGCTGCGGCTTCTTCGATGCGGGCACGGTGGCCCAGACCACGCCGCTCGACGGCGTCCATCTCGATGCCGAAAATACCCGAAACATCGGCGAGGCGTTGACGCCGCTCGTGCGCGTCATGCTGGAATTGTGATTGAAGGAGAAAATCGTGGCTGAGAACTACGACGTCATCATTATCGGCTCCGGTCCCGGCGGCTATGTCACCGCGGTACGTTCCGCGCAGCTCGGTTTCAAGACGGCGATCGTCGAGCGCGAGCATCTTGGCGGCATCTGCCTGAACTGGGGCTGCATTCCGACCAAGGCGTTGCTGCGTTCGGCCGAGATCATGCATTATTCGGATCATCTGAAGGACTATGGGCTGAAACTCGACGGCAAGGTCAGCGTGGACACGTCGGCCGTCGTCGACCGCTCGCGCAAGGTTTCGCTGCGGCTCAATGGCGGCGTCGCCTTCCTGATGAAGAAGAACAAGGTCGACGTCATCTGGGGCGAGGCCAAGCTGACAAAACCGGGCGAGATCGTCGTCTCCAAGACGGCCAAGAAGCCGATGGAGCCGCAGCCGCCTGTGCCGAAAGGCGTCAAGGGCGAGGGCACCTACACCGCCAAGCACATCATACTGGCGACCGGCGCCCGGCCGCGGGCGCTGCCGGGCATCGAGCCGGACGGCAAGCTGATCTGGACCTATTTCGAGGCCATGGTACCCAAGGAAATGCCGAAGTCGCTGCTGGTGATGGGTTCGGGCGCCATCGGCATCGAATTCGCCTCGTTCTACCGCACCATGGGCGCCGACGTGACCGTCGTCGAACTGCTGCCGGCGGTAATGCCTGTAGAGGACGCCGAGGTGTCGAAATTCGCCCAGAAGCAGTTCGAGAAGCAAGGCATGAAGATCATCCTCCAAGCCAAGGTGACCAAGGTCGAGAAGGGTGCCAACTCCATCACTGCGCATGTCGAGATGAAGGACGGCAAGGTGGAGAAGATCACGGCCGACCGCATGATCTCGGCCGTCGGTGTGCAAGGCAACATCGAGGGCCTCGGCCTGGAGACGCTTGGCGTAAAGACGGAGCGCGGCTGCGTCGTCGTCGACGGCTACGGCAAGACCAATGTGCCCGGCATCTATGCCATCGGCGATGTCGCAGGCCCGCCCATGCTCGCCCACAAGGCCGAGCATGAAGGCGTCGTCTGCATCGAGAAGATCGCCAACTTCCCCGGCGTGCACGCCATCGACAAGCTGAAGATCCCTGGCTGCACCTATTGCAATCCGCAGGTCGCTTCGGTCGGCCTGACGGAAGCGAAAGCCAGGGCCGAGGGCAAGGATATCAGGGTCGGCCGCTTTCAGTTCGCCGCCAACGGCAAGGCCATCGCGCTTGGCGAGGACCAGGGCTTCATCAAGACCATCTTCGACAAGAACGCCGGCCAACTGCTCGGCGCCCACATGGTAGGCGCCGAAGTGACCGAGCTGATCCAGGGTTTTGTCGTGGCGATGAACCTCGAGACGACCGAGGAAGAACTGATGCATACGATCTTCCCGCACCCGACCCTGTCGGAGATGATGAAGGAAAGCGTACTCGACGCCTATGGCCGAGCGTTGAACGCATGATAGATTGGCCGCACGAGACTCAGGTGCGAAAGCCGCAGGAGCTCGACGGCAAGTTAGTTCGTTTCCGGATGCGTTTTTTCTCAAGCAAGGAGAGGGCATATGGACGTGAATGGCGTGGGCTGGATCGCAGCCATCATCATCGGCGGCCTGGCGGGCTGGTTTGCCGAAATGGTCATGAAGAGCAATACCGGCGTCTTGATGAACATCATCTTGGGCATTGCCGGCGCAGTGGTACTGAATGCGATCCTGCGTGCCTTGAACATCGGCGTGTTTGGCGTCGGCTGGACCGCCTACCTGATCACCGGTTTCATCGGCGCCTGCCTGTTGATCTGGGCCGGGCGTCTGGTGCGCCGTTAGTCGGTATCGTTTCCGCCATGCGAAAACGGTTGTGGCGGCATGTTCCGCCGCAGCCTTTTTCTTTGTGCTGAAAAGTCCTAGATGACGTGTAAGTGACGATCGCCGGCGGCGATCGCAAAGAAACCAGGGTTCCGATGGTCACCGTCCTCGACACGATTGCCAATGCGCCGCGGCTGCGCCATCCCGAGAAGGCGCACAAGCCCGACCAGGACGTGCTGCGCAAGCCTGACTGGATCCGCGTCAAGGCGCCGGTATCGAAAGGCTATGCCGAAACCCGCGAGATCGTGAAATCGCATAAGTTGGTAACGGTCTGCGAGGAGGCCGGCTGCCCGAACATCGGCGAGTGCTGGGAGAAGAAGCACGCCACTTTCATGATCATGGGCGAGATCTGCACGCGCGCCTGCGCCTTCTGCAATGTCGCCACCGGCATCCCGACCGCGCTCGATCCGGATGAGCCGGCCCGCGTCGCCCACGCGGTCAAGCAGATGGGCCTCAGCCACGTCGTCATCACCTCTGTCGACCGCGACGACCTCGCCGATGGCGGCGCACAGCATTTCGCCGACGTCATCCGTGCGATCCGCGCGGCGACGCCCTCGACCACGATCGAGATCCTGACGCCTGATTTCCTGCGCAAGGACGGCGCCCTGGAGATCGTCGTGGCCGCCAAGCCGGACGTGTTCAATCACAATTTGGAAACCGTGCCGTCGAACTACCTGACGGTCCGCCCAGGCGCCCGCTATTTCCATTCGATCAGGCTTTTGCAGCGGGTCAAGGAGCTCGACCCTTCGATCTTTACCAAGTCCGGCATCATGGTTGGACTGGGCGAGGAGCGAAACGAAATCCTGCAGCTGATGGACGATCTGCGTTCAGCCAACGTCGACTTCATGACCATCGGCCAGTATCTGCAACCATCGAAAAAGCACCACCCGGTGATCCGCTTCGTCACCCCGGAGGAGTTCAAGTCCTTCGAGACGATCGGCCGGACCAAGGGCTTCCTGCTGGTGGCGTCGAGCCCGCTGACCCGCTCCTCGCACCATGCCGGCGACGACTTCGCCAGGCTGCGCGCCGCGCGCGAAGCGCAGCTCCAGAAATCGCTCTGATGCATGTCGCCCAAAGTGACCTCGGGTTTTGGGAGAACGACATGCACGAGAACAAAGACTCCAAAGCGCGTCGCATGAGTCTGTGTCGACGCGACGCGCTTTAGAGTTGGGTTCATGCCGAAATTCGAAGCCACCCGCCGCGTTGCCCACACGCCGGAACAGATGTTTGCCCTGGTCGCCGACATCGAAGCTTATCCGCAATTCCTGCCGCTTTGCGAGGCGCTTACGGTGCGCTCGCGCAAGGAGCGTGACGGGCGTACCATCCTCGTTGCCGATATGAGCATCGGCTACAAGGCGATCCGCGAGACCTTCACGACGCAGGTGCTGCTGAAGCCCGACGAACGCGCGATCGACGTCAAATACATCGACGGTCCGTTCAAATATCTGACCAATGTCTGGCGATTCGACCCTGCCGACGGCGGCTGCGCCGTCTGCTTCTTCATCGATTACGAGTTCAAGAGCCGCATCCTCGGCGCCCTGATGGGCACGATGTTCGACCGTGCTTTCCGCATGTTTTCCGAGGCGTTCGAGAAGCGTGCTGATGTCATCTACGGTGCAAAACCGGCGTGAGCATGCCCAAGCGCGTGCAATCCCAGCTTAAGTGCATGGCTGACGGTCTCCTGGCGAATGAAATCGCGGCCCTTGTCTGCAAAGAGCTGGCGCTCGGCGATAACCGGCCGACCTGCCAGCGCCAGCCCGAACCAGACGAGGCCGACCGGTTTCTCCGGCGAGCCACCGCCCGGTCCGGCAACGCCGGTGACCGCTAGGGACAGCCTGGCACGCGAATGGGCCAGCGCGCCGGCCGCCATCTCCAGTGCGGTCTCGCGTGAAACCGCGCCATGAGCCTCCAGCGTGGCGGCGGAAACCCCGAGCATGTCCATCTTGGCTTCATTGGAATAGGTGACGAAGCCGCGATCGACCACAGAGGACGAACCGGCGATGTCGGTCAGCGCGGCGATGATCATGCCGCCGGTGCAGCTTTCTGCCGTCGCAAGCATGATGCCGCGCTTCCGGCAGGCTTGCAGCAATGCGTTTGCCAGTTCGCGGTTGCTCATTCCGGCACCTCGCCGGGAAACACAACGCTCGCCGTCGCGATCGCCGCTATGCCTTCCTCGCGTCCGACGAAACCGAGCTTCTCGTTGGTTGTCGCCTTGATCGAGATGCGGTCGGCGGAAATCGCCAGCATCTGCGACAGGGCAGCCGTCATCGCCTCACGATGCGGGCCGACGCGTGGCGCCTCGCAGATCAGCGTGATGTCGGCATTGGCGATGCGCCCGCCGCGCGCGCGTACCAGCTTTGCCGCATGTTCGACGAACAGCCGCGAGGCAGCGCCCTTCCATTGCGGGTCGGAGGGCGGGAAATGCGTGCCGATATCGCCGGCGCCGCAGGTCGCCAGCAGCGCATCGGTAAGGGCATGGAGCCCGACATCGGCATCGGAATGGCCGGACAGTTTCTTGTCGTGCGGGATGGGGATGCCGCATAGCGTGACGTGGTCGCCAGGCACGAACGCGTGGACGTCGTAGCCATTGCCGGTTCTGATATCGGGAAAGCGCATGCGCTCGCTGGAAAGCCGTTGGTCCGCCATGGCGATGTCCCGTGCCCAGGTGAGTTTGACATTGTCCGGCGAGCCGGGAACGAGTTTGACCGGCATCTGCATCCACTCGGCGATCGCGGCGTCGTCGGTAAAGTCGGTTTTGCCGCTGTTATAGGCTTCCTCATGCATCGCCATGATCGCCAGGAATGGAAAACCCTGCGGCGTTTGCGCTGCGTGAAGCCCGCTCCGGGACACTGTTTCAGCGACCATGCCGGCGGCGGATTCGCGTTTGAGCGTGTCGGCAACGGGCAGCGCCGGGAGCGCGCCTTCGCGCTCGCCGATGGCTGCGATCGTGCGGTCGATCAGATCCGCGTCGACGAAGGGGCGCGCCGCGTCGTGGATGAGAACCTTGTCCGGTGCGTGGCTTCTCAGCGCCAGCAGGCCGAGCCGAACCGAATCTTGCCGGGTGGGGCCACCCGCAATTGCCGTGACGCGATCGGCGTGCACGCCGACCGCATGTCGAAAAAGGTCATGATCCTCGGCGTGAATAGCCACGACGAGCGGGCCGATACGCGGATGCGCCAGGAAAATATCGATGACGTGGGCGATGACGGCGCGACCGCCGATCTGCTGATATTGCTTCGGGCCGTCGGCCTGTCCGGCACGCGCGCCGCGGCCGGCCGCAACAATAACCACCGCGACCTTGCCGTCCGCCTCCAAAACCTGATTTTCGCTCGCGTCAGTCATGCCGATTGGCTTAGCGCACGATCCCCAAAAGTGTAATCGGTTTTCGGAGAGATCGTAGGCGAACATGAAGTCCTAAAACGTCCATTGCGTGTCCGTGTAAGGCGCGGCGCTATGCTCGGGACTGCAGCCGAGCTCGGCATTTCCCAATTGCGCCTTAATGTGGCGTCATTCCGCGTTGCACATTGCGGCCGATATGGCTAGAGAATGTGCAGCAAATGAACATGCTTGGTTTTTGTGCATGCTTGACCTGACCAAATTGGCCGCACCTCTCGATGTCGGCGGCGTGAGTATCCGCAATCGCGTGTTCCTCGCGCCGATGTCGGGAATTACCGACGAGCCGTTCCGGCGGCGCGCCCATGCGCATGGCGCCGGCCTGGTCGTGTCCGAAATGGTGGCAAGCGGCGAGCTCGCTAAAGGCAGGGCCGGCTGCGACCTGCGCATACGTCATTCCGGCCTGCCCGTCCATATGGTGCAGCTTGCCGGCCGCGAGGCGGCACACATGGCCGAGGGCGCGCGCATCGCCGCCGGCGAGGGCGCCGATATCATCGACATCAATATGGGTTGCCCCGCCAAGAAGGTGACCGGCGGCTATGCCGGTTCGGCACTGATGCAGAACCTCGATCATGCACTGTCGCTGGTCGACGCCGTGGTCGGCGCGGTCGGTGTGCCGGTGACGCTGAAGATGCGGCTCGGCTGGGACGAAACTGCGCTCAACGCACCTGACCTGGCGCGCCGTGCCGAGCAGGCGGGCGTGAAGATGGTAACGGTGCACGGCCGCACGCGCTGCCAGTTCTACCAGGGCAAGGCTGATTGGCGCGCCATCGCACGCGTCAAGGCTGCCGTGTCGATCCCGGTCGTCGCCAATGGCGATGTGTCTTCGCCTGCGCAAGCAGCCGCTGTTCTGGAGCAGTCCGGCGCGGATGCGGTGATGGTCGGCCGCGCCCACTACGGCGCGCCCTGGGCCGCCGGAACCATCGCGGCCGCGGCGGCGGGCGAGCTTGCCCATCTGCCGGAAAGCGCTGCGGAACTGGCCGACTACATCATTGCCCACTACGAGGACATGCTAGCGCTCTACGGCGTCGAAAGCGGCCTGCGCCAGGCGCGCAAGCACCTCGGCTGGTATCTGGACCGCCATGCCGGCGCCGTCGCCGACGAAAAGCGCAAGGCCATTCTCACGTCGTTCGATCCCGCGCGAACGATCACCTTGCTTCGCGAGGTGTTTTCGGCCGCCGAGCAAACACCCTTGCGGAGCGCCGCATGAACGCCTCCGTCGGCCAGAGCCCGGAAATGGCGGATGCCGCCCAGATCGTGCTCAACACCATCCGCCGTCCGGTGATCATGATCAGCCCGGAGGGGTTCATCACCTTCGCCAACGCCGATGCGGAAGACTTCTTCCGCTCGAGCGCGACGATGCTCGCCCGTAACACGCTGTCAAAGCTCATCCCCTTCGGCAGCCCGTTGCTGACGCTGGTCGACCAGGTGCGCGAGCGCCGGGCCCCCGTCAACGAGTACCGCGTCGACGTGTCGTCTCCGCGTCTCGGCATCGAGAAGGTGGTCGATCTCTATGTCGCCCCGGTGCCGGAGTTTCCAGGCTCCGTCGTGGTGATGTTCCAGGAACGGTCGATGGCCGACAAGATCGACCGGCAGATGACACATCGCGGCGCGGCGCGCTCGGTGACCGGTCTGGCGGCGATGCTGGCTCACGAGATCAAGAACCCGCTCTCCGGCATCAGGGGCGCTGCCCAGCTGCTTGAACTGTCCGCTTCCGACGAGGATCGCGCGCTGACGCGGCTGATCACCGACGAGACCGACCGCATCGTTTCGCTGGTCGATCGCATGGAGGTGTTTTCCGACGAGCGGCCGATCGACCGTTACCCCGTCAACATCCATGTCGTGCTCGACCATGTGAAGGCGATCGCCAAGAACGGTTTTGCGAAAAAAATCAAGATATTGGAGGATTATGATCCTTCATTGCCTCCGGTTTTCGCCAACCGCGACCAGCTCATCCAGGTGTTCCTCAATCTGGTCAAGAACGCCGCCGAGGCGATCGGCGGCGATCCCCAAGGTGAAATCGTCCTGTCGACGGCCTTCCGGCCGGGCATTCGCGTTTCGGTTCCAGGCACCCAGGACCGCGTGTCGCTGCCGCTCGAGTTCTGCGTGCGCGACAACGGTTCCGGCGTCTCGGAGGATATCCTGCCGATCCTGTTCGATCCCTTCATCACCACCAAGCCGAACGGCTCGGGACTGGGCCTCGCGCTGGTGGCCAAGATCGTTGGTGAGCATGGCGGCATCATCGAATGCGAATCGACGCCGCGCGCGACGATGTTCCGCATCCTGATGCCGGCCTGGAAGGAAACGGCGCTCGGCGCCGATGAAGACGCTGAAGGAGACCGCAAATGACCGTTCGCGGCAATATTCTCGTCGCCGACGACGATGCGGCGATCCGTACGGTCCTCAACCAGGCCCTTTCGCGTGTCGGCCACGAGGTGCGCGTGACTTCCAATGCCTCGACGCTGTGGCGCTGGGTGGCGGCGGGTGAGGGCGATCTCGTCATCACCGACGTGGTGATGCCGGACGAGAACGCCTTCGACATGCTGCCGCGCATCAAGAAGGCGCGGCCGGAGCTGCCAGTCATCGTCATGAGTGCCCAGAACACGTTCATGACGGCGATCCGTGCCTCCGAGACCGGCGCCTACGAATATCTGCCGAAGCCCTTCGACCTCACCGAGCTCCTCAACATCGTCAACCGGGCGCTGTCGGAGCCGCGGCGCCCCAAGATCGACGCGCGGCCGGAAGAGCAGCCCGAGACGATGCCGCTGGTCGGCCGCTCGGCCGCCATGCAGGACATCTATCGCATGCTGGCGCGCATGATGCAGACCGACCTGACGGTGATGATTTCGGGCGAGTCGGGCACCGGCAAGGAGCTGGTGGCGCGTGCGCTGCACGAATATGGCCGCCGCCGTGGCGGCCCTTTCGTTGCCATCAATATGGCGGCCATCCCGCGCGACCTGATCGAATCGGAACTGTTCGGCCATGAGAAGGGCGCCTTCACCGGCGCGCAGAACCGCTCAACCGGCCGTTTCGAACAGGCCGAAGGCGGCACGCTGTTCCTTGACGAGATCGGCGACATGCCGATGGAAGCGCAGACGCGCCTGCTGCGCGTCCTTCAGCAGGGCGAGTACACGACGGTCGGCGGCCGCACGCCGATCAAGACCGACGTGCGCATCGTCGCCGCCACCAACAAGGATTTGCGCACGCTGATCAACCAGGGGCTCTTCCGCGAGGATCTTTTCTATCGCCTCAATGTCGTGCCCCTCAGGCTGCCGGCACTGCGCGAGCGCTCCGAGGACGTGCCGGACCTCGTCCGGCACTTCTTCAAGCTCGGCGAGATGGAGGGTCTCCAGACCAAGCGTATCTCGTCGGGCGGCATCGAATTGATGAAGCGCTATCCCTGGCCGGGCAATGTGCGCGAACTGGAAAACCTGGTCCGCAGGCTCGCCGCGCTCTATTCACAGGACGAAATCTCCGCCGAGATCATCGAGGCGGAACTGAAGACCGGCGAACGCCCGGTGGTGCCGGGCGGCGGCAACCTCATTCCCGACGACCTGTCCATCGGCCAGGCGGTCGAGCATTTCCTGCAGCGCTATTTCACCTCGTTTGCCGGCGAATTGCCGCCTGCCGGCCTCTACCAGCGCATTCTCTCGGAGGTCGAATATCCGCTGGTGTTGGCCTCGATGACCGCGACGCGCGGCAACCAGATCAAAGCCGCGGAACTGCTGGGGCTCAACCGCAACACGCTGCGCAAGAAGATTCGCGAACTCGGCGTCAACGTCTACAAATCGTCACGCCAGGCCTGAGCCGGGATCGAGCCGAAGCGCTTTTCCGGGGGACTGGCCGCGAAAGATTTCCGTCCAGGCCACACTTGTTGCATAATCGCCACAATGCGTTGCATAGATCCGACGCAATCACTGGCTCTAGACGGCGACATGGCTTCGCAGGCTCCGACACCGAACGAACCGCTTTTCAACGACCCCGGCACGCGTGACGGGCGCCGGCTGCTGGCGCTGCCCGGCGTGGTGGCGGTGGTCGGTGCGCTGGTCATGGCTGCCATTTCGTTCGCCATTCTGGTCGGCGCGACGCCGATTGCGCCCGACGCCAGGACAACCTGGGCGCTGATCGCGCTCAACGCCGTCTTCGTCCTGTTGCTGATCGCACTGATCGGCCGCGAGGTGCATCGCATCGTCATGGCGCGCCGGCATGGCAAGGCAGCCTCGCGGCTGCATGTGCGCATCGTGGCCATGTTCGCGCTCGTCGCCGCCATCCCCGCCATCATGGTGGCCATCATTGCGTCGATTACGCTCGATATCGGCCTCGACCGCTGGTTCGAGATTCGCACCAAGACGATCGTCAATTCGTCGCTGTCCATCGCCGATGCCTATGTGCAGGAAAACGCGCGCAACCTGCAGGGCACGACGCTGTCGATGGCCTATGACCTCGACGCCTCGCGCACGCTCTATGGCCTCGACCGGACTGGCTTCCTCGATCTGATGAGCAAGGAAGCGGTTGGCCGCTCGCTGGCGCATGCCGCGCTGATCAAGCCCGACGGTTCCTTCGTGATGAGCGCCAAGACCGATGCCGACTTCGCCATGCCGGAACCGCCGGAGGGAGCGGTCGCCAGCGCCACTGATGGCAAGCCGGTTCTGATCGAGCCGCGCACGCGCAACATCATGGGCGCTATCGTCAAGCTGCGTGAGATCGAGGGACTCTACCTCTACACGATCCGGCTGGTCGATCCCGAGGTGATAAAGGCGCGCCAGATCGTCAGATCGAACACCGACGAATATCGCAATCTCGAAGACAACAGGCGCACTTCGCAGGTGGCTTTCGCGTTGCCTTATCTGTCGTTGACTTTGATTATCATCCTGTCGGCAATCTGGACCGGCATTGCCGTGGCCGACCGGCTGGTGCGGCCGATTCGTCAGCTCATCGGCGCTGCCGACGAGGTCGCGACCGGCAATCTCGACGTCGCCGTGCCGGTGCGCCCGTCCGACGGCGACGTTGCCTCGCTCGGTAATACTTTCAACAAGATGCTGCAGGAATTGAAATCGCAGCGCAACGAGATCCTGTCGGCCAAGGATCTGATCGACGAGCGACGGCGCTTTTCGGAAGCGGTGCTGGCCGGTGTCACCGCGGGCGTCATCGGCGTCGATCCCTATGGCATCGTCACCATCGTCAACCGCTCGGCCGAGTCCATGCTGGCCATTTCGGCCAGTGCGGCGCTGGGGCAGAACCTTTCCGCCATTCTCCCGCATGTCGGCCGCGTCTTCGAGATCGGCCGCCAGTCGGGTAAGCCCGTCTATCGCGAGCAGGTGACGTTTTTCCGCGCCGGCACGGAGCGGACTTTCAACGTGCAGATCACCATCGAGGCCGGCGATAACGGCACGGAGGAGAAATCCTACGTCGTGACGGTCGACGACATCACCGATCTGGTCCAGGCGCAGCGCTCCTCGGCCTGGGCCGATGTGGCGCGCCGAATCGCCCATGAGATCAAGAACCCGCTGACGCCGATCCAGCTTTCAGCCGAGCGCATCAAGCGCCGCTACGGCAAGGTCATCACCGAGGACCGTGAGGTCTTCGACCAGTGCACCGACACCATCATCCGGCAGGTCGAGGATATCGGCCGCATGGTCGACGAATTCTCCGCTTTCGCGCGCATGCCGAAGCCCGAGATGAAGTCCATCGACCTGCGCGAAGCCCTGCGCGAAGCCTCGTTCCTGGTCGAGGTGAGCCGTTCCGACATCACGTTCGAGCGCATATTCGGCAACGAACCGCTCAAGGGTACTTTCGACAGCCGCCTGTTGGCGCAGGCTTTCGGCAACGTGATCAAGAACGCCGCCGAAGCGATCGACGGGCTGGAACAGAAGGACGGTTCGCACGGCATAATCCGGATTCAAGCCGGACGTCAGAATGGCGCGATTCGCATCGACGTCATCGACAATGGCAAAGGCCTGCCGCGGGAGAATCGCCAACGGCTGCTGGAGCCCTACATGACCACGCGTGAGAAGGGCACGGGCCTTGGCCTCGCCATCGTCAAGAAGATCGTGGAGGACCATGGCGGCAGGCTGGAGCTCCACGATGCGCCTGCGGATTTCCATGGCGGGCGCGGCGCGATGATCAGCATCATCCTGCCACCTGCGGCCGTGGCGCCAGCGCGCGGCGAAAGCAGGACGGAACACGAAAGAGAAACTGAAAAGGTCGGTAATGGCGTCTGATATTCTGATCGTCGATGACGAGGAAGACATCCGTGAGCTCGTCGCAGGCATACTGAGCGACGAAGGTCACGAAACCCGCACGGCATCCGATGCCGACACCGCTCTGGCGGCCATCGCCGACCGAGCGCCGCGGCTGATTTTCCTCGACATCTGGTTGCAGGGTTCGCGCCTGGACGGCCTGGCTTTGCTGGACGAGATCAAGACCATGCACCCCAACCTGCCGGTGGTGATGATTTCGGGCCATGGCAACATCGAAACCGCGGTCTCCGCCATCAGACGCGGCGCTTATGACTTCATCGAGAAGCCCTTCAAGGCGGACAGGCTGATTCTGATTGCCGAGCGTGCGCTGGAAACCTCCAAGCTGAGGCGCGAAGTTTCCGATCTCAAGCTGCGCAGCGGCGAGACCTTCGACCTGATCGGCATGTCGTCGGCGATGAGCCAGTTGCGCCAGACCATCGAGCGCGTCGCGCCGACCAACAGCCGCGTCATGATCATTGGCCCCTCCGGATCTGGCAAGGAGCTGGCCGCGCGCGCCATCCACACGCTGTCGGCGCGCAAGAGCGCGCCTTTCGTGACGCTGAGCGCCGCCAACATCACGCCCGAACGCATGGAGATCGAACTGTTCGGCACCGAATCGAACGGCGTAGAGCGCAAGGTCGGCGCCCTGGAGGAAGCCCATCGCGGCATCCTCTACATCGATGAGGTGGCCGACATGCCGCGCGAGACGCAGAACAAGATCCTGCGTGTGCTGGTCGAACAGCAGTTCGAGCGCGTCGGCGGCACCAAACGGGTCAAGGTCGATGTCCGCATCATCTCCTCGACGTCGCAGAACCTGGAGGCGATGATCGCCGATGGCCGTTTCCGCGAGGATCTATACCATCGCCTTGCGGTGGTACCGGTGATGGTGCCGGGACTTGCCGAGCGGCGCGAGGACATTCCTTATCTCGTTGACAATTTCATGAAGCAGATCGCCCGTCAGGCCGGCATCAAGCCGCGCCGCATCGGCGATGACGCCATGGCGGTGCTGCAGGCGCACAATTGGCCAGGCAATGTTCGCCAATTGCGCAACAATGTCGAACGGCTGATGATCCTGGCGCGCGGCGACAATGTCGATGCGCCGATCACCGCCGACCTGTTGCCGTCCGAAATCGGCGATGTCATGCCGCGCACGCCGAACCAGTCGGACCAGCACATCATGGCGCTGCCGCTGCGCGAGGCGCGCGAACAATTCGAGAAGGACTATCTGATCGCCCAGATCAACCGGTTCGGCGGCAACATTTCGAAAACGGCCGAGTTCATCGGCATGGAGCGTTCCGCGCTGCACCGCAAGCTGAAGTCGCTCGGCGTCTGACCTGATGTCTTGAAGGGTTCGGCGTTTGAGGGATCGCCGACCGCTTGGGGTTTGTCTGCACAATGGCGGACGGAAAACGGTTACAAGTTTTTCCTGGAATTGCTTCAGTGGCCTACGCGATTATCCATCACTGTTGAGGCGGAATCGCCTAAACAAGCCGAAGCAGATCCCCCGAGGTGACAAATGCCGCGTATTGCCTATGTGAACGGGCGCTACACCGCTCATGCCGATGCCGCCGTGCATATCGAAGACCGTGGCTACCAGTTCGCCGACGGCGTTTACGAGGTCTGCGAAGTGGCGCGGGGCTTCATCGTCGACATGCCGCGTCACCTTGCCCGGCTGAAGCGTTCGCTGGGCGAGCTGTCGATCGGCTGGCCGGTCACCCCAAGCGTCCTGCCGCTCATCATGCGCGAAGTGGTCAACCGCAACCATGTCATCAACGGCCTGGTTTATGTCCAGGTCACACGCGGCGTTGCCAGCCGCGACTTCGCCTTCCCCTCGGCTGACACCAAGCCGTCGCTGGTGATCACCGCCAGGAAGCTGGATCCCGCTGCTGGGGCCAAACGGGCCGAGACCGGCATCGCCGTCATCACAGTGCCCGAGAATCGCTGGGATCGCGTCGATATCAAGAGCACCGGCCTGCTGCCCAATGTGTTGGCCAAGCAGAAGGCCAAGGAAGCTGGCGCGCAGGAAGCCTGGTTCGTGGATACGGACGGCAACGTCAAGGAAGGCGGGTCGTCGAATGCCTGGATCGTCACCAGGGACGGCGTTCTGGTCACCAGGCCGGCCGAGCACGGCATTCTGCGCGGCATAACCCGCACCACCATGTTTGAAGTGGCGGCCAAGCTCGGCCTCAAGATCGAGGAACGCGGCTTTTCCGTCGCCGAGGCAAAGGCGGCGAGGGAGGCTTTCATCAGTTCCGCGACCACGATTGCGATGCCGGTCGTGGCCATAGACGGCGATCCGGTCGCCAACGGCCACCCCGGCTCGATAACACTTTCGTTGCGGCAAGCCTTTTTTGACATTGCGGAAAAAAGTCCAGCCTGATAACCGCACAGGTGGAATGAACATCAATATATCTCGTTCTGCTTGTCGTTACTGACGACAAGACGGTGTTTGCGCGCTTGACATGTGCTGGTTAATTTGGCGCATTGGCCTGCAAACCGAAGGGGATCGGCGAAAGACAAGAACAATGGCGGAACGATCGCAAAACCTTCAGGACCTGTTCCTGAACTCTGTTCGCAAGAGCAAGAACCCGCTCACCATCTTTCTCATCAACGGCGTGAAGCTGACCGGCGTCGTCACTTCATTCGACAATTTCTGTGTCCTGCTGCGCCGCGACGGCCACTCCCAGCTCGTCTACAAGCACGCCATTTCCACGATCATGCCGAGCCAGCCGGTTCAGATGTTCGATGGCGAGGAAAGCCAGGGCGCCTGATTGGCACGTGAGAAGGACCCGGACCGCAGCGTTCGTGGAAAATCAGTACATCAGCCGGGGACGGAAGCCGAGGGTCCGACCCGGGCAGTCGTCATCGTGCCGGTGCTTACCCGCCAGCCGCGCGGCGAGGACGACACCAGCCGTCCGCGGCTGACGCGCTCGGCCGAGGCCCGTCATGATGAGGCTGTCGGCCTTGCCCGCGCCATCGATCTTGATCTGATCCACACGGCCGTGGTTACCGTCAACGATCCACGCCCGGCGACCTTGCTCGGCAGCGGCAAGGTCGAGGAGTTGGCGGAGATCGTCAAGGAAGGGCACGCGGAGGTGGTCATCGTCGATCATCCGCTGACGCCGGTGCAGCAGCGCAATCTCGAGAAGGAATTCAACGCCAAGGTGCTGGACCGCACCGGGCTGATCCTCGAGATCTTCGGCGAGCGCGCCCGCACCAAGGAAGGCACGCTGCAGGTCGAGCTTGCCCATCTCAACTACCAGAAGGGCCGGCTGGTGCGTAGCTGGACCCACCTCGAGCGCCAGCGCGGCGGTGCCGGCTTCCTCGGCGGTCCCGGCGAAACCCAGATCGAATCGGATCGGCGCGTCCTGCAGGACAAGATCGTCAAGCTGAAGCACGAGCTGGAGACGGTGCGCCGCACCCGCGACCTGCATCGTGCCAAGCGCAAGAAGGTGCCGTTTCCGGTGGTGGCCATCGTCGGCTACACCAATGCCGGAAAATCGACGCTGTTCAACAAGCTGACCGGGGCAGGGGTACTGGCGCAGGACATGCTGTTCGCAACGCTCGATCCGACGCTGCGCCGCGTGCGGCTGCCGCACGGCACGCCGATCATCCTCTCGGATACGGTCGGCTTCATCTCGGACCTGCCGACGCATCTCATCGCGGCTTTCCGCGCCACGCTTGAAGAGGTGGTCGAAGCAGATCTCGTCATCCATTTGCGCGACATCTCCGATCCCGACACATCCGCCCAGGCCGAGGACGTCGAGCGCATCCTGGCCGATCTCGGCGTCGACGCCGGCGATACCAAGCGGGTCATCGAGGTCTGGAACAAGGTCGACCTGCTCGATGAAGGCAATCGCGCACGGCTGCTTGCCGAGAGTACGGATGCCAAGGCGCCTCCCGTCGCCATATCGGCCGTCACGGGCGAGGGCATCGATGCGCTGAACGCGATCATCGAGACACGGATGTCCGGCGAACTCGAAGATCTGACGGTGACGATCGAGCCGGCGCAGTTCGGCCTTGTCGACTGGCTTTACCGCAATGGCGATGTCGTTTCGCGAACCGACAACGAGGACGGCAGCGCCACCATCTCGCTGAAGGCGACGCAAAGTGCCCGCGAAGAGATCGAAAGCAGATTGCGTCGCAAGAATAACGGCTAACGCCAGTTATTTCGCGCTCTTCGCTTCCTGCCAGAGCGTTTCCATTTCTTCCAGATCAGCCTTTTCCAGCGAGCTGCCGGATTTCTCCAGGGCCTGCTCGACATAGTGGAAGCGCGAACGGAATTTCTCGTTGGTGCCGCTCAGCGCTGCTTCCGAGTCGAGCTTGAGGTGGCGGCCGAGATTCACGACGGCAAACAGCATATCGCCGAATTCGTCCTTGATCTCGGCGGTTTCGCCCTTGGCCAGCGCCTCGCGCAATTCGCCGATCTCTTCCTCGATCTTGTCGAGGATGGGCGCTGCCTCGCTCCAGTCGAAACCAACGTGGGCGGCCTTTTCCTGAAGTTTCAGGGCCCGCGTCAGTGCGGGCAGGGCGACCGGCACGCTGTCCAGAAACCCCTTGCCATTGTCTTCCGGGTCGAGACCGCGCGCGAGACGGGCGCTACGCTTCTCAGCCTTCTCTTGCGCCTTGATCCTCTCCCACATGCCCTTGGCCATGCCGGCGCTGCGCGCCTTCTCGTCACCGAAGACATGCGGATGGCGGCGGATCATCTTCGTGGTGATGGCCTGGACCACGTCCCCGAAAGCGAACTCGCCGGCCTCCTCAGCCATCTGCGCGTGGTACACGACCTGCAAAAGGAGATCGCCGAGTTCGTCGCGCAGGTCGTCGAGATCGCCGCGCGCGATGGCGTCGGCCACCTCATAGGCCTCCTCGATCGTGTAAGGCGCGATGGTCGAGAAATCCTGTTCGATGTCCCACGGACAGCCGGTCTTCGGCGCGCGCAGCGCCGCCATGATTTCGATCAGGCGCGAAATGTCTTTCGATGGCTTCATGCGGCGGATGCTATCGCGCGGTCCGCCGCGCGGCCAATGCTGTCGGCCGGCGAAGCGGGCTTGTCCACAGTTGCGCCGGACAAGTCCGGTCAGTCGAGCACGGAAACGATCGCCTTGGCGAGCTTGTCCATGCCGTCTTCCGGCAGGCCGGCGACATTGATGCGGCTGTCGCCGACCATGTAGACGCCATACTCCGCGCGCAGCCGTTCGACCTGCGCTTCCGTGAGCCCCAGCCGGGAAAACATGCCGCGATGGCTGGCGACGAAATCGAAGCGGTCGGAGTTGGACTGCCGGCGCAGCGCCTCGGCGAATTGCACCCGAAGTCTCAGCATGCGCAAGCGCATCTCCTCGAGCTCGGCTTCCCAGTCCGCGCGCAAGGCCGCGTCCTCAAGCAAGATGCGCACCGCCGCCGCGCCGTGGTCCGGCGGCATCGAATACATGGCACGAGCCGCCGACAGCATCTGGCCCAGCGCCACATCGGCCTGCGCGCTGTCCTTCGCCAGGATCATCGCAGCGCCGACACGGTCGCGGTAGACGGCGAAGTTCTTCGAGCAGCTGGACGCGACGACCATTTCCGGAACCTTTTCGGCCAGCAGCCGCAGTCCGGCGGCATCGGCCTCGAGGCCATCGCCAAAGCCCTGATAGGCAATGTCGACAAACGGCAGCAGGCCGCGCTCGACGACGAGATCGGTGACAGCGGCCCACTGCGCGATGTCCAGATTGGCGCCGGTCGGGTTGTGGCAGCAGCCATGCAGCAGCACCACGTCGCCGCTCTTTGCGGTGCGCAGTGCTGCCAGCATGTCGTCGAAGCGAACGGCGCCCGATGCCGCGTCGAAATAGGGATACTCACGGATTTGTAGCCCGGCGGCGCGCATCACCGGCATGTGGTTCGGCCAGGTGGGATCGGACAACCAGATCGTCGCATCGGCGCGGGTTCGCATCAAAAGCTCGGCCACCAGCCGCAACGCGCCGGAGCCGCCCGGCGCCTGCGCGGCACGGATCCGCGTTATGTCTGCACCCGGACCGAAGGCGAGCCTGGCCATCACGGTATTGAACCCGGTGTCGCCGGCGAGGCCGAGATAAGTCTTGGTGTCCTGACCCTGCAGCAGCCGCTTCTCCGCCTCGCGGACGGCCCGCATGACCGGCGTCTTGCCGTCGCGATCCTTGTAGACGCCGACACCAAGGTCGACCTTGTCGGGTCGAGGATCGGCGCGATAGAGGCCGATCAAGGCAAGGATCTTGTCGGCGGCAGCCGGCTGAAGGTTTTCAAACATCTGCATGGTTCCGTTGGCGCGGCGGAGTGATACGCAAATCGAACCCCTTGCACCAGCGGTTTTAACTCTCGCCAGCCCGAATCGCATAGCCTTGGCATCGCCGCGAGCTACGTCCGCGGCTGCATGTCTGCGGCGTTTTCGCGAAAAAATCTGCAGGGCCGGGATTAAAACCCCCACATGTTCCGTAAACAGGGCATGAAACGGTCGATGCCACGCTTCGATATCGTCGGACAACTCGGCTCGCTCAGGCGTTACGCGCGCTCGCTGACGCGCGACGGTGCCGATGCCGAGGATCTCGTGCATGACGCTCTTGTGCGTGCCTATGAGCGGCGCGGCACCTTCCGCTCGGGCGGAAATTTGCGCGCCTGGCTGCTGTCCATCGTCCATAACACGTTCGTCGACCGCATGCGCTCGCGACGCTCGGAAGCAGCGCGCCTCGAACAGGCTGGATTCCTTGCGGACGCCAGCGCGCCGGCGCCGCAGGAGCATTCGGTGCGCCTGGGCCAGGTGCGCGATGCTTTTTTCAGCCTGCCCGAAGAACAGCGCTCGGCCCTGCATCTCGTCGCCATTGAGGGCCTTTCCTACAGCCAGGCGGCCGATGCCAGCGGCGTGCCGCTCGGAACGCTGATGTCGCGCATCGGCAGGGCACGCGCCGCGCTTCGCGAGATGGAGGAGGGGGCTCCGGCGAAGGCGAAAAATCACCTCAGGATTGTCGGAGGCCCGTCATGACAGCAACTATCGACCCCGTGACGGACGCCGATCTCGACGCCTATGTCGACGATCAGCTCGACGTCTCGCGCCGCATCGAAGTCGAGGCCTTCCTCTCCGCCCGGCCGGAAGCGGCCGCGCGTGTGATGTCGGATCTCAGGATGCGGGACGAACTGCGCGTGGCGCTGGCGGGGTCAGGCGGCATGGCGAGGCCGGCCACGACCGATGCCGCGCGGCGCCTGGAGAGGGGGCTTGCCCGGGGCCGTATCTTCGGTGTCTTGCAGCGTGCCGCGGCGGTGGCCGCTTTCGTCGCCGCCGGCTGGCTTGCCAACGGCATAATCGGGCCGATGTCGGTGACGAAGGTCGTCGCCTCGCCGCAGCCGCCCGCCTATCTCGACGAGGCGGTGCGCGCGCACAGGACGACCCTTGTGCGCGAGACCATGCCCTCGCAGGCCGAGGCGCCGAACTACAATGCCGGCGAAATCCGCGCGGCGACGGCCATCGTCATGCCGTCCTTGCCCAAGGACTGGAAGGTCCGCGACGTGCAGGTCTATCCGTCGCGCTTTGGGCCCAGCGTCGAGATGGCGGTCGAGACCAAGGAGATGGGCCTGGTGTCGCTGTTCGCGATCCGGCCGGGAACCTTCGACGTGGTCAAGCCGACCGTCGCGCCCTCGGGCGATATTTCCTCGGCCTATTTCCAGATCGGCGAGGTCGCCTATGCGGTGGTTGCGCAGGGCGAGGTCCGTGACCTCGACCGCGCCGCCGAGACGCTTGCCAGAACGCTTTACTGATCCGTTCACAAAGGAGAATGCAAATGAACACGCCCAACCTGGGATACCGCGTCGGCACCGGCGCCCAAAGCGGCGCCCTCTACGACGAGGGCCTGCGCCAGCACATGCTGCGCGTCTACAACTATATGGGCCTCGGCCTCGTGGTCACCGGCCTCGTCGCGTTCATGGTGTCGTCGACGCCCGCGCTCTACGTGCCGATCTTTTCCAGCCCGCTGAAATGGGTGGTGATGCTGGCGCCGCTCGCCTTCGTCCTGCTGTTCTCGTTCAAGATGCAGACGATGTCGGCGGCAAGCGCGCAGGCGATGTTCTGGGCCTTCTGTTCGGTCATGGGTCTGTCGTTGGCTTCCGTCTTCCTGGTTTTCACCGGAACCAGCATCGCGCGCACCTTCTTCATCGCCGCCACCATGTTCGGCGCCACCAGCCTCTACGGCTACACGACCCGGCGTGACCTGACCCAGTTCTCGTCCTTCCTGATCATGGGCCTGATCGGCGTGGTGATTGCCAGCATCGTCAACATCTTCCTCGGCTCGACCGCTTTGCAGTTCGCCATCTCGGTGATCGGCATCGCCGTGTTCATCGGCCTGACTGCGTGGGACACGCAGTCGATCAAGGAACAGTATGCGGAGAACTTCGACGCGGAGTCGCGGCAGAAACTGGCTGTTTTCGGCGCCTTCTCGCTCTACCTCAACTTCGTCAACATCTTCCATCTGCTGCTGAATTTCACCGGCGAGCGGGAATAGTCCGAACTGTAGCAGGCAACATTTGGCATCTTGCCGTGGCCGGAGGGAAATCTCCGGCCAATCTTCATTTGAGACGGCGCCTGGCCCACTTGTGCCATCACACGTTCATCGTGACTGTGTGAAACGCAATGCAAACCGCCGCCTTGAGTTCACGCCTGGCCATTTGCTAGCCTGCCGGCCAAGCAAAGACAAACCGCGAGAACATATGGCACAGGACAGCCAGACACTTCATGGCGACGGCATTTCGGCCGTGATAGTCGGGCAGGGGGCCGAACTGGTCTCGCTGCGGGATGCGGATGGGCTGGAACTTGTGTGGCAGGCCGGACCGGCCTGGCGCCGTCATTCCCCAGTGTTGTTTCCGATCGTCGGCCGGCTGAAGGGCGATCAACTGCGCCATCGCGGCCAGACCTATCCGATGACGCAGCACGGCTTCGCCCGCGATAAGTCGTTTGCCTGGGCGGAGAGGGGTTCTCGGTCCTGCATGCTGGTGCTCACCGACGACGCGGAGACCCGAACGCACTACCCTTTCGCCTTCCGTCTGGCGGTAGCCTACACTCTCGACCGCCGGCAGCTTGGCGTCACGTTCGAGATCACCAACACCGGCGACGAGCCGCTGCCGGCGTCGATCGGGGCGCACCCGGCATTCAACTGGCCGCTGCTGCCGGATCTGCCCAAGGAGGCTTACCGCCTGACCTTTGCACAGCCCGAGCCTGCGCCGATCCGCCGTCTCAAGGACGGGCTGCTGCTGACGGCGCGGCAGCCGACGCCCATCGAGGGCAACAGTCTCGCTCTGTCGGATCGCCTGTTCGACGAGGATGCCGTGATCCTGGACCAGCCTGCCAGCACCGCCGTGCGTTACGGCGCCGACCGCGGTCCGGCGATCGAGATGCATTGGCACGGATTTCGGGAGCTAGGCATCTGGTCCAAGCCGGGAGGCGCGCCGTTCCTCTGCATCGAGCCCTGGTACGGTCTCGCCAGCCCGGCGGATTTCGACGGCGAATTCGCCGACAAGCTAGGACTCATGCTGATCGAGCCGGCCGGAAGGCGCGTGCTCGGCTATCGGATCGAACTTCAACCGCGGGCGCATTAGCTGAAAGCTGGCGCCGCGTTCATGGATGGTGGAGTTGGTCGTACATCCAGCCCGCTTGATTTGGAGGAATACAGCATGGACCGATTCACCGGCGGTTGCCTGTGCGGCAACGTCCGAATTGTGGCGACTGGACGCCCATACCGGGTGGGCCTCTGTCACTGTCTCGATTGCCGCAAGCATCACGGGGCGCTTTTTCACGCTTCCGCGATTTTCCCTCGGGATGCGGTGACGATCGACGGCGAAACACGCGACTACGCCGGGCGGTTTTTCTGTCCGCGCTGCGGCTCGACCATTTTCGGCCGCACCGCCGACGAGATCGAAGTGAACCTGGGATCCCTGGATGCCCCTGACCAACTGGCGCCGACCTACGAAAGCTGGATCATCCGTCGCGAATCCTGGCTGCCGCCGTTTCCGCTCACGAGACGCTATGAGCGCGATCGTGACGCCACGGGCCGCTTCGAGGAGTAGGCGGCACCAGGGGACCGGCGGCGAGTCATTCCGGAAGGCCGGCCTTGCGGAAGCCGTCGACGAAATGATCGAGCATCGCCGCATCGCGGAAGGGCTCCGTCCAGACCCAGTGGCTGGTGGTGAAATGCGGGTTGCCGACGAGGAACAGTTCGACCTCCGTGCGCGCCTCGTCGAGCCGGCCGAGCTGCGCGAGGCTAGCCGCCAGGAAGCGGCGTGAGCTCGTTCGGTAAGTCTCGTCCCGGCGCAACGTTTTGACGGCGGCCTCGTAGTCGCGCGCCGCATATTGCGCCGCGCCGAGCGTCAGATAGTACCAGCTTGCCGGAAAGGGGTTGAGCCTGAACGCCTTGCGGATCTGCTCGAGCCCCTCCTCGACCCGCCCGGCCAGCACAGAGATGTCGGACAACGTCGCCCAGGCATCGGCCTCGTTAGGGTCGAGCTCGAACGCCCTGGCGAATTCCGCATCCGCTTCGGCGAAGTCGCGCTCATAGGCGAGCAGGTTGCCGAGCACCCAGCGGCAGCCGGCGTCGTTGGGATCGATCGTCACCGCCTTGCGCGCCAGATCCAGGGCCAGGCGACGGTTGGGTTCCACCGGCTCGCCCCAATGAACCCATCCCATCCAGTGGTTCATGGCAAGCCAGCGATAGGCCTCGGCATAGTCGGGATCGAGCGCGACCGCGCGCGTCAGCATCAGATGCGCCTCCCGCGCCGTCTGCGGCGAATCGTCGATCAGCTTGCGCGCCCGAACGCAGAGATCGTAGGCCTCGAGATTCTTGGGCCGATTGCGCGGCAGCGGCGCGCGCAACCGGCCGAGCAGCGCTTCCACGATCTTGGCCGTCACCTCGTCCTGAACGGCAAAGATATCGTCCACTCCGCGATCGAAGCGTTCCGCCCACAGGTGATCGCCGCTCACGGCGTCGACCAGCTGGGCGTTGATGCGCACGCGTCCCGCGGCACGTCTTGCGCTACCTTCCAGGAGATAGCGCACGCCAAGCTCCCGGGCGATCTCGCGCACGTCCATGGCCTTTCCCTTGTAGGCAAAGGTCGAGTTGCGCGCGATGACGAACAAGCCCGAGGCCCTGGACAGGTCGGTGATCAGGTCTTCGGTCAATCCGTCGGCGAAGGGCTCCTGCTCGGGGTCGTTGCTGAGATTGACGAAGGGCAGCACGGCTATCGAGGGCTTGTCGGGCAGCGGCAAAGCTTTTCGCTTCGCGCCATCGAGGGATTCCACGATCCCGGCGAAGCGGTAGCCGACGCGCGGAATAGTGGCGATCCATTCCCCGCCGTCGGCGGGCGGACCAAGCAGCTTGCGCAGCTGCGCGATCTGGACGGTGAGATTGCCTTCCTCGACCGCTGTACCCGGCCATGCCGCATCCATCAGCTCGGCCTTGTCGAGGACTTCGCCTGGCCGTTCGACGAGCGCCGCCAGCAGCTTGAGCCCACGGTAGCCGACGGCAACGGGATTATCGTTCCGAAGCAGTGTTCCCGCATCCGGATCAAGCACAAACGGACCAAAGGCAAAGCGCGATCCCTGCATGAAGCGCATCTATAGCTCGTTTGGAACTTTTGAGAACTATTTGGGAGAGCTTAATTACGGCGCTGTTCGCATCCGGCACAATTCAACCTCTTTCAGGTCGAGGTCCCAAGTCGAGGACCCCACCCTCAAACCGTAGGAGGTTGCCATGAACGATATCCTTGCATCGACGCGGTGTCGGACCGCGCGGCCGAGGATGCCCGAGGGGCTGGCGGAAGCGTTGCATCGGCGCCTGACGACCCTGCGAAGCATTGTCGAGAGCTGGCACGATCGGAGCTGGCGCGAGCGGATACGCTTTCGCTGGGAGCTTGAGCGAATGACGAAGGACAATCCCCATCTGATCGACGACATCGGATTGACGAAACGGCAGGTCGAGGCAGAGCTAGCAAAGCCCTTCTGGCAACGGTAGGCCGAATGCTGAGCAGATATCAGCGGCAAAGGGTAGGGCGGATTTCAGACCTGCCGGGCGATGGTACCAATCACATTGATGACGAGCCGTGCGGCGGTCAGGGCCGACAGGCGTCAATATCGGGACGTAGAGCGGCTTCGATGCTATGGGCCTGGACCTCGCGGGCGGTCACGAGTGGCTGCCATAACGCAGGGCCGCTTAGACGTCGGTGTAAGGCGCGCGCTGCCTACGCTGCGCAGCCCGAACGCGAAGCGCTGCCGGCGCAGGCCCTGGGAGGCGCTGAGTTTCGTCTGCCGCTATTATTGGCACGTTCAACTTCGCTGGAAGCAGTGATCCTGAACAAGGCGATCAGCCTGGTCGTGGTGGCCACGGCGTTGCCGTTCAGGGCGCAGACAGTGCCTGCTGGTCATCATCGCGGCCGTGCTGTTGTTCGGTACGAAGCGCTTGAATGCACCAGATCGCCGTCAACACGAGACGGCGATCTGGTGCCCATTCAAGCAGCCGCTCTCCCGCACCAGCCTGCCATCTCCATAAGTCGCATAAGATAGATTATGGAACTGTCGCATTGAGCTGATGCAGCGTATTGCCTTGATCTGTCCAGCAACGCTAGCCTACGGCGATGACGGGTTCAAACCGAACGATTGAGTCTGCCATCGAGGTGTTCGTGCACGGGCACAGCACTGGCAAGAGCCGTACCTTTCCTTACGAGACAAGTCGTGTCGGGTCGTTGTGGTTGATGCGCGATGCTGAGCATGCGCGAGGAAGATTCCATGTCTGCGTCATGGTTGCGACAGCGGAGCCAGACGAGCCGACGCGAAGCGCATATAAGGCTCTCGGCTACCGGTTGCTTGGGACCGAAGGTTTCTTCGTGCGGCGGATAAGCCAGATTCCGAGGCCGCCGCAGGCTGCCGTTTCGATCGAACGTGTGCAAACAGCCGAACTGGCGGTCCAGTTGGGAAAGATCACGCGCACACGGCCGATCCCGGACACTTTGCTTGGCGATGACGCTTCATTCCGCCAGTACGTGGCGATCGACGGAGAAGACATCGTCGGTCGCGTACGCAGCGTGGATGCTGTGGGCGCCACATGGTGCGCGGACATGTATGTCGAACCCTCGCACCGCCGCCGTGGCATCGGCCAGGCGCTTCTCTCAAGGATGTTGTGGGACGATCAGGCCCATGGTTCTAAGTCCTCCGTGCTGACGGCCACTCACACCGGGGCGCATCTGTACCCTCGTGTCGGTTATGAGCGGATTGGAACGCTGTTCATGTTCGCGCCAAAGAGTATGGCGCCCCGATGAAGACCTCTTCCTATGATGCTGACTCATAAGGAATTTCAAGCGCCATGCCATCAAATGCCGGCTCGACATTTGCCGGAGTCTCAGCCATCACGGTAGCGTAGTCCAGCGGCCCATGCATATGGGTCAGCACGGCCCGTTTCGGAGCCAGCCGTTCGATCCATTCTAGCGCCTGGCCGAGCGACAGATGGCTCGGGTGTGGCCTGTACTGAAGCGCGTCCACGATCAGGACATCAAGATTACGCAGCCGCTCGGCGGTGGCAGCCGGAAAATCGCTGATGTCGGGGCAATAGGCTAGTCCGCCGATGCGGAAGCCGAGCGATATGATGTCGCCATGAACCTGCGGCAGCGGCTCGAGGGCGAGGGCACCGCCCTCGCCTTCGATCACGACGGGCTTTGCGTGATCGATGATATGGGCGTCGACGATCGGCGGATAGGAGCTGCCTGGCGGCGTCTCGAAACAATAGCCGAAGGCCTGGCGCAGCCGCAGCATCGTTGGCTGGTCGGCATGGATATCGATCCGCTGCCGCTGATCGAGCACGAAGCCGCGCAGGTCGTCGATGCCGTGGATGTGGTCGGCATGTGGATGCGTGTAGACGACGGCGTCGATGCGTTTGACCGACGCCATCAGCATCTGCTGACGGAAATCCGGTCCGGTGTCGATGACGACGGTGGTGCGGGCGCCGCTCGCGGCGATCCGCTCGACAAGGGCAGCCGTGCGCATGCGCCGATTTTTCGGATTTTGCGGATCGCAATTGCCCCAGTCGCCGGTGATGCGCGGCGTGCCGGGTGACGAGCCGCAGCCGAGAATGGTGAGGCGCAGCCGGTCTGTCATCGTTCAGGCGCTTTGCTCGGCGGGTCGCGGCATCTTGCCGAACAGCCGGAAGAAATTGTCGGTCGTCAAAGCCGCGATTTCACCTTCGCTGACGCCGACCGTCTCGGCCAGCACCTTGGCCGTGTGCGCGACATAGGCGGGTTCATTGCGCTTGCCGCGAAATGGGATCGGCGCGAGATATGGCGCATCGGTCTCCACCAGCAGCCGGTCATGCGGCAGGTCGGCGGCTATGGCGCGTATTTCGGCCGAATTCTTGAAGGTCAGGATGCCGGAAAACGAAACATAGCCGCCCAGCGAGACGCCGACCTCGGCCAGCCTGCGTCCTGACGAAAAACAGTGCAGGACGAACGGGAAGGCGCCCTTCCCCGTTTCCTCCTCCAGAATATGAGCCATGTCGCCGTCGGCATCGCGCGAATGGATAACCAGCGGCAGGCGCGTCTCGCGGGCAGCGGCGATGTGGTTGCGCAAACCCTGCGCCTGCGCATCGCGGGGCGCCTTGTCATAGAAATAGTCGAGCCCGGCTTCGCCGATCGCCACCACCTTGGGATGGGCGGACAGGCGCACGAGATCCGCCGTCGTCACATCAAGCTCTTCGGCCGCATTGTGCGGATGGGTTCCGACGGAGCAGTATACTTCGTCGAAAGTTTCTGCGATTCCAAGTATTTGCTGAAATCGCTTCACGCGCGTCGAAATCGTCACCATGCGGCCGATCCCGGCGGCCAAGGCGCGGGCGACGATGGCCGCCCGCTCCTCGGCGAAGTCCGGGAAATCCAGATGGCAGTGGCTGTCGACGAGCATCAGCCGTTCGCTTCCGGCTGATCGACATAACGCGGAAACACGCCTTCTGGCACAGGCAACGCTCTGCCCGGCACAAGCGCATGGTCGGCGTGGAGATGCACGAAATCGCGCTCGTCTGCCGGCACAGCCAGCAGGTCGAGCAGCTTCGCGGCCGATCCTGGAGTAAAGGGCTGGCACAGAATCGCCACGCGCCGCACCACTTCGGCCGTAGCCCACAATACCGTTTGCATGCGCTCGGGGTTGGTCTTCTTCAGCGCCCAGGGTTCCTGTCCGGCGAAATACCGATCGGCTTCGGCCACCACGCCGAAGATCGATGCCAGCGCCAGATGGATGCCTTGCTCGGCCATTGCCTTGCGCGCGGCGGCAAGAGCGGCCGCCGCCTGATCGAGGATTGCCTTGTCGGCATCCGTCAGCTCGCCGCGCGTCGGCACCACGCCGCCGCAGTTCTTGGCGATCATCGACAGCGAGCGCTGCGCCAGATTGCCGATGCCGTTGGCGAGGTCGGCATTGGTGCGGTTGACGATCGCTTCGTGGCTGTAGCTGCCGTCCTGGCCGAACGGCACCTCGCGCAGGAAGAAATAGCGCACCTGGTCGAGCCCGTAATGCTCTATCATGGTGAAGGGGTCGATGACGTTGCCGACCGATTTCGACATCTTCTCGCCGCGGTTGAACAGGAAGCCGTGGCCAAAGACGCGCTTCGGCAGCGGAATTCCTGCCGACATCAGGAAGGCCGGCCAGTAGACGGCGTGGAAACGCACGATGTCCTTGCCGATGATGTGCGCATCGGCCGGCCAGAATTTCCAATTATCTGCTTTTTCATCGGGATAGCCGACGCCGGTAATGTAGTTTGTCAGCGCGTCGACCCAGACATACATTACGTGCTTCTCGTCGCCGGGCACCGGCACGCCCCAGTCGAACGTCGTGCGCGAGATCGACAGGTCCTTCAGTCCCGATCTGACGAAGCTCATCACTTCATTGCGCCGCTCGGCCGGGCCGATGAAATCCGGCTGGCCCTCGTAGAGCGCCAGCAGTTTGTCCTGATAGGCCGAGAGCCGGAAGAAATAGCTTTCCTCCTCGACCCATTCGACCGGCGTTCCTTGCGGGCCATAGCGGACATTGTCGGGACGAACCTCGGTTTCCTCCTCGCCGTAATAGGCTTCGTCGCGCACCGAGTACCAGCCGGCATAGCCGCCCTTGTAGATGTCGCCATTGGCGGCCATCGCCTTCCAGATCGCCTGAGATGCCGCGTAGTGCCGCTCTTCGGTGGTGCGGATGAAATCGTCGTTGGAAGCGTTGAGCGCGGTCGCCATGCGCTTGAACTCGGCCGAATTGCGGTCGGCCAGTTCGCGCGCCGAAATGTCTTCCCTCTTCGCCGTCTGCAGCATCTTGATGCCGTGTTCGTCGGTGCCGGTGAGAAAGAAGACCTGCTTGCCGTCGAGCCGCTGAAAGCGGGCCAGCGCATCGGTGGCGATCAATTCGTAGGCATGGCCGATATGCGGCTTGCCATTGGGGTAAGAGATCGCGGTCGTGACGTAGTATGTATCGCGTGACATGAATGAACCGTCATGAATGTCTGAATGGAAGGCGTGGCGGTGGATATCGCATCGGGGCGGCGATTGCCATCCCGAGGGAACCATCACATTCGCATTGCAGACTTCAGGCGGTCGATCATGGTCAGGGCGTGCTGCTTCTTGTCGAGATTGTAAGTGTCAGTCTCAGATATGGCGTCCAGCGCCTCATGCCAAGTGTCCGACAGCGTTTTGGCTCGTGCGAGATCGCCGGCCAACGCCGCCCGGCTCGCCGCATCGGACAACAGGTCGAGCGCACGGCGGTTGAAGATATCGAACTGGATCGCCTGGTCGCGCCCGGCCACCACCTCGGCAAGGCGATAGGCGCCGGCGATGTCGCTCTTGCCGGCGGTCACCAGGGCGTCCAGCGTCTCGGCGATCTCCAGCCCGCCATACTGCGTCAGGAGGATCGCATTGCGGGCGCTGCCCCCTGCCCGCGCCGCCAGCGCCGCACGCGCGGCCGGATCGTTCGGTGGAGGCGGCTCGGCGGTTTCCAGCACTGCCATCAGCTCGTCGGCATCGAGCGGCGACAGCCGCACCAATTGGCAGCGCGAGCGGATCGTCGGCAGCAGGCTGCCCGGTGCATGGACGATGAGGATGAACAGCGTTCGCGCCGGCGGCTCCTCGAGGTTCTTCAGCAAGGCATTGGCTGCATTGGTGTTCATGTCGTCGGCCGGGTCGACGATCACCACCCGGTAGCTGCCGTCATGCGAAGTCAGCGACAGGAAGCGACTGACCTTGCGTATCTCGTCGACGGTGACGACCGTCTTGAAGTTCTTGGTCTTGTCGTTCAACGGACGCGTCAGGTGCAAGACGCCCGGGTGCGCGCCGGTGGCGATCTGACGAAACAGCGAGGACGCCGGATCGGGAACGGCGAGCGTCTCCGGCGCTTGCTCGAAGGCGGGATGCTTCAGGAGGTGATGCGCCAGATGGAAGGCGAGCGTCGCCTTGCCGATGCCGACCGGTCCGACGAAAATCAGCGCGTGTGGCAGCTTTCCCGCGCGATAGGCGGCGGCGAGCATGGCAGCGACCTGCCCGTGCCCGACCAGAACAGGCGTTTCGGATGGTTCGGGGACGCCGTCCAGCGTGTCATGCTGTTCCGGCGCGATGCGTTCGAAGATCATGCGGGTGCGGTCTGCCTGTTGCGTGTGGGCGCCCTCGCCTCCAGCGCCGCGAACACGGTGGCGGTGACGGCATTTTCTACCGCATCGGGAGCGGCGGATGCGTCGATCACGACGCAGCGCTCCGGCTCGGCCGCGGCGATCGCCAGGAACGCCTCGCGGCGCGCCTGGTGGATGGCAAGCGTTTCCTTTTCGAAGCGGTCGGGGCCGGCGCCGGTGCCGCGACGCACTGTTGCGCGTCTCAGGCCTTCGGTGGGATCGATGTCGAAGATCAGCGTCATATCGGGCATCATGCCATTGATGGCCACCTGCTCCAGCGTCTCCATGAACACCGGGTCGAGGCCGCCGGTGACGCCCTGGTAGACGCGCGAGGAATCCAGGAAGCGGTCGCATAGCACGATGGAGCCGCGCTCGACCGCCGGGCGGATGACCTGCTCGACATGGTCGGAACGCGCCGCGGCGAAAAGCAGCGCCTCCATCTTTGGTCCGAACGGCTCGGCGGCGCCCGAAAGCAGCACATGCCGGACCGCTTCCGCGCCCGGCGAGCCGCCCGGCTCTCGGGTGACGAGGACGTCGTACTTCTTGGTGCGCATCTTTCCCGCCAACCGCTCGATCTGCGTCGACTTGCCTGCTCCTTCGCCGCCTTCGAAGGTGATGAAAAATCCGCGTGCCAATCGAAAGGCCTTTATCCCGTATTTGAATGGATTCTAGCGCTTTAGATAGTCCGCGCTCGGGAAAACGTCCATGCCGCCGGCGCATCGCATGTCGCTCAAAAGTGACATCTGAGAGAACGACATGCATAAACGAACAAGCTAAAGCGCATCGCGTGAATCCGGTTCAGCCCGACGCGCTTTAGCGCAGCCAGCCGACCGCCAGTTCCTTGACGGCGTCGAGGGCGCGTTGCGGCAGCGTGCCGACGCCGATCGATTCCGCGGCGAAAAGCGGCGTCTCTTGGCTCAGCGTGTCGCCGATCCAGACCCGCAGCGCACCTACAGGCTGCCCCTCCTCCACAGGTGCGGCAACCGGGCCGTCATAGACGATGCTCGCCCTCAACTTGTCGCGGTTGGCGACGGGCAGGAAGATGGCGATCGGCCCCTTCGCCTTCAACGTCACGCCGGCTTTAGCGCCGCCGAAAACCTGCGCTTGGCCCACCACCTCGTCCTTGGCGAAGATTTCCGTCTTCTCGAAGGAACGGGCACCCCATTCGAGCAGCTTGCGCGCCTCTTCGGCGCGTTCCTTGTCGCTGGCGAGCCCACTCATCGCCGCGATGACCCGCACGCCATTGTGGCTGACCGAGCCGACTATGCCGAAGCCGGATGCCTCACTGCTGCCGACCGCCAGGCCATCGGCGCCGATGTCCATCGCCAGCAGCGGGTTGCGGTTGCGCTGCGAAATCTTGTTCCAGGTAAAATCCTTCAGGCCGTAATAGCGATAGAGGTCCGGATAGTCGCGCCACAGATGCAAAGCCAGCATTGCCAGTTCGCGCACGCTCGTCTGCTGGCCATCCGCCGGCAGGCCGGTCGAATTGACGAAAGTCGATTTCGCGAGGCCGATCTGGCGGGCGCGTTCGGTCATCTGGGCCGCGAAATTGCCCTCGGACCCGGCCATGCCTTCGGCCAGCACGATACAGCCGTCATTGGCCGCCTGTACCGTCACGCCCTGGATCAGGTCCTCGATCCGGACCGCCGATTTGAGCTTGGCGAACATCGTCGACGTTCCGGAAGGGGCACCGCCCGTGCGCCAGGCGTTTTCACTCACCACGAATGTATCGTCGAGGGTCAGGCGTCCTGACTTGATAGCGTTGAATACCACTTCCATCGTCATCAGCTTGGCCATCGAGGCGGGCTGTATCGGCTTGTCGGCATCCTTGGAAAACAACACCGTCCCAGTGTCGGCGTCGATCATGAAGGCCTGCGCTGCCTTGGTCTCGAAAAGCTGCGCGCCGGCGGGCCCGATACAAAGCAGCAGCAGGACCAATCCCAGAACTCCGGCCAAAGGCGGAAAGACGCGCAACTGCATGAAATCTCGACCCGTTTGCCGGTTCTGGCACAGCCAAGCTATCAGGATTTTTTCCGCAGGATCAACCGTGCGGGAAAAATAGATCAGTTGCGCACGGCCAGAGCGTCCGGCGCACCATGCGACCATGCCGCCTGCAGCAGATCGTCGACGCCGCCATGGCCGTCCGGATAGAGGTTCACCGCATACCAGTCCTTGCCGTCGAATTCGGAACGCTGGATCTCGATCCTGCCGAAGGGCTCGAGCGCGGCGGCCACGCGTTTTGCCTCGGTGGCGTCATCGAAGGTGCCGGCCGCGACATAGGCGGGCGATGGCGCTTGCGGGTTGGCGTTCTTCCATGAGCGCAGGATGTCGGCGGGCGACATGCCGTCGTCGTCGAGTGCGGCAAAGACATCGGCGCGCCGCACGCGCTCGTCGGCATAGGAAAGCGAGGCCACCGAGAACGGCGATTGCGGCGGCAGGCCGATGTCCGGACGCTCCGGCACGATCGGGCCGAAGTCGGGCAGCGCCAGGTCGCCCAAGGCCGGCGATCGTGCCGGCACCTGCGCTTGCGGAGCTGTATCGGAATTCGTCAACTGGCCCGGAAACGGCACGGCGGCAGCGCCCACCGGCAGACTGGGCGACGGTCCGTTCATGGCCACCATGACGCCGGTTGGCAGGCCGTCGGACGGATCCGGTATCCTGTTGCCTGGGTGGTAGGAGGCCATCAGATACTGGTCGTCGTTTCCGTCGAGCGGTGCGCGGCCGACATACTCCACCTTCACCTCGGCCGTGCCGACATTGGCATAGTCGAGCATCTGGGCGGCGCGTTCCGAGACATCGATGATGCGGCCCTGGTGGTAGGGACCACGGTCATTGACGCGCACGATGACCGAACTGCCGGTCTTGAGATTGGTGACGCGAGCGTAGCTCGGCAGGGGCATGGTCGGGTGCGCCGCCGTCAGATGGCTCATGTCGTAGACTTCGCCGTTGGCGGTCAGCCGTCCATGAAAGGCATCGCCGTACCAGGACGCCAGGCCGACCTTGGCATAGTGCTTGTCTTCCTTCGGATAGTACCACTTGCCGCGAACCTGGTAGGGTTTGCCGAGCTGGTCGCGGCCGCCGCCGCGCCGCATGAAGGCGGCGCGAGGGCTGGCCTTCACGCCATATTCGGTTTCGGCGAAATATTCCTTGGAACGGGTCTTCTTGTGGACCATCCCTTTTGGTTCAGGCTGCGACGCGCAGGCGGCAAGCAGGACTGCCGACATGGTGAAGAGCGCGAAAGCGCAAGCACGGCGTAGACGCGGGCGCGCCGTAGTCTGCATTTCCTGATGTCCCCTACAGTCTCGACCAAAGATGCCGCGGCTTGAATGTCGCAGGAGCCAAAGCTTACCTGACCAATACCGACGACACCTTGAACCCCTGTCCTTTGTGCGCAGGAATTGTTTATCACGCTATTAATCGATTGTGGCCGGAACCGGGCAAGATTGTGACGCCACCCGGCCCGGGGTCGGGTGCCAGGAAACGTGCTGTCCGCGCATGCCGGTTGACAGGCCTTTGCCGGGCACACTAGAGCATCAGCCAGATGGCTCTCTTCGCCGCCAGGCTCGAATATATGTCGAGTGATGTTGGGCGAAGAGATGTCGCTTGGAGGGATGGCCGAGCGGTTTAAGGCACCGGTCTTGAAAACCGGCGTGGGCGCAAGTTCACCGTGGGTTCGAATCCCACTCCCTCCGCCATTTGCAAACCTGTACAACCCGGAGACATAGGTAACGTATTGTACCTAAGACATGGGTGACAATCTCGTGCCGAACGGATTGTCGATGGTCTGCAAGGTCCTCTGTTCCAGATCGATATAGCCGAGATCATAGTGCATGAAGGAGACGAGCCAAATGCCTTCGTCCACTTCCTTGATGCCGAGCTTTTGGCCTGCCAGCACATGCGAGATATTGATGCGCTTGCGATGCATGCAGATGCGACCGCAGTGGGTAACGAGAACATCGCGGTCATGGAATGGGTAGTGCACCTCGTGCAGGCCGGCATAGGTTCTTGAAGAGGGAGCATAAAGCTCCGCCGGCGCCTTCATCTCCAGCGCCTCGTGCGGCCGTTCGGTGTTGAATTCCTTGACGAAGCCGTCGAATCTCACCTGCTGTTGAAGGATGTTGGCGCCAGCCGGTCTGGTTGTCTCTGCCTTCAGCGTCCGGTGCATTCGCTCGTGGCGGCCGTTTTGCTGTGGCTTGCCGGGCTGGATGCGCTCGATGGCAATACCAAGCCTGAGCCAGAAGACAGAGAGCCTGGAGAGATTGTAGAGGCCATTGGGCGAGGCAAAAGGCAGGCCGTTGTCGGAGCGTATGGCGGTGGGCAGGCCGCGCTCCTTGAACAGTCGCGCGAAGACCTGGATGACCGGCCCTTCCTTTGTCGACTCAAGCGCTTCACAGGCGAGCAGATAGCGCGAAGCCTGGTCGGAGACGGTCAGTGGGTAACAATAACGGCCGTGGCGGTCGAGCACCGCATGCACCGTGCTCCTGGCCGGAATGCGGATATCGACATCCAGCTTGCGAACCAGCAGCTCGCGTATCTTTCTGGCACCCCAATGCGGCTTATCCTTCTTGGCCGTCACGATCATCCGCTCGATCGGGTCCGGCAGTTGGTTGGCATAACGCACCGGCCGGCGCGAGCGATCGCAAAGCGCCTCGAGCCCCTCTTGCCGGTATCGGTTGAAGATCTTGTAGCCGGTCTTGCGCGAGATGCCGAACTCCCGGCAAACATCGCTCATGCTTTCACCGTCAAGAAGACGACCGACGAAACGAACCCGCTCGTCCATCACCGAACACTCCTTCCACGGCATCAACACCTCCCGCAAAGCGAAAAGTGTTACCCATGTGTCCGGTACGTTTCGTCACCTATGTCTCGGGTCGCTCAAAAGGCCTAAGCGAATGCGGCTTCGGCATCTTCCAAGTCCTCCGGCCCTTTCGCAGCGCCGAGGCGGCTGCTGATGCTTCTATATGCCGTGCTTACGGCATCGCGCCATCCATCGGCCGCCAGGCTCAAGCTCTCAGGTTCAAGCGCCTTCTTTACGTCGTCGGAAGTCCACTCACGGATCAACTGCTTGGCTTGAGCATAGATGACGGCATAGCCGACCCGGCCCATGACCAGCCGTTCCGACCATTGCCGTGCCAATTCCCTAACGATCTCGGGTTCTTCATACGTCGCATAGCGCAACCCGAGGTGCTCCTGCGCTGAGCTAACTGCCGAGTAGGTGAGGTTGACGAACAGCTGATTCGTCTCGCGTACATAGCGGGCCGCCTTTCCCGTGATGCCCTTTTCCGCCACGTCCTCCTCGTCTCGCAAAGGAATGATCTCCGGAGCCTGTTCCAAATTCTTGGAGATGTTGGCTCGCTTCGCGCCACCCGGATTAAAGATGAGATCGGTAGGACTGACCGGCGTCTTGTCGCCGTCGCCGCGAGAACCCTCCTTGTGCTCGCGGCGCGCTCCCCTCGCCCCGCCGTCCTCAACAAGGTGTAGGCCTTCAACTGCTTCGCGCGGACTCTTTGTCTGAATGCGAAGCTCGTTGAGCAGGTCTTGAAGCTCCTTCCGCAGGTCATCGGTTGATGCGGATGCCTTCGGCGCAAGCGAGTTGATAATCTCAATCACCCACTCGGGGCGGTTGCGGAAAACGAGTTCGGCAAAATCTTCGACCATGACCTGTCGCTGGTCAGCGCCTGTAAGTTGGACGAAGCGGCGGTACGGCTCGTGGCGGACCCGAAAATTGTCCGGCAACTCCACGTGCACGGAGATGTGCCGCGCACCGAAGGGGATGCCGAATGCAGGCGCATCGGCCGCCCACTTCCGAGCTTTCCGCACGTCGAACATTTCGCCACGGAACACGATGGCGGCAGTGCTAACTGACGAGGTCAGCGACCCGGAGATCGACTTATTGTGTCCGCCCTCTTGGTACGGAGGATCGTAATAGAAGTGTATCCGCACGCCTTCTCCAACATCGACCGCTTCGACGCGTCCGAATGCGTCGGCGCGTTGCGGGATCGGCTTGAACTGCCTGCGCCCGTCGCGCGGATGCGTCCCCTCATGCAGGAATACCTCCACGCCCCCCGGGAGTGAGTAGAACCTGTGGTAGAGGTAGGTCGTGATCCACTGGCGGTCCTGTTTTGGGTCGCCGTCATACGGGTCAGCAACGGTGTCCTGATCAGGGCGGTTGCCGAAGAGGACCACCTCGGTCCAATCCTCGTCGAACCGATATTCCCCTTCCTGACGCACCTGCTCCGTTACGTCCACGACCTCCTCAAAGGAGTCGTCAACTGGAACCCAAATCTTGCCATAAATGCCCTCGCGCTTGCCGAGGATAACTTGACTGACCAAACCGTCCCGGCAAGATCGGTAGCGCATCCCGAGGGTGTTGGAAGGAAGCGATGCCACCTTCGCGCCCATTCCAAAGTTCCCTTCCAGAGCCATATCCTTGCCGAGCGACGCGGCCAGATCGCAAATGTGGTCAAGCTCCGTGCTGGTCATGCCCGGACCGGTGTTCCAAATCGTCAGCTTCCGGGTATCACCGCATTCGGCCACCGTTTTCCCTTTGATCTCAATCATGCGCCGTCCGACCGGACCCTTCGCCGCTGCCTCGATCGCATTCATCACGAGTTCGCGCAGCATCATCGTTTTCGGGCACTGCTCGATCTGGCGGGAAACCGTGAAGTCGATGTCTCTGATTGTGATCGGGGTGATTTGCTTGATATGATTCACAATTGATCCCCGCTTAGAGCTTGAACTCGCCGCCGCGGCGGCCCGGTGTCTTTCCGAAGCGGGATTCCACCTCGGACACGGCATCACGCAGCGCTTTGACGATCTTCCGAACCTCGGCTTCCTCGTAGACGTAGGTCTGCCGGTTCGAAAGGTTCCCAATTAGCCGCACAGTCTCAAGCGCCTTGTTAGTGCGCTTCTCCGCCAGTTCTCGGAACTTTGCGTGCTTCTTTTCGTCAGCGCTCATGTGCGAGTCATCCAAATATGTTGTGTGTACGGTCATCTGGATGACATAAAAATCGTCTGCACGCCAACACATTCTGAATATATTTTCATAATATATGCGACCAGTGAGTTCGGGAACGCGCTTTTGATGGGCTTACTTGCAGCACGAGGTCCGGCAGGAAGCGCTTAGAATCCATGGCTTGTGGGGTTTGTCGGTGGTGACAGCGCCGCATCCGACGGAACGAGGCACTGACAGCGTCAGAGCGGAAGCAGATAACGGCTGTCCCGGCGTCCCACACCTTGCTGACGCCGACGTCCGCGTTCGGCCGGTCGACGATTGCGGGCCGGCCAGAGAGATCGACCAGAAAGCGGCCGCCTTCCTCGATCAGCCGGTTGCCCTTGCGGCCGATGACGCTGACCGGCGAGAAGCGCAGCTTGCCGATCTGGGCGATGGTCGCGACATCGCGCTCGCGCAGGCTGAGATTGCTCAAAAGACGGTGTTCATTTCCCGCGCGGGCAGCGGCCGATGTCGCTTCCTTCATGACGTGGTGAGGGTCACTCCCGAGGCTTTTCGCGCCGAATCGGCTAAGCCTTGAAACCATGAACGAAACCTCACTCTACGCGCCGGTGAAGCGGTTTCTCGAAAGCCTGGACTTTGCCGTGAAGGGCGAGATCGGCGGCTGCGACATCGTCGCGCTGCGCGAGGGGGAGCCGCTCGTCGTCGTCATCTGCGAGTTGAAGCTGGCGTTCAATCTCGAACTGGTGCTGCAAGGCGTCGATCGCGCAACCGCCTGCGACGAGGTGTGGCTGGCCGCGCGCATGTCGGCCCGGGGCAAAGGACGCGAGAGCGACGCGCGGTTCCGCAATCTTTGCCGCCGGCTTGGTTTCGGCCTGCTCGGCGTGACGGCGAACGACCGGGTCGAGGTGCTTCTGAGCCCGGTCACCGTCGCGCCGCGCAAGAACCCACGGCGCCGCTCGCGGCTGGTCGACGAACATCGCCGGCGCCGGGGCGATCCCGTCGCGGGCGGGGGATCGCGCAATCCCATCATGACAGCGTACCGCCAAAGCGCCCTCGCCTGCGCCGCGGCATTGGCCGACGGGCCCAAGCGCCCGCGCGATCTCAAGGCGCTGACGCCGCTTGCGCCGAAAATCCTGCTGCACAATGTCTATGGCTGGTTCGCGCGCGTCGACCGCGGCGTCTACGATCTGACCGACGCCGGCCGTGCCTCGCTAGTGCGTTGGCCGCAGCCATCGCACGATGAATCCCGACACGGGATTTTGAACGCGCCGAGTGCCTGAGCGCGGGACAACGCCCGGCCCTTTGGTTGATTTTTCAGACAAAATATGCTGCTTGTCCCGCCCATGAAGACACTCTGCACGATGGTCATGGCGTTCTTGACCCTGGCTTTTCCGGCCAACGCCATGGACAGCGCCTTGCGCGCCGGCCTCCTGAAACTCGACCCGCAAACCCGCCTCGAACAGCGCTGTGATGCTGAAGTCCTCGACCGCATCACCCATGACGACCGCAAGTACAAGGCGGATCGGGTGGTCGCTTACGCCTTTGCCACGCCCGTCATGAGCGACGACGCCATCAAGAGCCCGGGAGCTGCCTTCCGCAGCAAGGGGCAATGGTACCGGCTGAAATTCAAGTGTGAGACGGCGCCGGACCATATGGAGGTTTTACAGCTCCGCTACCGCATCGGCGACGAGATTCCGGAGACCGACTGGGCAAAATACAATCTCTACGATTAGGCTCTACGGCTAGGTTTTCACTGCCGTTTCGGCTCGCCTGCCGCGATTGTCGAATCCCCTCAGTAGCGCCGCTGCAACGAAAGCGGTTTTGCGCGTTGCCCGAAGCGATGTCTTGACGGCAAGGGACCATGCCTTTAGGGCGGGCTGGGCGATCGACAACAAACACTCGGCGAACAGGCAAGGGCTTCCAGGTCGATGGAAATATTTACTGCCGCAGGCTTATCGGCCCTTTTTCAGGTAATCGCGATCGATCTTGCGCTGGCTGGGGACAACGCCATCGTCATCGGCCTTGCGGCGGCCGGCTTGCCGGCCAGTCAGCGCAAACGGGCCATTCTGGTCGGCATCATCGCGGCCACCGTCCTTCGCATTTTCTTCGCCCTGATCACACAATGGCTGCTGACAATTGGCCCCATGCTGCTCATCGCCGGCGGCCTGCTGCTGCTTTGGGTGTGCTGGAAAATGTGGCGGGAGCTGGGTGTCAGCCACGAGCAGGAGCGCGACGCGACCGAAGCGCTGTCGAATGGCGATTTCGACAAGGATGGGACCATCGCCGGCAAGTCGCCGCGCAAGACCTTCTCGCAGGCCGCCTGGCAGATCGTCATTGCCGACGTCTCGATGTCGCTCGACAATGTCCTGGCCGTGGCGGGAGCGGCCATGAACCATCCGACGGTGCTGATCATCGGTCTCGCTCTGTCGATTGCGCTGATGGGCTTCGCCGCGTCCTTCGTCGCGCGCCTGCTGCACAAATACCGCTGGATCGCCTATATCGGCCTGCTGATCATCCTTTACGTCGCCGTGAAGATGCTTCTCGACGGCGCCGTGCAGCAGTTTCCCGACCAATTCGCTTTCCTGGCGCCATGGTTCGGGTCGAGCGGCCACTGAGCTGGAACCTTGCGCCCGCCGCCCTGTTTGCCTGATCGGGCAAGCCGTGCTATTGCGCCGCCCGAATTGAGCTCCTGCCAGAGCCGTGCAAACCGTTATATGCCGAGACTTCGAGCCGGATCAGCGTTTCCGGTTCACCTCCATTGGAAACTTGCCCATGTCCGCCCCGCGCGTCAGCTTCGTCAGTCTCGGATGCCCCAAGGCGCTGGTGGATTCCGAACGCATCATCACGCGCCTGCGCGCCGAGGGCTATGAGATCGCGCGCAAGCATGACGGTGCCGACCTCGTCGTGGTCAACACCTGCGGCTTCCTCGATTCCGCCCGCGATGAATCGCTGAATGCCATCGGTTCCGCGCTTTCGGAGAACGGCAGGGTCATCGTCACCGGTTGCCTGGGCGCCGAGCCCGACGTCATTCGCGAGAAGCACCCCAACGTTCTCGCCATCACTGGTCCGCAGGCCTATGAGAGCGTCATGGCCGCCGTGCACGAGGCGGCGCCGCCCAGCCATGATCCCTATATCGATCTGTTGCCGCCCCAGGGCGTCAAGCTGACGCCGCGCCACTACGCCTACTTGAAGATTTCGGAAGGCTGCAACAACCGCTGCACCTTCTGCATCATCCCGGCCCTGCGCGGCGACCTTGTCTCGCGGCCGGCGGCCGATGTGCTGCGTGAAGCCGAGAAACTGGCCAAGGCCGGCGTCAAGGAGCTCCTCGTCATCTCGCAGGACACCAGCGCCTACGGCATCGACATCAAATATCGGACCAGCATGTTCGGCGACCGTGAAGTACGGGCGAAATTCCTCGATCTGTCCGAGGAACTGGGCAAGCTCGGCATCTGGGTGCGCATGCACTATGTCTACCCCTACCCGCACGTGGCCGACGTCATCCCGCTGATGGCCGAGGGAAAGATCCTTCCCTATCTCGACATCCCCTTCCAGCATGCTTCGCCGCAGGTATTGAAGAACATGCGCCGGCCGGCACATGGCGAAAAGACGCTGGAGCGCATTCGCGGCTGGCGCGATGTGTGTCCCGACCTCGCCATTCGCTCGACCTTCATCGTCGGATTTCCCGGCGAGACCGACGAGGATTTCGAGATGCTGCTCGACTGGCTGGATGAGGCGAAGATCGATCGCGCCGGCTGCTTCAAATACGAACCTGTACGAGGCGCGCGCTCCAACGAACTCGGCCTTGAGCAGGTGCCGCAGGAGATCAAGGAGGCGCGCTGGCATCGCTTCATGCAGCGCCAGCAGAAGATCTCGGCGACGCAATTGGCCAAAAAGGTCGGCAAGCGCCTGCCGGTGCTGATCGACGAAGCGCACGGCACATCGGCCAAGGGCCGCACCAAATACGATGCGCCGGAGATCGACGGCTCCGTCCACATCCAGTCGCGCCGCCCGCTGCGCGCCGGCGACATTGTCACCGTCAAGGTCGATCGCGCCGACGCCTATGATCTCTACGGTTCGGCCGTCTGAGGACTGCGATTTACCACATTTCGCGATAGTTCCGGCCATTTACCCTGTTTGGCCGCCGCCTGCTTTATGGTTTCCGGACCGTAAACGCAGGGACTTAGGATGGACCCCAGACCTGCCCGCCAGGACTATATCGCGACGCTGGACCTGTTGAGGATGGCGGCGGCGCTGGCCGTCGTGCTGTTTCACTATTTCTTCCGCGGCGCGGCCGCCGACGGCTTTCTCACGGACGGCTATCCTCATGCCGCGCCGCTCGCTCTGTACGGCTATCTCGGCGTCAATCTGTTCTTTCTGATCAGCGGCTTCGTCATCGCATGGTCGGCGGAAGGCCACGGCTGGGAAAGATTCGCCGTCGCGCGTTTCGCGCGTCTGTATCCGGGCTTTCTGCTCTGCATGACGATAAGCTTCGCGGTTATCGCCTTTTTCGGCACGCCGCTGCTCCCAGTCTCCTTCAGCCAGTATCTCGCCAATCTCGCAATGTTCGCGCCGGCCTTCGGACAGCCTTTCATGGACGGCGTCTACTGGTCGGTCGCGCTTGAAGTGGTTTTCTACGGATGGGTGACGCTGGCCCTCGTTGCCGGCGTTTTCCAGCGATGGAAATTGGGGCTGATCCTCGGCTGGCTGGCGATCGCGGCCGTCAACGAACTCTTCCTCGGCAGCGGCGCGGCGCGGCTTCTGTTTGTCACCGAGTTCGGACCGTTCTTCGCCGCCGGCATGCTGGTCCATCATCTCCATGCGCATGGTCGCTCAATGCCGGCCTTGCTGTTGCTGGCGGCCGCCTTCGTGCTCTCCAGCTATACGCTGTCTGTGACGCAACAGTGGATGATCGGGCATTACGGCATCGCGGTCTCGTCCGCCCATCTCGTGGCCGCCAACGTGGTGATGCACGCGGCGCTGACCGGCGCTGTCCTGCTGCGCGAACGGATCAGACCGTCGCCGCTCACGCTGGCACTGGGCGGGCTGACTTATCCGCTTTACCTCCTTCACCAGAATGCCGGCTATCTCTTCATCAACGCTTTGACGCCGCTGGCCGGCAAATGGGTTGCAGCGTGGACCTGTGTGGCGCTCATGGTTTTGGTGGCGTGGGCGATCTGGCGCTATTTCGAGCGGCCGGTGCAGCGTTGGCTCAGGATCCGGCTCAGCCTCGTGGTGGACGCCGGCCTGGTGCGGTTTCGCCATGTCTCTTCGGCGGCGCAAGCCGCCGAATGAAAAAGGGCGCCTCGCGGCGCCCTTCCCTGTCGAACGTACGCAGAGCCTATTGCGGCAACTTGTCGTCGACGCCCTTGACGTAGAAATTCATGCCGAGCAGCGTGCCGTCATCGGCGACCTCGCCGTCCTTCAGCCATGGCGAGCCGTCCTGCTTGGCGATCGGTCCGGTGAAGGGGTTCCAGCCGCCGGCGATCTTCTTCTCGGTCGCCTCGGCCATCGCCTTCACGTCGTCGGGCATGTTGGTGTAGGGCGCGAGTTTCACCGCGCCGTCCTTGATGCCGAGCCAGACATTGTCCGGCTTCCAGGTGCCGTCGATGGCCGCCTGGACGCGGCTGATATAATAGGGCCCCCATTCGTCTGTCAGCGAGGTCAGCTGCGCGTGCGGCGCGAACTTGATCATGTCGGAGGACTGGCCGAAGCCGTGCAGCTTGCGCTCCTCGGCCACTTGCAGTGCCGCGGTCGAATCCGTGTGCTGGACGATGATGTCGGCTCCCTGGTCGAACAGGGCCTTGGCCGCGTCGGCTTCCTTGCCCGGATCGAACCAGGAATTCACCCAGACGATCTTGGCCTTGAAATTCGGATTGATCGACTGCGCGCCGAGCATGAAGGAGTTGATGCCCATCACCACTTCCGGGATCGGGAAGGAGACGATGTAGCCGGCGACGCCGGACTTCGATTCCTTGGCCGCGATCTGGCCGAGCACATAGCGGCCTTCATAGAAGCGCGCATTGTAGATGCCGAGATTGTCCGCCGTCTTGTAGCCGGTGGCGTGCTCGAACATCACCTTGGGGAACTTCTTGGCGACCTTCACTTCGGCGTCCATGAAGCCGAAGGACGTGCCGAAGATGATCTTGCAGCCCTCGCGCGCCAGACGCTCGAAAGCGCGGTCGGCATCGGGGCCTTCGGAGACGTTCTCCAGATAGGCGGTCTCGACCTTGTCGCCGAGCGCCTTTTCGACTTCGAGGCGGCCCTGGTCGTGCTGGTAGGAATAGCCGAAGTCGCCGATCGGGCCTGTATAGACCCAGCATGCCTTCAGCTTGTCGGCGGCCTCCGCGGACGCGGCCAGCGAAAATGCCGCTGTCGTCGTCATCAGGGCAATAAGCAGTTTTTTCATCGTGTTACCTCTCTGAGTTAAGCCTTGGAGCTTCCCGTCTTGTTATTGTTGTCAACGATCCGGAACGAATGGCTGCCCCAAGGAAGCCGGTGTGTTCATCATCGTCAGACGCTTGTTGCGCGAGATTAGAACGAGAACCACGACCGTCGCCAGATAGGGCAACGAAGAAAGCAGTTGCGAAGGCACTGGAATGCCAAAAGCCTGTGCATGAAGCTGACCGATCCACACCGCGCCGAAGATATAGGCGCCCGCCAGCACCCGCCACGGCCGCCAGGACGCGAACACCACCAGCGCAAGCGCGATCCAGCCGCGGCCCGCGCTCATGTTCTCGACCCACTGTGGCGTGTAGACCAGCGAGAGATGGCCGCCGGCAAGACCGGCGCAGGCGCCGCCGAAGATCACCGAGAGATAACGGTAGCGGATGACCTTGATGCCGAGCGCATGCGCCGAGGCGTGACTGTCGCCGATCGAGCGTAGTGTCAGCCCGGTGCGCGTCCTGAACAGGAACCACATCACGGCGGCCGTCAGTGCGATGGAAATGTAGAAGACCGGATCCTGGCCGAACAGCAGCCGGCCCACGACGGGAATGTCGCTGAGGCCGGGTATATACAGGTTCGGCAGCCTGACGCCGGGCTGGCCGACGAAACTGGTTCCCATCATGCCGGAGAGGCCGAGGCCGAGCAGCGTCAGCGACAGGCCGGTCGCCACCTGGTTGGTGGCCAGCGACAGCGTCATGACGGCAAACAGCAGCGAGAACAGCGCGCCCATGGCGATGGCCGCCAAGAGCCCGATCCAGGGCGAGCCGGTCAGATAGCCTGCGCCGAAACCGCCGACCGCGCCCATGATCATCATGCCTTCGACGCCAAGGTTGAGCACCCCGGAGCGCTCGACCACCAGTTCCCCGATCGCGGCAATGAGCAGCGGCGTCGCCGCCGTGGCGATGGTCAGGAGGATGTTGACGGTGATGTCCATCAGCGGGCTTCCTTCAACTTTGGCGCGGCCTCGAGCTTCGCGGCACTCTCCGATTTGGTCAGCGCCAGACCGATCAGCCGGATGCGGTAATGGATGAGCGTGTCGCATCCGAGCACGAAGAACAGCAGCATGCCCTGGAACACGCGCGCCACCTTGTCGGAGATGCCGAGCGCGCTTTGCACCGCCTCGCCGCCGAGATAGGTCAAGGCCAGCACCAGGCCCGCCGCGACGATGCCGAGCGGATTGAGGCGGCCAAGGAACGCCACGATGATGGCGGTGAAACCGTAGCCGGGCGAAATGACGGGCTGAAGTTGCCCGATGGCGCCGGAAACTTCCGATATGCCGGCAAGCCCGGCCAGCGCGCCCGACAACAGGAAGGCGAAGAAGACCATGCGGTTGAGGCCGAAGCCGGCGAAGCGCCCTGCCCGCGGACTGGAGCCGAGCACGCGGACCTCGAAACCCTTGAGCATTCGGCTCATCATCAGCCACACCAGCACCGCCGCGACCAGCGCGAACACGAAACCCCAATTGGCGCGGCCGGCATCGGGCATCAGCTCCGGCAGGATGGCCGAGTCGCCGAACTGGATGGTCTGCGGGAAGCCATGGCCCTGCGGGTCGCGCCACGGTCCGCGCACCAGCCAGTCGAGGAAGAGCTGTGCCACATAGACCAGCATCAGGCTCGTCAGGATCTCGTTGGTGCTGAAGCGGGTTTTCAGAAATGCGGGGATAGCCGCGTAGGCGGCACCGCCGACCATGCCCAGCAGAAGCATCAACGGCAGCACCAATGGGCCCTCGAACCCAGGAAACAGCACCGGAACGGCCGAGCCGAAGATGGCGCCGAAGATGAACTGGCCTTCGGCGCCGATGTTCCAGATGTTGGCCTTGTAGCAGACCGACAGGCCGACCGCGATCAGGATCAGCGGCGCCGCCTTGATCGCCAGCTCGTGCAGTTGCCAGACCTGGCTGATCGGTTCGATGAAATAGATGTTGAACGCGCTGAACGGATTGACCCCGAGCAGCGCGAACATGATACCGCCCGCGATGATCGTCAGCGCGAAGGCGATGAATGGCGACAGCATCGAAAACAGCGCCGAGCGCTGCGGCCGTTTGACGAGTTCGAGGCGCATCATGCCGTCTCCAGCGTGTGTTCGGCGTGGCCTGGTTCGGCGCCGCCCATCAGCAGGCCGATCTTTTCGAAGGTCGCTTCGGCGATCGGCAGCGGCCTGGACAGTTCGCCATTGTGCATCACCGCGATCGCATCCGATATCTCGAACAGCTCGTCGAGATCCTGGCTGATGACCAGCACCGCCGAGCCGCTGCGGGACAGTTCGATCAGTGCCTGGCGGATATGGGCGGCGGCGCCTGCATCGACACCCCATGTCGGCTGGTTGACCACCATGACGTCAGGCCTGCGGTCGAGTTCGCGGCCGACGATGAATTTCTGCAGATTGCCGCCGGACAGCGCTGCCGCCTCCGGATCGGGCGCGCTCTTGCGCACGTCCATCGTCTCGATGATGCGCTGCGCGGCGGCGTAGACGGTGCCGCTCTTGACCATTCCGCCCGTGCCGACAAAGGTCCTGCCGTCGGTGGCATGGCGCGACAGGAGCAGGTTTTCCGAGAGTCTCATGCGCGGCGCGGCACCATGGCCGAGGCGCTCTTCCGGCACGAAGGCGGCGCCCAGCAGCCGGCGCCCGGTGATGCTGAGGCTGCCTGCATCCTTGCCGCGGATGCGCACCGAGGCAGCATCCGGCTGCAGGACTTCGCCGGAAACGGATTCGAAGAACTCGCCCTGGCCGTTGCCGGCGACGCCGGCGATGCCGATCACCTCGCCGGCGCGGACGGCGAGGTTGATGTTCTTCAGCGGGATCGAAAACGGCGTCGCCGGCTTGCGGCTGAGGCTGCGGATTTCGAGCAGGGACTGCGCTGTTTCGATGCCCGCGACCGGCGCCCGCACCACAGCCTGCACTTCGTTGCCGACCATCATGCGGGCCAGCGACGAGGCTGTTTCCTCGCGCGGATTGCAGTGGCCCACCACCTTGCCGTGCCGCAGCACGGTGGCGCGGTCGCAGATGCGTTTGACCTCCTCCAGCCGGTGCGAGATGTACAGGATCGATTTGCCTTCCGAGCGCAGACGTTCGAGCGTCTCGAACAGCTTGTCGGCCTCCTGCGGCGTCAGTACCGAAGTCGGCTCGTCGAGGATGATGAGTTGCGGCGTCTGCAAAAGGCAGCGGATGATCTCGATGCGCTGGCGCTCGCCCACCGACAGGTCGCCGACCAGCGATTCAGGATCGAGCGGCAGGCCGTAGCTGTAGGAAAGCGCCCTCGCCTTGGCCGCGATGCTGCTGATCGGCGAACCGTCATCCAGGGAAAGCGCGATGTTCTCGGCCGCCGTCAGTGCCTCAAACAGCGAAAAGTGCTGGAACACCATGCCGATGCCGAGCTTTTTCGCGACGCCCGGGCTGGTAATTCGGACGGCCTGGCCATTCCAGAAGATCTCGCCGGAATTGGGTTCCAGCGAGCCGAACAGCATCTTGACCAGCGTCGATTTGCCCGCGCCGTTCTCGCCGAGCAGCGCGTGGATCTCACCCTTGGCGATGTCGAGGTCGACATGATCGCACGCCGTCAGCGTGCCGAAAATCTTGGTAAGGCCGCGAACCTCAAGCAGATTCGCTCCGTTATGATTTGCACTCACAGTGCCTCCCATCCGGGTTCCCGGATATGTTCTGTGTTCCCGCAAGCATCGTATGCGCGGCCAGCTCCCATGCGAAAGCAGCACTCGACTTGAAAGAGCTTCAAGAATTTCAGCGGAAACTCAAGGGTAAAGATCAGCCTTCTTCATGCAACCATGCAGCGGGCCGGCTTTTCGCGCAAACCGTGCCCGCACCTGCGGCAGAGAGCTGAAAACCAGGGCAGTTCCCGTCAGGGAACCAGTATGGTCGTGCCCGTGGTCCGGCGGCCTTCAAGATCCGCGTGAGCTTTGCCCGCGTCCTTGAGTGCATAACGCTGGTTGATCTTGATCTCGACGGCGCCGCTAAGCACGACATTGAACAGGGCCGCGGCCGAGGCGTCCAGATCCTCGCGTTTTGCGTTGTAGACGAACAATGTCGGCCTTGTGGCGAACAAGGACCCTTTCTGCGCCAGCAGCGACATCGAGAATGGCGGGATCGGACCCGAGGACTGGCCGAAGCTGACGAACATGCCGAGCGGCTTCAGGCAGTCGAGCGAGGCCGGGAATGTGTCGTTGCCGACGGAATCGTAGACGACGTCGCATTTCCTGCCGCCGGTGATGGCCGCGACGCCGGCGACGAAATCCTGCTCCTTGTAGTTGATGACATGGTCGAAGCCGTGTGCCTTGGCGAGCTCGATCTTGTCGGTCGAGCTTGCCGTGCCGATAACGGTCGCGCCCAGATGCTTCGCCCATTGGCCGAGAATGAGCCCGACGCCGCCGGCTGCCGCATGGAACAGGATGGTGTCGCCTGCCTTGACCTTGAAGGTCCTGCGCAAGAGATATTCGGCGGTCATGCCTTTCAGCATCATCGCTGCCGCCTGCTCGTCGCTGATGCCCTCCGGCACCTTGACGACCTTGCTGGCATCGATGACGCGCTCCTGCGCATAAGCGCCTGTGGTGACGGCATAGGCGATCCGGTCGCCCGGCTTCAGCCAGTCGACGCCCTCGCCCACTGCCAGCACCAAACCGGCGGCTTCGCTGCCGGGGATGAGCGGAAACCCGCCGGGCGGCGGATAGAGACCGGAGCGATGATAGACGTCGATGAAATTGAGACCGATTGCCGTGTGCCTGACCAGGATCTGCCCCGATCCCGGTTGCCCGGGATCGGTGTCCTCATAGGCCAGGACTTCCGGACCGCCATGGGCGTGGATGCGGATTGCTTTGGGCATGGTAGGCTTCCTTGAGAAATGGCCGATCAGGCTTTCTTGGCACCGAGATTTGGAAAGAACTGCATGATGCCGCCGATACAGGCGAGATAGAGCCCCGTAACGGTAATGCCAATCTTTATGAAGGTGCTGACCTGCGCGCCCAGCACGCCGATCTGGTCATAAAAGGCCGCGAGAGCCGCCTGCGCCAGCGCCAGCGCGCCGAAAGCGCACCACAGAAGCGTCATTGCGAGATTGATGGGCCGCAGCCGCACCACCCGCACCGGATGAATGAAATTGATCGGCACGAACGTCAAAATGCCGGCCACAACCACCACCGCGAACGAGACCCATTGCCCCGGCTCGATGACAAACAGCGTGAACACCACCATGTTCCAGACGACCGGAAATCCCTTGAAGAAATTCTCCTTCGTCTTCATGCCGGTGTCCGCATAGTAGATCGCGCTGGACACCACGATGATGGCCGCCGACAGGAACGACAGGCCCTCGCCCATGAAGCCGCGCTGATAGAGCGCGAAGGCCGGGATCAGAACATAGGTGACATAATCGATGATATTGTCGAGGAGCTCCCCCGACCATGTCGGGAGGATATCCTTGACATCGAGCTTACGCGCGATCGGCCCGTCTATGCCGTCGACGAACAGCGCCAGCCCCAGCCACCAGAACATGGCCGTCCAGCGTTCCTCGCTCGCCGCCACCAGCGACAGGAAGGCGAGGAACGAGCCCGACGCGGTCAGCAGATGGACGGAGAAGGCCCTCGCCTGCGGCCAGGTGACTTTCTTCTTCGGCCGCGGAATCCGGTCGGCGATTTTCTTGGCGGCTTTCCTGGCCGTTGTGTTCTTGCTCACGGACCCTGCCAGTCCAGCTTGCAGATTTCGGCTGAACGGCCGCCGAAATTCCAGTTGCGGCCAAAGGCTCGCATCTTGCTCTTGTCGGACTTGGCCACGATGATCTCCGGCGCGATCCAGTATTCCGAATTGCTGATCACCGTGTCCTTGTCGCGGTCCTTGCCGACAATTGGCGTGACCGCCCCGTCGATGATCTTCGGTATCTGGAAGATACGCGTCTTGTCGCGTGTCTCATAGGTGATCGGCACTTGTTCGACGCCGAGAAATTTGCCGACGAGGATCGAAAGCAGCGAGGTGGTCCCGCCCGCCTTGCCGGTGAAGATCTTCGTCAACGCCTTTACCGCGTAGATCGAGGCCCTGATGTCGATGAACAGGCCGGCGGTCCAGTTGCCGCGGCTCATGTAGCCGGGGATTTCCATGATCAGCCCGAGATTGAGGCCTGACAGGTCGACCTCTCCGAAATGACCGGCATCGATACGGAAACCCGCCCAGGTCTGGCAGTAGCCTTCGGTCGGAGGATGGCTGCCCAGCGACAGCACGCAAGGGCAAAAAACCGTGCAATTGCAGGAGAGTACGAGCTCCCCTTTCATTGCCCAGCTCGGATCCGTCATCGAGTTTCCCCCACTCATAGCGAGACTAATAGCAGCGCGGCCGCCCAGACAAGCAGTATCGCACCGGCCAGCCGGGTTGGAAGCCTGCTTGCGGCTTGTTTTTCGATCAGGGTGAACAGGCCGATCAGCGCCATCCAGAAGACGTTCATCACGCCCACGGCGAACATCACCAGCATCAGTGCCCAGCAACAGCCAAGGCACCAGACGCCTTGCGCGACGCCGAGCCGGAAAATGGCTGTAGGCCGCGCGCTCCAGTTGGAAAACAGGATCGCGAACGGGTTCCTGCATTTCTTCAGGCAGGCCTCCTTCAAGCCGCTGAACTGGTAGAACCCGGCAACCAGCAGGGCGACGGCACCGGCAATGCCCAGGACCGGATCGAGCATCTGGCCTGACGAGGCGAACGCATCGAGGGCGAGCGTCAGCGCCGCAAACCCCGCCGAGGCGGCCAGCCATATCGAGAGATAGCCTGATACCAGCACCAGCGGATGGACAACCGGCTCATGCCTGATCCTGGCCGTATCGGCGATCTCGCAATAGGTTCGGATCATCGGCGCCGCCGAGGGCAGCATCGTTGCGGTCGCCATCAGGAACCACATTGCCGTCAGCGCACCGGCGCGCGGGCCGATATCTCCGTCCAGGGGCGCGGCCGAGAGGCAGAGGGCGAAGAACCGGGCCAGGGAATCGGGCAACGGCAGCTGCGGCAGGGTTTTCAACAACGCGTCGCCGGGCGCGCCGATACCCGCGGCGCGTCCCTCCGCGGCGCGGATCGCCATTGCGGCCAGGGAAAGCCAGGCAAGCAGGATGCCGGCGCCGACAACGAGGTTCACCGTCAAACGCGGGTTGCGCGCGATATCGGCCGTCGCACGGCCTGCGCTGTCGAGATGGCTGAAATCGTCCTGACGGCCGGTCATGACATTCGAATGGGCCGAATCGCCACGTTGATCAAGCCTTATGACCTGACCTATATGCTCATCGAATGGCGGGGCGCGTGGGCTGCCTCGCATTGCAAGCCGGAAGCCGATCTTGGAGCATCAGAAAACAGCACGGATACTCATCGCAGGCACGGGCCCCGCAGGGTTGATCGCCGCGCTCGGTTTCGCCGACGCCGGCTTCCCGGTGACGCTCGTCGGGCCGGAGGCATCCGCCCCCGATGGCCGCACGACGGCGCTGATGAACCCTGCTTTGAAGGTGCTTGAGCGGCTGGGCGTCCTCGCCGACATCAGGCCACAGGCCGCGCCCCTCAAGGTGATGCGCATCGTCGACGCGACAAGCCGGTTGATCCGCAGTCCGGTCGTCACCTTCCGCGCCAGCGAGATCGACGAGGATCAGTTCGGGCTCAACCTGCCCAACAGCGTCCTCATTCCCGCGCTCGCCGGCAGGGTCGGCGCGCATTCCGGGATCGCGTGGCTGACATCCATGGTCGACGCCTGGCATCTCGGCGCGGACAAGGCTCGCGCGGCCCTCGCCGACGGCAGCGTGATCGAAGCATCCCTGGCGGTTGCCGCCGACGGACGCCTGTCGCCGGCGCGTCAGGCGGCGGGCATCTCGACCGCCGCACGGACTTATCCCCAGGCAGCGCTGGTGCTCAACTTCTCCCACGGCCGCGACCATGCCTTTACCTCGACCGAGTTCCATACCGAAACCGGTCCGTTCACGCAGGTTCCGCTGCCCGGCAACCGCTCGAGTCTGGTCTGGGTGGTAAAGCCCGAGACCGCCAAGGAACTCGCTGCGCTGGATGATGCGACGTTGTCGCTGCGGGTCGAACAGCGGATGCAGTCCATGCTGGGCCGGGTCACGGTCGAGCCGGGCCGGCAGGTCTATCCGCTCGCAACCGCGACGCCGCTGCGTTTTGCGCGCGACCGGGTGGCGCTTGTCGGCGAAGCCGCCCACGTATTTCCCCCGATCGGCGCACAAGGGCTTAACCTTGGCATTAGGGATATCGACGATCTTATTGGAATCGCGAATGAAAATTATGAAGACCCCGGGGCCGCGAAAGCCCTCGCCGTCTATGACTTCAAGCGCCGGCCCGATATTCTGGCGCGCAGCAGCGCGGTCAATCTGCTGAACATGTCGCTGCTTTCCGACATGTTGCCGGCGCAGATGGCGCGCGGCGCCGGGCTCGGCGTGCTTGGTGGTTTTGCACCGCTTCGCGCTTTCTTCATGCGCGAAGGGCTCCGTCCCGGCAGCGGGTTTGCGGCGCTTGGCGGTGGCCTCGGGAAGCAAGCGCGCCAGCGGTGAGCTTGCGAACACATTTGCTACCGGCAGGCATCGATGGCCGGCCGCCCGCTCAAAATCTTTGCTCCGCATCATAGGCAGCTCGAGGACGCACAAACGCTTCGGGATTGAATTGACTCGGAGTCTGCGCCAAATAAAGCTAAGGAATTCAGTGGTGAGTACGATGAAAACAGCCAAATTCGCGATCGGACAGGTGGTTCGCCATCGGCTGTTTCCGTTCCGGGGAATCATTTTCGACGTCGATCCGCAATTCGCCAATACGGACGAATGGTACGAGGCCATCCCCGTCGACGTGCGCCCGCGCAAGGACCAGCCGTTCTACCATCTGCTCGCCGAGAATTCGGAAACCGAATACATTGCCTATGTGTCCGAGCAGAATTTGCTTGAGGACCAGTCGGGAGAACCGGTCCGCCATCCACAGATCAACGAGATGTTCGACAAAAAGCCGGACGGGCGCTACGAGCCGAAACGGCAGTCCAGGCATTGATCAGCGAGGTCAGGTGCAGAAAAAAAGCGGGGCATGACCCCGCTTTTTCGTGGCTTTGAGAATGCCCGAACCGATCAGTTCGCGGTCTTCGCCTTGTCCTGCTCTTCCTTGAGCTTCTTGGCGAAGTCCTGGTTGTTCTTGGCGACGAAGTCCTGGAGCTTCTTCTGCCGGTCCTCGATGTCCGACTGCTGCAGCGGCGGGCCGTCATAGGCGCCGCTGAAGCCCTGCAGCGCGACCTTGATCGGATTGGGCTGGTTCTGGAAATTGATCGAGGTCAAGGTGATCGCCTGGCCCTTCTTGAACGAGGCGACGAGCTGGTCGGTCAGCGGTACTTCCGCAACGCAGCGGTCGGGGAAGCAGACCACATATTCAAGCTTCTGCGTCTTGCCGGTATCGATCTGGAGGCCGATGCCGGCACCGACCAGACGACCGGTCGGAACCGTCACCTGGAAGACCTTGCGGTTCACCTTGCCTTTCAGCTCGATCAGGCTCACGCCGGTGACCAACTGACCGTTGCCGGCGGTGGTGATATTCTGCACGTTGCAGATGTCGACGTCTTCCTGCTTTGTGCAAGCCTTGAACCAGCCCTGCGGGATCTGTTGTTGCTGCTGTGCGGAAGCAACGGGAATTGCCGTGCCCAGAAAGCCGATCACGCCAGCGGCCATGACCGACAGGCGGTACGCATTGCTGTTCAGGCTCGTCATGTCGTGCACTTCCTCTCAAATGATCCCGGGGACCGGCTTCTTCGCGCCATGTGGTCCAGCTACCTGTTGCCGAAATGAGGCAACAGAATGACTTCGGACGGCGTGTTACACTGCAAGCGGTGCCGAATCCAGCCTGCAATCTGCGATTCTTGGCAACGAACATTGGCGGTGCCTCATGCTAGTGTGCGCACCGAATCATCAAGCCGACCCGGTAAGGAGACGGTCATGGGCCGCGTTCTCGTTTGGCTGATCACCGCGACATCATTTTTCGTCCTTTCGTCCCTGCCGGCGGCGTCGCAACCCAGATATGCAATTGCCATGCAGGGTGAGCCGGCCCTACCGCCCGACTATGCGCATTTCGACTACGTCAATCCCGACGCGCCGAAGGGCGGCAGCATCACCTATTGCGTCGTCGGCAGTTTCGACAATCTCAACCCCTTCATCCTGAAGAGCCTGCGCACCACGGCGCGCGGCATGATGGACACGATCTTCGGCAATCTGGTCTTCGAGCCGCTGATGCAGCGCAATGCCGACGAGGCCTTCACGCTCTATGGCCTGCTTGCCGAGTCGGCCGACATGGATCCCGAGCGCAAGAGCATCGAATTCCATCTCAACCCGAATGCCAAATGGTCGGACGGCCAGCCGGTGACGCCGGAGGACGTGCTGTTCACCTATGATGCCTACACGCAGAAGGGCCGTCCGCCCTACAGCGACCGCATGGCCAGGATTGCCAAGCTTGAGAAGACCAGCGACCACAGCGTGCGCTTCACCTTCAACGACAAGGCCGATCGCGAGTTTCCGCTGATCATCGCGCTGACGCCGATCATTCCCAAGCACGCCTTCGACATGGAGACTTTCGACAGGACCACGCTGAAGCCACTGATCGGCAGCGGCCCCTACAGGATCGCACAGGTGACACCCGGCCAGCGCATCGTCTTCAAGCGCAATCCGGATTATTGGGGCAAGGATGTTCCGGCCAAGCGCGGCTTCGACAATTACGACCAGATCACCATCGAATATTTCCTCAACGCCAATGCCAAGCTCGAGGCGTTCAAGAAAGGGCTTTGCGCCATCGACGACGACAGCGATCCGGTTAAGCGCGAACGCGATCTGGATTTTCCCGCCTTCCATAGAGGTGAGGTGGTTGCCGAAACCTTCGACACCGGCATTCCGCCCGTCGTGACCGGTTTTCTGTTCAACACGAGGCTGCCGAAATTCTCGAATCCCGTGGTGCGTCGCGCGCTCGGCATGCTCTACGACTTCGAATGGGCCAACAAGAACCTGTTCGGCGGCAAATACGCGCGGACCATGAGCTACTGGCAGAATTCCGAGCTTTCCGCGCTCGGCCATCCGGCCGACGACAGGGAAAAGGCGTTGCTGGCGCCCTACCCCGGACGCGTGCCGGCGGACGTCATGGACGGAACCTGGCGGCCGCCGGTGACCGATGGCTCGGGCCAGGACCGCAAGGTGCTGAAAGCGGCCTTCGATCTCCTGAAAAGCATTGGCTACCACCTGCAGGGCGGCACGATGCTCGACCCCGAAGGCAAACCCTTCGGCTTCGAGATCCTGACGGCCTCGCAGGACGAGGAGCGTCTCGCCGGCATCTACCAGCGCACGCTGAAAAAGATCGGCATCGATGTCTCCATCCGCAGCCTCGACGGCGACCAGATCCAGTCGCGCAAGCAGCGTTTCGATTTCGAGGTGCTGATCGGCTCGAGCGGCTTCAACAATTCGCTGTCGCCCGGCATCGAGCAGATCGGTCGTTGGTCATCCTCCGCCGCCAAGGCTGAAGGTTCGTTCAACCTCGCCGGCGTCGCCGATCCCGCGGTGGACGCTGCGATCGAGGCCATGTTGCGCGCCCGCACGAAAGAGGATTATGTCGCCGCCGTGCGCGTACTCGACCGGCTGCTGATCTCCGGCAACTACATGGTGCCGATGCAGCACAACACGCAGCAATGGATCGCTTACTGGAATTATCTGGACCATCCGCGAAAGACGCCCATATTCGGTTACCAGTTGCCGACCTGGTGGCGCAAGCCGAACTGAGCATGGGCCCGAGGAGTGGAAGCCCGGTTCTCGCGGAAGTGCACGGCACCCAAGACGTTCAGGAGATCGAGATGAGCCAAGCGAATGCGATCACCGTCGACGTGGTATCCGACGTCGTCTGCCCATGGTGCTTCATCGGCCAGAAGCGGCTGGACAAGGCGGTCGCCGCCGCCGGCGAGGTGGATGTGCATATACGCTGGCGGCCGTTCCAGCTCGACCCGACCATTCCGCCGGAAGGCAAGGATCGCCGCGAGTACATGCTGGCCAAGTTCGGCAGCGACGAACACATTCGCCAGATTCACGCCCGTATCGAGCCGCTCGGTGAAGCCGAAGGCATTTCCTTCGCTTTTGGCGCCATCAAGGTCGCGCCCAACACGCTTGATGCCCATCGCGTCATTCGCTGGGCCGGTGCGGCCGGCGAAGACGTGCAGAACCGGCTGGTGCGCCGCCTGTTCCAGCTGAACTTCGAAGAAGGCGCCAACATCGGCGATCAGGCCGTGCTGGTCGAGGCGGCGCGCGAGACCGGAATGGACGCATCCGTTGTCGAGACGCTCTTGCCGACCGATGCCGATGTCGAGGCGGTTCGCACCGAAATCGCCACCGCCTCGCGCATGGGCATATCAGGCGTGCCATGCTTCCTGCTGGAGGGCAAATATGCGGTGATGGGCGCGCAGGACGTCGACACGCTGGCCGACGCCATCCGCCAGGTAGCCGCCGCCAAGGCGCGTGGCGAACTGGAAAAAGTCGACTGAGCCCGATCCTCAACGCAGGATTTTCAAAGCAGCCCTGCCCGGGCGTGAGGCAACGCCTGACCCCGTGGGATCCGCGCTTGCGTTGGCTTCCCGGCGTCGCGGTCTGCGCTGATGCCGCCGGTCCGGTCGATCGATGGCTTGCCAGCGTCCAGGTCATTTCCGGACCTCCGGCGTGGACATGCCGGCGAGGAATCAGGCGTCCGGGGCGACATGTTTTCCAGAATTTTTGATTAGCCTGCGATGAAAAGCCGGCTTACCGGGCAGGCCAAGCGGGTCACAAATTCGTGCAAACGCTTTACCTAGGGGAAGGTAGAAACGCGGCGCCACGATACCGCGTAATTACCTGATATCTCTAGCTTAAACCCGATTTTTATCGGCTTTGACGCGACGCTCGGAAAGTCAGCCCTGTTGCCCTGCAGCCACGGCCAGCGCTTCAATGTCGCCTGTCCCCTATAAAAATTAATGGAAAATGATCAATTGGTGTTACCATCCGTAACAAAACAAAAAAGGTTTGGGCGGGATTGTGATTCGGGTCGGCAGACCACCGCAACAGTCAGGAACGGATGGACTACACAGCGATGCCGCAAGGCGGCCGCTTCTGACCCCGGTTTCCTCGATGCGCAGCTTCTGGGGCCTGATGCGGGCCTACTGGGTCTCGGACCGGTGGAAGGAGGCCTGGACGCTGACGCTGGTGATCGCGCTGCTCACCGCTCTGTCCAGTAAGGCCGGCGTCTGGTTCGCAGAAGCGTCCGGGGAATTGGTCAACTCGATCGCCTTCTTCCACGACGCCGCCAACACCACCCCTCTCCAGACGCTTTTGGTCAATGCCGGTATCCTGGTGTTGCTGGTCGTGCTCAAGGACGCAGGCTTCACCGGCATCCGCAATCTCGTCTCGGCAACCTTGCACCGCAAATGGCGCGGTTGGCTCGACAGCCGTTTCAACGAGGCGCTGCTGGACGGCAACCACACCCATTTCCACGCCCAGCATGCCTCGACAGGCAATGGCGCGCCGGCCCCCGACAACATCGATCAGCGCGTCCAGGAATCGATCAAGGACATGACCGGGGGCGCCATCGGACTGGCCATGGGCGTGCTGGGTGTCGCTACTTCGCTGTATTTCGTCGGCCAGAAGCTGCTCGAAACCTCGGTCGAAGTGAAGGGGCTTGAATTCCTCGGCAGCTATGGCAGCGCCATCCTCGCCCTCCTTGCGGTCGCCATCTACGTGCCGCTCAACACCTGGATCGCGATGAAGCTCGGTGGCATGCTCGAGCGTCTCAATGTCAGGATGCAGCAGGCCGAAGGCAGTTACCGTGGTGAGCTGACGACATTCCTGCGCCGCAGTTTCCATGTCGCGGCCTCGCGCGGCGAAGGCGTGCAAAGAACCATGCATGGCCGCCTCTATGGCGATATTGACGGCACGTGGACGCGGCTCAATATCGTCAACACCGTCTACATGTCGTTCGAGCTGATCTACAATTTCATCGGCGCCCGCATTGTTGCCTACGGGCCGGGCCTTGTGCCGTTCATCCACAACGGCTTCGACCTCAAGGGTTACATAACCGGCTCCGAACTGGTCAATTCGCTGATAGGCCAATGTTCGTGGTTCATCCATGTCATGCCCGCCATCGCCACCCTGCGCGCCAACAGCCAGCGCGTCACCGAGCTGGCCAATGCGATCGAGAACGTTCAGCACCCCCAGGAATTCTACAGCCAGAGCGGCCGTTCCGACTTCCGCTACGCCAGTCAGAACCCGGTTTTCGGCTTGACCATCCAGAAGCTGGAACTCGCGCATCAGGGCGAGGACGCAACGCCTTTCCTCGTTGCGGCGAACCTGCGCTTCCGGCGCGGCGAATGGACTTTCCTGAAAGGCGAATCCGGTTGCGGCAAGACCTCGCTGATCAAGGCCATCAACGGCCTGTGGCCCTACGGCCGCGGCACCATCGTCTTCCCCGAAGGGGTGAAGAGTTTCTATGCCGCCCAGGAGGTCAAGCTGCAGCAGGTGACGCTGAAGCAGCTGGTCTGCCTGCCGGGCTCCGAGCACGACCATGGCGACGCGCAAGTCGCGTCCGCGCTGCACAGAGCGGGCCTGGGCGACTTCATCGAGCATATGGCCGACGAAAGCCGCGAAGGCAAAAGCTGGGATCAGGTCCTGTCCGGCGGCCAGAAACAGAAGCTGGTGGTGGCTCGCATCGTGCTCCAGCAACCCGGGCTACTGTTCCTCGACGAGGCGACCGGCGCACTCGATCCGGAGGGCAAGGTTGCCTTCCACCAGGCGATCAAGGACAACTGCCCCGATGTCACGGTAATCAGCGTCATGCATGAAGCAGTGGCGCCGCGATCGGTCACCGGTGCCGAGTTCTACCACTCGATCGTCGCGATCGCCGATGGCGTCGCCACCAAGAAGCCGCTGGTTCCGAGCCTGCCTCCCGAGCTCACCACCATTCTCGCACAGCCAGGGCCGGTCCCAAGGCCGGTCGACGATAAATGGCTGCGTTTCCCGCGCCGGCTGAAGCAGAAGTAGCCGGACTGGCCGCGGCATAGGCCGGCCAGTCATTTCGCCATTTCTACGCGACACGCCTTAGCGATCACAGTCTCGCGAGTGGGGCATGCTGGCCGCATTTTCCTCGATCACATCGATTGACAGGGCAAGGCGAGCTCCTATGTTGCGCCCGCTCGCAGACATCAAACTCGAACCCGCGAGCGGAAAGGTCACCGCGCCATGCCTGGCGACAGTCACAGTCGAACGCAACCGCCGTCCGCCCTGACGTGACCTCGATGGTTCACGTCTTGCCGGACGGCAAGGAGTGAACCATGAACGATTTTTCCCCGGTAGCGGACGACGAGGCCGTCGCCATCGCCCGCATCCTTGCAAACGACCATGTCGCCGACGTGGTCGAAGCACTCAACCGCGAGTCGCGCGAAACGGCGACGGACCTGCTTTGCGAAGTGCCGTTCGAGCGGCTGGTCGAGATTTTCGACCAGCCGGAGCTCGAGGGCGCGCCCGAGCTGGCGCAGTCCCTGCCTCGCGCCAAGGCGGGCAAGCTGCTTACCGCCATGTCGGTCGATCGCGCCGCCGACATCCTGCGCGATCTTGACGAACCCGCCCGCTCCGAGCTGCTCGGCGTGCTGGCGCCGCCGCTACGCGCAACCCTGCTTTCGATTCTCGGTTACCCCCAAGACAGTGCCGCGTCGATCATGACGACGGAGTTCGTCAGCGTCCCCTCGGACTGGACCGTCGGCCGCACGCTCGACTACATCCGCAAGGTCGAGCGGACGCGCGAAACCGTCTACGCCATCTACATCGTCGATCCTGAGACGCATCTGCTCATGCGCTCGACCGGCCTGCGCCGACTCATCACCGGCGAGCCTGACGATTCGATCCTGTCGGTGGCGCCGGACCGTGCGCCGGTGACCGTCACGCCTTTGACCGATCGCGAAACCCTGGCGCAGACGATTTCCAAATACGATCTGCTCGCCGTTCCGGTCGTCGACCACGGCAAGATCCTCGGCATCGTCACCATCGACGACATCATCGACACGATGATCGAGGAGACGACGGAGGACGTGCACCGCTTCGGCGGCATGGAGGCTCTCGACGAGCCCTACATGAAGATGAGCTTCCTCGCCATGATCCAGAAGCGCGCCGGCTGGTTGTGCGCGCTGTTCATCAGCGAGATGCTGACGGCCAACGCGATGCAAAGCTATGAGAGCGAGCTGGAAAAAGCGATCGTGCTGACGCTCTTCATTCCGCTGATCATGAGCTCCGGCGGCAATTCCGGCTCGCAGGCGACCTCGCTGGTCATCCGCGCGCTGGCGCTGCGCGAGATCGGGCTCCGCGACTGGTGGCGGGTGGCGCTGCGCGAATTGCCCACGGGCCTCCTGCTCGGGGCGATACTCGGCGTGGTTGGCATTTGTCGCATCGCGCTGTGGCAGTATTTCGGCTTCTACGACTACGGACCGCACTGGCCGTTGATCGCCGCGACGGTCGGAGCGGCATTGGTCGGCATCGTCACCTTCGGCTCGCTGTCGGGATCGATGTTACCGTTCGCCTTGAAACGCATCGGCTTCGACCCGGCCAGCGCGTCGGCGCCGTTTGTCGCCACGCTGGTCGATGTCACCGGGCTTGTCATCTATTTCTCGGTGGCGCAGGTGATCCTGCGCGGCACGTTGCTGTAGCGGCTCTCCCAACTGCGCCGCGGCAAGCACGTTGCCGCGGCGCGTTTGTCTGTCAGCCGATGCGCTCGCCATCCTTCACGCGGTAGGTCGGCTTGTACATCGTCACAAGCTCTTCCGCGGCTGTCGGATGCACGGCCATGGTGCGGTCGAAATCATCCTTGACCAGCCCGGCCTTCAGCGGAATGGCGAGAAGCTGCGCCATTTCGCCGGCGTCCGGCCCCAATATGTGCGCGCCGAGTACCTTCTTCGACGCGCCATCGACCACCAGCTTCATCAGCATCTTTTCGTCGCGCCCGGACAAGGTGTGCCGCATCGGCCGGAATGTCGCGCGATAGATCTCGATATCGGAGAAACGCTTGATGGCCTCGTCTTCCGACAGGCCGACCGTGCCGATCTCCGGTTGCGAGAACACGGCGGTCGCGATCGTGTCGTGGTCGGGCGCGGTCGGGTTGCCTTTGAAGGCGGTCTCGACGAAGCACATCGCCTCGTGGATCGCCACCGGCGTCAGTTGCACGCGGTTGGTGACGTCGCCGATCGCCCAGATGTTTTCGACGTTGGTGCGGGAGTACGCGTCGACCTGGATCGCGCCGGTCGCGGTCATCTCGATGCCGATGCCTTCCAGCCCCATATTCTCGGTGTTGGGGATGCGGCCGATGGCGAGCATCACCTGGTCGACCGTCAAGGTCTGGCCGCCGGTGAGCAACGCGTCGAGCCGGCCATCAGGCCGTTTGCGGATCCACTCCGACACGGCGTGGCAAAGAATTTTGATCCCCTTCTTCTCCATCGTTTCGTGCAGCATGCGCCGCAGGTCCATGTCGAAGCGGCTGAGGATCTCCTTGCCGCGATAGACCAGCGTGGTATCGACGCCCAGGCCATGGAAGATGTTGGCGAATTCGACCGCGATATAGCCGCCGCCTTCGATCATGATCGACTTGGGCAACTGCTCGAGGTCGAAGGCCTCGTTGGAGAAGATGCAGTATTCGTGGCCGGGCAATGCCGGGTGCGGCGCCGGACGGCCGCCGGTGGCGATCAGGATCTGGTCGGCGGTGACGGTACGGTCCCCGTCCAGAAGATGCACCACATGCGGATCGACGATCATGGCGCGCGTATGAAAGGCCTCGCCGCCGGCGCCCTCGACGTTCCTCTCGTAGATCGCCTCCAGACGGCTGATCTCGCGGTCCTTGTTGGCGACCAGCGTGGGCCAGTCGAAACTGGCTTCCGGCACCGTCCAGCCATAGCCGGCGGCATCGGCGAAATGCTCGGGAAATTGCGAGGCATAGACGTAGAGCTTCTTCGGCACGCAGCCTCTGATGACGCAGGTGCCGCCGAAGCGGTATTCCTCGGCGATGCCGACCCGCTTGCCGAGCGCGGCGGCGACGCGCGCCGCCCTCACCCCGCCCGAACCGCCGCCGATGACGAAAAGATCGTAGTCGTAACCGGCCATTGCGCGGCTCCTTGGGCTTCGGAAAATGTGAGTGACAGGTAGGCCGCAAACCATCAAAAGAAAAGCCCGGGCAAGCCGGGCTTCACAGATGGCCGCAAGGGCCTTTGGAATGCAGGATCAGTTCTGCGTGTCGTCGGCAGGCGCCGACCCGTCGGCGGGGGCGGCGCCATTCGCGGGCGCGGCCGCATCGGCAGGCGCTGCCGGCGCCTTGGCCTTGGCCGCCGCCGCCAGCGTTTCGCCGACTTGCTGGGCGAGGTCGCGAGCGAGGCCGTTCTGCCAGATATCGGCGGCCTTCACCAGGTCGCGCGTAACGGCAGGGCCGCTCTCGAGGAGCTTCTTGCCGGAGTCTGAACTGTAGAAGGTCGCGATGTCGTTGAGTTCCTTCTCGGAAAACACCTTCGCATAGGCAAGCGCTGCTTCCTTTTCCAGGTCGGCCCGGCGCGAGGCAAGCGCCAGCGCCTTCTCGCTGATCGTCTTGGCGATCAGTTCCTGCATGTCGGGGTTCTTCTGGATGAGCTGCGATTCGAGAGCGGCGGCGGCCTGCGGCAGGATGTTGTCGAACGGGTCGGTCGCATGGATCGCGGTGACCGCGGCGCGCGCCGCCTTCAGGTGCGCTTCCGTGACGTCCTGCGAGAACGCCGGCGAAGAGAAGGCGAAAACGGCCGATGCCGCCAGAAGGACGGAAAGGCGGCGAACCCGGTTATGCAACGTCATGGTCGATAGAACTCCCTGTTTTTCAGGCGGCATGGACGGTTTGGATGCCATCGCCCCCGGCGATGATGGCCGCTGACGCCAGCCCGATGAAAAGACCGTGCTCGACCACGCCGGGAATGGCGTGGAGAGCATTCGATAGCGCTCTTGTATCCGGAATGCGGCCAAAAGATGCATCGAGGATAAAGTGGCCGCCGTCTGTAACAAAAGCCTGGCCGCCCGTCATCCTCAATGTAACCGGACCGGAAAGGCCGAGCCTTGCAGCCGCCTTGCCGACCGCGATTTCGGTTGCGCGCAGGCCGAACGGGTTGACCTCGATGGGCAGAGGAAAACGGCCGAGTGTCTCGACCATCTTGGACCGGTCGGCAATGACGATCATGCGAGCGGAAGCCGCCGCGACGATCTTCTCGCGCAGCAATGCGCCGCCGCCGCCCTTGATCAAGGTCAGCGCCGGGTCGACTTCGTCGGCGCCGTCCACGGTGAGATCGAGCTCAGGCGTCTCCTCCAGTGTCGACAGCGGCACGCCGAGCTCGCGGCACAGCGAGGCGGTGCGCTCGGAAGTGGGCACGCCGATGATGGTCAGGCCGGTGGCCACCTTGTCGGCAAGCAGCCGCACGAACTCGTCGGCGGTAGTGCCGGTGCCGATGCCGAGCCGCATGCCGTCGGTGACATGGGTAAGGGCCGCCCGCGCGGCTTCGACCTTCAACTGTCTTGCATCCATGCCGCTTTTGCCGCCCCGGAACCTGGTGTTTGGGGCTCCTACCATTTTTGCCGATCCGGTCAAAGCTTTTGACCGTGGTCAAAGCTTTTGACCGTGGTCAAAGCCCTTGGCGGCGGCGTAGGTTGATGACGCCCGGTACCCCGCCAATGGTATGCCCGTGCGGTCGGCGAGCGATGCGCGGCAACGTTCGTAGGAATTTTTTCTTAGGGGCTATTGACTGGGTGAAGGCAGTTATGCTACATATTTGCCTATGGTGCAGATTTGCGCCGGGACCCGCCGCTCTGGCGGGTTTTTCATGCCTGGCGGCTCGTCGCGAATGCCCAGTCCGGGGAGCTTGCTTGCCTGAACGAGCTTGCCCGGCGCTTGCCTTGACGCGCCGCAGCCTTTATCGCCTGCCCATTGCATAAACTGCCCAGGATGGATCATGACCCGCCCGATCATCGTGTTCGACCTCGACGGTACGCTGATCGACACAGCGCCGGACCTGCTCGACAGCCTCAACCACAGCCTTGCCGCCAGCGCGCTCACGGCCGTCGACGAAGCTGGCTTCAAGCGTTTCGTCGGTCATGGCGGCCGCGTCATGATCGAACGGGCGCACGCCGCCCAGCAACGGTCGCTCGATGTCGCGGAACACGACCGGCTGCTGAAACTGTTTCTCGATCACTATACCGACAACATCCCCGGCAAGTCCCGTCCCTACCCCGGCGTCCTCGAGGCGATCGCCCGCTTCGAGAAGGCGGGCTATCTCCTGGCCGTCTGCACCAACAAATACGAGGCCAACTCGCTGGCGCTGATCGAGGCGCTCGGCCTGACCAGACATTTCGCGGCGATTGCCGGACAGGACACGTTCGCCTTCCGCAAACCCGATCCGCGCCACCTGACCGAGACCATCAAGCGGGCGGGCGGCGACCCGCACCGCGCTTTGATGGTCGGCGATTCGCAGACGGACATCGACACAGCCAAGGCCGCCGGTATTCCGGTGGTGGCGGTCGATTTCGGCTATACCGACCGCCACGTGCGAGAGTTCGAGCCTTCGGCGGTTATTTCTCACTTTGACGCGCTGACGCTGGACCTGGTGCAACGGCTAATGACCGCCGCCGCACACTGACGGACCACCCGGCACGGGTGCCGCAGGTCAAGAAATCCGATCCTTGCAAGAACGCCGGACACCGCCTTGACTTCCCGAGCCTGCCTCCCTTATATCGCGGCTCGCTTGGCCTTCGGGCAACGAGCGGGCGATTAGCTCAGCGGGAGAGCACACCCTTCACACGGGTGGGGTCGCAGGTTCAATCCCTGCATCGCCCACCATATTTCTTACGAAAAATCAAAGCGTTAAGCCGTATCGCGGCCAAACAGGGACGTTGTCGCGCCGTTGGGGTCGCCACGGGGTCGCCACTGCGAGCAAAGCTCGGCCCACGATCCGCGACAGCCTGCCGCACCCTGTCGCGAGTCGTTGCGGCGGTCTTGCTGATGGAAGGATGAGCTACGGTTTCGATGCCGGCCCCATCCGCCCGCCTCCCCTCCCCAATCGGTCCGCTTGACGGCTGATTGCCTTGGGCGCAACTTCGCAACTAACAGTTGGCATCAGGAGGAGGAACCATGCCGACGAGCAAGGCCTTGAACAAAGCCAAATTGAATCGCGGTTCGTTTTCGCGACTGGCGTTGCGACAAATGTCCCCGACAAGAGCCTTCCTTCTCGCTGCCAGCCTCTCGTCCCTAGCTACAGGGGCCTCGGGTGCAGAGTTGCAGAGAAGCTGCATAGAGCCGCCTGCAACAGTTATCGAGATTACCGGCGTTAACACCAAACATGCACGTGCCGTGGCCAAATTCACGGAGCCCGATATCACCAAGGCATGCTATGAAGGCTATGTAAACCAAGGCGGCTATGCATCGCCCGAAGAGTGCATTCGCGAGACAAAAGCGACCTTGCTGGGCGATGCTATTGGTGCGGAAGCAAATTGCGGCAAGGGCACCATCAAGTTGGGGCAAATGTCTTTCAAAATGCCCGTCGAAAATAACTGCGCCTCCGGCGGCATATTTGCCGCGCCAGCTTTCAGAATGCTCTGCCCTGGATATCGGGGCAAGGTTGTGAATGAATGAAGTCGGTGCCCGTCAACCCTACTTCGCCGGAACCATCACTTCACGCAGCAGCGTTTCCGCCTGCGCCAGCACCGTCTGCACGGCCTCCTGTTCGAGGTCTGGCGGGTATCCATATTTCTTCAGGATGCGCTTGACCAGCACGCGCATACGGGCCCGAGCTGTCGCCTTGTGCTGCCAGTCGACGGTCGCTGACCCTCGCATCTGCTCGACAAGTTCATGGGCGATCACGCGCAATTGCGCGCTGCCCATTGCCTCGACGGCACTCTCATTCTCGGCAAGGGCGTCATAGAAAGCCACCTCTTCCGGCGATAGGCCCTGCTCGTCGCCACGTGCGGCGGACGCCTTGATGTCCTTCGCCAACGCAATCAGCTCTTGGATCATTTCGACAGTCGAGATGGCGTTGGCATGGTAACGGGACACAGCTTCCTCCAGCCGCTGTGAAAATGACCTCGCCTCGACCACATTGGAGCGCGACCGGCTCTTGATTTCGCCGTTGAGAAGCTTCTTCAGCGCCTCCAGCGCGAGGTTCTTCTTCTCCAGCTTCTGGATGTCCGCCAAAAACTCGTCCGACAGGATCGAGATGTCTGGCGACTGGATGCCCGCCGCCTTCAGTATGTCCACTATTTCGGCATTGGCGACGGCTTGGTTGAGCAACTGCTCGACGGCGAAGCTCTTGGCTCGGTCCGACATTTTCCCAGTGGCCGTGGTCTTGACCAGCGCCGCCCGAACCGCCTGAAAGAAGCCGACTTCGTCACGGATGGCCCGTGCCTTGTCGCTGGCCGACGCCAGCGCATAGGCTTTGCTCAGTTCCAGCACGGCATCAGAAAAGCGGCGGTGAGCCTTCTTCTTGTCGTCCGCACTCGTGAGTTTGGCGGCTGCCTGCTGCTGCCATTTCAAAATCCAGTCGATGGCGTCGGCCAGCGCGACGAGCCGCTGCTGCGGCTGGCCGTTGATGCCAAGGCTGTAGTCGTGGCCATGGAACATGCCGCGCACGACCTCGAATTTTTCCATCAGGACGGCGACGGCTTCCTCTTCGTCGATGCCTGTCTTCTCCTGGTCGGACTTGGTGTATTGACCGAGGGCGTTCTTCAGGTTCTGGGCAATACCGATGTAATCCACGATCAGGCCGCCCGGCTTGTCCTTGAACACCCGGTTGACGCGGGCGATGGCCTGCATCAGGCCATGGCCGCGCATCGGCTTGTCGATGTACATGGTGTGCATGCAAGGCGCGTCGAAGCCGGTCAGCCACATATCGCGCACGATCACCAGCTTGAGCGGATCGTCAGGGTCGCGCGCCCGCTTGGCCAGGTCGTCGCGGCGCTTCTTGTTGCCGATATGCGGCTGCCAGTCGACCGGATCGGATGCCGAGCCGGTCATGACGATCTTCACCGCGCCCTTGTCGTCATCGTCGGAGTGCCACTCGGGCCGCAGCTTGATGATCTGCTTGTAGAGATCAACGCAGATTCGGCGGCTCATGCAGACCGCCATCGCCTTGCCGTTCATGCCGGCAAGGCGCGCTTCGAGGTGTGCGACCAGATCGGCGGCTATCTGCGACAGTCGTTTCTCGGACCCGACAAGCCGCTCGACGGTCGTCCATTTGGCCTTCTGCTTCTCCTGTTCCGACAACTCGTCGTCTTCCAGGATGGCCTCGATCTCAGCGTCGATGCGCGGCTTCTCGTCCTCGTCCAGCTCGATGCGCGTGAGACGGCTCTCATAGAAGATCGGAACGGTCGCCCCGTCCTCCACCGCCCGGCTGATGTCGTAGACATCGATGTACTCGCCGAAGATCGCCGGCGTGTTCACATCATCGGCCTCGATAGGCGTGCCGGTGAAGCCAATGAAGGAGGCGTTGGGCATCGCCTGTCGGATGTAGTGCGCATAGCCATAGCGGCGCTTGCCGGTTGCCTTGTCGAGCTTGGCGTCGAAACCATACTGGCTGCGATGCGCCTCATCCGCGATGACGATGACGTTGCGACGGTCAGTCAACAGCGGGAAGCTTTCCTCGCCGGCCTCGGGCGAGAACTTCTGCACCGTGGTGAAGATCACGCCGCCAGACGAGCGGTTCAAAAGGCGACGCAGTTCGTCCCGGCTGTCGGCCTGCTCCGGCTTCTGGCGGATCAGGTCGCGGCACAGGCTGAAGGTGGAGAACAACTGATCATCGAGGTCGTTGCGGTCGGTCAGCACCACCAATGTCGGGTTCTGCAACTCCTTCGACCGCACAATGAGGCCGCCGAAGAACGCCATCAGCAGGCTCTTGCCCGAGCCCTGCGTATGCCAGATCACGCCGATCTTGCGGTCGCCGCCAGGGCGGGCAGCTTCAATGGCGCTGGCGAGGGCCTTGCTTGCGCCGTGGAACTGATGATAGCCGGCGATGATCTTGAATGGGCCTTCGCCCCTATCCCCGAACACGATGAAATCGCGCAGCACGGAGAGGAAGCGCTTGCGGTAGAACACGCCGCGCAGCAGCGTCGCCATCTCGCGGGGGCCATGCGGCGTGAAATCGCCGTCCGCTCCCGTGACGGTGCGCCAAGGCATGAATCGCTCTTCGTCGGCGGTCAGCGAGCCGACGCGCGCCAGCATGCCGTCAGAGGCGATCAGGACGGCGTTCGTCCGGAACAGCGACGACACCTGCTGCTTGTAGGTCTGAAGCTGGTTGAAGGCCGCGCCGATGTCGGCGGTCTCCGATGCAGCGTTCTTCAACTCGATGATGGCGATCGGCAGGCCGTTGACGAACACGACGATGTCCGCGCGCCGCTTGTGGCGGCCGTCGACCACGGTGAACTGATTGGTCACCAGCCAGTCGTTGCTATCGACATTGTCGAAGTCGATCAGCCAGACCTTGTCGCCCTTGATCTCCCCATCGGCGACGACGAACTCGACATCGACGCCCTCAGTGAGCAGCCGATGGATGCGCCGGTTCTCTTCGACCAGCGACGGCGTCTCGGTCACAAAAAGCTGCTTGATCGCCGATGCGCGGGCCTCGGCCGGGATTGCCGGATTGAGCCGCGCGACGGCAGCCATCAGCCGCGATGTCAGGATCGTGTCGACGTAAGCCTCACGCTCTGGCGCGGAGCCGTCGGGCGCAATCTGGCTAGCAGGCGCATAGACGTAGCCCAGTTCCTCGAAAATGCCGATGGCAGCTTCCTCGACGATATCCTCGCGGAAGCCGGACCGCGAGTAGTCGGCTTCGACCTGCTTGTAGACAATCTCTCCCATCGCGCCCCCCCTTACGCGCGTCAGACGAACCGCTCTCTGATGTACAAGAGCGCCTGTTCCCCAGCCATTTCGCGGGACGAGTTGCCGTTTCTGACGTAGAAGCGATCCATTGCCGCACCGCCCTTGTCTGCAACTTTGATGTAGACTGGCTTGTTGGTCGGCGCGATTTCAACTCGACAAATCTCCTTATCGTCAATTTGCGGGAAGGAAACCTTGAGCTTGGTCGCCGAAAAGGCCTCCCCAAAGGTGTTGATGACCAGCGTCTTGAGGTGCAGCTCGAATTTGTCACGATCACCTCCATTCAGGCTCTTGTAGTCGTTATCAAGCCCGGAAACGCTACCGTCGTCAGCCACGCCGATCATCAGTGTGCCGCCCTGCAGATTGGCAAAGGCCGCGATGGTTTTCATGATGACGGCTTCGAGGTCCTTGTTGACAGTTCCCTGACGAACGTCCCAGCGCAGCGTTTCCTTGAACTCGACATCTTCATTCTCACCCTCGGCAATCATATCCTCAACGCTGATGCGTTCGGCCACAGCATGCATCTCGGCCAATCCGTCAAGCCAGGCGTTGATACTGTCAGCCAGCATCTTGCGGCGCGTTTTGAGAAAGAGCTCGTAGTTCTCAATTTGCCAGAGTTCACGGTCCTCTGGGATCAGTTGCAGAGAAAGCGCCGTCGGCTGGTTGTTCACCACCGAGGACAAGTACGCCTCGGCCTCCTTCTTGCCCTTCGACCGATTGGCAATTTGTGTAAGGAGCGCCCGGTTCGTCAGTTCTTGAGCCAGTTGATACTTCAGCCGGTTCTCTACGCCATACCCTTCGGCCTTGAGGTTGGCGAAGGCGAAGATATGGTCGTATTCCAGTTTGTATTTCTCACCCATCGGATGATGAATGGAAACGCCGGTGGTGAGGCACCTTGCTCCTCGGCTTTTGAGGTGCCACCGTACGAGGCCGAAAAGCGGATGCTGTATGGCGCTGCCCACAAACTCGTCCGGCGTTATCGCTATCGCTCCGCCGCGCTCTTCGCGGATTACGTCGAGCAGCCGGTCAAACGGCACGTCAGAGGTAGCGACGATTTTCAGGTCATGGTCGAGCTTCTGCGGAAGCTGGCTCACGTAGCGCCGACGAACCTGCGAATAGTAGAACCATTTGACCACTTTCTGGATTTGACCGTGGTTCAGCTTGCAGTCCATCCGGTGGCAATAGGCGACGATGGGGATAAGGGCGTAGATCGAATTGATTTCATCAGTGTGGTCGACGAACGCATGGTCTCGGAGCAGGTTCGAGATGTAGTCCAGCACCTTCGTATCGAGCGCATTCCAGGCCGCACGGATCGGATCGTTGTTGTCGGCGGAGTGCAGCTTGCGCATATCTGAGCCGCCCTGATGCAAAATTGCCAGCAGCGCGTAGACCACGAAATCCAACTTGAAGACGAAGCCATTCTTTTTCAGTGCTTCGAGCTTCGCCTTGAAAGCCTCGCGAGCTTGCGGCCAGTACCCCGAAATTTGCGCCAGGGCGAGTTCTGCGTCCGTTAGCGCCACGCCACCAGCGTTGACGATGTAGAATATATCAATCGCCTCTCGCAGCGATGCCCTCACAGGGATATTCTGCTCTGGGAAATCGCGATCAAGGATATTTTGCACAGCGGCAAAATTGTCGTCGATCCGATCTTCCTCCTCCTTCGTCAGCTCTCGCCCTTTCTCCAAGGCTCGCACCACGTCTTTGGTGCGAACGTTTCGCTTGAAGATATCGGTCACGTTCAGCCATCGCGGATCGGCATCCATCCGCTTCTGAAAATACTCAAGCTCCAACGTTTCCACGTTGACATGCAGTCCCCGTGTATCGTCGGTAATTTCGTCGAGCGTGTAGTAAGGCGGAAGCTCACCCCGGATCAGCATATAAAGCGTGGTGACGCGCTGCTGACCATCCAATAGGATTTTGATGGCCCCCTGCCTCGGATCATAGGCGTGATCGCCTTTCAGCTCCGGTGGATGATTGGTGTCCCAAGTCAGGATCGTCCCGGTCGGATAACCCTTGATCATCGAACTTACTAAGAGCTTAGCGTCCTTCTTCTTCCAAACATACTCGCGCTGAAACGCCGGAATAAACAGCTGATTTTCGTCGATCTTTTCGAGAATGCTGCTGATCTTCATTTGAGAATACTTTCACTTATGAATGTCGTAAACCTAACTAACGGCAGGTTTGGGTGGGCGTTGTCACTGCGCCGCTTCAAGCTGTTGTACGGCTTCGCGGAGGCCGATCTCGCCTGACATCAGTTTTGGCAACAGCAGGTCGCGAGTGGCGGCAAGGGTGTGGTTCTGGTCGCCGTTCGTCGACGATAGCTGTCGCAACGGCACAACGGCGCTCTCAAACGAGCGTTGTACCTCCCCCGAGGCGACCGCAAGAGCAAGGCCACCAAGAGATGACGGACTTAATTCTGTCTGCCCCGTCGATCCCTGTCCCATTCCTGCAATCTGGCCCTCGCTTGTCTCCAGAAACAGCGAGAGAATGAGAGGTGAGATTTTGGAGCTATCGGCACGGCAAATGGTAACGTGGCTGTCGACAGTGGCCGGGCCTGCCAATCGTCGTACAGTGGCAACTCGACCAAGCGTGCCGACCCCAGTAGAGTTTACTAATACGTCGCCCATTTGAAGCAGCCGCTCTTTAGGCGCTCGCCTCTCAACATCATGCTCGCGGGCGAAGCTGAAATCGATGCTCCTGCCTCGTATGCAGCGTTGATTGATGACTGGGATGCCTTCCTCTATGTATGCCGGTGTCAACCCGCGTTTCAACATTTTCGTCACCGACGATACGGTGGCCAATTTCCACCCATCAGGCAGGCCATCGTCGCTCATGCTGGCGGGGAAAAGCTTGGCCAGTCGCCGTGCGCGGTCGGGATCGGTGACAAGCCCGCCCATAGTCTCGATGGGATCGGTCGCGCCCTCAATCTTGCGGCGGGTCGGACCGAAATCGACAAACCAGTCGCGGAAGATCGCCTGCGCCATCGCGTCCAGTGTCTCGTTCATCTGCTGGTTCAGCTGGATTTTGTCGTCAAGAGCACCGAGCAGTTCAACTATCCAACGCTGCCACTCGATAGGCGGAACGACGATAGGCAATTTCTTTTGGCCTGTAATTCCGAGATATGCTCTTGTCGAGCCTGCGTCAGACCATTGATTGAGCAAGCTCAGAAAGCCTGCAGAATTGAAGTAATAATAAAGATATCGACTGCACAGAACCGATGGATTCTTTATCCGATAGTAAGTTACCTGCGGCGTCAACATAATGAAAGGACAGTTAAGGTCTTCGACTACAGCTCTGCGGCCAATAGTTGCCTTATGAGTTAAGAGAACGTCTCCTGCAATGCTGAAGCCCTTTCTAAGGCGATTAGCTTGTTCGAGCGATATGAACGAGCAATTCTTCGTATCCACCCTTCCGTTGCTTAGGTCGGATGCCATGATGAATGGGATGCCCGTTGGCACATAGTCCGAGGATTTTGGATGTATCTCCCCGTGATTGCCATCCATCGGAGGAAAGAGAACGCCGTCGGCACATAGCTCCTCAACAGTCTTCACGGCGAACTTATTCATGGCCTACTACACCCGCCAAAGTCCGCTCAATCTGCTCCTCTAGTAGTCGCCCCTCAATAAATTGCGCCTGCAATTGCTCCCGCAGCGCCTCAAATTGCTCCGCAAACGACACGCCATCATCCTCGATATCCGCCGCGCCAACATAGCGTCCAGGCGTCAGCATATGACCGTGTTCGCTAACCTCGGCCAGGGTGGCCGATTTGCAGAAGCCGGGCTCGTTGGCATAGGCAGTGCCTTGATCCTTGTTGCGCCAACGGTGATAGGCTTCGGAGATTTTTTCGATGTCTTCGGCGCTGAACTCGCGGCGTACGCGGTCGACCATGAAACCGAGCCTGCGGGCGTCGATGAACAGGATTTCTCCGCGCCGGTCACGATGGCCATTGGCGCTCTTGTCGCGTGCCAAAATCCACAGGCAGGCAGGAATCTGGGTAGAGAAGAACAACTGTCCCGGCAGGGCAACCATACAATCCACAACGTCGGCTTCAATCATCGCCTTGCGGATATCGCCTTCGCCGGATTGATTGGAGGACATTGAGCCGTTGGCCAGCACCACGCCCCCCGTGCCGCGCGGGGCGAGATGGTGCAGGATGTGCTGCAGCCAGGCGAAATTGGCGTTGCCCTTAGGCGGCGTGCCATGCTTCCAGCGCGCATCGTCCGCCAGCCGTTCACCACCCCAGTCCGAAATATTGAAGGGCGGATTGGCGAGGATGAAATCCGCTTTCAAATCGGGCAGTTCGTCCCGATGGAAGCTACCTTCGTTGTTCCAGCGGATATCGGCGTCGATCCCCTGCACCGCGAGGTTCATCTTAGCCAGCCGCCATGTCGTGTAGTTGATCTCCTGCCCATAGACGGCGATGTCATGTCGGCGACCGCCATGCTCCTCGATGAACTTTTCCGACTGCACGAACATTCCGCCCGAGCCGCAAAGGGGTCGTAGACCCGGCCTTTGTAGGGCTCCAGCATCTCGACCAGCGTGCGCACGACGGAACGCGGGGTGAAGAACTCGCCGCCGCGCTTGCCTTCTGAACTGGCGAAGCCCGACAGGAAATACTCGTAGACCCTGCCAAGCAGGTCCTTCGCCTTGTCGGTGCCGTCATGCATGCCGATGTTGGAGAATAGGTCGATCAGCTCGCCCAGCATGGTCTTGTTCAGCGTCGGGCGAGCATAGTTCTTCGGCAGAACGCCCTTCAGCCCCTCGTTTGAGGGGGCCTTTTCGATGGCCACCATCGCCTCGTCGATCAGTTTGCCAATTTCGGGCCGTTTGGCACTGCCTTGCAGGAACGACCAGCGGGCTTCCTTCGGCACCCAGAACACGCCTTCAGCCAGGTACTCCTCGGGGTCTTCGGGGTCCGCATACTGATCCGCTGACAGCTCCGCCCGCTGCGCCTCGAAAGCGTCGGAAATGTATTTGAGGAAGATCAGACCAAGCGCGACATGCTTGTATTCCGACGGCTCCAGGTTGCCGCGCAGCTTGTCAGCAGCCTTGAATAGCTCCGCCGTAAACGCCAGATCGCCGTTGCCGTTGCTTCCAGCCATCTAACCCCTCCCCGAAGCATTTATCCGCGATAACTACCGGCGGACCGACCCGCTGGCAATGAGTTCAAAGCATTTGCCCAGCAGCGTCGCCCGCTCGTGACCCGCGCTCGGTCTGGAAGGCCTTTGGTATTAGTCGGCACTGCCTACCGATTGGCCAAGCTCATGAGGGGCTTATTGTACGAAGCGATGAGGCTTTGCATTGGGTCTAAGCCTTTGAAGAAAGCAGCCGAATCGACCCCATCTCGTGCACTGAGATTTGTCGCTTCGCGAACCGTTTTCAGAGCAGACCTGCCGACCTCTGCCGTCCAGCGAGGGAAACCAATCTGGCACACCCGCGTCTCAAACTCCTCAAGCGCACCCAAGCCAAAAAAACGTCGTCGTTTTTCCAACCGAACCACGTTTATGTGGTTTCCGCTTGGGTGCCTTAAATCGAAGCCGTACCTATTAAGAATGACTTTTAGCTCTCTGAATGTTACGGAATATTGCGACTTGTCTACTTGCCTCGTATTCCTTCTGAGGTACCAGGATATAAAACGCACTTCAGGATCAGGGTCACCATTTTTAACTAAATCCTTGTATCGTGCATACTTTGATAAAAGATTATCCGATATTTCTACTGTAAAATCTTCAAATTCCGTCTCAGGTACAGACGGGCACCATCCAAAGCGGTACAAAAGAAACAAAACTGAAAGGAAGGCAGTCCTCTTATTTGCGTCATGAAAGGCATGGTTTTTAATGAGGCCAAAGAACAGCGTTGCGCAAATATCAAAGCGATCTGTCCATTTTGGAGTTCCGCCATATCCTACAAATTGACGATCCACTGCTGAAAGAAGCAACGGAATGCTCTTAGGGCCGATGCCTCCAAGGCCTTCACCTTCAAGATAAAAGTGGTTTGCTATCAGGAAATGAGCCCGAAGAACGTCTTTGGCTAAAAGACCTCCTCCAATCTCTCCCATGTGATCAGCAGGAATTTCGCTAAGTGCTTTGTCATAAGCCTTCCTGATCGGCTCTTCCAATTCGTCCATTTTCTACTTCGGATACCAAATGGCCAACTAATCTATGTGATGGCCATTCGTCCCACAGTTCAGCTAGACGAATCACCCAACACCCTGAAACCCCAGTACATCCTGTAGAACAAACGGCAACTTCACCAAAGCAGATTCGGCAATCCAGCTTGGCCCCAGCTCGTACCAGCTAGGATGCCTTGACCTCGCCGCGTTCGTGCATTCGACGCCGCAGCTTCAAATGGTTGAGTGCAGGATCGCCTGTATATGATCTGGCAAATCGAGTTCGCCCCGAGCCTCGACATCGAGCAAATAATTCGCCTTGGCGCGGCGATCATCTCGGTTGACGGCAGGAAAAGAGCAAACGGCCAACAGCGCCTCCTGCTCGACCTTGTCGACCCGCGACCGCCTGGATGAGGCCGGTACTCCACCTGCCAGCGCTTCGTGCCGTCCGGAGACACCTGGACTGCAAAGCCGGGCAGTTCGGTATCGAAGACGCGGTACCGCTTGTCGGCCGCCTTGAGGGCATCGACACTGATCTTGGTAAGCTTCAGTTTCACGGGGTGCCTTTCGTTTTCCGGGTCGCCACCGGGTCGCCACTAACGAGAAATCTTCGGGTACCTTCCTAATACCCGCGAGCGACACAAAACACAATGAAAAGCGACACTTAGACAGCGTCAAAGTTACTTCCAGAAATCCGCAGAAACGCACGATTCCAGCATTCACACGGGTGGGGTCGCAGGTTCAATCCCTGCATCGCCCACCATCTCCCCAAATCCGAGCCCGGATATTCCGCCTCCCACAACTACGCGAACGGCTTTGGACGACTTTCGACACGCCATGTGCTTTGATGCCTCCGCAATGACGCATCACGGCCGGAAAGCTCCGATCGACCAATGGCTTCCGTTCGGAACAAACGATCATCATCGGGAGTTTCTATCTGTCAAAGTGAGGGAAAATCATGTCCAGACTTCTTCTGGCGACCAGCATCGCCATTCTTCTCGTCGCCGGGCCGGCTTTCGCCGCGGACGATAAGCCTTTGCCGCCTCCCAATGCCAAGAAATTGTCCGACATCATCGCCAAGGTCGAACAGCGCGACGGCTTCCGCTATGTCAAAGAGGTCGACTGGGATGATGGCGCCTATACGGTCACCTATTACACCGCCGACAAGGCAAAGGTCGAAATCACCTACGATCCCGTGACCGCAGAGCCCAGATAGCTTCGTCAGGAGACACCTGTGAGGGGCGAGTACCGGTTTCCGCGATCGCTCCCCGCAGTGATCACCGGTTCCCTTTGAAAATGCCCGGCCTTGTGGCGTGATACGCGCGCGGCCCGCCACCATTGCGTCAATGCACCTTTGATGGCTGATTACATCGGAGCGTCACGGGGGTGGGCATGGCGAAGCATGTGTTGAAACGCATCCTGATGATGCTTACCGGCTATCTCGTCGCCGTGCTGATCGGCCTCATCGCCGTGGCGGCCATCTATGCCGTGCTCAGTTCCCTGCCCGACGCGCCGGGCTATTTCGACTTCATGGGTGTCACGCCGATCGCGGCACTGGCGGTGCCGCCGCTCGGCATGTTCATCTATTTCCTGACGATCGTGTTGACCGGGCTGCAGACCCTGGTCTTCGCGTTGATCGCCGAATTCTTCTCGTTGCGCAACGCCCTGCTGCACATGCTCTTCGGCGGGGCGGCGGCGGTCGGCGGCTTTGCCCTGATCTGGCCGAGCGCGCTGGAGGACATGGCTCCGGAGCGCTGGGCCGACATCGGCATCATCGCCGCCGCCGGCCTGGTCGCCGGGCTTGTCTACTGGCTGATCGCCGGGCGCGACGCCGGTTTCCGGCGGCCGCTCACGGCCCGCTGAATTCTCAGCTCGACGGCGAGCGCGCCGCTTCGGTAGCGTCCAAGGCCTGCTTCAGACGCGTGTCCCGGTCGTAGACGTCGTTGAAGTATTCGACCTTGCCCGACATGTCGGGCCATGCGGTGAAATAGGCGACATAGACCGGGATCGTGCGTGTCACATTCTCGGTCGAATGGCCGTGTTTCAGCTTCTCGGCGATATCGTCGACCGATGTGCCCAGCACCGCGGCCGCCATGCCGCGCGGATCCTGCAGGCGCACGCAGCCATGGCTGAGCGCGCGCATGTCACGCTGGAAGAACGATTTCTGCGGCGTGTCGTGCATGTAGATGGCGTGCTTGTTGGGGAACAGGATCTTCAATTCGCCCAGCGCATTGGCCTCGCTCGGCAGTTGGCGCACGCTGTAGGGGATGTTCGCGCCATAGCCGCCCCAGTTGACCGCCGATGACGGGATGCGCTTGCCGCGCGAATCGGTCACCTCATAGCCGGCCCGGTCGAGATAACCCGGATCGCTGCGCAATCTCGGCAGCATCTCGTTGACGATGATCGACTGCGGCACCCCCCAATAGGGATGGAAGTCGACCTGCTTGATCTGGTCGTAGAAGAAGGCGGTCTGGTTGGTGGTCCTGCCGATGACCGCGCGGGTTTTCAGCTTTTCCTCGCCATTGTCGATGTAGCTTGCCGTAAAGGCCGGCTGGTTGATGAAGACACGCGGACTGCCGAGGTCGGACGGCAGCCAGCGAAGTTCTTCCAGCGCCACCTGCACCTTGAGCAGCCGGTCGGCCTTGGACGTTCCGGCCAGCGACGCGACGGTGCGCGGTCCGATGACGCCGTCGCCCTTCATGCCCGCCTTTTGCTGCACCGCCTTGATGACCGGGACCAGCTCCGGCAGGTAGACCTCGCTGGTGACGAGCCGCGACAGCACTTCGCCATAGGCGCCGCCCATCTCGTCGTCGAGATTGCGCGCGATCAGGGTCAGCAGCTTGGGAAGCTCGGGACTGGTTTCGCCCGGCTTCAGCAACAGCTTGGGATCGACGACGATCTCGTTCTCGGCGCTCGCTTGCAGCGCCTCCAGTTCGACGCGCAGCGCCTGGTACTCCGCGTTCTGCGGATGCCGCGATTCGAGATAGGTGCGCACTTCCTGGGTGTGCGCCAGCGTCTTCAAGACGCCTTCCATGTCGAGCGGTTTGGCGGGGAAATCATAGTAGCCGGTCATGCGATTGGGTTCGACACGACCGCTTTGGGCGTCATGGACATAGCGGAGCACGCGCGCCGACAGCGCCATTTCGAAGCGCACGAACTCCTTCAGGCGTGCATCGGCATCGCCTGTCGACGCGGCGGCGGGCGGCACGTCGACCGTGTAGTCGGACGGTGTCAGGCCGTAGCTCGCCGCCTCGCCGAGCACCCGCACCGCATCCTGCGCGCGGCTGTTGGCGCCGGCTCCGGTCACCCAGATGAAATCCGGATTGGCTGAATAATAGGCGATCAGCGCCTTGGCGATAGCGGGCTCCGCATAGAGCTCGTAGTCGCTCAGTCCGGCGATTGCCTCGCGGAAGGCGTTGCCGGTGGCGGACGGCACGAAGGCGGCGTCCTGCGGCGTTGCCGGCTGCGGCGCTGCCATAAGCGCCGAGAAGTCGACGCGAACAAGCTTGTCGGCTTTGTAGGTGTAGTAGGAAGGGCTGCTGATCTTTACGCTGCCGCCGCCACCGCCGGCAGATACGTTGGGTTTCGGCTTGTACCTTGGCGGCGGAGGGGGAAACTCACCTCGCGGCTCGTGCCTCACGCCGCCCCCGAAAAGCATGTCGAAAAGCCCCTGCGCGCCTGCTTGCGGCGTGCCCAGGGCCAGCGTCGCCGCGAGCGCTGCAAGCGGCAACGCGGTAGCTCTGTTTCCCGGCAATTTCATGGATCACCCGCTCCGGCTGCAACCGGCTCCCGTTCAGCACGCTCGACCGTCTTGCCCACCGCATGGCGGATGTAAGACGCAACTATACCGATTCATACCGATTTCGTTAAGCTTTCATAAATTTTGGAGCGGCTGTTGCAGAACAGTTTCACAACAACGTGACGGCCGGAGCGAACACAATCCCTCTGGCCGTCACGGTCATCGGGCGAGGTCAGGCGTTGGCGCCGCCGTCGATGGTCAGCGCGGCGCCCGTTACAAAGCGCCCTTCGGGACCGGCGAGCCAGGCGACCATCCCGGCGACCTCATCGGCCTCGCCGAAACGCGGAGTGGCCATTTTTTGCCGTTGGTGATCCGCATGCGGACCGCCTGCCGGATTCATGTCGGTGTCCGTCGAGCCGGGATGAACGATGTTGGCGGTAATGCCGCGCGCGCCGAGGTCGCGCGCCAGGGCCTTTGTCAGCCCGACAAGCGCGGCCTTGCTCGCGGAATAGGCGCTGAGGCTGGTGTCGGTCACGCGCTCCGCCAAATTGCTGCCGATGGAGATGATCCTGCCGCCCTCGCCCATGTGTGCCACCGCGGCCTTGGAGGCTACGAACGGCGCTCTCAGATTGACCTCCATGGTTTCGTCGAAGTCGGCAAGCGACAGGGTGTCGACGGGCGCGGCGCGCCAGATGCCCGCGCTGTTGACCAGTATGTCGAGCCGTCCGAAGGCCGAGGCGGCATCGTCGACCGCCCTGGCAACTGCCGCAGCGTCGCGGTTATCGGCCTTGATGGCGATGGCGCGTCCCCCCTTGGCCTCGATTTCGCCGACCACCGCGCGGGCCTGTTCCTCGCCATTGACATAGGTCAGCGCCACGCTGGCGCCGTCTGCCGCCAGCCTGCGCGCGATCGCCGCGCCGATGCCGCGGCTGCCGCCGGTGACGAGCGCGGCCTTGCCGCTCAAACGGTTCGATGACATTGAGCTCTCCTTTATGTAACGAGCGATACATAAATAACTGTCAGGCTTGTCCGGCCCCGTCAACTGAATTATGTATCGATGAGCACAGAAAGAGCATCATGTCGGAACGAGGCCGCCCCCGCACCTTCGACAGAACCGCCGCCTTGCGGCGCGCGATGGAGGTGTTTTGGGCCAAGGGCTATGAAGGCACGTCGATTAGCGACTTGACTCGGGCCATGGGCATCAACTCGCCGAGCCTCTACGCCGCTTTCGGCAGCAAGGAGGCGCTCTTCCTCGAAGCGACCGAATTCTACACGCAGGCGGAAGGCACCGACATCTGGACCGCACTGGACGAGGCGCCGACGGCACGCAAGGCGATAGAGGATTTCCTGCGCCAGACCGCCAGGGCCTATTCGCAGACCGATCGCCCGCAAGGGTGCCTGATCACGCTCGGCGCGTTGCATCAGGACAGCTCGCGCGGCGCCATCTGCGACGACCTGCGCCGTCGTCGCGCCGAAAACCATGCAGCCTTGCAGAGGAGGCTGGAGCGTGGCGTGGCCGAAGGCGAATTGCCGGGGAGTTTCGACTGCGGGGCCGCCGCGACCTTCTTCGCGACCGTTCAGCACGGCATGTCGATCCAGGCGCGCGACGGTGCTTCGCTTGGCGCCCTGATGGCGACCGTGAACGGGGCGATGGCGGCCTGGAAGACGATGGCGGGTCCCGACGCGGGATGACAAACGCCGGGCGTTGTGCTCGAAATCCTAACGGACGGAGCGCCAGTCTAAACGGCCGGGAGGATCGGACTGTGAAAAAGGGTTATCGCGAACTGCTGGACGAGGCGAATGCCGAGATCGAAGTGCTTTCGCCCGAGGAAGCGGCAGCCCTGATCGAGGACGAAGGCACCATCTTTGTCGACCTGCGAGATCCTCGCGAGATTGAACGCGACGGCAGGATTCCCGGCGCCAAACATGTCACCCGTGGCATGCTGGAATTCTGGATCGATCCCGAGAGCCCTTACCACAAGCCGTTCTTCGCTTCGGGAAAGAGTTTCGTCTTCTTCTGCGCCGGCGGCTGGCGTTCGGCGCTCGCCACCAAGACCGCGCAGGACATGGGGCTGTCGCCGGTCAAGCATATCCTTGGCGGCTACACCGCCTGGAAGGCTGCTGGACTGCCGGTGGAACCCGGCGAGAAGAAGAAACAGCCCTGATTGCGGCTCAATGGAGCAGCGACGGCTCCCGGTGCGCGGCCACGAAGCTGACGGCGCGTTCCACCACGCCCTTGTCCGCCAGGATGCGGCGATGGCCGAGCCCTTCGGCCCAGTGGAGCAACACATGGTCACCGGCGCCGGCATAACGCCAGGCATGATCGGCCGAGACTTCGCGATCGTCGGGTGCGTGAATGACCAGCGTCGGCACCCGCGCCTGGGCAAGCTGGCGATCGCCGGTGAATTCGCTAAGCGGCCGGCCGGAAAGGTGTTCGACACGGTCCGCCATGGCGGCCTGCGAGCGCGGACCGACATTGAGCATGCGGCTGAAGTCGGCGAAGATGGCCGGCAATGAACTCGGCGCGGCGATCAGCACCAGGCGCCCGGCCGCTAGCGGCGCAATGTTCCTGATCGATCCCGCGATTGCATTGGCGGCGACGGCGCCGCCGAAGGAATGACCGACCACCGCCGCGAATGGGCCGAACCATTCGCCTGCCATTCGCACCGCATCCACGGCGTTGACCATGTTCAATCGCCGGCCATGCGATTGGCCGTGGCCGGGAAGGTCGAGCGAGACGACCCTGTAGCCGGCGGCGCGGTAGCCCTCGATCAGCATGCGCATATATTCGGTGCGCGAGCGCCAGCCATGGACGACGAGAACCGTTCCGGCGGACGCCCTGCCCGGCTCCGGACGGAATTCATGCGCCATGATGCAGCCGGATCCGGCCTTCAGCCGGTGATGCCGCGCTTCGGCCATGAAATCTGCCGCGCGGTCCACGGCGCGACGTTCTCCCTCGCTCAGCGCCCTGGCGTTCGGCGTGCGGCAGAACAGCTCGAATGCGGCGCGCCCCGTAAGGCGCGGGGCGACATGTTCGGCGGCCCCGAATACACCCCGGATGACCTTCAGTCCGAATGATGCCATAGTGGGAATCCATCCATACGTTCAAGCATGAACATAATAGTTCAAAGATGAACAATAAACAAGAGCTGCCCTGGGACAACCCGCGGTTTCGCAACTGGGTCGCCGTCGCGCGCGCCTGCCATGTGCTGGAGCGCACGCTTGCCGTGAAGCTCGCGCCGCTCGATCTGAAGCCCGCGCAACTCGATGTTTTGATGAATCTCTACCGCCATCCCGGCATGTCGCAGCACGATCTCGCCCGCAAGCTGCTCGTCGGCCGCTCCAACATCACCATGCTGTTGCCGCAGCTGGAGGCGCGCGGCCTCCTGCGTCGCGAAGGCGACGAGAAGGACAAGCGCATCCTGCGGCTGGCCCTCACCGAAGCCGGCGAGGCACTGCTGATGCAGGCGCTGAAGGTGCACATGGCGCTGATCGAGAAAGCGATGAGCCAGTCGACGCCGGAGCAGTGCGACATGATCGGCGAGCAGATGCGCAAGATCTACGAGGTGTTGAAGGACGCCTGACCGCCATTGCGGTCCGCCCGCTCACCACATCGTCTTTTTCGCCCGCTCCGGCCATTCCTTGTCATAGGCGGCGCCGTCGATGTTCCTGCGGCTCGTGATCTCCAGGATCTTTCCTGGCGTCGGCAGGGACTTCGGATCGACATGCCTTGCCGGGTTCCACAGCTCCGAGCGCACGATGGCGCGGGCGCATTGGAAATAGACCGTATCGACATCGATGACGGTCACCGAGCGTGCCGGCCTGCCGTCGACCGTGAACGACGCGCAAAGCGCGGCATCCGTGGTGATGTGCGCGCGGCCGTTGATGCGCAGCGTCGTGCCGGAGCCCGGCACCAGGAACAGCAGCCCGACGCGGGGATCGCGAATGATGTTCTTCAGCGAATCGGCGCGGTTGTTGCCGCGCCGGTCCGGCATCATCAGGGTTTTCGGATCGACGATGCGCACGAAGCCGGCGAGATCGCCGCGCGGCGAGCAATCCAGCCCTTCCGGCCCGCTGGTCGCCAGCGCGACGAAGGGCGAGGCCTCGATGAAGGCGGCGTATTCGGGAATGACGTGGTCGAGTTCCTTGACCACCGAGGCTTCGCCGGGCAGGCCATAGAGCGCTTCAAGCTGTTCGACGGTGGTTATGATGGACATTGTCTCGTCTCCCGATCCGCCGCCCCTACTCCGGCTCCATGACATCTTGACGACGCCCGCCGGCTAACGGTCGCGGCTGAGACCCTTTTGAGCGAGTTCGGCAAGGTAGGCATTCCAGCGCGCATCCTTCTCGTGGCCGAGCGTGTGCAGGTAATTCCAGGTGAAGATGCCGGTGTCATGGAAATCATCGAAGGTTATGCGCACTGCGTAGTTGCCGACCGGTTCAATTTTGAGGATGGCGACATCGCGCTTGCCGGGAACGGTCACCCGCTGGTCGGGCGAATGGCCCTGCACCTCGGCCGACGGCGAGGCGACGCGCAGCAACTCGGCCGGCAGCTCAAATGGCTGGTGGCCGGGAAAGGTCACGGAGAGCAGTTTGCGGTCTTTGGAGACCCGCAGTTCCTTCGGCGCCGTCATAGTGTTTTTTCCGTTTCGAACCGCCCTTCCCTACGCCGCTTCGCCGGATTGGAAAAGCCCGTACCAGGCAGCCGACATCCGGTGTCGGCCGGGGAATGTTACCAAAGATCGAGAGCGGCTATCTTGAACGACAGGCCGGATCGTATCACATAGCGATATATAACGCCGTCGTTCACAGCACGGGAAACCCTTCACGCATGGACATGATCGATCCTTTCGGCCGCACGATCAGCTACCTGCGCGTGTCGGTCACCGATCGCTGCGATTTTCGCTGCACCTATTGCATGGCCGAGGACATGGCTTTCCTGCCCAAGAAGGACCTGCTGTCGCTCGAGGAACTCGACCGGCTGTGCAGCGTCTTCATCGCAAAAGGCGTGCGCAAATTGCGCCTCACCGGCGGCGAACCGCTGGTGCGCAAGAACATCATGCACTTGGTCCGCCAGCTGTCGCGTCATCTCGAAAGCGGCGCGCTGGAAGAACTGACGCTGACCACCAACGGTTCGCAGCTTTCACGTTTTGCCGCCGAGCTCGCCGATTGCGGCGTCAAGCGCATCAATGTTTCGCTCGACACGCTCGATGCCGATAAGTTCCACGCCATCACCCGCTGGGGCCATCTCGGCAAGGTCATGGCCGGCATCGATGCGGCGCAGGCGGCGGGACTGAAGATAAAGCTCAATGCCGTGGCGCTGAAGGATTTCAACGACGCCGAATTGCCTGAGATGATGCGCTGGGCGCATGGCCGGGGGATGGACCTGACCGTCATCGAAACCATGCCGATGGGCGAGATCGATGCCGACCGCACCGACCAGTACCTGCCGCTGTCGCTGCTGCGCGCCTCGCTGGAGCGCCAGTTCACGTTGACAGACATCCCGTTCAAGACCGGCGGTCCGGCCCGCTATGTCCATGTCGCGGAAACCGGTGGCCGGCTCGGCTTCATCACGCCGATGACCCATAATTTCTGCGAGAGCTGCAACCGCGTCCGGCTTACCTGCACCGGCACGCTCTTTATGTGCCTGGGCCAGGAGGATGCCGCCGATCTCAGGGAACCGTTGCGCGCGTCCGAAGGCAACGAGCTGGTCGGTGCGGCGATCGACGAGGCGATCGGGCGCAAGCCGAAAGGGCATGATTTCATCATCGACCGCCGCACCAGCCGCCCCTCCGTGTCGCGACATATGAGCGTCACCGGCGGCTGATCTTCCCACTGGACGATCCTGGGCAAGGACGGCAACGAGGTGTCGGCGCCGCAGACGTACGGTCGACCATCCGCGGTTGAATTCCGGGCCGCGATCAAGGCCGTGGCCTAGCCCTTTGTCATTGCTGTTTCGTTCCCGGCTGCTACAGGCTTTTTTCAAAGCAGAACCGGTAGAGATCTTGCCCCTTTCTCCCAATCTTCGCGGTGCGTTGTTCATGGTGGTGGCGATGGCCGGCTTCACCCTCAATGACGCCATCACCAAATACTCGTCGCAGTCGATGAACATGGCGCAGGTCATGTTGATCAGAGGCGCATTTGCCTCGCTCTTCGTCGGCCTGCTCGCCTGGCAGCGCGGCGCGCTGGTCCGGCCGCGCTCGATGCTGCAGCCGCTGGTGGCACTGCGCGTCCTTGCCGAGGCCGGCGCGACGGTGACCTTCCTGGTCGCGCTTGCCCATTTGCCGATCGCCAGCGTCTCGGCCGTCCTGCAGGCACTGCCGCTGGCCGTGACAATGGGTGCGGCCCTTGTCTTCGGCGAGGCGGTCGGCTGGCGCCGCTGGCTGGCGATCGCTGTCGGATTTGCCGGCGTGCTGGTCGTGGTGCGCCCGGGCTTCGACGGGTTCAGCATGTTTTCCCTGGTGGCGCTGGCCAGCGTCGCCTGCTGCGCGGTGCGCGACCTCGCCACCAAGCGGATTCCGCAGGCTATCCCGACGCTGCTCGTCTCCACCGCAACGGCATTGGCCATGACCGTGGTCGGCGCGCTGCTGCTGTCGCCGATGGGCGGCTGGACACCGATGACGGGAAAAGCCACTGCGCTGCTGGCGCTCGCGGCAGTGCTGGTGCTCATCGGCTATCAATTCATCATCATGGCGATGCGCTCGGGCGAGATTTCCTTCATAGCGCCGTTCCGTTATACGGCGCTGCTCTGGTCCATTGTGCTCGGTCTGCTGGTCTTCGGCGATGTCCCCGATATGACGATGATCATCGGTGCCAGCACAATCGTGGGCTCCGGCCTTTACGCGCTTTATCGTGAGCGGGTCGTCGGCCGGCGCAGGATCGTCGCGGAAAGCATTGGTCCTGCCATGGCCCCGGACGGCATATGAGGGGCTCGCGGAGAACCCCGTGATTTTCCGCGACGGCGCAAGGGCTCGATGGTGAGAGACATTGCGGGATTTTGAATTTCCACTGCTGGAAACCGAGGGCCAGGCTATCGATCCTTTCTTCGACGTCAACATGCCCGACGATCTTGCCAAGGCGGCGCGGTTGCTGCAGAGCATCTGAGATGAACAAGCGCCTCTTCGGCATCACCGGCTGGAAGAACTCCGGCAAGACGACCCTGACTGAGAAACTGGTCGCGGAACTCGTTGGGCGCGGCTGGACGGTTTCGACCGTAAAGCACGCCCATCATGATTTCGACATCGACAAGCCGGGCGCGGACAGCTTTCGCCATCGGCAGGCAGGAGCCGTGGAAGTCGCCGTCGTCTCCGCCAATCGCTGGGCGTTGATGCACGAACTGCGCGGAGAGGATGAGCCGGCGCTGGAAGCGATCCTGTCGCGGCTTGCGCCGTCCGACATCGTGCTGGTCGAAGGCTACAAGCGCGAAGCCCATCTCAAGATCGAAACCCGGCGCCTGGAGGCGAAGGACCGGACGCCGCTTTCGGCGGGTGATCCCGGAATCGTCGCCATCGCGGCCGACTTCGTCATCGAGGACAACAGCCTGCCGGTGTTCGATCTCGACGACGTGAAATCGATAGCCGACTTCATCGAGCGCGCGACCGGCCTCGTTGCTTGAAGAAGTAACGTAACGGCAGAAGGACATTGCCGATTTTCGTGGTTTTGCAGTTGCTTTTTTCTTGGAAAGAGTGGGAGTATCGGGCCAGCGGGCGGTCAAAAGCACCGCCCCACAGAGCCGTTTCGGAACGACGGCCGGGACCATAAAGAGAGGACCATCATGCGTATTGCACTGCGTATCGCGCTCGCCGCCTCGGCCGCGCTGCTGACGCTCGGCGTAGCCCAGGCCCAGGAAAAAACCCTGAGGATCGGCACCGAAGGCGCCTACCCGCCCTTCAACAACCTGACCTCGGACGGCAAGCTCGTCGGCTTCGACATCGACATCGCACAGGCGCTCTGCGACGAGATGAAGGTCAAATGCACCTTCGTCGCCCAGGATTGGGACGGCATCATCCCGGCGCTGCAGGCGGGCAAGTTCGACGCCATCGTAGCCTCGATGTCGATCACGCCGGAGCGTGCCGAGAAGGTCGACTTCACTCACAAATACTACAACACGCCCTCGGCGCTGGCCGTGCCGAAGGATTCGACGCTGAAGGGCGTGACCAAGGAGGACCTCGCCGGCAAGAGTATCGGCGTGGCCACCACGACGACCCATTTCAACTATGCCTCGAAGACCTACACCGACAGCACGATCAAGGGTTATCCGAGCAGCCCCGAGGAACAGGCGGATCTGGCCAACGGCCGCCTCGACGCCATCGAGGATGATATCGTGGTGCTGCAGCAGTGGCTGGATTCGCCTGACGGTGCCTGCTGCAAGATCCTCGGCCAGCCCTCGCCGCAGCCGGTCGAGATTTTCGGACCTGGTGCCGGCATTGCCGTGCGTAAGGGCGAGACCGATCTGGTCAACAAGCTGAATTCCGCGATCGACGCCATCAGGGCCAACGGAAAATACAAGGAAATCAACGACAAGTACTTCAAGTTCGACGTCTACGGCGCCGAGTCCTGATAATCACTCCAAGGGCGGCAGGGTCCCCCTGCCGCCTTACCCGATCTGGGAGCTCTGGAGATAACACCACTCGATGCCAGCCCAAAGCATATGGACACTTCTCAGTTGGGGACCCAATGGCTGGCTTGACGATATCGCCTATGGCGCGGTGGTCACCATCGCGCTGGCGCTCGCCACGCTTCCGATCGGCCTGACGATCGGCTTTTTCATTGCCTGGGCAAAGCAATCCGAAGAGCCTTCGCTGCGGCTGGCCGCGAACATTTACACCACCATGTTTCGCGGCCTTCCGGAGCTGGTGACGCTCTTCCTGTTCTTCTTCGGCATGCCCATCCTGCTGCAATACATCATCCGCTTCTTCAGGCCCGAGGCGACGATCGATGTCGACAGCTTCATCGCCGGTATGATCGTTCTCTCGCTGATCTTCTCTTCCTATGCCAGCGAGGTGTTCCTTTCGGCCTTTCGCGCCATTCCGAAGGGCCAGTATGAGGGCGGCTATGCGATCGGTCTGTCGAAGTGGCTGACCATGCGCAAGGTGATCCTGCCTCAATTGCTGCGCATCGCCTTCCCCGGTCTTGAGAATTGCTGGCTCAGCCTGCTCAAGGACACAGCCCTGGTCTCGGTCGTCAACCTCGCCGAGACCTTGCGCAATGCGGGCGTCGCGGCGCGCGTCACCAAACATTCGTTCCTGTTCTACAGCGTCGCGGCGCTGGTCTTTCTCATCCTGGCCATCCTGTCTTCGATCGCCACCGGCTTCATCTTGCGGTCGCTCGGACAGAAGGAAGCGCGATGAGCGTCACCGACACCATTGCCGTCGATCGGCCGCCGCCGCCGGCGCGCGGGTGGCCGCGTGCCCGTATCGTGGGATACGCATTCGTCGGCCTCTGGATCCTCTTCGGCTTCGGTATACTGGCCTATCTGGTCTCCGCCTGGAACGGCGAGTTCTTCGCACGATATGCTCCGGCCTATCTGCAGGGACTTGGAACCACCCTGTCGCTGGTGGCGGTGTCGATGGTGGCCGGCGCCATCCTGTCGCTGCCCGTCACCTATGGCCGCATGTCGAACAACCGGTTGCTGTCGTGGCCTGCCTATTGCTACGTCTATTTCTTCCGCGGCACACCGCTGCTCGTCCAGGTCTACCTGGTCTATTACGGGGTCGGTTCTTTCCGCGTGCAGCTCGAATCGGTCGGGCTATGGTGGTTCTTCCGCGACGCGTTCAACTGCGGCGTGTTCGCCTTTGCGCTCAACACGGCCGCCTATCAGGCGGAAATCCTGCGCGGCGCCATCGAGAGCGTTCCAAGGGGCCAGTGGGAAGGCGCCGCTTCGCTCGGCCTGCACAAGCTGCAGACGCTGCGCAAGGTCATTCTGCCCCAGGCGATCATCGTGGCCTTGCGACCCTACGGCAATGAACTCGTTCTGATGATCAAGGCTTCCGCCATCGTCGCCATCATCACCGTCTACGACCTGATGGGCAATGCGAAACTCGCCTACGCCAAATCCTTCGACTTCCAGGCCTATGTCTGGGTGGCAATCGTCTATCTGGTGATGGTCGAGATCCTGCGCCACGGCGTCGAATGGATCGAGCGCCGGATCACCATTCACCTGAAACGGTAAGCCTACCCGATCTGTGCCAGTCGATGGTGCGGCACGCGCCTTGACGAATCCGCCGCATGGCCTAGACCTTCCGCAACTGCAATCTCTGCTCCCGTCGGAAGGAACAAGCCATGGCATCGGTGGCATTTCTCGGTCTTGGCGTCATGGGCTACCCCATGGCCGCGCATCTGAAGAATAAGGGCGGCCACGACGTCACCGTCTACAACCGCACCAGGGCAAAGGCCGAGCAATGGGTCGCCCAGCATGGCGGCGCTCTCGCCCTGACGCCGGCGCAGGCTGCCGAAGGCAAGGACTTTGTTTTCTCGTGCGTGGGCAATGACGACGATCTGCGTTCGGTGACGACGGCAAAGGACGGTGCCTTTCAGGCCATGAAAAAGGGCTCCGTGTATATCGACAACACCACGGCATCGGCCGAGGTCGCGCGCGAGTTGGCCGAGGCCGCACAGGAGCGCGGCTTCTCGTCCCTCGATGCGCCCGTCTCCGGCGGCCAGGCCGGCGCCGAAAACGGCGTTCTGACCGTCATGGTCGGCGGCGATCAGGCCGCCTTCGACAAAGCCAGGCCCGTCATCGACGCCTATGCCCGGATGGTCGGGCTTATGGGACCGGCGGGCGCCGGCCAGCTCACCAAGATGATCAACCAGATCTGCATCGCCGGGCTGGTGCAAGGACTGTCCGAAGGCATCCATTTCGGCAAGAAGGCCGGGCTCGACATCGAGAAGGTCATCGATGTGATCTCCAAGGGCGCGGCGGGCTCGTGGCAGATGGAGAACCGGCACAAGACGATGAATGCAGGCAAATACGACTTCGGCTTCGCGGTCGACTGGATGCGCAAGGATTTGGGCATCTGCCTTGATGAAGCCGACCGCAACGGCGCCACGCTGCCCGTGACGGCGCTCGTCGACCAGTTCTACAAGGACGTCCAGGCGATGGGCGGCAGGCGCTGGGACACGTCCTCGCTGCTGGCGCGGCTGGAAAAGTAGAACGCAGATGTCCCTGCCCGGCCCGAGCTGGAGCGCGGACGAGATCGTCGCTCACCTGCGCTCGATCGGCACGCAGGAAAACCGCGCCGGCATGGCCCGGTTCGGCATAAACATCGCGACGGCGCTTGGTGTAGGCAATTCGGATTTGCGGCCGCTGGCGCGCAAGCTGAAGCGCAATCACGAGCGGGCGCTTGCCCTGTGGGACAGCGGTGTTCGCGAGGCGCGGCTGATGGCGGCGTTCACCGGCGAGCCGAAAAGGATCACGGCCGAGCAGTGCCGCCGCTGGGCCAGCGATTTCGATTCCTGGGAGATCGTCGACAGCGTCTCGGATCTCTTTGCCGAAACGCCGTTCCGGCGTGAGTTGATCGAGGAGTTTGTTGCCGACGAACGCGAGTTCGTGCGCCGCGCCGGCTTTGCCATGGTGGCCTGGAGCGCAGTGCATCTGAAGCAGGAGCCGGACGCGACCTTTCTCGTCTATCTGCGGTTGATCGAGGCGCATGCCGGCGATCCGCGCAATTTCGTCAGGAAGGCGGTCAACTGGGCGCTTCGGCAGATTGGCAAACGCTCGGCGGCACTGCATGCTCCTGCCCTTGCGCTTGCGCAAAAGCTGGCCGGATCATCCGACAAGACAGCGCGCTGGATCGGCCGGGACGCCGTGAAGGAGTTAACGGGTCCAAAGACGCTGGACCGGCTTGCCGAGAGAGTGCCTGAGATCGTCCGTATGCGGGTTCTCGCCGACATGTGATGCGGGCCGAACGTTGACGTTGCTGATGGCAGCGGCTTAATTCGGGTGAAAGGGAGCGGCCCAATGAGCAACCATCTCAAAACCGCCGCGCTGGCAGTCGCGATGTTCGGGTCCATCGCCGTCGGCGCCTCGGCCGAGACCGCCCATATACTCTGGAAGGATCTGCGGCCCGCCAGCCAGGTCGCCGCCGAGGATGCCGGCTTGCCGATGATCGCGGCCAAGATTCCGGACCATGGCGAGACGTTGTCCTTGAATCTGCAGGACAAGACCATCGAGTTGGCCGGCTACGCCCTGCCTGTCGATCGCGACGGCGACCTTGTCTATCAGTTCCTGCTGGTGCCGTGGACCGGCGCCTGCAGCCACATGCCGACACCGCCACCCAACCAGATCGTCCTGGTCACACCGGCTCATCCCTACAGGATGTCGCAGGCCTACCAGCCGGTTTCCGTAACCGGCGCGCTGAAACCAGGCATGGAGAAGAGCCAGCTCTTCATCCTGGACGGCGTCTCGGTCATCCAGTCGGGCTACACCGTGCGCAGGGCAAGCGTGACCGGCGTCGACACCGTGCCGGACACAGTCATCCTACCGGTCAACTCGCCTTGGACTTTCCTCAACAAAAAGAAGAACTAAGCAAGGCGAGCTTTGCACGCATAAGCCACGCAAGCTCAGGCCGCGTTCGCACCAGATTCCTTGTCCAGCACCATGTAGTCGAGCGGGATCTCGGTCGTGTACTTGATCTGCTCCATAGCGAAGGAGGACGAGACGTCTCGAATCTCGATCTTAGCGATCAGCCGCTTATAGAAGGCATCATAGGCTGCAATGTCGGGCACCACGACACGCAGGAGATAGTCGACATCGCCGCTCATGCGGTAGAACTCGACCACCTCGGGGAATTCCTGGATGACTTCGGAAAAGCGCCGCAGCCATTCATGGCTGTGCGAATTGGTGCGGATCGAGACGAAGACGGTGACCCGCACATTGACCTTTTCATGATCGAGAATGGCGACACGCCGCTTGATGACGCCCTCTTCCTCGAGCTTCTGGATGCGCCGCCAGCAAGGGGTCGTCGACAGTCCCACTTTCTTGGCGACATCTGCGACCGCGAGCGTCGCGTCCTCCTGCAGGAGGCGGAGAATTTTTCGGTCAAGGCGGTCCATCGAATGCTCCTGAAGGAATGGATTGGCCATAATCGGCGTTATTATAGCCTTTCACAAGAAAAAAATTCTGCTGATTGGCGGAAAAGCCGGTGGTTTCTTGCTGAATGTCTAACCGAGGCGATAGCGGATTTCCGACCTGAGGAAAGGCAGCAAATCCATTTCAAACCAGGGATTTCGCTTCAGCCAGCCGGTGTTGCGCCAGGACGGATGCGGCAGCGGCAGCACCTTCTGGCCAGCGGATTTCTCCCAGATGGAGCGCCAGTCCCTCACCGTTTCCGTCAGGGACGGGCGCCGCGCGGCACCCATGTGCCAGGACTGCGCGTAGATGCCGATCGTCAGCACCAGGTCGATCTGTGACATGAGCCCCATCAACGGCGCGCGCCAAGCCGGCGCGCATTCCCGCCTTGGCGGCAAGTCGCTGCCCTTGGCGTCCTGGCCGGGGAAACAGAAGCCCATCGGCACGATGGCGAACTTCTCGGTGTCGTAGAACTCCTCGCTGGTGACGCCGAGCCAGTCTCTGAGCCGGTCGCCCGAAGCATCGGTGAACGGCATGCCCGACAGATGCACCTTGGTTCCCGGCGCCTGGCTGGCAATCAGGATGCGGGCTTTCGACGAGGGCCGCAGCACCGGGCGCGGTTCGTGCGGCAGTGGCCGGCCGATCGGATTGTCGACGCAGATGCGGCAGGAGCGAACCGTCGCGGCAAGGCTTTCGAGTTCTGCAGTCATCCTCAGGCCGCGGCACTCGGCCGGCTCGAAATCATCCGATACCAGCGCAACACATTGCTGCACTCGTCCGGCACCTTGATGCGAGCCGGTTTCATGAAATCGATGGCGATCATCCCGGTGATATCGGCGATCGAATAGGCGTCGCCGGCGGCGAATTCGCGGGTTCCCAGCTCGCCGTCGAGAAGTCTCAGGAATTCGATTGCCTTCGGCTTGTTGGCCTCGCCCCATTCGGGAATTTGCGGGATTTCCCATTCCTTCATGGCCGGATGGATATGGCGGAAGGCCTGCGCGACGCAGGTCAGCAGGTTGAATTCCATCCGCCTTTGCCACATTTCTACCTGCGCCTTGCCGAGCGCCCCGCGCCCGAACAGTGCGGGTTCGGGATTGAGTTCCTCGAAATAGCGGCAGATCGCGACGGACTCGGTGATGACGGTGCCATCGTCAAGCTCCAGCACCGGCAGTCGCCGCAGTGGATTGCGCGAGCTGACCGCCTGTTGCCTGTGTTCCAGCGCGCCCATGTCGACGGACACCAGCGGAACCGCGATTCCCTTCTCGGCCAGGAAAACGCGAACCCGTCTTGGGTTGGGCGCTTGGCCGCCGTCGAAGAGCTTCATTCGATCCTCCAGTTCTTGCCGGTGATGGCAGGGTTCAGCTTCCGCCGGCTTACCAGAAGCGGAAAATCTCTCGCACGGCATCGCCGATGGAGGCGAGCGTGCCATGTTTTCTCTCGACGGACTCGCCATGGTGGCTGTCGCGCCAATCTTGCGGCTGGTCGAACGTACCTGCCCAGATGCCGGCCTTTGCCGCGCGCGCGATCGCTTCCTCGCTCTCGTAATCGCCGAAAGCGACCGCCCAGCCTGCCTCCACCTGTGCGCGGTTGAGATCGGTGTCCCCGGCCTTGCAATCGCCGAGCAGCCGGCCGTACCGGTCGCGCTGCCAGCCGCTGCAGATGACGGGCCTGCCGGCGATCAGGCGCACCAGAGATTGGCGCGCAAGCGTGCCACAGGAATAGTCGGCGCCTTTCTTGCGGCAGATCTGGGTGTATTCCGGCGCGTCGATGCCGCGCATGCGGATGCGTTCGGCGCCGAGCGTGATCGAGTCGCCATCATTGATGATGGCGACGCCCTGTGTCTTTCGCGTCTCCACGCGATCGAGGCGCGCCGCAAGCACGATCAGCAGCCCCAGAACGATGACCGTCAGCCCATAGTCCAGCAACTTGCGCCATGGGCTTCGCGGGCGCGGCGCAGCGTACCGCCGGCGCGGTCCTTGCGACCAGGAACGGCTCATATGGCAAACGGTTGGTTAATCATTCGAACGTAGCTTAACACCTTGAAATGCCGCCCGCATAATTGAAGTCTTCATGCCTTTGCAACGCTCGAACACAGCGGACAAATTCATTGTGGACCGCAGGAAACGCCATCGCAACAGCGATGTCGCGCGCGCGGTGCGCAAGACGCGCGACCGTCTTTCGCAACAGGCCGGCAATCCGGATTTCGATCGCGAATTGCTGAAACTCCATGCGCGCGCGATGACCAGCGGAGCCATTGCCATTCCGCTGCTCGTCCTGGCGATCGCCGCGCTTGGCCGGCTGGCCGGCATCGGCAATGAGATCATTCTCTGGGCGCTGTTCACCCTGACCTGCTACACGATCGTGGCTTTCATGGCGCGCCGCGTCGAACGCGCGGAAGCGTCCGAGCTTAACCCGTTGCAAACACAAAGGGAATTCCTGTTCGGACATTTCCTGTGCGGCCTCGGCTGGGGCTGGTTCGTGTGGCTCGGCTGCGACGTGTGCCAGGTCGACCAGTTCCAGGTGGTCAAGGCGGTGGTGCTGCTGTTCGCGATGGCGGCGACCGCCGTCATGGCGTCGTCGCTGAGCGGCGCCCTTTTGGCGACCTTCGCCATTCCGGTGGCGATTTACGCCTATACCGGAATCCGCCTGTGGATGCCGGTCGAGGCGGTCATGGCCGGGCTGCTTGTCGTGTCGATACCCTTCTTCGTTTATGTGGCGCGACACCTCAACCGCTCGTCGCTGATGCTCCTGTCGTTCCGGTCCGAAACCGACGCGTTGGTCGCGGAGGTTGAGACGGCGAAGGCGATGTCGGATGAGGCGCGGCGGCGCGCGGAAGATGCCAATCTGGCGAAATCGCGCTTTCTTGCCTCGATGAGCCATGAATTGCGCACGCCGCTCAATGCCATTCTCGGTTTTTCCGAAGTGATGTCGAACGAAGTGCTGGGGCCGATGAGCAACCCCACCTATCGCGACTATGCCCATGACGTGCACGAATCCGGCCAGCATCTTCTCGACCTCATCAACGAGATCCTCGACCTGTCGCGCATCGAGGCTGGCCGCTACCAGCTCAATGAAGAGCCGGTGATGCTGCTCGGCATTGTCGAGGATTGCTGCCACATGATGGAGTTGAAGGCGCGCAACAAGGATATCCGCGTCATTCAGGATTTCGAACATGCCTTGCCGCGCCTGTTCGCCGACGAGCGCGCGGTGCGCCAGATCACCCTCAACCTGCTGTCCAACGCGATCAAGTTCACCGCTACCGGCGGCGAAATCCGCGTGCGCGTCGGCTGGACGGCCGGTGGCGGACAATACATCTCGGTCAAGGACAATGGCCCCGGCATACCGGAAGACGAGATCCCGGTAGTGCTTTCGGCCTTCGGCCAGGGTTCGATCGCCATCAAGAGCGCCGAACAGGGCACGGGGCTTGGGCTGCCGATCGTGCAGGGCCTGCTCGCCATGCATGGCGGCGAATTCCAACTTCATTCCAAGCTGCGCGAAGGCACAGAGGCCATCGCCATCTTCCCGCTGAGCCGGGTGATGGAGGAACTGCCGGCCCTGCCGACCGCTGCGGTCGCGGCGCGTCGGCGATAGACCCTGCCCGACATGTCAGGAACAGGTGACGGCAATGGCGGTGGATGACTGGGACGCCAGCAATGTCGAGATCAGATCACAGCGCCTCCGCCTGAAGCTGTTTACGGCCGAGGATGCCGAAGAAGTCTTCGCAGCCATCACGCCTGCGATCACTCGCTTCATGCAATGGGAATCGCCGCAATCACCGACGGCCTTTGCCGAGGTATGGCGATCCTGGTTGGAGCCGATCCTTAACGGATCGGACTTGCATTTCGTTGTGCGCGCGTTGGCGGACAATCGTTGTCTGGGGCTAGTCGGTCTTCATGCGGCGAAGACGATCTGTCCCGAGATCGGAATTTGGATAAGGGAGGACGTACATGGAAACGGCACTGGTCTGGAAGCCGTTGCGGCCGTCGCGGCGTGGGCGTCCGAGGAACTCAATCCGGATTGTTTCGCGTATCCTGTCGCAGAAGAGAATGTGGCAAGCAGAAGAATTGCGGAACGCCTCGGCGGCTTGATAGTGGAGACGCGCTCCAATTCGAAATATGCTTCGGTCGTCTATCGTATCCCCAATCTCAGGCGGTGATATGCCAAGGGTCGGAAGGCTCTAGCCGCGAATGGCCGCCGCCATACCGGAACTGGTCAGCGCCGCGGCCTTGACCAGACCTGCGCCAAGCGCGGCCCCTACCCCTTCACCATGGCTCATGCCCCAATCGAGCAGCGGGCGCAGAGCGAGTAGTTCTGCGGCCTGCGCATGCGCGGGCTCCGGCGACAGGCCGGCGAGCAGGCAATGATCCAGCGCCGCAGGGTTTGCGGCATGCAGCACTGCCGCCGCGGCCGTTGCCGCAACTCCGTCGAGCAGCACAGGGATCCTCTGCGTCCTTGCCGCAAGGATGGCGCCGGCTATCGCCGCGAACTCGCGGCCGCCGAGCCGGCGCAGCACCTCCAACGGCTCATCGAGATGGCCGGCGTGGAAAGCCAGCGCCGCATCGACCACCTCCGCCTTGCGCGCCTGCATCGCCGCATCGGCGCCGGAGCCCGCGCCGACCCAATCGGCTCCCTTGCCGCCCAAGAGGGCCGCGAACAGGGCCGCGGCGACGGTGGAATTGCCGACGCCCAGATCGCCGAGGCAAAGCAGGTCGGCACCGCCGGCGATCGCCTCCATGCCGAAGGCCATGGTCGCGGCACAGCCCCGCTCGTCGAGTGCGGCATCCTGCGTGATGTCGGCTGTCGGAATATGCAAGGCCAGATCGAAGACCTTCAACCCGAGGTCGTTGGCGACGCAGACCTGGTTGATCGCCGCACCGCCGGCCGCACACAGTTCGACGGCGTTGGCGGTCGCCGCCACGGCTCTCGGCGAGACGCCGTGCCTGACAACACCATGGTTGCCGGCAAAGACGGCGACCAGAGGCCGCGTCACCGCCGGCGGCGCACGGCCGCTCCATGCCGCCAGCCAGGCAGCGATATCCTCGATGCGACCAAGCGAGTTCCTTGGCTTGTCCGCCTTGGCGAACAGCGTTCGCACACGGGCCTCCGCTGCCGTGTCGGCCGCCGGCAGATTGGCCAGCAGATCACGGAAATCATCGAAAGGCTGTGCTCTGGTCATGTCGTGGAAATCGTCCTTGCAGATCGCAGCGGCATAGCCGCCCTCGTGCGCCGGCACAACCTCCCACTCTTGATGTAAAAGCGGCCGCGGGCGACGCATTCCCGAGGGCTTGCAAAGGCCATGTCGTTGCACCATGTGGAAGTCAGCCAAGGAAACATCCATGACGGCCATCGAATCCCCATGCATTCTGGTCTGTTCGATCGATATGAAGACCGGTTTCTGTTTTGGGTGCGGCCGCACCCGGGACGAGATCGGCGCCTGGATCGACATGACGGCGCAGGCGCGCCGCGACGTCATGGCCCAACTGCCGGCGAGGCTGGAGACGATCGAGCGCCGGCCGCGCCGCGAAACCCGCCGCACCCGCATGGCGCGCGAACGCGACGCGCTCTCGTGAACGGATCGCCGACATGAACCGCCTGTTCTGGATCCTGATGCTCCTCATCGGCGTCGGCGCGGTGCTGCTGATGTTCAACGATTCCACCGGCAATACGCTCGGCGTCGAAAACGATGATTTCGGCCGGTTGATCTGGCTGGGCGCCTTCGGCGCGCTCATCGGCGCCGGCCTTCTAAGATCGGGCCGCCCGCTCAGCGCCATGGCGCGCAATCTCGGCGCATGGGCGGCCATCGCGCTCGCGCTGATCGCCGGCTATCAATATCGCTACGAATTGCAGGACTTCGCCAGCCGGGTAACCGCCGGGCTCGTTCCCGGCAGCCCGCTGGCGCTGGGCTTTGAGAACGGCCATGCCACCGTGACGCTCGACAAGGCCGACAATGGCCATTTCGAGGCGCGCATCCTGATCAACGGCGCGCCGGTGCGCACGGTTGTCGATACCGGGGCGACCAGCACCGTGTTGACCTCGCAGGACGCCCAGGCAGCCGGTATCAATCCCGCCGCTCTCGATTTCACCATACCGGTCTCGACCGCCAACGGCACGGCGCGCGCCGCCGCGGTGAAAACCAACGAACTGGCGATCGGCGGCATCGTGCGCAAGAACATGCCGGTGATGGTCGCGGCGCCCGGTATGCTTGGCCAGAGCCTGCTCGGCATGAACTTTATCAGTTCGCTGTCCGGCTTCGACGTGCGCGGCGACCGGATGACCCTCCGGGATTGACGTTCGGCAAAAGCGGTTCAGGCGGCCTTGTCGACCGCCGCGCTGAGGTCGACCGCAGCGAACGCCGTCTTCAGCACCTGCGGCCCAGCGCCGGGGCGCGTTGCATCCGTGGAGAGGATCTGGCGGTAGCGGCGCGCACCGGGCAATCCATGGAACAACCCGACCATATGGCGGGTAACGTGGCCGAGCCGCCCGCCCTGTTCGATATGGCGTGCGGCGTAGCCGGCCATGACATCGATCAGCGCGGCGAAATCGAAGGGACCGGTCCGCTCTCCATAAAACATCGAATCGATGCCGGTCAGAATACCTGGAGTATGATAAGCGGCGCGGCCGAGCATGGCGCCGTCGAGGTAATGGAGATGCGTCCGCGCCTCTTCAAGCGATTGAACACCGCCGTTGATGCCGATGAATTCGCTCGATTTTCTCGCCTTCAGCCGATAGACGCGGCCATAGTCGAGCGGCGGGATGTCGCGGTTTTCCTTGGGGCTCAGCCCTTCCAGCCATGCCTTGCGCGCATGCACCCAAAGGGCGTCGGCGCCGGCCGCAAAAACGCCGTCTGCTAGCGCATCCAGCGCCGGCTCGGGATCCTGCTCGTCGACGCCGATGCGGCATTTGACGGTTACGGGAATGGCCACGGCCGCCTTCATCGCCGCGACGCAGTCCGCGACGAGGTCAGGCGCCTTCATCAGGCAGGCGCCGAACGTACCGGACTGGACGCGGTCCGACGGGCAGCCGACATTGAGGTTGATCTCGTCATAGCCGAAAGCCTCGCCAATGCGCGCCGCCTCGGCCAGCTTCCCCGGATCGGAGCCGCCGAGCTGCAGCGCGACGGGATGTTCCGCATCATCAAAACCAAGCAGGCGTTCGCGCGCGCCCTGGATGACCGCGTCCGCCACCACCATCTCGGTGTAGAGCAACGCACGGCGCGTCAGCTGGCGATGGAAGAACCGGCAATGGCGGTCCGTCCAGTCCATCATGGGTGCCACGGCCACTCTATGATCTTGATTTTTCAGCATATTTTCTTTAACATCAAATTCTTAGCTCCCAGCGAGCCAATCCGAATTTACGCCAGAATACGACCCTTTTCGCCACGTTTCGATCTCTCACTGCACGGAGCGCCCACGAAAATGGCCACCTACACGAAGCTCTCATCCGGTTCCTGGCGCGTCCAAGTCCGTCGCAAAGGTCGCTACGTCAGCGCGAGACCTTCCTGCGTCGAGACGACGCACGACGCTGGGCAACCGACGCCGAGCGCCAGGTCGATCGAGGTGAGACGCCGATCAAGTCCCGCATAGCGCCTGAAAAGCTTCGGCGAACTCATCGACCTCCATATCGACGACATGTGCGATGTAGGCAAGTCCCCTCGCCGCTCCAAGGCGGCTGCCCTCGATATGCTCCAACGGCATCTGGGGAATTGCAACCTAGCAGCGCTCGATCGCGAACGGCTCATTCGTTTTGGTCGTGACCGCGCCGCGCAAGGTGCCGGACCGATGACCCTCGGCATCGATATCGGCTTTATAAAACTTGTTCTGACTCACGCCGCTGCGGTCCACGGCCTGCCCGTCAAGGTCGAAGCGGTTGATCTCGCGCGTATCGCCCTAAAAAGGCTTGGCCTTGGTCTGGAGGACAACCCGCTGAATGAAATCGGCCTCTATTTCGAAGGCCAGGATCTGGCGACGTCTTGCTCGGAAATTTGAAGCTGAAAGCCAATAGCGCGATTGGCGGCTGTCGGTCACGTCAGCGTGAACGTGTGATCGCAATCTGGATACTGGTTACATCCGAAGAACGGCGCTATTGCTACGAGCTTACCGCTAGATCACGCAGCAGGATGGCAAGTGCCGAGTGGGGCTTCATGCGACGTCCTCGTGATAGGCAGTGCTCTTGTGCAGCACGTCCAGTACCTCGTCGCGGGTCACCAAGCCCACCTCTACAGCCAGATCGATAAACGGCCGCTGCTCCATCACCGACGCGTGCACAAGCTTCGAAGCCGTTGTGTAGCCGAGCTTCGGAACGAAAACGGTCGCAATGGCCGCCGAGCACATCAGGTTCTTCAGTGATTGGTCGCGGTCGACTTCGATACGGGCGATACAGCGATCCGCGAAGATACGGGTCGATTTCGCGAGAAGTTCGATGGAGTCGAATAGGCGCGAAGCAATGACAGGCTCAAAATGATTGATCTCGAGTTGCCCCTGGAGCGACGCCAGCGACACCGCCGCGTCGTTGCCCACCACGGCGAACGCGACCTGCTGCATCATCATGGGAAGGACCGGATTGATCTTGCCGGGCATGATGGAGGAGCCGGGCTGCACTGAAGGCAGCCGCAACTCCGCCACGCCGCTGTTAAGGCCGGACGACAGGATGATTAGATCCGAGGCGATTTTCCCGATGACCTCGGCGCAGATCCTCATCTCCGATGAGACGCGCGCGAAGCCGTCGGCGTTCTGCATGGCGTCGAACATGTTCTCGCCCGGGCGCACGTCGGCCCCGACGAGTTCGCGCAAGTGGCGGTAGACCGCTCTGCGGTAGCCGGGCGCCGAGCCGAGGCCGGTGCCGATCGCTGTTCCGCCGAGCGGCAGGGTCAGCATCTCGTCCCGCGCCGCCGTGATTTTGGCCATGAGCCTTCGGATCGCAGCCGCGTAGCCACCGAACGCCTGGCCCAGGCGCATGGGTTGGGCCGGCTGCATGCAAGTCCTGCCGAGTCTCAGCACGTCCTCAAAAGCTCTGGCGCGATCCTCCAGCGCCTCTGCAAGACGCGTCAAGGCGTCTATCAGCGTCTGGGACTTTTCATAAACTGCGAGCTTCACGGCCGCCGGCACAACGTCATTGGTCGATTGACCGATGTTGACGTGATCGTTCGGATGCACTCGGTCGTATTGGCCGGGTTGATCGCCCAACAGTTGCAGCGCCCGGTTTGCGATCACTTCGTTGACGTTCATGTTAATGGATGTGCCGCCCGATCCCTCAAGCAAGTCGACGATGAATTGATCGGCGTGCTGGCCGCTCTCGACTTCGATCGACGCTGCGATGATCGCATCAGCGACATCAGGCCGCAGCACGCCGATGTCGCGGTTGGCAGCCGCCGCGGCGTGCTTGATGCGTGCGAGCGCGTTTAGCAACTCGGGGGCGTCGCCGAGCTTACGGAAGGAGATGTCGAAATTGTCCTGCGCGCGCAGGGTGGCCACGCCGTAAAGCGCCCCGGCAGGCAGCTGTCGGGGACCAAGGCTATCGGTGTCGATGCGGGTGGCAGGCATTCTGCGTCCAGTTGAACAATGCAAGCTCTCCGCCGGTTTGACGGAAGTCCGAGGATCAAAGGGTTTCACTAATTTGCCTATTCCGGTCTGCTGTCATGCTTGCTCGTTGCAAGCCGTTGGTCGAGCTTGTCCTCAAGGATTTCCGATCTCTTCAAAGATCCGTACCCAGCTGCGAATTCCTTTGAGAAGACGTCGCGTATCGTAGCGTTCGTCCGGCGCATGGATTGCATCGCCCGGTAAGATGAAACCGATGACGACGCATTCGGCGCCAAGGACCTCGCTGAGTTGTTGCACGAGCGGTATCGCGCCGCCTGTTCCTCTCAGAATGGTAGGGCTTTCCCACTCCTGTTCCAGTCCGCGCGCGGCAGCCGCGAGAAACGGACTGTCCTGCGAAAGCACCACCGCCGAGCTGCCGCCGGCGCCGACGAATTCCACCGTGCATCCCTTCGGAAGTTTTGATTTGACATAAGCCCTGAATCCAGCGCGGACCTTGTCCGGCTCTTGTCCTCGGACAAGCCGGAAAGAAAGACGGGCCGTAGCGCTCCCTGGCAAAACTGACCGTTCGCCCGGCCCCTGATTTCCACCTGTGATCCCATTGATATCGACGGTCGGGCGCCCCCACATCGCTTCCAGCGCGGAATATCCTTCCTCTGTTACGCCACCGCTCAGGTTGACCTCTTCGAAGTGAGCTGTGTCCCGCTCCAACTCCCGCCATCGCAGGCGCAGCCTATTCGGGATCTCGGACACGTCGTCATAGAAACCGTCGATGTTCACTCGCCCGGCTTCGTCATGAATGCCTGCCAGAATGTCGCTCAGTATGCGGATGGGATTTGCGGCTACCGCACCGTAGTGCCCTGAATGGAGATCGGGATTGGGAGCAAAGATCGTCACTCGTTCATGGACAAGCCCCTTGAGTTGGGTCGTGATTGCCGGCTGTGTTGGTGACCACATCTCGGCATCGCAAATGAACGCAACGTCGCATCGAAGGTCATTTCGATGGGCGTCGATGAATTCGGGCAGGCTCGGCGAGCCTGACTCCTCCTCTCCTTCCAGCATCACGACGATATCAGCTGGAAAATCGCCTTTGGCAGTCTTCCATGCGCGCAGCGCCTCTATAAAGGTCCAAAGCTGGCTTTTGCTGTCGGACGCACCACGACCGTAGAAGCGATGGACACCGCTCTCCTCGATCACGCGCGGCTCGAAGGGAGGATGCTTCCACTGATTTACGTCGCCAGTCGGCTGCACGTCGTAGTGTCCATAGAACAGCAGCCGCGGACGCTTGAAGTGCGAGGTCTGGGGAGATTGGGCGAGAACGACTGGGTGCCCCTTCGTTTCGATGATCTCCGCAGACAGCCCGACGGACGACAGCTCCGCCTGGAGCCACTCGGCCGCCCGGGCAATGCCCGGTCCCCCCGAAGCTTCGCCTGAAATCGATGGGATGGCGACCAATTCCAGAAGCTTGCGCACCGAAAAGTCGAAATTGTCGTCGATGGCACGGAGCGCGCTATCCAAATTCGGCATTCTGGTCCTCTTGATGATTGGTTGGCAGGGGCTGTCCTAAACCGTCAGCCACTGCGAGCGGTCTTGAAGGGTGCCTCGGACCTTTTGTTTTCCTGGGCCTCGATGCTTGTCAGAAGACGCTCGATATCGGCCCATAGTTCGTGCTCGTCCTCGAGCCCGATGCTCAGACGGAGAATGACATCCGGACCCGGCCAGCGGGTCGCAGTTCGAAAGGCATCGATGGACATGGGCGCGGCAAGGCTCCGGGTTCCGCCCCAGGATGCGCCGATGGCGAAGATCTTCAGGGTGTCGAGCGCGGCGGCCAGATGCTGCGACGCGCTGTTCTTGAAGAGGATACTGAAGACCCCGCTCGAACCGAGGAAGTCGCGTTTCCAGATCGCGTGCCCGGAAAAGGTTTCGAGCGCCGGATGCAACACGCGCTCCACAAGCGGATGGTCCGCAAGCTTGCGGGCGAAGTCGAGAGCAACCCTTTCGGAGTGACGCAAACGCACACCGAGGGTTTCGAAGCCGCGCAGCACAAGCGAGGCATCATCCGGCGAGACGCCGATGCCCATCCGCCCGATCAGGGAGCGGATAGGTTTGATGAGTGCGCCATCCCCGACCGTGATGGAGCCCATCAGCACATCGGAATGGCCCGAAACGAATTTGGTGAGTGCCTCCGTGACAATATCCGCGCCGTGTTCGAGCGGCTTGAAGTTAAGCGGCGTCGCCCATGTGTTGTCGAAGCCGACCAGCGCTTCCCCTTGGTGAGCGATCGCCGCCAGCTTCGGCAGGTCGAGGATTTCCATCGTCGTAGAGCCAGGGCTTTCACACCAGACGATCCGCGTCATGGTCCGCATCTTCGATGCAACGTCCTCCGGTGAAAGCGGATCGAAGAATTCCACATCCACGCCCAAACGGCGCAGGTCGGATTCCGCGAGATCCCGCATCGGCGGATAGGCCGTGTCGGCGATCAGGATATGGTCACCCGCGTCCAGGAAAGGCATGACGGCAAGCGCATTCGCCGCCTGTCCGGACGGGGTGAGAAAGGTCCACACGCCGGATTCGAGGCTGGTTATCTTGGCTTCCAGAGTGCGTGTCGTCGGGGTGCCGTAAAGGCCGTAGGAATAGCCTTCGTGACCGCGTTCGCCGCGCGAGGCATAAGCAGCGGCATCCTTGAACACGATCGTCGAAGCCCTGTGAACGCCAACACCGAGAGGTGCAAATCCCTCGGTCGGTACTTCAGGCGTGAGAACGCATTGGGTGAGATCATTCATCACACGGCCTTTCCAAGCAACAGCGACCGCCTTGGCGATTTCAATCGAAAAACATGTACTATTGCGGTATTTCTATTCCGCAAAGTTATTGATTTTGAGGGAGAGCCGGCATGAACCTTCGGCAGGTCGAAGTTTTCCGGATCGTTATGACCAACGGCACCACGGCGCGCGCGGCTGAGGTTTTGCATGTATCCCAGCCCGCGGTCAGCAAAATGATACAGGAACTTGAACGCTCGCTTGGTTTCGCTCTTTTTCAGCGGATCAAAGGCAGACTCCACCCTACGCCCGAGGGACAGCTTTTCTTCCGCGAAGTCGAACAGGCCTTTATCGGCTTGAGCCATCTCAGGGGGGCGGCTGCCCGCATTCGAGATTATGGTTCTGGTGAACTGAGGATCGCCTGTCTTTCGGCCCTGTCGACCAATGTCCTCCCCCGCGCCCTTCATGCGTTTATGGCTCGCAATCCGAATATCGCTGTGACTTTTCAGGCGCGCATGTCGTCCAACGTGCGCGATCTGGTAGCTTCCGGTCAGTTCGATCTCGGGATCGTCGCCGACGAGATCGATCGTACGGGCGTTGAGACGAATGAGTTTGCGCAGTTTCGCGTCACTGTGGCGGTGCCCCAAGGACATCCGCTCGAGGCCTTGGATGTCATTCGCCCAATGGATCTTGCGGGGTATCCCTTTATTGCTCTCGCTCGGGAAGATACGACGCGACGCGACGCCGAGCACGTTTTCAATGAAGCTGGCGTCGCGATCCGAACGGTAATGGAAACGCCTTATTCGACAACGATCTGCGCGATGGTGGCCGCCGGCATCGGGGTTGGCCTTGTCGATCCTTTGACGGCCGAACCTTACGAGGGGCGCGGGCTGACGTTGCGGCCGTTCGAGCCTCCACTTTACTTCCGGACCCTCCTGATCAGGCCGCCAAATCGCCTTCCCTCTCGAATCCTTGCGGAGTTCCTCGACGATCTGCGGGCGGCGATCTGAGATAGCCGAATGCACCTGTGTATCAGGTTGCTTCCGGATCAGTTGAGAAGCGGCATGAAGCCCCATCTCGTCAGCATTTCTGGTTTCAGTGATAGCTACGCCCATCTCATAGCACCTTCGACAGGAAGGCGATCGTCCGCGGGTTTTTCGGATTGGCGAGCAACGTCTTTGGGTGACCTTCCTCGACGATCTGTCCCTGGTCCATGAAGACCAGGTGATTGCCAACCTCGCGTGCAAATCCGATCTCGTGCGTCACCACGACCATGGTGATGCCGCTTCGCGCCAGATCCTTTATGACGTCGAGGACCTCGCCGACGAGCTCGGGATCGAGCGCCGAGGTTGGCTCATCGAAGAGCATCACCTCCGGCTCCATTGCCAAAGCGCGCGCTATCGCGACCCGCTGCTGCTGCCCGCCGGACAGGTGGGCGGGATATCGGCTTCCGAGCCCATCCAGCCCGACCCGTTTTAGGAGTTCAATCGCCTTGGCTTTCGCGCGCGCTCGCGCCCAACCTTTTACGTGAAGAGGTCCCTCCATCACGTTTCCCAGAGCGGTCATGTGCGGAAACAGGTTGAAGCGTTGGAACACCATGCCGGTCGAGCGCCGCTGTGCAGCGACCCGGCCCGGCGACAAGGGGTGGAAGTGGCCTTCCCGCTCCACGAATCCCTGTAACTCACCCTTCACGAACACGCGTCCCGTTGAGATGCCCTCCAATTGGTTGATGCAGCGGAGAAGCGTCGATTTGCCGGAACCTGAGGGGCCGATGGCAACGCAGACCTCGCCGCGCCTCACCTGCAGATCGACGCCTTTGAGGGCGTGGACGGCGCCGTAGAATTTGTGGATGTTCCGCATTTCCACGCAGAAATCGGAGATGCTTGCCTCCATGGTTCACTCCACTCGCGCCGGGTGGGCCGATACGCCCTTACCGAAGTGCCGTTCGAGGAAATACTGGCCGACCATCAGCAGGCTTGTGATAACGAGGTACCAGGTGCCGGCGACCATCAGCAGCGGAATCGGCAGATAAAGCCGGTTGGCGATCGCGTTGGTCGCAAACGTAAGGTCCAGCGTAAACGGTACCGCGAGAACCAGGGACGTCATCTTCAGCATGCCGATCGTTTCATTGCCGGTCGGAGGAATGATCACTCGCATTGCCTGCGGCATGAGTATCCGCCACCAAATCTTTGCTGGCCGCATGCCAAGCGCCTGCGCTGCCTCGGCTTGCCCGCGGTCGATCGAGTTGAAACCGGCTCGGAATATCTCTGTCAGGTAAGCGGATTCATTGAATCCGAGCCCGCATATCGCAGCGAGAGCGGGCGTCACGATATATTTCGTCTCCACGCTCACGATCTCGGGACCGAAAGGGAGCGCGATGCTTAGGCTGGGAAACAATACGGCGAAAAGGCCCCAGAAAAGCAACTGCGTGTAGACGGGCGTTCCGCGGAAGAACCATATCCACGCATAGGCCAGTCCGCGGAGGATTGGATTGTCGCCGTCACGCATGATCACGAGAAGCGCCGCGATGACGATCGCCGTCGCCATCGCGACCACAGTGAGGAGCAGGGTCCAGCCGACGCCCCTCACCACCTGCGGATGAAGCAGATAGGTCAGATAGATATCCCAGTGAAAATTGGTGTTTCCTGCGACTGCGATCGCAATCTGAACAGAGATTATCGAGATGATCGCAACCGCGACCCAGCGCCCTGGATGCCGACGCGGAACCACGAGGTTTCGCGCGATCTCCGATGGATTTTGTATGGGAGCCGGCCGCGGGCCGGCTCTGATATCTGGTTCGAAATCCATGATTTCAGTCGTTAACCTGGGGATTTACCACGGCTTTGTCGATAATAGCGGAACCGATACCCCAAGTATCCAGAATAGCCTTGTACGTACCATCGTTGATGAGAGAATTGATGGTATCCGCGATGAGCTCCGTCAATTTCTCATCGGATTTGGCTACTGCGATGCCGTTGTTCCCGATCTGAGCCATTGCGGGGGTTGCTTCCATAGTCTCCAACTGGCCGTTGGAGTTCTTCGCCGCATAGCCAATTGTAGCCGGTCCGGAAAACGTTGCATCCGCACCACCGGCCGCAACACGGGTCAACGCCTCGGTCTGGACCTTGAAAGGAACGAGTTCTATCTCTTTCTTTCCAGACGAAGTGCACTTCTGACTTTCTTCCACGACCTCTTTTTCGTGGGACGTGCCGGACATGATCGCAATCTTGGTCCCACATAGATTGGCCGGATCAAAGTTCGTGGGATTACCTGCCTTTACGGCCCATAGATTGCCCGATTGAGTGTAGCTGACGAAGTTAACCGCCTTCATGCGCTCCTTGGTGATAGAGAGTGCGGAAATGCCGAGGTCGAACTTCGTTCCGAGCGCGGGCAGGATGGCGTCGAAAGCCGAGGTCTGGAAATCGATCTTGACCCCGAGTTTCTTACCGATCGCATCGGCGATGTCGACGTCGATGCCGACTGGCGTCTGGCCATCAGTCTCGCTCAAAAATTCCCATGGCGCATAGGCCGTGTCGGACCCGATCGTCAGCACGCCTGCTGACTTGATCTTTGCCGGGAGGCGATCCGCAAGAGCTTGATCGACCTTGACGCCCGAGGTGTCGAAGCTCTGCGCGTATGCTGAGCAGGTTACCATTGTTGCGATGGAGGCTGCGGCGGCTAGCATCCGCAGCTTGGTGCTCATATCAGACATGATGTTCCCCATTTTGTATTTGCTGTTGACAGATCGCGTAAGCTTGAAAGGGTTCTGGCAACTCGTCCGTCGAATGCATCATGGGAACGTCACACAAGTACGTCCAATAGTAAGATTGAGGCGTTCTATTCGCTGCGGTTATCGACTGCCGTTTCAAACGGTCCAAGAATGTGCGCCCCTATCGCAACCCAACCGCGAACTCCAGGAAACCGCGAGCGGGTTGAGAAAGCGTAGCCTCGCCGAGATGGGCGACTACAACCTCCTGCATGGGCTCGGTGCTCGATAGTGGCAGCCACATCAACGGTGCGCCGTCGCAAGTCACATTTGGCTTAGTCTGGTGCCGCGAGCCGTCCGGAAGCCGGAAGTCCACATGGTAAGGTGTCAGCACCTTCGCGGCGATCTGCGCCTGGCCAAAGGCCACCGTGTTCTTTGAATCGGCGAAGTAGGCCTGGCAGAAGGCCATCGCCGATTGTGCGGTCGCAGTCGGACCACCGGCCTCGTCGAACAGTCGCTCCTCGTCGCGCTAGTTCGCGGCCGATGGGACGAAGCGATCCGATGCGCGATCGATGCCGACATCTCGGTGCCGATGAAGGGATCGCGGCGCACATAGGCCGGGATGTAGGTGTTCTCGCGCCACGAGCCATCGCGCTCGATGAACAGATTGAGCTCCCGCTTTATCGCGACGAGTGCGATCGGCGAGGCGTTGTCGTCGACGGCGAAGACGATCGGGTAGTGCCGCATGGCATGGCGAATTCGCCGATGCAGAGCGGAATGGCGACCGCCTCGCGCGCAAACCCGAAGCCCGGCACTGGCGCAAGCCCAGGATCGCGATGGTCCTCGAAACGCAGGAGAACGGGGTCCTTGTAGAATAGCGGGAGGAGCGATTTTGTCGGATTTTCTCGTGTGTTTTTGGTTATCGTCAACTCAGGTTCCAGTCTGGCGAGGAGCGCCGTGATCGTTCAGCCCATGTTGCTCTTGCATTGCCGCTTTCATGATGTTCGCGTTTCGCATCGAACGCTTCGCAGCGGATCAGCTCTGACTATGCTCGTTCACGCCGCTCGCCATCAGAATTTGACGTTGAAGTTGAAGCGGGCCGACTGGTCGGACATTCCCGAGCCGAACTGGCCGCCATAGGAGACGCCGAGGGTGGCGCTGGACGTAATCGCGTAATCGAGACCGGCTTCGATCACCGCGGCATCCCGGGCGATCGGAGCCCCGCCGACGGCGAAGGCATTGCTGCCGTCGCCCACAAAGCGCACGGTCGAGGTCGGCGCCATGTCACCGAAAGCATGACGCCAGCCGACCATGCCCTTCGCATTGAGCGCGGTCCCGCCGATGTCGAAGGTCGTCGAGGCACGAAGGCCGAACGTCGTGAAGGTCGAGTCGGTGTTGGCCGAGGCGCCGGTCAGCGCCGCTGCGCCGCCCTGCTCGGTGAAACCATCGGTATGGAAGTTCACGTAGGCAAGGTTGGTAAAAGGCTCGACTCGGGCGCTACCCGCGCTGAATCCATAGGCGAGTTCGCCGAACATCTGTGCTGTTGCTGTGTTGTAGCCGCCCTTCAGGCTTCCGTCGAAGCCGGGAAACGCCACGCTCCGGTTGGTCGAGACGTCGTGCCAGGTGTAGGCAGCACCCGTCCGGAACGCGAGATCACCCCAGGCCGTGCCGCCGTAGAGTCCGACATAGTAGTTGTCGCTTGAACCAGAGGAGCGGCGATCCTTCACGTCGAAGGACGTTTGGCTGTAACCGGCGACGGCGCCGAAGCGCCAGGTGTCGAACACCGGCGCATCGGCGCCGATGAAGAAGCCGCCGGTCTTGCGGCCGAGACGGGCGGCGTTGCCGTCACTACTCGTATGGCCCCACGAGCCGAACGCCTGGCCCCAGACCGCGAAACGGTCGGTATTCGCCTTCACCGTCACAGGCTTTCCGCCCTCATAGGTCGAGACCGTACCCGACGCGCCGACGGCATCGAAGGCGGCGCGAATGCGATCATTGATGGCACTGCGGACGAAGCGGCTGTCCTCGATCAGCGCGGTCTTGGTTGATGAGTGGATCTCGCCTGAGAGCTGATTGAAGGCATATTGCGCCTGTGGAGCGGACAGGTTCAACACCGCACTGTAGACCCGATTGCCGAAGCCCAGACTTTCGACGCCGCCGCCAGTGGCGATCTGGTTCGCCGTAATGCCGATTGCGGCGAAATCGATAGCGTTGCGGGTCATCGTCAGAGTAACGTCGCTAGCGTCATAGCCGAGCGTCGGCGTGAGGAAGGCCAGATTGGAGCTGACGCTATCGAACGTCCCCGTCCTGCCGCCATTGGTCGTCGTGCTGAGGATGATGTAGGTGGTGCTGGGCGCATAATGGCCCGAACCCGCCAGCACATTGACCGAGCCGCCATTGATCGCGATCGATCCCGTGGCGTTGATGCGACTAGCCTGACCGGCGGTGTTGACGGTGACCTGATAGATCGAGCCTGCATCGAAGGTGACGTTGCCGGCCGCGCTCATCGTGCCGATGCCGCCTGCCACGCCCGGGGCGACGGTCGCGCCGCTGGCGATCGTCAGGCCGCCGACCGAACCACTACCCGTGAACAGGCCGCCCGAGACCGCGGCGGCGCCGGTGATGGTGCCGTTGTTGGCCGTCGTTCCCGCAGTCTGAATCAGGCTGCCATTGATCGTCCCCTCATTGTTGACGATACCCGACGTGTTGAAGTTGCCGCTCCATATTCCGCCGGCCGTATTGTTGATCGTGCCGGAATTGGAGGCCACAGTGGCATTGTAGGTGCCGTTGTTGGTGACGAGCCCGGCATTGTCGAGAGCGTCTGTCAAGGTGCCGTTGTTCGTAATGACGCCGCCGGCACGGTTGAGAATGCCGCCGGGCGCCGTCAGCGAGCCGCCCGCAGCGACCGTGACGGCGCCACTGTTGGTCAGCAGCCCCGCGAGGGTGTAGTCGCCAGTCGCGGACACCGTGAGGGTCGCGCCATTGGCGTTGTTGAAAGTGCTGTCGCCGGTCAGCGTGCCGCCAACAGTGAAGATGCCGCCGGCATTGTTGGCGATCGCGCCATTCAGCGCACCGCCATTGGCGTTCACGGTGCCGTAGTTGATCACGTCGCTCGAGACGCCACCCCCCGTCTGGGTGAAGATCGCGCCGGCATTGTTGGTCACGCTGCCGGCCACCGTGCCGGCGTTCCGGAACGTGGCGTTGTTGATGACATCGGAGGTGATACCGCCGGTCGCCGTGATCGCCAGCGTGCCACCATTGATGGTCGTCGTGCCGGTGTAGGTGCTCATCGCCGAGAGCGTCAGCGCACCACCGCCGGCTTTGGTCAGGCTCTTGCCGTCCCAGCCGCTGGCGAAGGGACCGGTCTGGTTTGTCAGCGCCACATCGACATTGAAGGCGTCCGTGCTGTTCGTCAGCGTGAAAGTGCCGTTGCCTTGCGCCGCGCCGACGGTCCAGATCAGGCCGAGGCCGATGTTGTAGTCGAGATTGTCAACGCTCCTGCCACCCGTCACCCTCAGGTAATCGACCGGGTTTGACGAGCCGCCGATGGTGATGTTTGCGAAGTCGCCGGAAATGCCGTTCGTCGTCGCGAGGACCGTGAACTGGGTGCCCGCCAGTGCGCTGGCAGACGAAGGCGCCGTGAGGCCGGCAATTTTCAGGGTTCCGCTCAGCGACGCGGAGTCCGCCGTGATGGTCGGCTCGTTCGCGCCCAGGGTGACGTTCAGTGTCGAGCCGGTGTCCTGCGTGAAGGCTCCGGTCACGGCGAGTTGTGCGGCTCCGCCGATGGCCGTGACCGCACCGCTCTGTGTCGTGTAGCTTGCGGCGCTGAACGTGCCGGTCTGACCGAGCGCCAGCGTGCCATTGCCGACCGTGACCATGCCCACCGAACTACCCGCGCCGGTCAGCGTGGTCGTGCCGCTGCCGATCTGATTGAGCGCGCCGTTACCCGACATTGCGCCGGCGAAGGTGAACGCATCGGAGCGGTTGAAGGCCAGCGTGCCGTTGTTGGCGACATGGCCCGTGATGCTGCCGGTCGCGCCCCCCTCGCCGATTTGCAGCGTGCCGCCCGAAATCGTCGTGCCCCCGCTATAGCTGTTGGCGCCAGTCAGGATCGTCGTGCCCTGGCCGATCTGCTGGACAGCGCCGCTGCCGGAGATATCGCCGCCAAATGTCACCACGTCAGAGCGGTTCAAGGCGAGCACGCCGTCGTTGGAGACATTGCCGGTGATCGAGCCGATTACACCGCCATCGCCGAGTTGCAGCGTTCCGCCCGAAATCGTCGTGCCGCCCGCGTAGGTATTGCTGCCGGCGAGGATCGTTGTGCCGCTGCCGATCTGCTGGACAGCGCCGGTGCCGGAGATGTCGCCGGCGAAGGTCACCGCATCGGAGCGGTTAAAGGCGAGGACGCCGTTGTTGACGACGTTGCCGAGGATCGAGCCGGTTACACCGCCATTGCCGATTTGCAGGGTGCCTCTCGCGATCGTCGTGCCGCCGCTATACGTATTGTCGCCGGTCAGGATGGTCGTGCCCCCACTGATCTGCCGCACCGCGCCGCTGCCCGAGATCACGCCGCCAAAGGAGGCAACATCACCGCGATTGAAGGCGAGCACGCCGTCGTTGACGACGTGGCCGAGGATCGAGCCGGTCGCGCCGCCGTTGCCGAGTTGCAGGGTGCCGCCGGAAATCGTCGTGCCGCCAGTATAGGTGTTGTCCCCCGTCAGGATCAGAGTGCTGCTGCGCCGCGCCGCTGCCCGAGATGTCGCCGGCGAGTGTCAGCGTCCCGGTTCGGTTGAACGCGAGCACGCCGTCGTTGATGACGTTGCCGATGATCGAGCCGGCGCCGCCGGCGTTGCCGAGTTGCAGCGTACCGCCCGCGATCGTGGTGCCGCCACTGTAGGTGTTCTCGCTGGTCAGGATCGTCGTGCCCGCGCCGATCTGCCGGACAGCGCCGCTGCCCGAGATGACGCCGGAGAAAGTCACTACGTCGCTGCGGTTGAAGGCCAGCGTGCCGTTGTTGGTCACGTCGCCCGTGATGCTGCCAGTCGCGCCACCGTCGCCGATCTGGAGCGTGCCGCCCGAAATCGTCGTGCCCGCCGAGTATGTGTTGCTGCGGGTAAGGATCGTCGTGCCGTGGCCGATCTGCCGCACGGCGCCGCTGCCGGAGATGTCGCCATAGAAGATCACCGCATTGCTGCGGTTGAAGGCGAGCACGCCGTTGTTGACGACGTCGCCGAAGATCGTGCCCGCCCCGCCGCCATTGCCGAGTTGCAGCACACCGTCCAAAATCGTCGTGCCGCCGCTATAGCTGTTGACTCCCGACAGGGTCAGCGTGCCCCCGCCGGTCTTGACCAGCGCGCCGCCGGCGCCTGAAATAACGCCGCTCACCTCGGTCGAAAACCCGTTCGAGCCGACCGTCAGTTCGTTGCCGCCGAGGTTGTAGTCGCCGGCGCCCGCGATCGACCCAGCGCTCAGCTTGCCGTCGCCGTTCGGGCCTAAGCTGCCCGAAAAATCGACCGTGCCGACCAGACTATTGGTGATGGCGGCATTGCCCGCCGTGCTGGTGCCGTAAAAATACAGGCCGCCGTTGTTGGTGATGGCGGCGCCGCCCGCCGTGCCGTTGTCGACGAAAGACAGGACGGCGTTGCTGGTGATGGTGGCGCCGCCCGCCGTGCTGCTGCCGTAGAAAGACAGGCCGTCGTTGTTGGTGATGGTGGCGTTGCCGGCTGTGCTGCTGTCGCTGAAAACCATGGAGCCGCTGTTGGTGATGGTCGCATTGCCCGCCGTGCTGCTTCCGTGGAACGACAGGTTGCCGTTGTTGGTGATGGCGGCGCTGCCGGCTGTGCTGGCGTTCCAGAAATATAGGTATTGGTTGTTGGTGATGGCGGCGCTGCCGCCCGTGCTGTTGTCGTAGAACGACAGGTAGCCCTCGTTGGCGATGGTGGCGCTGCCCGCGCTGGTGCCGTTGCGGAAATTCGTCGTGCCGGTGTTCGTGATGCTGGTGATGCCGCTGGTATCGGCGTTGACGACATCGAACGTGCCGCTATAGCCCGCCACGTTCACAGCGCCCAGGATCGCGCCGGCCATGCTTGAATCGCCGAGTTGCAACGTGCCGGCGTTGATCGTCGTGCCGCCGGTGTAGCTGTGTGCGCCCGTCAGAACCGTCGTGTCGGGGCCGCCCTTGGACAAGGACGCCGTACCGGCCAGCGTCGTGCCAATCGCGCCGGGGCCCCAGAGGTAAATGCCGCCCGCGGCCTCGATCGTGCCCGCGCCGGTGGCGGTGCCGCCATAGAAGTTGAGGAACTGCACGCTGAGCTTGTGGCCCGCGGCGATATTCAACGTCGCCCCGGCGGCATTGGTGAAACTGTTCACCCAGGACATGTCGCCGCCGGTGAGCAAGACGCTGCCGCCGCTCTGATTGTTTAAATAGCTCAACCCCATCCGGACGTCGCCGCCGATGACATTGATCTGGCCGCTGTTGTAGACGTTACCCGCTGGCGACAATTGCGCCGTGCCACCGGGGCCTTCGAAGGTGATGACGCCGCCGGCATTGTTGTTGATGTCGCCATTGCTCCTGACGATGCCGTCGGTGCCGACATTGATGGCGGCGTCGTTGTTCAGCACGCTGCCAGTGTCGTAGAGGGCGGCGCGCGCGCCCAGATTGATCCGGCCCGCGCCAGTGTTGGAAATCGACCCGGCGAGCAGGTTGTCATCACCAACGTTGACGACGCCGCCCGCATTGGTCAGGCTGGTGATGCCGCTGGTGTCGGCGTTGACGACATCGAACCTGCCGCCGGATCCCAGCGTGAGTGCGCCGATGATCGCGCCGGTCGCGCCGCCGTTGCCGAGTTGCAGAATGCCGCCCGAAATCGTGGTACCGCCGTTATAGCTGTTGGTTCCCGACAGGGTCAGCGTGCCCGTGCCGATCTTGGCCAGCGATCCACCCGCGCCTGAAATGACGCCGCTCACCTCGGTCGAAAGCCCGTTCGAGCCGACCGTCAGTTGGTTGGCGCCGAGGACATAGCTGCCGGGCCCCGCGATCGAGCCCGCGCTTAGCCTGTGGTCGCCGTTCGGGCCGGTGCTGTACGAAAAATCGACCGTGCCGCCCGAATTGTTGGTGACGGCGGCGTCGCCCGCCGTGCTGGCGTCCCAGAAAGTCAGCTCGTAGTTGTTGGTGATGGCGGCATTGCCGGCCGTGCTAGTGTCGTAGAAATACAGACCGGCGTTGTTGGTGATGGCGGCACCGCCCGCCCTACTGTTCTCGAAGAAAGACAGGCCGGCGTTGTTGGTGATGGTGGCGCCGCCCGCCGTGCTGGTGCCACGGAAAGACAGACTGCTGGTGTTGGTGATGGTGGCATCGCCGGCCGTGCTGTTGTCGAAGAAATACAGATAGCCATAGCTGGCGTTGGTGATGGCGGCATTGCCCGCCGTGCTGGTGTTGTTGAAAGAAAGGTAATTGTCGTTGATGATGGCGGCGTTGCCCGCCGTGCTGGCGTCGTAGAAGTACAGGTTGCCGTTGTTGGTGATGGCGGCGCTGCCCGCCGCGCTGTTGTTGTAGAAATACAGGTTGCCGTTGTTGGTGATAACGGCGCTGCCCGCCGTGCTGGCGTTGTTGAAATCCAGAGTGGAGGTGTTGGTGATGGTGGCGCCGCCGGCCGTGCTGTTGTCGTAGAAAGCCAGGTAGCCGCTGTTGGTGATAGCGGCGCTGCCGGCGCTGCTGTTGCTGTAGAAGTATAGGCCCCCGTTGTTGGTGATGGCGACGCGGCCACCGTTGGCAACGATGCCGGCGCCGTTGAAGGTGAGGGCACTGCCGTTGATGAAATCGTAATCCGGGCCACCCGCATTGAACGTCCAGCCGTCTATTATGGTATTTGAGGAAAACGACAGGCTGGTGACGGACGAAGCGCCGAACGTGGCCGTGGTGGTCGGCGCGGCGCCGGAACTCCAGTTGGCGTCGTTATTGTAATTGCCGTCGGCCGGACTGGCGAGCCAGGTCGCGTCCTGCGCCCGGGCCGGAGCCGAATAGGCCGTGGCTGTCAGCGCCGTCGAAACCAGCAATGAGGCGCGCAACAGGCGGCCCGATGACGTTGCGCGGTTCCAAACGACGCCGCGCGATGAAGCAGCGCCGCGGTCGGAGGTCGAAACTGTTCTTGAACCCATGTTCCCCGGCTCCAACAGAGACGCGCGGCCGCTGGATGCCGGATTTCGATTCACCCCCGCCTACGTCATTCCTGTCCGTTTCTGTCATCGCGCGCCGGGGAAGTCCTGAATCGGCCACCGCCATGTTCTGAAGCTTTCCGACATTTTCTGAATGGACCGCATCTGGCCGCGTTTTATGGTAATTGGAGACATTTTTAGCGGCTGTTTGCCGTTGCGGGGGTAGTACGGCGTGTTGCAATTTTTAGGATTTGAACTGGATCGGAAACGCGTGGAACTGCGCGGGCCGGACGGCGCCGTCATCAAGGTCCGGCTGAGAAGCCTCGAAATGTTGAAGTTTTTCGCCTGCAATGCGGGGCGAGTTCTCAGCAAGCAAGAACTGATGGAGGCGGTTTGGCCTGGCGTCCATGTCGCCGAAGATAGCCTGTTCCAGTCCATTCGCGAGCTTCGCAGCGCGCTGGGCGACGAGCAGCGGCAGATCATCAAACTGATGTCCGGCCGCGGTTACCTGTTCGTGGCTGAGGTGTCGGACACGATGGACAGGGACGCGCCGGAACAGCCGGCCCCGCCGTTCGTCCCCGAGACAAACAACGAATCGGCGCTGGGCCGGCACCGTTTTGGCATGCGGCGCCGCGCCGCACTCCTGGCCATGGCGGGACTGGGCGTATCGGCCTTGACGGCGGCGCTCTGGCTGCCCCATCTCCTGATGGGGTCACCCATGACCATCGCCGTGATGCCCATGGCGGCGGGCGACAACCCGCAGGCCGCCCGGATGGCGGCTGACGTCACCCGTGACCTCACCGACGGACTCGCGAAAATCGACGCCATCCGTGTGGTGGTTCCTTCCGACGCCGCGAAGGGCGCCGATTACGTCGTCAGCAGCGAACTGGAGAAGGCAGCAACTGCGTGGAATTTGCGTGCGCGCATGACCGAACCGGCAACCGGCGCGGTCAAATGGACAATATCGCTTTCCGTTGATCTGGCCGCCGCCGATGCGCAACGTCAGCAGACCCGCCTGACCGCTGGAATGGGCCACGCGCTGTCGCTGCGCATCAATGCGCTTCAGAATACCGATGAACGCCGGGCCGAAGGCGTGCCGACCGGCCCCGCCAAGGTCGCCATCGAGCAGGCGACGGCCTCGATCGACCAGACGACGCTGGAACGCTTTCGCGCCGCGCAGGTGATCCTGGAAAAAGCCCTTGCCGACGACGCCGACAATGTCGACTTGCAGGTCGCGCTGGCGGCTTTTCAGCTCCGCGGCATTCAGATGGCCTGGTATCCCACCGAAGAGCGAGAGACGGTCGAGACCAGCATCGGGGCGATCATGGCGCGCGCGTTGCGCGCGCAGCCGGACTACATCCCGGTGCTGGAAGCGCATTGCCGGTATCTGTCGACGACAAACCGATTCGTCGAAAGTCTGGTCGCATGCGGCAAGGTGCTCGCCCGCGATCCATGGGATGGGATCGCGCTGTACCTCATCGGGCTGTCCCAGGTTTTCCTCGGCCGCTTCGACGATGCACTCGCCACGTTCAAGCAGGCGGACAGCTTCGATACGCCCCCGGTCGCGCGTTGGACCTGGGCGATTGGGGCAGGTTTCACCTATCTGCTCATGGGCCGCGCCGAAGAAGCCTTGCCCTGGTTGCAACGGTCGATCGCGATCACGTCGGCCAGCGGGCGCACACATCTGCTGTTGGCCGCCGCCTATCAGCAATTGGGCCGCGTCGCCGAAGCCCGGGCGACGATGACCAAGGCCCTTGAGCTGAGGCCCGGCTCGACCACGCTCAATGTGCCGGCGCCGACCAAAAACACCAGCCCGGTGTATCTCAAGGCTTCCGAACGGATCGTGAGCCTGATGGCGGCAGCCGGGCTGCCGGAGAAATAGCGCTGCGCAGGAGTGGTAAGGACAACAGTGTGGGCCCGGCCGAAATCGTCGGACAGTTCTGCCGCCCGACCTAATGGTTCATACGCGGACCAAAATGCGCCCCCTCGGATGCGCTGGCGTAGACCGTCGCGGCCCAGATGAGCGCAGCCGGAAAAATGCGCTTCGAGCGGCCAAACGCCCCCCCATCGTAGGAACGAAAATAGAAGAGAAGCAGAACTTTCGTGTGCAGTTTTTGCACACGGTCTCAGATACCTAGTTGATTTTATTCGCTTATATGTCCAGTCCACCATCGGGGCGATTGCCGCCTTATGCTCTTGGTATCTCGACATTTTTAGCGTCAATTGGTTGGTTGATGCGGGCGGCATGGCCACCGATCCTCATATCGGCGACATATACGAAGTAGGTAAGCTCCTCGCTCGAGCGGTAAGTCTGAAGGCAGTCCTTCTGCGCCTACCAAATCCTATGGCCTGAAGTGCTGTCTTCTTTCGAGTGCTGGGCGGAATCCTTCCGAAATATCGGAAGCTTGCGCCCGGTTTTTGCTGCACCTTGGAAAGTGGCACGCTGTTTTGTGACCTGGTCGATGGTCTTTCAACTGCGGCGAACAGGACGGGGAACCGCCTTTCCAAGATTGGCAGTTGCCGACCACAAGCAGATGGTGGCCATCCTGGGCTGCGCCGCACTAGGCGTTCGCAGACACAATGGCAAACGGACAAACAGTAAAATCGGCGCCGGGAGCCGGCACCGTTTTCGACTACAGTCGGTCCAGAACGTTACCGCCGCAGCGCGTACACGCGCCCCGCTGGCTCGTTGCCCACCGACAGGGCCATGTCGTCATCCAGAAGCCGCGTGATCCGGGCGAAGCCGGTGAACGCCTTCCTGGCTTCTTCAGCCGACATCTGCCCCGACAAGGCGGCCGCGCAGCAGTTCAGCGCGCATTGATAGACGGGGCCACGTCGCCCGGTCGGCCACTTACGCAAAAACACCATGGCCTCGGCAACACTGTCGATTTCCTCGATAGGGTGTCCCTGCCCGCGTGAGATCCGCACGGGCGAAAAAAAATGCAAATAATCCATCGTATCCTCCCGCTCGGTCGCGACGTGTTCGACCGAACCCCATCAAACGCGCCATCATCCACTTGGTTCCATAAAAAACGGACGCTTGGCAAAAAAAGGGCAGGTTTGCCCGCCGCGACTGCGATGTCGTCGCGCCGGCGCTTGAAAGCGCCACGAATCGGACTCGCCGGTCAGAGTGCAAGCATCATGCCGCGCGATAAGCGCGATCCCCATTGAATATCTTTAAGGCCAAAGCCGGCAAATCAGTCGATTGCCCCTTCCCTCGCGTCAGGCGTAACCTTGACGGTCAACGCGTGAGGGCGCGTGCTGCAAGAAGGGGACAATTGCAATGACGATACAAGGCGCATCGCCGGATCTATATAACGAGGATCTCGCACCGGCCAAGATACGAAACTGGGGACCATTCTCGATCTTCAACGTCTGGACGTCGGACGTCCACAGCCTCTGGGGCTATTACCTCGCCGCCAGCCTTTTCCTGTTCTGCGGCGGCTTCGTCAACTTCATCATCGCCATCGGCATCGGCTCGCTCATCATCTACGCGCTGATGAACATGGTCGGCTATGCCGGCGTGAAGACCGGCGTGCCTTACCCAGTGCTCGCCCGTGCCTCCTTCGGCATCTGGGGCGCCAACATACCGGCGCTGGTGCGCGCCATCGTCGCCTGCTTCTGGTACGGCGCACAGACGGCGGCCGCTTCCGGCGCCATTGTCGCGCTGCTGATCCGCTCGCAATGGTTCGCCGATTTCAACGCAAACACCCATTTCCTCGGCCACTCCGGACTGGAAGTGATCTGCTTCGTGGTCATCTGGGCGCTGCAGCTGCTGATTATCCAGAAGGGCATGGAGACGGTGCGCCGCTTCCAGGATTGGGCCGGGCCGGCAGTCTGGGTGATGATGCTGATCCTGGCCGTCTATCTCTGCGTCAAAGCCGGGACCTTCGCCTTCACCAGTGACATTCCGATGGATGTGCTGCTCGAAAAGACCAAGGATGCGGGCGTGCCAGGCACGCCGGGATCGTGGACGTCGCTGTTCGCCGTCGCCGCGATCTGGGTGACCTATTTTTCGGCTCTCTATCTCAACTTCTGCGATTTCGCCCGCTATGCACCGGACAAGGCATCGCTGCGCAAGGGCAATATTTGGGGTCTGCCGGTCAATCTCATCCTGTTCTCGCTGGTCGCTGGCGTCACCACCATTGCCGCTTACGACGTCTATCACGAGGTGCTGCTGCACCCCGACCAGATCTCGGCGAAATTCGGCAGCTGGTTCCTGGCCGCGCTCGCCGCGTTGACCTTCGCGGTGGCGACGCTCGGCATCAATGTCGTGGCCAACTTCGTCTCGCCGGCCTTCGACTTCTCCAACGTCTTCCCGCGCCAGATCGACTTCAAGAAGGGCGGCTACATCGCGGCACTGATCGCGCTCGTGCTCTATCCCTTCGCGCCTTGGGAAGGCAGCGCTGCATCCTTCGTCAACATCATCGGCGCGACGATGGGGCCGATCTTCGGCGTCGTGATGGTCGACTACTACCTGATCCGGAAGGGGGAGGTCGACGTCGAAGCGCTTTATCGCGAGGATGGCGAGTTCCGCTTCCAGGGCGGCTGGCATGTCAATGCCTTCATCGCTGCCGGCATTGGCGCCGTCTTCTCCTCGATCCTGCCGAACTTCACCAACTGGCTGCCATCCTGGTGGGGCGTCTATGGCTGGTTCTTCGGCGTCGGGATTGCCGGCATCATCTATTACATGCTGCGCACCGCGGCCGTGGGTGCCGGCGCCAAGACGGCGAAGGCTTGAAATGAGGCAGTAGGCAGAAAGGCAGGGAAAGCAGCCGCCTCCTCCCTACTGCCTACTGCCTACTGCCTGCTGCTACCATCTCGGCCAACCGGCGCACCGTGTTCCAGTTGCGCGACGTGCCGATGCCCAGGCGTTTGTGATTGGCGGCCGCGAGCAGCCGTGACCTCGGTCGTTCTCGCGAAAAGACGACCCAGATGTCGCCGCCGCGTGACATCACCTTCTCATCGGCGGCGGCATAGGTCTCGAGCGCCGCCGCCGCATCGTCGGGCACGGGCTTGCGCATTATCCGTACCGCCACCTGGTCACCGGTCTCGGCGGATTCAGCCGGAAACGGATTGCCGGCTGCAAGCCTCAGCCAATCTTCGGCAGCGCGCACGATGATGTCGACATGGCGGCCGAAAGCTTTTTTGAAGGCGGCTTCGAGACGCTGCTCGAGAACGGCGACGTCCGTCGCCGGTGCCTCGAAGACAAGATTGCCCGTCGCCACGAGCGTACGGACATTCTTCAGCCTGAGGTCCTCCGCCATCGCCTTCAGGTCGGACATCACGACCCGGCGCCCTTCTCCCAGGACGATGCTGTAGAGAAGGGCGACATAGGTCTGCATCAGTTGCCGAACCCCGCCTGGTGCCGCCTATACCAGGCGCGATTGTTCGACCGCCGCCTCGATGAAGCTGGCGAACAGCGGATGCGGGTCGAGCGGCCGGCTCTTCAGCTCGGGGTGGTATTGCACGCCGATGAACCAGGGATGGTCGGGGTATTCGACCGTTTCGGGCAGCACGCCGTCGGGCGACATGCCGGCAAACACCAGGCCGCAATCCTCCAGCCGCTGCTTATAGTCGATATTGACCTCGTAGCGGTGGCGGTGACGCTCGGAAATCTGCGTGTCGCCATAGATGTCGGCGATCTTGGAACCCTTGGCGAGCTCGGCCTGATAGGCGCCGAGCCGCATCGTGCCGCCGAGATCGCCGGTTGCCCGGCGCTTCTCCAGCATGTTGCCCTTCAGCCACTCCGTCATCAGGCCGACGACCGGCTCCTTGGTCGGGCCGAACTCGGTCGAGGAGGCCTCATCGACCCCGGCCAGGGATCGCGCCGCCTCGATGCAGGCCATCTGCATGCCGAAGCAGATGCCGAAATACGGCACCTTGCGCTCACGCGCGAATTTCGCCGCCAGGATCTTGCCTTCCGAGCCGCGCTCGCCGAAACCGCCGGGCACCAGGATGCCATGCACCTTTTCCAGCCACGGCGTCGGATCCTCCTTCTCGAAGATTTCCGATTCGATCCAGTCGAGCTTGACCTTGACGTGGTTGGCCAACCCGCCATGCGACAGCGCCTCGATCAGCGATTTATAAGCGTCCTTGAGGCCGGTATATTTCCCGACGATGGCAATGGTCACCTCGCCTTCCGGATTGTGGATGCGGTTGGATACGGCCTGCCACGGCTCCATGCGCGGCTTCGGCGCCGGGTCGATGCCGAAAGCGGCCAGCACTTCCGAATCGAGCCCTTCCTTGTGGTAAGCCATCGGCACGTCGTAGATGTGCGGCACGTCGAGCGCCTGGATGACCGCGCTCTCCCTGACATTGCAGAACAGCGACAGTTTTCTGCGCTCTTCCTTGGGTATGGCCCGGTCGGCGCGGACCAGCAGGATGTCGGGCGCGATGCCGATGCCGCGCAGCTCCTTGACCGAATGCTGGGTCGGCTTGGTCTTCAATTCGCCCGCGGTCGGGATATAGGGCATCAGCGTCAGATGCACATAGACGGCGTTGTTGCGCGGCAGGTCGTTGCCGAGCTGGCGGATCGCCTCCAGGAAAGGCATCGCCTCGATGTCGCCCACGGTGCCGCCGATTTCGCACAGCACGAAATCATAGTCATCATTGCCGTCGAGGACGAAATTCTTGATCTCGTCGGTGACGTGCGGGATGACCTGCACGGTGGCGCCGAGATAATCGCCGCGCCGCTCGCGCTCGATGATGTTCTTATAGATACGGCCGGTGGTGATGTTGTCCTGCTGGTTGGCGGAACGGCCAGTGAACCGTTCGTAATGGCCAAGATCGAGATCGGTCTCCGCGCCATCATCTGTGACGAACACCTCGCCATGCTGATACGGCGACATCGTGCCTGGATCGACATTGAGGTACGGATCGAGTTTTTTGATGCGTGCGCGATAGCCCCGCGCCTGCAAGAGAGCCCCTAGGGCCGCTGCGGCAATGCCTTTTCCAAGTGAGGAGACCACGCCGCCTGTGATGAATACATATCGCGCCATGGGAGTCATCGCTTAACGCGGCCGGATTGATTCCGCCAGAGAAAAAACCGCCGCTAAGGCTTTTTCCCAAGAAGGCGCTCGAACCGTGATCCGAAAATGGGATCCGGTTTTCGGATAGGCCCATCGAACGGGCTGGCCCGTTCCACTGGAACGCGACCGTGAACGAGGCAAAACAAAAGGGCCGGCTGAACCGGCCCTTCTGGCAAGCTGCTGCAAACGTCAGATGATGACGACCTTGGTGCCGACCTTGACACGGCTGTAGAGGTCCATGACGTGCTCGTTCATCATGCGGAAGCAGCCATTGGAAGCGCTGGTTCCGATCGACTGCGGCGCGATGGTGCCGTGGATGCGCAGATGCGTGTCCTTCTTGCCGTCATAGAGGTAGATGGCGCGAGCGCCGAGCGGATTCTGACCGCCGCCGGGCATGCCGTCCTTGTACTGGGCATAATGCTTGGGCTCGCGCTTCTGCATGTCCAGCGTCGGAATCCAACGTGGCCACTCCTGCTTGTCGCCGACCGCCACGGTGCCCTTGAACTGCAATCCTTCGCGGCCGACCGCGATGGCGTAGCGGCGGGCGGTGGACGATGATTCCACCAGATAGAGCCGGCGAGCACTCGTATCGATGACGATCGTGCCGGCCTCGTAACCGGTGAATTCCACGTCCTGTGGCACGAACTCCGGCTTTACCTTGAATGGCTTCTTGGCGTTTTTCCTGGCGAGCGCCGAATCCAGCGCACGGGTCTCGGGCAGATAATTGATCGAGGACGATGCCATCTGGCCGCCAAACAGTCCGGCGAAGAGGCCGCCGCCGGTGCGCTGCTTCTGGCCAGGCAGCTCGCTGCGCAATTCGCCATTATTGCCGGTCAGCGCAACGTTCATCACCTCGGCCGATTCCGGTTCGGCTGAAGGAATCGGCTCGATCGGCGTCAACGGCTCGATGATCTTCGTGATCTTCTTGACCGGCTTGGCCGCAGCCACTTCGGTCGCCGGGGCAGTCTTGCCTCTCTTGGCCAGGAACGCCTGCCGTTCCGCCTCGGCCTTCGCCTTCGCCGCCTCGCGCATCGCCATCTTCCTGGCTTCCAGCGCCTTGGCCTTGGCAGCTTCCTTGTCAGCGACGATCTTGGCCTCGATCTTTTTGATCTGGGCGAGATCGTCCGGTGTCGGATTTTTCTTCTTCTTGAGAAGCCTCAACTGCGCCGCATCGCTCTTGGCTGCGACGTTGATGGCATCGGTCTTGCCGACCGACTGATTGGCGGCCAAATTGGCTGGCACGCCGGCGAAAGCCGGGGAGCTCATGCCGAGTGCGGCGCAAAGTCCCAGGAAGATGAAGCTGCGAAGCTGCATGGCGAAGATCCGATCGTTCAATATTTGTTGCCCACGGCGTCGCCCGGCGTCCCCCAAGGACACCGAAAATGCCGCGCGCAATCTATAGTCGAATAAGCGCGGGCGCCTCAAGCGCGAGGCCGCTGCACTTCCCGTCGAATCTTCGTGATGCCGCCGCATTTGCCGCGACTGTGGTCAAACGACAACAGATCGGCTTATGAAGATCAGAGCGCCGAGAGACTGGCCGCGAGAACCCGAGCTGAAAGCAGTTCGGTTACGACGGCCGCAAGCGCCGGAAGCCGGCGTTCGCACGCCGGCATTACCTTGCTGTCACATGGTCTTGAGAAGGAGCCCAGACTACTGGTTCGGAACCTGCGGGGCTGCAGGCGCGGTGCTGGTGCCGTTGGCCGCCGGCGGCGTGGCCGGAGCATTGGCTGGCGGCGTCGTCGCGGCTCCGTTGCCGGAAGGCGGCGTCGGGGTGGTCGTGCCAGGCAATTGGTTGAGTACGCCCTTGCCGGCGCCGTCCGATGTCGCGGGAACGCGGTCGAGGATGTCGATCGGCTTCTCGCCGTAGCGGGCAATGATCGACAAGGTCAGCGACGTCACGAAGAAAGCGGCCGCCAGAATCGCCGTCGCCCGGGTCAGCGCATTGGCGGCGCCGCGCGCCGTCATGAAGCCGGATCCGCCACCAATGCCAAGGCCGCCGCCTTCGGAGCGCTGCAGCAGCACAACGCCGACAAGGGCCAGAACGACCATGAGGTGGATGACGATCAGTACGGTTTGCATAGTTTATCCTGGCAATGCCCTGCCCGGCCGCGGACACGACCGGGGAATTGGAGGCGGCTCAATACAATGCTTTCACGGCATTTCCAAGCCCGTGGCCGGAATATGGGAAGCAAGGCGTCCTTTACAACGATTTCCCGTGCGCCGCGGCAGCTTCGGCGCCGCGCGAAGTCATCAAGAGATGCTGCGATAGGCTTCCGCGATGCCCAGGAAGTCGGCCGCTTTCAGGCTGGCGCCGCCGACCAGCGCGCCGTCGACATTCCTGACCCCAAGCAGTTCCACTGCATTGGAGGGCTTGACCGACCCGCCATAGAGAATGCGCATCTTGCCTGCGGCGGTGCCGAGCTTGTCCGACAGTTTTTCGCGAATATGCGCATGCGCCTCGGCTACATCCGCGACGGTCGGCGTCAGGCCGGTGCCGATCGCCCACACCGGCTCATAGGCAACGATCGTGTTGGACGCGGTGGCGCTTGCCGGCACCGAACCCGCAACCTGGCGTGACAACACGTCCAGCGTCGCGCCCGCTTCGCGCTCCTGTCGCGTCTCGCCGATGCAGACAATGGCCACAAGCCCGGCGCGCCAGGCTGCGGAGGCCTTGGCCTGGACTGTGGCATCATCCTCGCCGCGCTGTTCGCGGCATTCGGAATGGCCGACGATGACGTGGGTCGCGCCCGCATCCTTCAGCATCTCCGCGGAGATGCACCCGGTATAGGCGCCGCTCTCCTTGGCGTGGCAATCCTCACCGCCGGCATGAACCGGCGTACGCGACAGAATCTCGGCGGCATAGGCGAGCAAGGTCGCGGGAACGCAGACCAGCGCCTCGGTATCTGCGTCGAGCCCGCTCATGAAACCGTTGCCGATCATCCTGAGTTCGTTGAGCGAGGCCCTGGTACCGTTCATTTTCCAGTTGCCTGCGACGAGCGGGCGAATTCCTGGCGTCATCGTTTGCTTCTCCGGGTGACATTCGGCTGGCGTTCTCACTACCAAAATCAAGCCACAAAGCAATCGACAGTGGACCGGAAGGGCGCTATTGCGCTTGTTTCAGACTCGGCGCATCCGAAATGCGCATAAATCGGAAGTAACGATGCTTGGTATATTGAGAAGCGCGGCGGGCACCTGGGTCGCGAAGTTACTGCTTTCGCTGCTGGTGGTCAGTTTTGCGGTCTGGGGCGTATCGGGACGGCTGATGGGTGGTCTTGCCGGCCACGACTCCGTCATCACGGCTGGCGGCACCAAGGTGTCGATCAACGAATACCGCCTTGCCTATGACCGCCAGCTCGCCGTCATGTCGCAGCAGTTCGGCCAACGCCTCACCCACGAACAGGCAAAGGCGCTCGGCGTCGACAACCAGGTGTTGGCGCAGCTTGTTTCGGGCGCGGTCCTCGACGAACAGGCTCGCAAGCTCGGCCTTGGCCTGTCCAAGGACCGGCTGGCCGAACTCACCCGCGAGGATCCGGCGTTCAAGGGCCCCGGCGGACAGTTCGACCGGAGAGCCTTCGAATACAGACTGCGTGAGGTCGGCATGCGCCCGGAGGATTATTTGAAGAATCGGGCCCAGGTCGCGGTGCGCCAGCAGATCGTCGAGGCGGTTTCGGACGGCCTCAAGGCGCCTGACACCTTCTTCAAGGCGGTGGCCCTGTACCGTGGCGAGGATCGTACGGTCGACTATCTGACCTTGCCGAAGGCGCTGGTCGAACCCATCGAGGCGCCGAGCGACAGCGCGCTGCAGGCCTATTTCGAGGCCAACAAGAAGACCTATGCCGCGCCCGAATACCGCAAGTTTTCCTATGTCAGGCTCGAGCCGCAGGACATCATGGATACGAGCTCGGTGACCGACGCCCAGGTCAGCGACGACTACAACAAGAACAAGGCGCGCTACACCACTCCGGAGATGCGCACCATAGAGCAGCTTGTGTTCAAGACGCCAGACGAGGCCAAGGCCGCGCTCGATTCCTTGAAGTCCGGCGCAACCTTCGACAAGCTCGTCACTGCGGAAGGCAAGACCCCGGCCGACACGCTGCTCGGAACGCTCGCCAAGGACAAGATCGCCGACAAGGCGGTCGCCGACGCTGCTTTTGCGCTCAACGTCAATGAGGTGAGCCCTGTCGTGCAGGGTGCCTTCGGTCCCGTGCTGCTGCGCGTCACCGAGATCAAGCCCGAAGTCGTGAAGCCGCTGGCCGAAGTGTCGGACCAGATCCGCAAGGACCTGGCGCTGGGCGAGGCAAGCCGCATCCTTCTGGACGTGCACGACAATTACGAGGACAGTCGCGCCGCCGGCAGTTCGCTGGCTGACGCTGCCGCCAAGCTGAAGCTGAAGGTCGTCACCGTCGACGCGATCGATCGCAGTGGCCTGCGGCCCGATGGCTCCATCGTCAAGGACCTGCCGGAATCGCCTGCTCTGATCAAGGCCGCCTTCGAAGCCGAACCGAATACCGAAAACGAGGCGCTGACCACGGCCGATAACGGCTTCATTTTCTATGAAGTGGCTTCGATCACGCCGGCCCGCGACCGCACGCTGGACGAAGTTCGCCAGAAAGTCGTTGCCGACTGGACTGCGGCCGAGACGGCCAAGCGGTTGACCGCCAAGGCGCAGGAGCTGGAAAAGCGGCTCAAGGCCGGCGCAACGCTCGACGTCATCGCCGGCGAGCTCAAGCTGGAAAAGCAGACCAAGCGTGGCCTGAAGCGCGAGGCCGACGACGCCGATTTCGGCAAGGAAGGTGCAGCGGTGATGTTCGGCGTCGGCGAAGGCGGCACCGGCCTGATCCCCTCTCCCACCAGCGACGCGCAAATCCTGTTCAAGGTCGCCGAGGTGTTCGAACCCGCCGGGGCCGACGCCAGTTCGGTGCCCGAGGACGCGCGCAAGTCCTTCACCGCCGGCATGTCGGACGACCTGCTCGACCAGTTGGTAGCGCAGTTGCAGACGCAGTACGGCGTCCGCGTCGACCAGGCCGCCGTTGCCCAAGCCTCGACAAGATGAGCGCGCTGAAAACCCATATCGCCAAGGTCGCGACCGGCACCGCCCTGTCCTTCGACGAGGCGCGCGAGGCCTTCGACATCATCATGTCGGGCGATGCTACGCCCGGTCAGATCGGCGGCTTCCTGATGGCGTTGCGTGTGCGCGGCGAGACGGTGGACGAGATTTCGGGCGCCGTCGCCACCATGCGCGCCAAGATGCTTCGCGTCGACGCACCTGTCGGCGCCATCGACATCGTTGGCACCGGCGGCGACAATTCGCACTCCGTCAACATCTCGACGGCATCCGCTTTCGTCATCGCCGCCAGCGGGGTTCCGGTCGCCAAGCATGGCAATCGCGGGTTGTCTTCGCTGACCGGTGCGGCCGACGTCCTGACCGCGCTCGGCGTCAAGATCGATCTCACGCCGCAGGCCATCGGCCGCTGCATCCACGAGGCCGGTGTCGGCTTCATGTTCGCGCCGGCACATCACCCGGCGATGAAGCATGTCGGCCCGACCCGCGTGGAGCTCGGCACCAGGACCATCTTCAACCTGCTCGGTCCGCTCTCCAATCCGGCCGACGTGCGCCGGCAGATGGTCGGCGTGTTCATGCCGGAATGGATCATGCCGGTGGCCGAGACGCTGAAGGCATTGGGCACCGAGCATGCCTGGGTCGTTCATGGTGACGGCTACGACGAGATCACCACCACGGGCGAAACGCATGTCGCCGAACTGATCGGCGGCGAGATCCGCACCTTCACCTTGACGCCCGAAACGGTTGGTCTGGCCCGTCACACCAAGGAAGAACTGCGCGGCGGCGACGCTGCCTACAACGCCGAGGCGTTGCGCGCTATGTTGGGTGGCGCCGTGGGCGCTTTTCGCGACACCGTGCTGATGAACGCCGGTGGCGGCTTGGTGGTGGCTGGCAAGGCGACGACGCTCGCCGACGGCATGGCGACGGCGGTGCAAGCCATCGACAGCGGTCGGGCGCTGCAGGTTCTCGACCGGCTGGTCGAGATTTCGAACGGTTAGACAGATGTCGGACATCCTGCGCAAGATCGAGGCCTACAAGCGCGACGAGATCGCGACGGCCAAGGCGCGCGTGCCGCTGGCCGAGATCAAGGCGCGGGCGAAAGACACTGACGCGCCGCGCGGCTTTCTCGCGGCACTTGAGGCGAAGCGCAGGTCCGGCGGCTTCGCTCTGATCGCCGAGATCAAGAAGGCAAGCCCGTCCAAGGGCTTGATCCGCGCCGACTTCGATCCGCCAGCGCTCGCGCGGGCCTATGCAAAGGGCGGCGCCGCCTGTCTTTCGGTGCTGACCGACGCACCGTCCTTCCAAGGCGCGCCGGAATTTCTCACCAAGGCAAGAGCCGCCGTCACCCTGCCCGCGCTGCGTAAGGATTTTCTGTTCGATCCTTATCAGGTCCATGAAGCTCGCGCCTGGGGGGCGGACGCCATCCTGATCATCATGGCCAGCGTCGATGACGATTTGGCGAGCGAGCTTGAAGCGACGGCATTCGAACTCGGCATGGATGCGCTGATCGAGGTCCACGACGAGGCCGAGACGGAGCGCGCACTGAAGCTGTCGTCGCAATTAATCGGCATCAACAACCGTAATCTGCGAACATTCGAGACCCGTCTCGAAACCTCGGAACGACTGCGGGCGATGGTGCCGGGCGGTTACTTGCTGGTCAGCGAAAGCGGCATCTTCTCTCATGACGACTGCCTCAGATTGCAAAAGAGCGACATCGGCACCTTCCTGGTCGGCGAAAGTTTGATGCGCCAGCAAGATGTGACCGCCGCAACGCGCGCGTTGCTCACCGGCAAGGCAGCGGCCGAGGCTGTCTGACGATGACGGCCGCCCTCACCCATCTCGGCGCGCAGGGCCAGGCCAACATGGTCGATGTTGGCGGCAAGGAGGAAACGACGCGCACCGCTGTCGCCGAGGGTTTCGTCTCGATGCGGCCCGAGACGCTGAAGATGATCCTGGCCGGCAATGCCAAGAAAGGCGATGTGCTGGGCACCGCGCGCATAGCCGGCATCATGGCGGCGAAGAAGACGCATGAGCTGATCCCGCTCTGCCATCCGCTGCTCTTGACCAGGGTCTCCGTCGACATTGAGCCCGATCCTGCCCTGCCCGGACTGAAGATCACCGCGCTGGCGCGCGTCACCGGCAAGACCGGCGTCGAAATGGAAGCGCTCACCGCGGCTTCGGTTGCCTGCCTGACCATTTACGACATGGCCAAGGCGGTCGACCGCGCCATGGTCATCACCGGCATCCGGTTGGTCGAAAAGACCGGTGGCAAATCGGGCGATTACAAAGCCGCTGGCGAAGATGGGGCGGTCGCCTGATGGCGCTGCTTCCGGTCGCAGCAGCGCTCGAACGCCTGCTGGAGGGTGCTGCGCCGCTTGCGAGCGAAAGTGTTTCGCTCCTCGAGGCCATGGATCGTGTTCTCGCGGAACCGGTGGTGGCGTTGCGCACCCAGCCGCCCTTCAACGCCTCTGCCATGGACGGATACGCGGTCCGCGCCATCGATGTCGCGTCCGTGCCGTCCCGGCTTTCGGTGATCGGCATGGCGGCGGCCGGGCGCGGCTTTGACGGCGCCGTCGGCAAGGCCCAGGCCGTGCGCATCTTCACCGGTGCTCCGCTGCCGCAAGGCGCAGACACCATCGTCATCCAGGAAAATGTTCGTGACCTCGGCGGCGGCAGCATCGAGGTGGTCGAACCGACGGCCGAGGGTCGCAACATCCGCCGCTTCGGGCTCGATTTCTCCGAAGGCGACATCCTGCTGGAAAAAGGCCGCGTGCTCGATCCGGCAGCACTGTCGCTTGTCGCCTCGGCCAACCATCCCCGGGTGGGCGTCGTAAAGCGACCGCTGGTTGCCATCATCGCCACCGGCGATGAGCTGCTGCCGCCCGGCAGCGAACTCGGCCCCGACCAGATCATTTCGTCAAACGCCTATGGCGTCGCCGCCGCCGCGCAATCGGTCGGTGCGCATGCGCTTGATCTCGGCATTGCTGCCGATCGTGAGGAAGCCATCGCGGCGCTGGTCAGGAAAGCGGTCGCGGCCGGCGCTGATGTCATCGTCACGCTCGGCGGCGCCTCGGTCGGCGACCACGATCTGATCCATGACGTGCTGACCGGCGAAGGCATGACGCTCGGTTTCTGGAAGATCGCCATGCGTCCCGGCAAGCCGCTGATGTTCGGCCGCCTCGGCGACATCAGGTGCATCGGCCTGCCCGGCAATCCGGTGGCGAGCCTCGTCTGCTCGCAACTGTTCCTGAAACCGCTTCTGGCACGCCTCGGCGGCCGCAATTTCCGGCAAGATATCCGTCAGGCACGGCTGGGCGCCGCGATGCAGGCCAATGATCTGCGCCAGGACTATGTGCGGGCGGTGGTCAGGCAAGAGGCCGGCATGCTGGTGGCAACCCCTTTCAGCATCCAGGATTCCTCGATGCTGAGGATGCTGGCCGACGCCAACGGACTGATCGTGCGCGAACCATTTGTATCCACCGCGGCTGCAGGAGACGCTTGCAGCGTTCTCATGCTGAGGTGAATATTCCCCACATAACTCGCTGATTCTAGCGACAAATCAGATCGTTGACTCCGCTAGCAAAGCTCGTGTCAGCGGATGCGCCGGATCGGCCAGGCCTTCGACAATGTCGTAATGATGTCGGTCCGGCTCGACCACCGCGCTCGTGACGGCACCAAGCCCTGTCCAGATATTGGCCAGCAAGGCGTTCTGGCGCAAGAACTCGGACCGCTCGCCGCCTCCGGCCCAGCACGTGATGCGCGCGCCATCCATGGGCCGCAGCAGCGCCGGACTTTCCGTCAGCGCCTCGGCTTCATCGATTTTCAGCGCCGCGTTCATGCCGGTGCGCATGAGCGGACGCAGGTCGTGCAGGCCTGAAATCGAAACGACGTGGCGTACGCGCCTTGCCACGTCGGCTGCCAGGGGCGTGGACGTCGTCGCCATGCGGCTGGCGAGATGGCCGCCGGCCGAATGCCCGGTCAGCATAAGCGGTCCCCCGACCATCGCCGCCGCCGTGCCGATCGCCGCGCCGATCTCGTGGGAGATGCCGGCGATGCGTATGTCGGGGCAGAGCGTATAGGACGGCATCGCCACGGCAAAGCCGCTGTCAACCGAGCCCCTGGCGAGATGCGACCAGGTATCCTTGTCGGACTCCAGCCAGTAGCCGCCATGAATGAACACGACGAGCCCCTTGGGCATGGCGGCGGGAAGGAAGAGATCGAGCCGGTTGCGCGGCCTGTCGCCATAGGCGATATCGAGCTGAGCCCTGCCCTTTGCCGCAAGCGCATCGCGAAATGCCTGCGCTGGTTCGACCCATGCAGCCGGCCAGCGATCGCTGCCGGCGATGTTGGCGCCATTGGCGTAGGCATTGTCCCAATCGGCAATGCGATGTTCGAGCATCGGCACCCTCCCCCGGACGGCATCGTTTCAGCGCTAGCAATGGCCATCGACAGCGGCAACGTCAATGCTCCCAGAGCAAAACATTTTAGGCTTGAAACAAATTTCGACTGGTGCGATCCTGTGCCCTGTTCAGCGATGGGCGTGAGGCAGACAGGGGCAGCCGAAAATGCTTGGGCCATCAGCGCATATCGATACCTTCACGCGCGATAACCTGCCGCCGCCCGACCAGTGGCCGGACTTCCTGCTCGACGGCTTCGACTATCCCGAGCGGCTCAATGCCGGCGTCGAACTGACCGACAGGCTGGTCGAGAAAGGCCTCGGCGACCACACCGCGCTGATCGGCAATGGCCGCCGCCGCACCTACAAGGAATTGTCCGACTGGACGAACAGGCTGGCGCATGCGCTGGTCGAGAATTACGGCGTCAAGCCAGGCAACCGGGTGCTGATCCGCTCGGCCAACAACCCCGCAATGGTGGCCTGCTGGCTGGCCGCCACCAAGGTCGGCGCCGTCGTGGTCAACACCATGCCGATGCTGCGCGCCGGCGAACTGGCCAAGATCGTCGACAAGGCCGAAATCACCACAGCGCTGTGCGACACCAGGCTGATGGACGAGATGACCGCCTGCGCCAAGGACAGCGCGTTCCTCAAGCAGGTCATCGGTTTCGACGGTACTGCCAACCACGATGCCGAACTCGATCGCGCAGCCCTCGACAAACCCGTGACATTTGCCGCGGTGCAGACCGGGCGCGACGACGTCGCCCTGCTCGGCTTCACCTCGGGCACGACGGGCGTGCCGAAGGCGACGATGCATTTTCACCGCGACCTCCTGATCATCGCCGACGCCTACGCCCGCGAGATCCTGCAGGTGAAGCCGGACGACATCTTCGTTGGCTCGCCGCCGCTGGCCTTCACCTTCGGCCTTGGCGGGCTCGCCATCTTCCCGCTGCGTTTCGGCGCCGCGGCGACGCTGCTGGAACAGGCCACGCCGCCCAACATGGTCCACATCATCGAAAGCTACAAAGCGACGATCTCCTTCACCGCGCCCACCGCCTATCGCGCAATGCTCAAGGCCATGGACGAAGGGGCCGATTTATCGTCGCTGCGGGTCGCGGTTTCAGCCGGCGAGACCTTGCCCGCGCCGGTCTTCGAGGAATGGACTGAGAAGACCGGCAAGCCGATCCTCGACGGCATCGGCGCCACGGAAATGCTGCATATTTTCATCTCCAACCGCTTTGACGACATGAAGCCCGCTTCCACCGGCAAGGCCGTTGGCGGCTATCAGGCGCGCATCGTCGACGACGAAATGCGTGAAGTGCCGCGCGGCACCGCAGGCAGGCTCGCGGTGCGGGGACCGACCGGCTGCCGTTATATGGCCGATGCCAGGCAGAGCGACTATGTCCGCGACGGGTGGAACCTCACCGGTGACACGTTCTGGCAGGACGAGGACGGTTTCTTCCACTTCGCCGCGCGCTCCGACGACATGATCGTCAGTGCCGGCTACAACATCGCCGGCCCCGAGGTCGAAGCGGCGCTGCTGGCGCATGCCGATGTCGCCGAATGCGCGGTGGTCGGAGCCGAGGATGCCGAACGCGGCCAGATCGTGGAAGCGCATGTCGTGCTCGTGCAAGGCGTGGCGCCGGACGCGCTGACCGTCAAGCGCCTGCAGGACCACGTCAAGGCCACGATCGCGCCCTACAAATACCCGCGCTCGGTAAAATTCATCGCCGCTTTGCCCAAGACGCAAACCGGCAAGATCCAGCGCTTCCGGCTGCGCGCGGAGAAGATCAATTGAGCAAGCCCTACGACCCTTCCACCGAGGGCGCGGAAATGTCGTTCAAGGAGCGCATGTCCTACGGCGACTATCTGCATCTGGAAAAGGTGCTCGAGGCGCAGCAGCCGCTTTCGTCAGCCCATGACGAGATGCTGTTCATCATCCAGCACCAGACATCGGAACTCTGGATGAAGCTCGCGCTGCACGAAATCGGCGCCGCAATCCGCTCCATCCGCGCCGACCGTCTCGAACCGAGCTTCAAGATGCTTTCGCGCGTCGCGCGCATCTTCGAGCAGCTCAACAATGCCTGGGACGTGCTGCGCACGATGACGCCCAGCGAATACACCGAATTCCGCGATGCGCTCGGCCAGTCCTCGGGCTTCCAGTCCTGGCAATACCGCGCCATCGAATTCATGGCCGGCAACCGCAACCTCGCAATGCTCGGGCCGCACAAGCATCGGCCGGACCTCAGCGAGAAACTGGAGGCGATCCTGGCGCAGCCGTCGCTCTACGACGAGGCGCTGCTGCTGCTCGCCCGCAACGGCTTCGACATCGGCGCCGACGCAAGGCGCACGGACTGGCGCGAAACGCGGACCGAGAACGAAGAGGTCCTGGTCGCCTGGCAGACCATTTACCGCGACCCGCAGCGTTACTGGATGTTCTACGAACTCGCCGAGAAGCTGGTCGACTTCGAGGATTATTTCCGCCGCTGGCGCTTCAACCACGTCACCACGGTCGAGCGCATCATCGGCATGAAGCGCGGCACCGGCGGCACATCGGGCGCGTCCTATCTGAAGAAGATGCTGGAGGTCGAGTTGTTCCCGGAGCTGTGGAAGGTTCGCACCCGGCTCTGACGTAGCTTTGCCGAGTGCATATCGTTATCTCGAAACCGCTGCGCTTTTCTGAGCGACAGGCTCTTAAGTTACCGCCGCCTTGACGGCGAAACGCGCCTCCTGCCAGGCGTCCGTGCGCAAAATGTCTTCCAGCACCTCGACCGCCTGCCAGACATCGACATAGCCGACATAAAGCGGCGTGAAGCCGAAGCGAATTGTGGATGGCGCGCGGAAATCGCCGATCACGCCGCGCTCGATCAGGGCCCGCATCACCTGATAGCCATGCGGGTGGAGGAACGACACCTGGCTGCCGCGCTCATTGCCGTCGCGCGGGCTTTCGAGTTCGAGGCCGTAGACGCCGCATTTTGCCTCGACGAGCTGGATGAACAGATCGGTCAATGCGATGCTCTTCCTGCGCACCTCTGCCATGTCGACGTCGTTCCAGACATCGAGCGCCCCTTTGAGCGCGCGCATCGACAGGACAGGCTGCGTGCCGCACAGAAACCGGCGGATGCCTGTGCCGGCAGCAAAACCCTGTTCGAAGGCGAAAGGCCGCGCATGGCCCCACCAGCCGCTGAGCGGCTGGCGGACATCGCGATGGTGGCGCTCGGCCGCGTAGATGAAGGCCGGGGCACCCGGGCCGCCATTGAGATATTTGTAGGTGCAGCCGACGGCGAAATCTGCGTTCGAACGGTCGAGCTCGACCGGCAGGGCGCCGGCGGTATGGCAGAGATCCCAGACGATCAGCGCGCCGGCATCATGCGCCCTGCGCGTCAGCGCGGCCATGTCGCGCAGCTGCCCGGATTTGTAGTTGACGTGGTTGACCAGGATGACCGCGACCTGCTCGTCGATCAGTTCTTCTATGGTCGGCGCATCGACGCCCTCGAGCCGCAGCACCGTGCCCGGCCGCGTCGAGGCAACGCCCTCGGCCATATAGAGATCGGTCGGAAAGCTGTCCCCCTCGGCGACGATGACCGACCTGTCCGGCCGCATCCCGAGTGACGCATGCAGCACCTTGTAGATGTTGATCGAGGTGGTATCGCAGACCACCGTCTGGCCGGCGGCGGCCCCGATCAGGCGCCCGAGCTGGTCGCCGAGTTCGACCGGCATGTCGAACCAGCCGGCGGTGTTCCAGGCGCGGATCAGATCCTGCGCCCACTCCTGCGTGGCGGCCTGCTGCAGCTCGCCGAACACGGCGGGCGAAGCGGCGCCGAGCGAATTGCCGTCGAGATAGATCACCCCTTGAGGCAAGGTGAAGCGGTCACGCATGGCACGCAGCGGATCCGCGGTGTCCATTGCCTCGATCGCTGCGAGATCGGGAATTTTGCTCATGGTCACGATGTTCCTCGGTGAGAAGAGCGCCCCGGAAACGGGCCGGCCGTTTTGCCGCCGGGGCAAGGGCTGGCCGCATAGAGGCGCAAAAACAGGGTGAACGCCCGGTTCGATCTTTGCTCGATTTCCGGCCGAGGCAACTCCTCGAGCACCCCGACGATCCGGCGAACCTGGAGATCGCCGATCAAAAGCCGGACGTAGATGTCGGCGGCTTCGGCAGGATCGTCACAGGCGATCAGGCCGACCCGACTTGCGGTTCGAAGCAGGTCGCCAACAAGCGGCATTATGGTATTGCGGCCGAATTGCGCGATCGACTGGCCAAGCGTGCCTGTATCGTTGACGTCGCCGGCTGCGGCGCGATTGAGCGCCACCGCCTTGTCGCCCGTCACAAGGGTCAGCAGGACTGGCCCGAGCAAGTTCAGGGTTTCGAGAGGATCGCGCGCCTGGCGAAGGGCGTCCTCCAGCAGCTTCCTTGCTTCTCCCGCATTGGCTTCGATCAGGGATCGAAACAGGACCTGCTTGTTGCCGTACCAGTTGTAGAGGGTTTCGTTCGAGGCCGATGCCCGCTTGGCGATGGCAAGCAGGGAGGCGCTTTTGTAGCCGGTTTCCCGGAGCACCGCATAGGCGGCCTCCTCTATCCGTTCACGTCGCGCGGCCTGCTTCGGCGTGGTCATTGGTGTCCCTCTTCGAAAACCGTACATTGTTATACGGTTTAGTCAAGCGAGCCGGAAGCAAGGAGCGAACGAACGCAGCCCGTCGCATTCGGTGATGCCTGGCCGCTTTCCGGCAGGAAGTTGGCTTTTTGGTTTCGTTTCGTTCACGAGCCGCGGAGATTTTGATCCGCCCCAAAAGGCAGCCGGCACCTGCCGGCCACACGGTTTGCAGGCTTGTACCAAGAGTGGAGATCGGCCGGGCCACAGGCCATTAACCAAAATAGTTTCAAAGAGGCTGAGAGCGCATTGACGACAGACCGCGCTGGCAGGATGCTGGCTGCGGGAGGGCCTTTCGTTTCCGCCGCCTTAACAAATTCATTAAACTTTAAATGGTTGCGGAACACAACTGGAACAGATAGTGTTTGTTCTGGGTTTGTTTTCTGATTCTGGTTCCAGACCCTTCGTGCAATGCCTTTGGGGGCCGCCATGCTCACGCGCAAGCAACATGAACTCTTGATGTTCATCCATGAACGGCTGAAGGAAAGCGGCATTCCGCCGTCCTTCGACGAGATGAAGGAAGCGCTGGACCTCGCCTCCAAGTCGGGAATTCATCGGCTGATCACGGCTTTGGAGGAGCGCGGCTTCATTCGCCGCCTGCCGAACCGGGCGCGCGCGCTGGAGGTGCTGCGCCTGCCGGATTCGATCGCGCCGGGTCTTAACGCGGCAAAGAAGTTCTCTCCGAGCGTCATCCAGGGCAGCCTTGGACAGGGCGGCCTTAACAGGCAGATCAAGCCGGCGGCGCCCTCGCGCCTGCCCGCCGCCGGCAATGACGACGACGCGGTTTCAGCGGTTTCGATCCCGGTCATGGGCCGTATCGCGGCCGGCGTGCCGATCGACGCTATCCAGCATCAGACGCATTCCATCTCGGTGCCGCCGGACATGATCATGGGCGGCGAGCATTATGCGCTGGAGGTCAAGGGCGATTCGATGATCGAGGCCGGCATCTTCGACGGCGATACGGTCATCATCCGCAACGCCGACACCGCAAGTCCCGGCGAGATTGTCGTGGCCCTGGTCGACGAGGAGGAAGCGACGCTGAAGCGCTTCCGTCGCAAGGGCGCCTCGATTGCGCTCGAGGCTGCCAATCCGGCTTATGAAACACGTATTTTCGGACCGGACAGGGTCAAGGTGCAAGGCAAGCTGGTCGGACTGATCAGGCGCTACTGAGCGGGTTCGGCGTTGGGCTTTTCGGGTTTGCGGTAGGGCGGCAGTCCCCGTGCCTCGCGCGAGAATTTTCGCTGTTCGTGCCAGGGGCGATATGGCCTGTCGACGGCAAAGCTGGCCTGGGCCGGTGCCGTCGCCGATTGCTGGTCGAAGAAGACGGCGGCACTTCCGTTCCGAGCGAGCTGCCGCTTGGTGATGACGAGAACCAGCGGATTGTGGCAGGGGTCGTAGCCCCGGGGGTCGTCGATGACGATCAGATCCGCATAGGCGCAGGCCCTCCAGGCATCCTTGCGATCCTCCACCTGCGCGATGATCGCCCCGGAGGGATGCCGGGCCATGCACAGGCCGGTGAAGCAATAGAAAGGCGCTCCCGCCGGAAGTTGCGCAGGATCGAAGATGTCGAACTGTCGGTCTCCGCTGTCGAACAGCTCCGGCGCAACTATGGTTTCGGATTTCAGCGCGCGTTTCCAGTTGTCGACGGTGAATTCGTTCGGGCGCGCCCGGTTGATCGCGAGCTCGCCGCCGCCGATCGGCAGCGCCACCAGGCGGGCATCCTCCGAAATCAGCACGTCCGGCGTGCGCGTGTCCGAAACGGTCAACAGGCCGGCGAGCGCGAAGGGAAGTGCCGCCAGCCGCAGCCATGTCGTGGCCATCGTCGCGATGACCAGGGCGATCGCGACCAGAAGGACGGATTGCTGCGAAATCAACCCGACCGCGTCGACCGGCGAGCGTTGCGAGATCCATCCCGATATGGCGATCATCATGGTCAGTCCCTTGCCCATCAGATAAAGGGATGGTCCATCGAACTCGAACGGCATCAGCAGCGCGCTGGCAACCGCAAGGAACATCACGACGGAAACGATCGGCATGACTGCAAGATTGGCGAACAGGCTGAGTGGTGAAACGCGCTGGAAATGCCAGATGGCGAAAAGCGCCGTGGCGCTTCCCGCGATGATCGAGGTCATCGCCAGCCCACCTGTCGCCAGCAGCAATTTTCGCGTCAGGAGGCCAGGCAAGGTCCGTTGCGGCGGCGGGGTCCGCGCTTTGTCGGCTTTGCGATCCGACCAGCCGGCATAGGCGCCGACCAGGGCCGCGGTGGCGGCGAACGACATTTGGAAGCTCGGCCCTACCACCTCGTGCGGCGACACCACGATGACGGCGATCGCCGAAATAGCCAGATTGCGCATGGTGAGTGCCGCCCGATCGAACAGGACGGCGATCAGCATCACCGCCAGCATGATGAAGCTGCGTTCGGCGGCAACGACGACGCCCGAAATGACGAGATAGGCGGCGATCGAGAAAAGTGCCGCCGCGGCCGCGTATTTCTTGACCGGCCGGCGGGAGGAAAAGTTCGGGAACAGCGCGAAGCCACCACGCAGCAGCCCCATGACGGTGCCGGCGACCAGCGCCATGTGCAGCCCGGAAATGGAGATGATGTGGTAGATGCCGGTGCGTCGCATCGCTTCGTTGATTTCGTCGGGAATCCCGGCGCGCACGCCCACGATCAGCGCCGCGGCGATCTCGCCCTCGGCGCCGCCGATGCTGTCCCTGATATGGTCGGCAATGCTTTCACGAGCACTCTCGATGGCGGCTGAAAGGGCGGCCCACAGCGGCCTATCATCGGCCGAGACGATCTTGGGATTTCCGAGAAAGAACCCGCTGGCACCGATGCCGGCGAAGTAGCTGTCGAAGGAAAAGTCGTAGCTGTCCGGCCGCACCGGCCCGGTCGGCGGCAACAGCTTGGCATAGCCGGTCACGAGCGAGCCGGCCGTCACCTCAGCCGGCACCTTGCGCGCCGAAAGGCGGACGCGCTCCGGCGCGTAGCGTAGTTTCGGCCGTGCGGTCGATGTCACGTCGATGGTCAGCCGGATGCGACCGGTCTCCATCTGGTCGACTGAAACGACGCGGCCGGTGATTTGCGTGGAGATTTCCGAGCCCAGCATCCGCGTTCCCGCCCGCCAGGTCTCGACTTTGCCGGCGAGCATGCCGAGCGCGCACAACAGCGCCGCCATGAAGCACAGATGGGTTTTCGACCATGAGCGCGAAACGAGCGCGCACAGCGCCATCAGGATCGCGATCGCGAGAGGCTTGGCAAAGCCCGGCTCCGCCGCCAGCGAAAAATAGGCCACCGATCCGCATGCCAGGAACACCGGTATCAGCAGGAAGGCTACGCCCCGATCGAGTTCGAGCTCGGCGGCTCTGGCCACTCCGTTGCGCAGGCGAGGCCATGAAGCACGACCGAACTCCCGGCGCAGGCGCGAGGCCGCGCGGACAGCAGGGACGCCAGGCGGCGCGGAAACATCCGGCGGCAGCGACTTGCCCGGCTGCTGCAAGGGCGGCGGCGCCAGCGGCAATGAGACCGGCGCGGGCATGGCAAAAAGCGAGCGTTCGCTGACGCCAGCAACGACGTCGTCGCCTTCCTCCGCGGCCCGGCCCGCTCCAGCCATCGGGTCTGCCCCTTGCGCCCTCGACACCCTATGCTACATGAACGCGCGGCGCGCGAAAGTGCGCGTGATCCGCACCCCACTCCAGACGTTTCCCGAGAGTTGTATGTCCGACAAGGTTGTCACCCGTTTTGCCCCCTCGCCCACCGGCTACCTGCACATTGGCGGCGCGCGTACGGCGCTGTTCAACTGGCTCTATGCCAGGCACACCGGCGGTACGATGCTGCTGCGCATCGAGGACACCGACCGCGAGCGCTCCACCGATGCGGCAACGGCCGCCATTCTCGATGGGCTGACCTGGCTCGGCCTCTCCTGGGATGGCGGGGCGGTGTCGCAGTTCGAGCGCGCGCCGCGCCATCGCGAGGTGGCCGAGGAGCTGGTGCGCATGGGCAAGGCTTACTACAGCTACGAGACCCCCGCTGAGCTTGAGGCAATGCGCGAGGCGGCGCGGGCCAAGGGCCTGCCACCGCGCTATGACGGAAGCTGGCGTGACCGCGACCCTTCGCAGGCGCCTCCCGGCGTCAAGGGCGCGATCCGCATCAAGGCGCCGACCAAGGGCGAGACGGTGGTGCATGACCGTGTCCAGGGCGACGTGCGCTTTCCCAACAAGGATCTGGACGACTTCATCATCCTGCGCTCGGACGGCAATCCGACCTACATGCATGCCGTCGTCGTCGACGACCACGACATGGGCGTCACCCACATCATCCGCGGCGACGACCACCTCACCAATGCCGCTCGCCAGACCGTGATCTACAACGCCATGGGCTGGGATGTGCCTTCAATGTCGCACATACCGCTGATCCACGGCGCCGACGGCGCCAAGCTGTCGAAGCGGCACGGCGCGCTGGGCGTGGAGGCCTACCGCGCCATGGGCTACCTGCCCGAAGCGCTGCTGAACTATCTGGCTCGGCTCGGCTGGAGCCACGGCGACGACGAGATCATGTCGATCCAGGACATGATCGCCTGGTTCGATATCGGCGACGTGAATAAGGGCGCCGCCCGCTTCGATTTCGCCAAGCTCGAGGCGCTGAACGGCGTCCATATGCGCCGCATGGGCGATGCCGAGCTGTTCGACATCTTCATCGCCACCCTGCCCTATCTCGAAGGCGGCCCGGCGATGGCCGCACGCCTCGACGACAGGAACAGGGCGCAGTTGCTGGCAGCGCTGCCGGGGCTGAAGGAGCGCGCCAAGACGCTGGTCGAACTCGTCGATGGCGCCGCCTTCCTGTTTGCCGCGCGGCCGTTGCCGATCGACGAAAAGGCAGCCCTGCTGCTCAATGACGATGCGCGCAAGGTCCTGCGTGGCGCTCACGACGCCCTCAAGGCGGTTTCAGGCGACTGGACCGCGGCCTCGGCTGAAGCCGCGATCCGCGACTATGCGACGGCCGGCGGCCACAAGCTCGGCGCCGTCGCCCAGCCCTTGCGCGCCGCCCTGACCGGCAAGAGCACCTCACCCGGCGTGTTCGACGTTCTCGCCGTGCTTGGTCGCGAGGAGAGCTTGGCGCGCATCGCGGATCAAATCGATTAGGAGCAATCTGGCCCAAGAAGATTGGCATTGAAAGGCGCGTTTCGCAGTGCAACATTGGGCCTTGGCCCAATCTGGCACGCACCCCCTAAAATGCGGTCGCGAATACGCGCATTCGGTGACTTCGACGTGTCGCTTTGCAGAATTTGCCTTTGCCGGCATGAGGAAACAAGAAGGAGTTTGCAATGACCGAAGCTGCGACAAGACGGGAACTGGGCGGCAAGACCCAGGAAGCCACCGCAAAGCTGGAATTCGCCGGCAAGACGCACGAATTCAAGGTGCGAAGTGGTTCGGTCGGGCCTGACGTCATCGACATCGCCACGCTCTACAGCACCACCGGTGCCTTCACCTACGATCCCGGCTTCACTTCGACGGCAAGCTGCGAGTCCGAGATCACGTTCATCGATGGCGACGCCGGCATCCTCCTGCATCGCGGCTATCCGATCGACCAGTTGGCCGAACATGGCGACTTCCTGGAAGTCTGTTATCTCCTGCTCTACGGCGAACTGCCGACCAAGGCGCAGAAGGACGATTTCGACTACCGCGTGACGCGCCATACCATGGTGCATGAGCAGATGTCGCGCTTCTTCACCGGTTTCCGCCGCGACGCGCATCCGATGGCGGTGATGTGCGGCGTGGTCGGCGCGCTGTCGGCCTTCTATCACGACTCCACCGACATATCCGACCCGTACCAGCGCATGGTGGCGTCGATGCGGCTGATCGCCAAGATGCCGACGATCGCGGCCATGGCCTACAAATACCATATCGGCCAGCCCTTCATTTATCCGAAGAACGAACTGAATTTCGCCGCCAACTTCCTGCACATGTGCTTTGCCGTGCCGTGCGAGGAATACAAGATCAACCCGGTCCTGGCGCGCGCCATGGAACGCATCTTCATCTTGCACGCCGACCACGAGCAGAACGCCTCGACTTCGACCGTGCGGCTCGCCGGCTCGTCGGGCGCCAATCCGTTTGCCTGCATCGCCGCCGGCATCGCCTGCCTGTGGGGTCCGGCGCATGGCGGCGCCAACGAAGCGGCGCTGAACATGCTGGGCGAGATCGGCCATGTCGATCACATTCCCGAATTCATCGCCCGCGCCAAGGACAAGGACGATCCGTTCCGGCTGATGGGTTTTGGCCACCGTGTCTACAAGAACTACGATCCGCGCGCCAAGATCATGCAGAAGACCGCGCACGAAGTGCTGGGCGAGCTCGGCATCAAGGACGATCCGCTGCTCGACATCGCCATGGAACTGGAGAAGATCGCACTCACCGATCCCTACTTCATCGAGAAGAAGCTCTATCCCAATGTCGACTTCTACTCCGGCATCACGCTGAAGGCGCTGGGCTTCCCCACCACCATGTTCACCGTGCTGTTCGCCGTTGCCCGCACCGTCGGCTGGATCGCGCAGTGGAAGGAGATGATCGAGGATCCGCGCCAGAAGATCGGCCGCCCGCGCCAGCTCTATACCGGCGCGCCCGAGCGAGACTATGTGCCGATCGCGAAGCGGTAAAATAAGGCAGTAGTGAGTAGTCAGTAGTCAGTAGGGAAAAGAGCGGCATTTCCTACTCACTACTCACTACTCACTACTCAGTACTCACTCCTTTGATATACCTCATCACCACTTGCGCGGCGATGTCGCCTGACGGCTTGGCGGTTGTCATGCGCCGCGCGATCTCGGCGAACCCGTCCTTCTGCCATCTGCGCATGCCTGTGTCGGCGAACAGCGCTTCGAGCTGGCGGGCCAGATTGTTCGGCTTGACATACTCGTTGTAGAATTCCGGGATCAGCGCCCGATCCGATATCAGATTGGGCAGCAGCGCCGACCAGACCGAAACGAGATATGGCGCCACGATGCGCGCAACAGGGTCAAGCCGGTAGCAGGAGATCATCGGCACATCGGACAGCGCCAATTCAAGCGAAACCGTGCCGGACGCGATCAGCGCCGCGTCGGCCTTGCCGAAGGCCTGCCACTTTCGCTCAGCGTCGAGGATGATCTCGGGCTTCTCGTCCCAGCGAGCGACCGCGGAGCGCACGACATCGGCGACATGCGGCACGGTCGGCAACATCAGCCGCAGGCGATGCCCGCGTGCCCGCAGCATCGACACGGTCTCCCCAAACGGCTCGAGCAGCCGCCGCACTTCGCTGCGTCGCGAGCCGGGCAGGACGAGCAGCGTCTTCAGGCGATCCGGCGAAAGGTCCCGCGGTTGGGCCTGTGTCCTGGCCGCCGACAGCACGCCCGCGTCATGGGTGAGGCGATGTCCGACATAGGTGCCTGGCGGTCCGCCGAGCCTGCCTAGCTCCTTCACCTCGAACGGCAGGATGCAGAGGATGTGGTCGACATAGGGCTTCATCGCCACCGCCCTGCCCGGCCGCCATGCCCAGACGCTGGGGCAGACATAGTGGATGATCGGGATGGACGGGTTGGCCGCGCGCACTTTCCTGGCCACGCGCAGCGAAAAGTCGGGACTATCGATGGTGATGAGGCAGTCGGGTTTCTCATCCGCGACCATCCTGGCCAGCTGTCCGATCCGCCACATCAGCCTTGGCAGGTCGCGCAGGATGGCGCTGAAGCCCATGAGCGCGATCTCGCCGGCGTCGAACGGCGAGACCAGCCCGAGCGCCTGCAGATGGCGGCCGCCGAGACCGACGATCTGCACCTCGCGGCCCGTCGACTGCTTGATCGAGCGCACGATGTCGGCGCCAAGCAGGTCGCCGGATTCCTCGCCGGCCACGATTGCGATCTTCAGCGCCTTGTCAGCCATGCGCCGGCTCCGCCGCTGGCAGCCCGACGATGAACAGGCCGAGCGCGTTCGCCCGCGACAGCGTTGCGGGTCCCTCCAGGATCAGCGAGCGCCCCGCTTCGATGGCAATGCCGGCAAGCCCCGCCGCATGGGCTGCTTCCACCGTCTGCGGTCCGATCGACGGCAGGTCGGCCCGCAGCTCCTGGCCGGGTTTGGCGCATTTGACCAGCACCCCGCGGGTCTTTCCGGCAAGCCTGCCATGGCCACGCAGCGCGCGCGCTCTTTCGAGCAGGCCGCTCGTGCCCTCAATGCCTTCCAGCGCGATCGCCCGGCCTCCGATCGCAATCGCCGCCTGCCCGATATCGAGCGCGCCGATGGCCTTGGCGGCCAGCCTGGCCGCCTCGATGTCACGCCAGTCGGATTGCTTTGGTTTCGCCGCGGTCAACGTGCCTTCGCCGGCCGCCAGTTCGGGAACGACCTCATGCGCGCCGACAACTTTGATGCCCCGCTTCTCCAGGCCGCGTGTCACCACCTTCAAAAGTCCGTCGTCGCCGCGCGCCAGCGCCATGATCACCGACGGCACGATCGCCAGCAAGCCGAGGCTAGGACGGATGTCGGTCAGCCGGGGCCTGCGTTTGATTTCGCCGGCAAGGACCACATGAGTTATGCCGTGGCGCTTCAGCGTCGCCACCAGTGAACCGATCTGCTCGAGGGCGAGGCTGTCGTGCTCGTATCGGAGCAACTCCTGCTGGCGGTCGGCCTCACCTTCCATCAAGAGGATGAAGGGCGGGTAGCCATGCCCGGCCAGTCCTTGCGCGACTTCCACTGGCAGGCTGCCGCCGCCGGCGACGATGCCGACCCTGGCTCCCGGCGAGAGAACGAAATCCGCTGCAGCCGCCTCAGTCTTCGTCATCGCCGTCATCGCCATCGCTCCCCTTGAGCGATGGCACAGCATAGTGCCGCTTGCCGCGACTGGAGATGAAATCGATGATCTTCATGGCGGTCGGTGACGTGGCGAATTCCGCCTTGGCGAGTTCGATGTTCTCGCCGACGGTGCGCGAGCGGTCGAATATTGTCTTATAGACCCTGCGCAGCAGATAGATCTCGGATCTTGGCAGGCCGGAGCGCTTGAGCCCGATGATGTTGAGGCCGCGCAGGCTGGCCCGATTTCCCGCCGCCATGGCATAGGGAATGACATCACCAACAAAAGCCGAGCACCCGCCAAGAAAAGCGTTGTCGCCTACCCGCACGAATTGATGAACGGCGCTGAGACCGCCGATATAGACGTTGTCGCCGATTTCGCAGTGTCCGCCCAGCGTCGCGCCGTTGGCGAAGGTGGCGTTCTTGCCGACGACGCAGTCATGGGCGATGTGGGCGTAGGCGAGAAAATTACCATTGTCGCCGACCGTCGTTTCGCCGCGGCTGGTATCGGTGCCGACATGCATGGTCACGCCTTCGCGAATGGTGCAATTCTCGCCAATGACGAGCGTGGTGCGGCCCCCCTTATGCTTGGTGTTCTGCGGCGGCCCCCCCAGTATCGCCATCGGATAGACCTTGGTCGACGCGCCGATCGTCGTCGCGCCGATCACCGAGACATGGCTGACCAGTTCGACGCCGTCGCCGATCACGGCATCTGCGCCGACATAGCAGAGCGGTCCTATGCGAACGCCCTGGCCGATTTGAGCGCCTTCCTCCACGACGGAAGAAGGATGGATGGATGTGTTGATTTTCATAAGCATTCGATTTGTCAGTCGCCGGTGACCATCATGGCTGAAATCTCGGCCTCGGCGGCCTTGTTGCCGTCGACCAGGGCTTCACAGGCGAATTTGAGCAGGTTGCCGCGTTTCTTGATTTTCTTGACATGGATCTTCAACTGATCGCCGGGAACGACCGGTTTGCGGAACTTGGCGTTGTCGATGGTCAGGAAATAGACCAGCGACGGCTTTTCAGTGCGAAGACTGCGGATGCAGATGGCGCCGGCAGTCTGTGCCATCGCCTCGACGATGAGCACGCCCGGCATGACCGGCTGCTCAGGGAAATGACCCTGAAAATGCGGCTCGTTTATGGTCACGTTCTTGATGCCGGTAGCGGATTCGTCGCCATCGATGTCGACGATCCGGTCGATCATCAGGAACGGATAGCGATGCGGCAGGAGCTTCATCAGCGCCAATATATCGACTGCTTCCAGCGTCGTCGCCGCGGTCATGTCAGCCATTGCTCCCCTCGCCCTGTTTGCGGGTCCTGGCGAGCTTGCGCAGCATGGCTATCTCGCGCATGGCTTCCGCCATCGGCTGTGCCGGATAGCCGCCCCAGATCTCGCCCGCGGGCACATTGCTCATGAATCCGCTTCTCGCGGCAAGCTTCGCTCCCGACCCGATGGTCAGGTGGTCCGCAAGCCCGACGCCGCCGCCCATGGTGACATTGTCGCCCACGACGACGGAGCCGGAGATACCCGAAAGCCCGGCCACGATGCAGTTGCGGCCAATGCGGACGTTATGCGCGATCTGCACGAGATTGTCGATCTTGGTGCCTTGGCCGATGATCGTGTCGGACATGGCGCCGCGGTCGACGGTGGAATTGGAACCGATCTCGACGTCGTCCTGGATGATGACGCGGCCGATCTGCGGAACACGTTCCGGCCCCTTGGCACCGGCAACGAAGCCAAAGCCGTCCTGGCCGATCCGGGCGCCGCCATGGATGATGACGCGGTTGCCGATCAAGGCATACTGGACGCTGGCGCCTGGGCCGATATAGCCGTCCCGCCCGATCTGGCAGGAACGGCCGATGACGGCATGAGGCGCAATGACGGTGCCGGCGCCAATGGACACTGCCGGACCGATCACCGCCCCGGCTTCGACGACAGCACCTTCCTCGACATGTGCGCTCGGATCGACATGGGCATGCGGCGAGATGCCGGTTTCACCGGTCATCGGCCCCGGTGTCGCCGCTGTCGGAAACAGCAGTCGTCCGACCAGCGCGAATGCCTGTTGCGGACGGGGATGTACAAGGACTGCGATGGCGGCAGGCGCCTTGCCGGCGAACTCCGCCGGGCACAGCACAGCGGCCGCCCGCAGCGACGGCATCAGCACGGAATTGCGTTTGCCATCGACGAAAACGAGTGCATTCTCGCCGCCTTCGTTGGCAGGCGCCAGGGCGTCGATGAAAACGCCGGACTGGCCGGAATCGACAAGCACCGAGCCGGTCAGATTCGCGACTTCGCCCGCCGTATACCGGCGTGATGGCGCGAAGAACACCGGATCGGTCATTCCAGAAGCTATATCCAGCTAGATCGGAACATTTTCTCCCGGATCTCAACGACCCGGGAGCATCGGTATCCGCCGATCAGAAGCGGGTCGATATGCCGAAGTTGAATTCCTGCACGTCGTCCCTCGCTTCTTTCTTGACCGGGATCGCATAGTCGATACGGATCGGGCCGAACGGCGAAGCCCACATCAGGCCGACACCGACGGAGGCGCGCCATTTCATGCCCACGGATGATTGGTCAACCAAATCATTGGCAACCTTGCTGCCATAGAGTGTTGCCGCGTCTGCAAAGACCGCGCCGCGCAGACCGAAGCTTTCTGGAACGACCGGCAGCGGGAATTGAGCCTCTGCCGACGCGTTGAAATAAGTGGTGCCGCCAAGGTGGTCACCCGCACCGTCGCTGTCGACTGGGCCGATGCCGCCATAAGCGAAACCGCGGATCATGCGATCGGTGCTCTGGAAGTGATCGAAGATGCGGAGATCGCCGTCGCCGCCGTAGCCTTCGACATGGCCTGCGCCGCCCGAAATGAGGCCGACAAGATCGAACTGCTCGGACAGCGTCTGATAGACGCTGCCGCGTCCGGTGACCTTCACGAACTTGGCGTCGCCACCGAGGCCGGCCACTTCAACCGTGGAGGTGGCATAGATACCCTCATGCGGGTTCTTCATGTCGTCGATGGTGTTGTAGACCAGTCCCAGGCTGACCGACGACTTGATCCACGGGCTTTGCTCGATGCCATCCAACACGGCTCGGGAAATATCGCAGTTGCCGCTGGGATCTACATCGGTGGCATCGCAACCGTCGTCTACCTCATACTTCTCCCGGGAGATATTGTACGCCAGCTGGGTCGAGATGCTGTCGGTGATCGGCAGACCGAAGCGCACCGTCGCGCCCACAGTATCGCTGTCGTAGTCGTCGTATTCCCTGGTCCGCTTGTAGATATCGAAGCCGGCGGCGATACGACGCCCGAGGAAATACGGCTCGGTGAACGAAAGGCTGTAATCGCGCGAGTTCTTGCCGCCACCCGCCGACACCTTGATGAATTGGCCGCGGCCGAGGAAGTTGCGCTCGGTGATCGATCCTTCGACGGACGGACCGGCGGTGTCGCCCCCGGTCGAATAGCCGGCACCGACCGAGAACTCGCCGGTCGACTTTTCGACCACATCGACCACCAGCACGACCTGGTCCGGCGCCGAGCCGGGAACCGTCGAAACCTCGACTTTGTCAAAGTAATTGAGATCTTCCAGCCGCTTCTTCGCGCGCTGGATCAGCACCTGGTTGAACGCGTCGCCTTCGCTGACGTCGAACTCGCGGCGGATGACATAGTCGCGTGTGCGGTCGTTGCCGCGGATCTCGATACGCTCGACATAGGCCTTGGTGCCCTGGTCGATGGTGTAGACCACCGAAATCGTATGATTCTCGAAATTGCGGTCGCCACGCGGCGTCACCTGCGCGAAGGCGTAGCCAGAGCCGGCCACCTTCTCGGTCAGGGCAATGATGGTGTCCTCGACGTTCTTGGCGTTGTAGACGTCGCCCTTATGGGTCTCGACCACCGATTCAAGCGCCTTCGAGTCGACTTCCGGAATCGTGCTTTCGACGCTGATGTCGCCGAACGTATAACGCTCGCCTTCCTGGACGGTTATGGTGACCGTGTACTTGTTGGTCGCGTTGTCGAGTTCGCCGACAGCGGATACGACCTGGAAGTCGGCATAGCCGTGATTGTAGTAGAAGCGCCGCAGCAGCTCCTGGTCGGCGCGCAGCTTGTCGTCGTCATAGACGTCGTCGCGCAGGATGAACGAAACCCAGGACGAGCGCTTGGTCGAGATCACATCTGACAGGCGGCGGCTCGAATAGGCGCTGTTGCCGACGAAATTGATCGCTGCGATCTGCGTGCGATCACCTTCATTGATATGGAAGACCACGTTCACGCGGTTGTCGCCGAGCTGCATGACCTCGGTGGTTACGGCGGCATCGTCACGGCCGATACGCCTGTAGGCGGCCTTGACCGACTCTACATCGGCGTCGAGCGCCGCCTGCGAGAACGTGCCGCGCGGCTTCAACTGTACGGCAGCCGCAAGCGCGTTGTCCTTGAGCTTCTTGTTGCCCTGGAACAACACCTGGTTGACGACCTGGTACTCGGAAACCTTGACCACCAACGTCGAACCGACCTGATTGATCTGCACATCCGAGAACAGCCCGGTGCCGAACAGCGCCTTGACCGCGCTGTCGATATCGGAGCTGGAGAAGGATTTGCCCGGCTTGATGGTGATGTAATTGCGGATGGTATCGGCGTCGACACGTTGGTTGCCGCTCACCTCCACCCTGCTGACGACAGCGGCTTCGGCCGCCGATGTGGCAACGAACTGCACTGCGAGCGCACCTGGCACGACCAAAGCCGCGGACAGGGCTGCCGCGGAAGCGGCGCTCAAAAACTTGGATGCTGCCTTCATCGGGCTTAATAACCTTTTCTCGTAGTCCCCACGGCGAGAAAACCGGACGTGCGGTAATTTCCCGTACCGTATTAACCGGATTTTCCCTACACGCAAGGCTTCTGGTTAATTTGTATTTACTTAACCCTGGTGCGTGGCTTTCGCGTCACTCATATCCCCGTGCATGGTAAACGGCGTCTCAACATCGACCATGCCGAAGCCAAATTTCTTCATGATTTCAGCACCCAAACAGATCGTTCCAGAATACGAAACCCATGAAGCCCAAAACCAGAAGCAGACCGGCCCGATAGGCCATTTCCATCATCCGTTCCGACACCGGCCGGCGGATGACGGCCTCCACCCCGTAGAACAGGAGATGGCCGCCGTCGAGGGGGGGAATCGGCAAAAGATTGAGGATGCCGATGCCCACGGACAGCAGCGCAACGAGCTGCACGAGCCATTCGAAGCCGAGCTTCGCCGCCTTGCCGGCCATGTCGGCGATCTTCACCGGGCCGCCAAGCTGGCACTTGTCCTCGCGCCCGACGACGAAGCGCTGCAGGAACTGGCCGGTGCGCTGGATGACGTGCCCGGTCTCCTCCACCGCCGCGGTCAACGCGCCGGCGGGGCTGTAGGTGACCAGCCTGGGCTGGCCGAGTTCCTTGTTGTTGACGACGCCGATCACAGCCACCTTGACCTTGTTGCCGAGCGCGTCCTGCTGCTCCATCAGTTGCGGCGTGGCGGTCACGGTCACTTCCTTGCCGTCGCGCAGCATGACGAAGGTGATGCTGTCGCCGGCCCGGCCCGAAACCAGGCGTTGGACATCACCGAAGGTTTCGATCTTGCTACCGTCGACGCTGACGAATCGGTCGCCGGGCAGGATGCCGGCTTTCGCCGCCGGACTGTCGGCGGTCACCTCGGCCACCATGGGTTCCGCGACATAGCGGCCATAGGCTGAAAACAGCACCGAAAAGACGACGATCGTCAGCAGGAAATTGAACAGCGGCCCGGCCACCACCGTCGCCGCCCGCTTCCAGATCGGCTGGGTGTGGAAGGCGACCTTGCGTTCCGCGTCGGTCAGCGCTTCGATCTCTTCCGTCGACGGCAGGCTGGAGGTGGCGTTCATGTCGCCGACGAATTTGACATAGCCGCCAAGCGGTATGGCGCAGAGCTTCCAGCGCGTGCCGTGCCTGTCGTTGAAACCGAAGAGTTCCGGGCCGAAACCGATCGAAAAGGCCCTGACGCCGATGCCGCACCAGCGGCCGACGAGATAGTGGCCCATTTCGTGGACGAACACGACCACGGTCAGCACGAACAGGAAGGGCACGAGCGTGCCGAGAAGGAAGCCTTCCATGCCGAAGATCGCGTGAAGAATCTCGTTCAACTCAAATCCTCAGTTCTTCCGCGACATCGTTGCGCCGCGACTGTGACATCAATCCAGGCGAATCCAAGGCGCGCCCGCATCGATCGTGGAACGATGCCGTTCAAATGGGAAACAGCCCCTGTGCCGGCTGATCGGCGCCCGCCGCAATCCAGCCGATGACGTATAGGGCGAAAGCCGCCGCGACAAGCCCGTCGACACGGTCCATGACGCCGCCATGGCCCGGAATGAGCGCGCCCGAATCCTTGCGGCCGTGGCGGCGCTTGACCCAGGATTCCAGGAGGTCGCCAGCCTGGGAGACGATTGAAAGCGCGAGCGCGACGAGACCGAGCAGCGCCAGGTCGCCCGCACCGGCGGCGGCGGCCAGGATGAGCCCCGCAACGACCCCACCGACGGCGCCGCCGAGCGCGCCACTCCGCGTCTTGCCGGGAGAGATGGACGGCGCCAGCCTCGGGCCACCGACGGCCCGGCCGACGAAATAGGCAAAGATGTCGGTCGCCCAGACCACCGCGAACAGGAACAGGATGGCGACGAGGCCGGAATGGTCGCCGTCACGCAGCAGCGCAAGGGAAAGACCCGAGACGGCTGCATAGGCAAGGCCTGACGCATCCCACTGCCCGGCCCCGCGCAGTTGGGCGGCGATGGCCGTGACGGCGACCAGTGCAGCCACCAGCAGCAGCAGCCACAAGGCTGGCAGGCCGGCGATCAGGGCGACGAGGAACACCAGCAGCAGCGCTTCCGGCAAAAAACCCAGCCCGGTCGTCCCGGAGGGGCGGGACATGCGCGTCCATTCATAGAAGATCACCGCGGAAATCGCGGCTGAAAGCAACCGAAACGGCAGGCCGCCGAGCCAGGTCAGGCCAAGCGTCGCGATGGCAAGCACGACCGCCGAAAGGACGCGAAGCTGAAGATTGCTCATCCCGCGGCCGGTCGCGAAGCGACGTCCTGCGGGCCCAGTCCGCCGAAACGGCGTTCGCGGCCGGCAAATTCGCGCAAGGCTTCGGCGAGGTGCTCACGGCTGAAGTCGGGCCAATAGCAAGGCAGGAAAACAAGCTCGCTATAGGCAGCCTGCCACAGAAGAAAATTGGAAAGGCGAAGCTCACCGCTGGTGCGTATGACCAGTTCGGGATCGGGAATGCCTTGTGTGTCGAGGCAGCCGGCAAAGGATTCGGCGGTGATGGCCTCGCTGTCGAGCTCGCCGCGCGCGACGGCCGAGGCAAGTTTGCGCGCCGTGCGCACGATCTCGTCGCGTCCGCCATAGTTGAAGGCGATGATCAACGTCAGCGCCTCGTTGGCTGACGTCAGCGCTTCGGCTTCTTCCAGCAGGAGCCTGATATCGGGCTGCAGCCCTGCCCTGTCGCCGATGATCCTGACACGCACGCCGCTGCGGTGCAGTTCGGCGAGGTCGCGGCGAATGAACAGCTTCAACAGGCCCATCAAGTCGCTGACTTCGGATTTCGGCCGCGACCAGTTTTCCGAAGAGAAGGCATAGACAGTCAGGTAGGAAATGCCGAGATCGGGCGCGGCACGCACCGTCTTGCGCAGTGCCTCTACGCCCGCGCGATGGCCGGCGAGCCGCGGCATGCCGCGCGCCTTGGCCCAGCGTCCGTTTCCATCCATGATGATCGCGACATGCGCGGGCGTTGCCATGATCTCGCTTTCGGGCCAGCCGCCGGCCAGACCCTTAAACCTGCATGATTTCAGCTTCCTTGTCGGAAAGCAGGTGGTCGATGGTGCTGATCGTTTCGTCGGTAAGCTTCTGGACCTGGTCGGAGCGCTTGCGCTGATCGTCTTCGCTGATAACGCCGTCCTTCTCCGCCTTCTTCAGGAAGTCCATGCCGTCGCGGCGCACATGGCGCGCTGCGACACGGGCGTTCTCGGCGTAGCCATGCGAGATCTTGACGAGTTCCTTGCGGCGCTGCTCGTTGAGTTCCGGCAGCGGAATCCTGAGATTGGTGCCGTCCACGATCGGGTTGAAGCCCAGATTGGATTCGCGGATGGCGCGATCGACCGCGCCCACCATCGACTTGTCCCAAACCGACACCGAAATCATGCGCGGCTCAGGCACCGTGACATTGGCCACCTGGTTGATCGGCATGCTGGTGCCATAGGCCTGCACCTGGATAGCGTCGAGCAGGTTGCTGGAAGCGCGACCGGTCCGCAGCGAAGCCAGGTCATGCTTGAACGCGGCGATTGCCCCATCCATGCGCCGCTTGAGATCGTCGTACTCACCACTCATTTTAGTCTCCTCGACCCGTCTGACGCGGGTTCACTGCTTTCGGGGCACGGCCCCGTGTTCGAGCCTGATTTCGAAACCGGTTTTCGCCTTTTTCCGCGATCAGGCCCCGGATCAATCGTCCGCGACGACCGTGCAGCGGCCGCCGCCCCTTAGAATATCGCCGAAACCACCTTTTTCGTGGATCGAATAGACGATTATCGGAATGTTGTTTTCGCGCGCAAGTGCAATCGCAGCCGTATCCATGATGGAAAGCCCGCGATTTATCACTTCGGCATGGCTGATGCGCTCGAAACGCGTCGCGTTCGGGTCCTTCTTCGGGTCGGCGGAATAGACGCCGTCGACCTGTGTGCCCTTGAACAGCGCGTCGGCGCCGATTTCAGCGGCGCGAAGTGCCGCGGCCGAATCAGTGGTGAAGAACGGATTGCCGGTACCGCCGGCAAAGATCACCACCTTGCCCTGGTTCATGTAGGCGGTTGCCTGGCGCTGCGAAAAGCTCTCGCAAAGCTCAGGCATGGCGATCGCGGAAAGAACCACCGCATCGACGCCGATCTTGTTCAGCGAGGTGCGCAGCGCCAGCGAATTGATGACGGTGGCGAGCATGCCCATATGGTCGCCGGTGACGCGGTCGCCACCCTTGGAGGCAACCGCCACACCGCGAAAGATATTGCCGCCGCCGATGACGACGCCGACCTCGATGCCCAGTGCGCGGGCTTCGGCGATGTCGCCGGCGATACGGTCGACGACCGAGACATCGATGCCGAAATGCTGTTCGCCCATCAATGCTTCACCAGACGCTTTCAGCAAGACACGTCGGTAGAGGGGCTTCACCGTCATCTGGTCCTCGTCATTTGCATGTGGTGCGCCCGGGCGTGGCCACCCCCTTCGCGCAGGCGCCGCCCCCGAACAATGGCGCGATGCCGAGTTCCGATACACGAAGGGCGCCGCGATGTCACGCAGCGCCCGACGGCAAATGGCGGCCGGCGCCCCGGCGGATCGATCAGCTGGTGGAGACGCTGGCCGCCTCGCCTTCGACAAGCACCGGCAATGCGTAGCCCGAGGGCTTGTCGCCGGTCGTCGCGCCCCCGGTGACGCGCGCTTGTATCTGCGATCCGAAATAGGAATAGGGAAACGGTGCGGGAGTTCCGCTGACCGAATCCAGCCGGTCGCGAAGCGCGGCTGGGATCTCGAAGTCCAGCGCCCCGAGATTGTCCTGCATCTGATCGAGCTTCGTTGCGCCGAGAATGACGGTGGCGATGCCCGGCTGTGTCGCCACCCAGTTGAGTGCGACCTCGGCCATGCCGCGGCCAAGCTCGGCCGCGACCTTCTCGAGTTCGGCCACGATCGCCCAGTTGCGCTCGGTGAATTTCTGGAAGCCCGGATGCGTCGAGTTGCGGAACCCGTCGAGCCGGCCGGCATTGCCGGCCTGCATCGGCCGGTATTTGCCGCTGAGCAGGCCACTGGCCAGCGGGCTCCAGACCATGATGCCGGCGCCATGGCGCGTGCCGAAAGGCACGAATTCGTTTTCGATCGTGCGCTCGGCGAGCGAGTATTCAAGCTGCAACGCCGAGACCGGCTCATAGCCGCGCAATTCGGCGATCGCCTGCGCCCGAGCCGCGTACCATGCGGGCACGTCGGACAGGCCGACATGGCGTATCTTGCCCGCACGCACGAGGTCGTCCAGCGTGCGCATGACCTCCTCGGCCGGCGTCAGCCTGTCCCAGACATGCAGGAGATAGAGGTCTATATAGTCTGTACCCAACCGCTTCAGCGAAGCGTCGACCGCCCGCATGATGTTCTTGCGCCCGTTGCCGCCGGCATTCGGATTGCCGGGCTCGGTGTTCATCGTGAATTTGGTGGCGATCACCGCTCTGTCGCGCAGGCCGCGCTCGGATACGAACTCGCCCAGCCAGGTTTCGGCGGTGCCGCCGGTATAAAGATCGGCGGTATCGAAGAAATTGCCACCGGCCTCGACATAGGCGTCGAATATGGCGCGGGCGGTCTCCCTGTCCGCTCCCCAACCCCATTCGGTGCCGAAGGTCATCGTACCCAGCGCCAGCCGGCTGACGCGCAGGCCGCTGTTGCCGAGAGTATAGTAATTCATGGTCATGATATCGTTCCCATTCTGATCGCCGGATGCCGCCGTTCACTGGCCGGGCGTGGTCTTCACCCAGGGGTTGCCGCGCTCATGCGTCATGCGGAATATGAAGCCATCCACCTTCCAGCCGGCGTCGGAACGGATGAAATGGTGCTCGTATGTGCCCCAGACTTCCCAGAGCGGATCGCCATTGCCTTCCATGCGGTTCCAGGCATAGCCGTTCGACAGGACGGTCGCTGTGTCCGCTTCGAGAACGACCTGGTGATTGGTGCGCAGATGCAGGCTGGTCTTGCTGCCCTTGAGGTTGCCTGCCCAGGCGCCGATCAGGTCGTCGGAGGCGATGTCGGCCGCCGGCTGTCCGGACAGGCTGCTGAAATCCGCAGTAACCCGATCCGCGAAATAGCTGCGGGCAAGCTTCCAGTCCTGTGCATCGACGGCGCGGTCGATGGCATCGGCGATGCGGATGACCGCGCGCTCGTCGGCAAGCGGCTGCCACTCCGCCGGTTCGACTCCCCCGGCATCGATCGGCGCCAGCGCCAGTCCCGCGGCGAAGGTCACATGTTTCAAAGCGTTCATGTCTCGTCTCCTGGAAATCAGCTCCCCCGCTGTATCGGGGACAATGTGGATCAATGCGCCACCGTCGATAAGATTGCATTGTTCGCAAAGACTATGCGATACCATTCATGAATGGACCGGGACCTCCTCACCCACCTGCCCGTCATCGTTGCCGTGGCGCGACGCGGCGGCTTCGCGCTTGCCGCGGCCGAGCTCGGCATGAGCCCGTCGGCGGTCAGCCATGCGGTGCGGCTGGTGGAAGAACGCATCGGCCAGCCGCTGTTTGCGCGCACGACACGTAGCGTCTCGCTGACAGAAGCCGGCAAGGCACTGGTGGAGACAGCGGGCCCTGCCCTTCAGGACATCGCGGAGCGGATGGACCGCATCCGCGGCGTCAAGGGACGGCCTTCCGGTCTGCTCAGGATCAATGCCTCCAACATCGCGATCCCTTTGGCGGTGACGCCTCTGCTCGCAGCCATGGCCGATCGCTATCCGGATGTGACGGTCGAGGTTTTCGCCGATCAAGCCCTGGTCGATATCGTCGGGGAAGGTTTTGACGCCGGCATCAGGCTGGGCGAGATGATCGCGCAGGACATGACCGCCATACGGCTGACGCAGCCTTTCAAGGCCGTGCTCGTCGCCTCGCCGGACTATATCGGAAAGCGCGGCCGTCCACGCGACGTGGCCGACCTCGAGAACCATAATTGCATAGGCTACAGGCTTGTCCGCTCCGGCGCGCTCTATCGTTGGGATTTGAACGACAACGGCAAGGATGTCGGGGTCGAGACGCGTGGCACCGCCGTCGTGACCGATTCGCTGGCGGCGATCGACCTTGCGCTTGCGGGGGTCGGGGTCGCCTATGTGTTCGAGCCGCTGGTGCGCGCCGATCTTGCCGCCGGACGCCTCGTCCAGGTCCTGCCAAAGACGGCAATCGAGGAACCTGGCCTTTTCCTTTACTTTCCGCGCCGGGCGTCGATGGCGCCGAAGCTGAGGGCCTTCATCGACACCGCACAGGAAATCGGCCGGGCATCCAAGCGGACACCCGGCCGAGTTGCCTGAGCTGTTCAGCCGTACTTGGTCTTCGGGCTATTTCTTGACCGCCGCCGCGACTTCCGCCGCGAAATCGGTCGCTTCCTTCTCGATGCCTTCGCCGAGCGCGAAACGCAGATAGGCCGAGATCTTGGCCGGAGCGCCGATCTCCTTCTCGGCATCCTTCAGCGCCTTCTCGACGGTGATGTCGGGATTGAGCACGAAGGCCTGCTTCAGGAGCACGACTTCCTCATAGAACTTGCGCAGGCGGCCCTCGACCATTTTCTCGATGATCGCCTCCGGCTTTCCGGACTGGCGCGCCTGGTCGGCGAAGATCGCCTTCTCGCGCTCGACCGCCGCGGGATCGAGTTCCTCGGTGGTCAGTGCCATCGGGTTGGTGGCGGCGACATGCATAGCGACCTGACGGGCGAATGCATTGGCGGCGTGCTCGTTGCCCGTGGTCTCGATGGCGACCAGGACGCCGAGCTTGCCAAGGCCGTCGGCAACCGCATTGTGAACGTAGGTCGCGACGGCGCCGTGCGGAACGGTGAGCTTGGCCGAACGGCGGAAGCCCATGTTCTCGCCGATGGTGCCGACGGCGTCCTTGATGGTGTCGGTGACCGACTTGTCCGAACCCGGGTACTTCGCGGCAGCCACGGCCTCGCTCGTGCCATAGGCCAGAGCCACCTTGGCGACGTTGGCGACGATCTCCTGGAAGGCGGCGTTGCGGGCGACGAAGTCGGTCTCGGAATTGACCTCGACGACCGCAGCCTCGCGCACGCCGGAATCGACGCCGATCAGGCCCTCGGCCGCGGTGCGGCCGGCCTTCTTGTCGGCCTTGGAGATGCCCTTCTTGCGCAGCCAGTCGACGGCCTCTTCCATGTTGCCGTTGGTCTCGTTCAACGCCGCCTTGCAGTCCATCATGCCCGCGCCGGTCAAGTCGCGGAGTTCTTTGACCTGTGCAGCCGAAATGCTCATTGTCGCCTCTTTGTTCAAATGCGCCGACGCACCATCGAATCTCGACGGTGCGTCCGTTTAACGCGTCAAAATATTAGAAAGATGAAGGCCGTGACCGGCCTTCGCTATCACGCTTCCGGAGTTTCCGCCGCCGGAGTTTCGCCGAGCACCGGCTCGACCGGAGCTTCCACCGAAGCGCCGATGTCGACGCCGAGCGCGCCCTGCTGGCGGGCGATGCCGTCGATGGCAGCCTTGGCGATCAGGTCGCAATAGAGCTGGATGGCGCGCGCGGCGTCGTCATTGCCCGGGATCGGGAAGTCGATCTTGTCCGGATCGCAGTTGGAATCGATGATGGCCACGACCGGAATGCCAAGGCGCTTGGCCTCGAGGATGGCGATCGCCTCCTTGTTGGTGTCGATCACGAACATCAGGTCGGGCGTCGAGCCCATGTCCTTGATGCCGCCGAGAGCCTTGTCGAGCTTCTCGCGCTCGCGGTCGAGGTTGAGGCGCTCCTTCTTGGTCAACCCTTGCGCCTCGCCGGCCAGCATCTCGTCGAGCTTGCGCAGGCGCTGGATCGAGTTCGAGATCGTCTTCCAGTTGGTCAGCATGCCGCCGAGCCAACGCGAGTTGACATAGTACTGGGCCGAACGCTGCGCGGCATCGGCGACGATGTCGGACGCCTGGCGCTTGGTGCCGACGAACAGCACGCGGCCGCCCTTGGCGACGGTGTCGGAAACCTGCTTCAGCGCCTGGTGCAGCAACGGCACCGTTTGGCTGAGGTCGATGATGTGGATGTTGTTGCGGGCGCCGTAGATATAGGGCGCCATCTTTGGGTTCCAGCGGTGGGTCTGGTGGCCGAAGTGAATGCCAGCTTCCAAAAGCTGGCGCATGCTGAAATCAGGCAGAGCCATTCTCATTTTCCTTTCCGGTTAGCCTCCACGGACACAGGCATTTTCGGACGAAGTCCTCGATGCCACCGGAGGTTTCAGCCGGATTTCTCCCGGGCAGACACCAAAGTCCGTGTGTGGAATGAGCGCGCATATAGAGGGGAAGTGCTCTAAACGCAAGCGCGACGACACATTGCGGCGCGCCTGCGGCGATCCGCGCGTGCTTCAACGCTTTATCTTACCCTTTGGCACCCTCACCCGCCGGAAGATCGCGACGATCTCCTCGCGGCTGCACTCGATGGCGCCGAGCCGCACCGCGCGGTCGCGCTCGAAACCGGTTATGTCATAATGCGGCGCCGATGTCTTCGGCGGCCCCTGGTAGGATGAGCGCTTGATGCCGAGTTGCGCGGCGAAGCGATGCAGTTCATCGGTGTCGTCGGCCATCAGATGGCACCAGCGATGACCAACCCATTTCCAGATCGCCGCGTCGACATAGACCGCCATGAGGCTCGCCGCATTCCTTCTTTTGCCGACCGGTGGTCCGCGACGAGCGATGATAGAAGGGATTCGCACAGAAGATGAAGCGGCCGGCGGCCTCGAGAAGATGAGAAGCCGCCGCGGCGCTTTCAAGCCGTGGACCGCGACGGCTGCGTCGAAGCTTATTTCGTCGGGCAGGCCTTCGTCTGGTCGAACAGCGACAGATTGACCAGCTTGCCGGTCATGGAGAAATCGCCATAGTCCATGGTTAGATCTCGGGTGATGCCGTTCTCGTGCAGCTTGAAGCTGATCCGGTATTCCGGCGTCTCTTCTCCGTTCTTGGCACTGTCGTCGAAATAGGCGATGTCGACCGGCCAGTATTTGTCGGTAGCGAGCTTGGCCAGCGCCGGCGCTTCCGGATCGGCCTTGTCGGCATCGGTCCTCTTGCCGACGACGACGGTGGTGGACATCACCTTGTTGGCGTCCTCGGAACCGTCGAACAGATTGGTTTGATAGAAGTTTTCACCCTTCTCGGCCTTGTCTATCAATTCGACCAGATGCTGGGTCGGAAACTGGGTGGCGGCAAGTTCCAGGCTGCTCTTCTCGGGCTTGTCGATGTCGACCTTCAGCCCTTTCGTTTCCTTCGTGGCGACGCCCTTGACCTCCTTGTCAAGGTTCTGGTCGACAAAGGATTTGGTCACGAACGAGAAGGTCTTGCCTTCGGCATCTTCGAATGTCGTCGTCTGCTGGTCGGTCAGCTTGGTGTTGTCGCTGGTGGCGATCTGGGTGACAAAGCGGAATTTCACCGTATAGCCTTCGCAGGCCGACCCGTTGAATTCATAGACCATGCGGCCGGTAATGCCGGTGATGCCGGAGCGGTCGTCCGCCTTCTTGAGCGTAAGATCGTAAACGGCGCGATGCGCCTGCAGCGCCGGCACGGCGAAAGCGGGACCTATCGAAAAGACCGCCGGCAACAGGACGGCATGGAATGCAAGGCGCGTTGCGCGCATGAGAGGCTCCGATCGTCGCGGCTGATGGCAGGCCGCAGGGAAAGATGGTCCAGCTTAAAAAAAGTCGTGGCGGAAGCGAGGCAAAAATAGCAATTTCGGCCCGGCTGACGCGGCGCCTTCCAGCAATAGGGAAAAGCAATGAGTGAAACAATCGAAAAGCGGCTAAACGACCTCGGGGTCACCATTCCCGCGGCCGCGGCGCCTGCCGCCAATTACGTGCCGCATTGCAGGACCGGAAATCTGCTTTTCACCGCCGGACAGTTGCCGCTCAAGGACGGCAAGCTGCAGGCGAGTGGACTGCTTGGCCGCGACGTCGACACAGCAACCGGCAAGGAAGCGGCAAGATACTGCGCGATCAACATTCTGGCGCAGGCCAAGGCAGCACTTGGCGATCTCGAGAAGATACGCCGGCTGGTCAAGATCACCGTCTTCGTCGCCTCCGCGCCGGATTTCGTCGAGCAGCATCTGGTCGCCAACGGCGCCTCCGATTTCCTGGTGGCGGCGCTCGGCGAGCGCGGCAAGCATGCCCGTTCCGCCGTCGGCACGGCTTCGCTGCCGCTTAATGCCGCCGTGGAAATCGAAGCGATCTTCGAAGTCGAGTGAGCGAGCCTGACATGACCGACCTTTCCTGGCTGATTGCCCGGCCTGTCGCCCATCGCGGCTTTCACGACATGAACAAGACGCGCTGGGAAAACACCCTCTCCGCCTTTGCCGCCGCGGCCGAACGCGGCTATGCCATCGAATGCGACGTGCACCTGTCGTCGGACGGAGTTCCCGTCATTATCCATGATGGGGACTTGCAGCGGCTGACCGGGCACGACGGTTTCGTCTGGCAGCGCACGGCAGCCGAACTGGCGGCGCTCAGGGTCGGCGGCACGTCTGATCATGTGCCGACGCTGCGCGAGGTGCTCGATCTGATCGACGGCCGGGTGCCTTTGGTGGTCGAGCTGAAAGGCGTGGCTGGATACGACAATGGCCTGGTAGCGAGCGTCGGCAGGCTGCTCAAGCGCTACAAGGGCAACGTGGCGATCATGTCGTTCGACCACTGGCTGATCCGCGATTTCGCCAGGGACGCGCCGGGCATACCGGCTGGATTGACCGCCTATGGCAAGGACGACAGGCTGATCGAAGCACATTTCGCCATGCTGGCGCATAAGATCGACTTCACGTCCTACGCCGCCGGCGACCTGCCGAATCCATTCGTCAGCTTTGTGCGTGAACGGCTCAAAATGCCGGTCATCACCTGGACGGTGCATGACCAGCCGGCGGTCGACCTTACATTCAAATACGCGGACCAGATGACGTTCGAAGGGTTCGAGCCTGATCTGGTCAAAGTCGCTTGAGGCAGGGTGCCTAGAACGTGACTTGTAGCGGTCCGGATGGAGCTTAAATAAGCCTCATGGATCAGGGCGACGACGGCGACGGGCAAACGGTTGATGCGGAGTATGCGATCCGCATTGCGGCGGGCATCGGCGCCTTCACCTGCGAAGAGTGGAACGGTTTCGCGGGAACCACGCGCAGTGATGCCGAAAACGGTTATAACCCCCTCGTTTCATATGCTTTTCTGAGCGCACTCGAGGATTCCGGCTGCGCCGTGCGGCGCACCGGCTGGCAAGGTCATCATCTCAGGCTGGAGAATGGTCAAGGCACGCTGCTCGGCGCGGTCCCCTGCTATCTCAAATCACACAGCCAGGGCGAATATGTGTTCGATCACGGCTGGTCGGATGCCTTCGAGCGCGCCGGCGGCCGTTACTATCCCAAGCTGCAATGCTCGGTACCGTTCACGCCGGTCACCGGCCCTCGCCTGCTGGTGAGCGGGGGCCAGGATCCCAGCACCGTCAAGGCCGGGCTCGCCGCGGGATTGAAGGCGGTGACGGAAAGGCTCGGCGTCTCTTCCGCTCATGTTACCTTCGCGCAGGAGAGCGACGTGGACGTGCTGGAGGCGGCGGGCTTCCTGCATCGCACCGACCAGCAGTTCCACTTCGTCAACGAGGGCTTCTCGACCTATGACGATTTCCTCGCCACGCTCGCCTCGCGCAAGCGCAAGGCGATGAAGAAGGAGCGCCGCGAGGCGCTTGCCGACGGCATCTCCATCGACTGGCTTACCGGCAAGGGCCTTACCGAACGGGCCTGGGACGACTTCTTCGCCTTCTACATGGACACCGGCAGCCGCAAATGGGGCCGGCCCTATCTGAACCGCGAATTCTTCTCGCTGATCGGCGAGCGCATGGCCGACGACATCCTGCTGGTGATGGCCAGGCGCAACGGCCGCTATATTGCCGGCGCCATCAACTTCATCGGCTCGGATGCGCTCTACGGCCGCAACTGGGGCTGTATCGAGGATCATCCCTTCCTGCATTTCGAGGTCTGCTATCACCAGGCCATCGACTTCGCCATCGAACGCAAGCTGAAGGTGGTCGAGGCGGGCGCACAGGGCGAACACAAGCTGGCGCGAGGCTACCGGCCGGTGATCATGCATTCCGCGCATTACATCGCACATCCCGGCCTGCGCAACGCCGTCGCCGACTATCTCAGGCGCGAACGGCGCGAGGTTGAACGCATGGGCGAATACCTGGAAGAGCACACACCGTTCCGCAAGGACCTCGAGGAGTAGGGCATCCCACGAGGCAGGAGCATATGTCAGGTTCGGTATCCCTTGGGTTGGCAGTGCACGCCTGTCGGGATCGGCTTCATCGATCTCGCCCGATCGTCTTGCCGCTCACGAGAGGCTTCGCTACACCAACTGGCGAGGCACAATCCGGAGCGTTCGCCATGGCCGAAACCGCCTATGACACCGACAACATCTTTGCCAAGATCCTGCGTGGTGAAATTCCCTCGCACCGCGTCTACGAGGACGAAGCGGTCGTTGCCTTCATGGATGTGATGCCACAAGGGCCAGGCCATACGCTGGTGGTGCCGAAGGCGCCGTCGCGCAATCTGCTCGACGCCGATCCGGCAACGTTCGGCCCGCTTTTCACCGTCGTGCAGACGGTGGCGGTCGCCGTCCGCAAGGCATTCAACGCCGATGGCGTCACCGTGATGCAGTTCAACGAGCCGGCCTCCGGGCAAACCGTCTATCACCTTCACGTCCATGTCATTCCACGCTTCGAAGGCATCGCGCTGAAGCCCCATACGGGCCAGATGGAGAAACCCGAGGTGCTGGCCGAGAATGCCGGCCGGATAAAGGCCGCCTTGCTATCATGAAGCCTGGCTTCCAGCGGTTCCCAGCAACTGCGACCGTCTGGGAAGGTTACGCAGTTGCGCATCGAAAACCATGGATCCGAGCCGCCAGGACATCAGCGTGATCGCCATTCCGCCGAACACATCAATCAGATTATGCCCGCCATGGATGAGGATCGGGCAGCGCGGCTGAGATTCATTCTCATCGCTCGCTTGGCGCGCGATCAGGACAGCTTGTTTGCGGAGAACGCCGAAAGCCTCTCAAACGCCGTCGGAGGCTCTACATTTTGCCTGAGCCGCCGGCGGATCGCATCCGCACATTGTGCTGGCGTCAGAAGCGATGTGTCCACTTCCAGATCATACACGCCGGGCCGGTGTACCTCCTCCTGCCACAGACGCACCGCCAACGGTACGGGATCGTCAGGCGACCCGGTCACATATCCCCTCCCCGCCGGACTGGCGGCACGCCTCTGCAGGATGATTTCAACCGGGCAGCGGACACCGACAAACAGAACCGGCAGGCCTGCGGGGCGCCGGGCGCAATCGACAAGGCAATCAAGGGGTTGCGAATAGCTGTCGTGATGGCCGAGATCGGCCACGATATTCAACCCCACCCTGCTGTGGGCGGCGATCGATTCGTAGAGCGCGGCATAGAACCGAGGCACGAGACCCTCGAGATCCGGGCGCTCGCCGCCGGGCCGCAAACCTATCCCCGGGCGACAGCGCAGCGGTGTGACCTGCTCATAGATGTCGACTCCCAAATTCATCCATAGGCCCTCGAAGCTCTTCTGAACTGCCTGGACGATGCTTGATTTCCCCGATCGCGGTGCGCCGTTGAGGATGATGATCTGGCCTGGTCCGGACATAAAATTCCCAATCTCATGGAAATGAGCGCGCGCAGCCATCTGGCGAACGGCTGTTGTTCGCAATGCTGCTGTAATCCTGACGGATGACAAGGGCGCCGGCGAGACGTGGACGTGCAATGCGGGTTCTGTTGATCGAGGACGAAAGAGAAATGGCTGACGCGCTCACCAGGGCGCTTGGCAAACAAGGCGTTGTCGTCGATCACACCGTGCTCCTTGGCGATGCTATCGAACTGTCGCGCCAGCACGTCTATGAGGCAATCCTGCTCGACCGAACATTGCCGGATGGAGAGGGACTGAGCTTCATTCCCAGGCTGCGGGCGGCAGGTGTCGATGCGCCGGTGATCGTCCTGACGGCACGCAATGAGCCAAGAGAGCGCATTGAGGGGCTCGATGCCGGCGCCGACGACTATCTGGGCAAACCATTCCTGATCGATGAACTGATGGCGCGGCTGCGGGCGGTGTTGCGCAGGCCAGCAGCCTTGGCGGAGCCGCGGATCACCGTTGGCATGGTCACCATCGACCCGCTGAATTTCAGCGTGACGGTCGGGTCCAGCCCCGTCGATATACCGAGACGCGAACTGTCCGTCCTGCTCGCCCTGGCAAAGCGGCGCGGAAAGACTGTCATCCGCTCCACGCTGGAAGAAGCCGTCTACAACTACGAGGACGAGATCCAGTCGAACGCCATCGACGCCCATATTTCGCGCCTGCGCAAAAGGCTGACGGATGCCGGCGCTGGGGTGGCCATCCACAACATCAGGGGCGTCGGTTATCTCCTCAGGGAAGTAAGATGATGCAGCGGGGCGCCTCGCTGCGATGGACGTTGATCTGGCAGCTCAGCGTCGTTCTGACGTCAGTTGTTGCCGCCGTCATTGTCGGCCTGTGCTTCTACGGAAAAAGGGTCCTTTCGCCCAACGTGGCCCTGGAGCACAGGCTCACCGCTGCCATAGCCGAATCCATCAAACTCGGCCCTCGGCGAAATATCGAGATCCAGGACAGGCCGAGCCTGACCTCGCTCAAGCAGGAGAACAAGAACCTCTGGTATGTCATTGTCACAGCTGACAGCAGGTCGGTCTCCTTTGGCGCCATACCGTCGGTCTATCTCGACGTCGCGCGCAACGTGCACCTCTTTCACGATGCCGACTTGCGCGGCGTCGACGGCACGGACGAGATCGCATCGATCGAAGAGTTTGATACGCCAGCCGGCGAGATGCGGATGCTGTTCGGCGGAAATTCCGGCAATGACTCGGTTCTGGTCGCACTGATAAAAGAGGTGAGACGGATATATGTGCCTCTGCTGGCCCTCGCCCTGCCGGCGATATTCCTTAGCGTGCCCCGGATTGTCCGCCGCGCCCTCACCGGCCTGAGCGACGTCGTTGGCAAGGCGATGGAGATCGAGCTTCGCAGCCAGGGCGCTCGCCTTCCAACCGAAGCCGTTCCGCGCGAAGTCGTGCCGCTGGTGGCGGCATTCAACGGGGTTCTGGAGCGTCTCGAGCGCGAATTTCAAAAGCGCCAACGTTTCCTGGTCGATGCCGCCCATGAGCTTCGCACCCCCATTGCAATCATGCAGACGCGGATCGAGGGAATGGAATATGGCCAGGATCGCGAACGCCTGCTGCAAGATGTCGCCCGGCTTGGCGAAACCGCCGAACAACTGCTCGATTTCGAGCGCAACGACCAGAACAGGGAAAATTACGGGACAGTCGATCTCGTCGATATCGCGAGAACCGTCGTGGCCGACCTTGCGCCGCTTGCGATAGCGGCCGGCTACGAGATCTCCTTCCTTCGCGAAATCGATGGATTGGAGCGCCAGGGCAACCGTCCCGCGCTGGTTAGGGCGATAACCAATCTGGTCCGCAATGCCATCGAGCATGGGGGAAATCGCGGCATGATCTCGGTGTCCGTCACCGCCGATGGGCAGATCACCGTGGCCGATCAGGGCCAGGGGATATCGCTGGACCAGCAGGAGCTCGTCTTCGAGCCGTTCTATCGCACCACGCCGCGCAGCACCGGCGCCGGACTGGGGCTGGCTCTCGTCAGGCAGATCGTCACCAATCACGGCGGGCACGTGGCGGTCGACAGCGGGAGCCACGGAACGATGTTCCGCATCCAGATGTGACCGAGACCAGGGCACGCTGCACGGGCAGATCAGACGATGCCATTCGTCTGACGATGGATGTCCAAGCCGCGTAATGTTGCTGTAATTCAGTGACTTCAGGACTCTTCCCGTCGATCAACAAGGGAAGGCCCGACGACCAATGCTCAACACTGTAACACCTAGACCACGCGCCGCGGCCACGTGGTCGGCCCGGATGCTGCGATTGAAGATTGCTTGTATCGGGCTGTCTCTGGCGCTTGCCGGTTGCAGTTCCGTTCCCCTCAAGGAGGCAGGAACCTTGACCTCCTACAATCAGCTCGGCCCGGCAAAGGGCAAGTTCAACAAATCACGTACGTTCGTGGATGCCAAAGCACTGGGGAGCATCAGATCCGTCAGCATCTCGCCGACCGTTTTTTCCCCGAGCGCCGCCTCCCGTGTCAAGGAGGCTCGGGATCGCGCTCTGGTTCTCAACGCACTCGACCGGGCTATGTGCGTCGCGCTGAGCGACAAATACCAGGTGGTCCCTGCCGGCCAGCCTTCGGATCTGACCGTCAAGACCGTGATCGCCGACCTGGTGCCTACGGACAAAATCACTGCGGGCGTCTCCAAGGCGGTTTCTCTGGGCAGCAGCGCCGTGCTGCCGGTTTCCATTCCGCGCCTTCCCCTGGGTTTTGGAGGGCTCGCGGTCGAGGCGGAGGCACTTGACCGGAACGGCACGCAACGCGCAGCCATGGTCTGGTCCCGCGGAGCGAACTCCTTTACCACCGAGGCCAGGGTCTCAGAGATCGGCGATGCGTACAGTCTGGGCGCTACTTTCGGAGACGACTTTTCGCGCATGCTCGTCACCGGCAAGGCGCCATCGGGATGGCATATCTCGATACCGTCGGGTCAACGCATAAAATCGTTCCTCGGCGGCAAGCCGAAATACGCGGCCTGCGAGGTCTTTGGCCGCGCGCCCGGGCTGTTCGGCATGGTCGGCGCCAAGGTGGGAGCACCACCGTCCTGGACGGACAAATCAGCCAAAACCCGCCCAACGCCGCTTGCTGTCCAGGGGCCGCCGGCAACGCTTCAGTGATCGTCCTGTCCCAACAAAAAAGCCCCGTTTCCGGGGCTTTTTTCGAGGGAGTGCCTATCAGCTCTTGCGCGGCAGTTGCGGCACCAGGCTGCGCTTGCCGCCGTCCTTGCCCTTGGGCTCGGGCTTCTGCGCGACGGCCTTCTTGGCTGCCGGCTTCTTGGCCGCTGCCTTGCGCGGCTTGGGGGCGTCTTCCGGTTCTTCCTTCTTGGGCTTCACCGGTGCCTCGTCGGCGAGCGATTCGAGCTTCAGGCCGGTCTCGCCGGTTTCCTTCTTCTCGACGCTGACGCGCACCGTGCCGCCCTTCTTGAGCTTGCCGAACAGCACTTCGTCTGCCAGCGGCTTCTTGATGTGCTCCTGGATGACGCGGCCGAGAGGACGCGCACCCATGCGCTCGTCATAGCCCTTGTCGGCGAGCCAGGCGATCGCCTCCGGCGACAGGTCGAAGGTGACGCCACGCTCGGAGAGCTGGGCCTCCAGCTGCATGACGAACTTCTGCACCACCTGATGGATGACCGGCACCGGCAGCGAGCCGAACGGGATGATCGCATCGAGACGGTTGCGGAACTCCGGCGTGAACAGCCGGTTGATCGCCTCGACATCGTCGCCTTCGCGCTTGGTCGAACCGAAGCCGATCGCCGCGCGCTGCGCATCCGACGCGCCCGCATTGGTGGTCATGATCAGGATCACATTGCGGAAGTCGATCTGCTTGCCGTTGTGGTCGGTCAGCTTGCCATGGTCCATCACCTGCAACAGGATGTTGAACAGGTCCGGATGTGCCTTCTCGACCTCGTCCAGCAGCAGCACGCAATGCGGATGCTGGTCGACGCCGTCGGTCAAAAGGCCACCCTGATCGAAGCCGACATAGCCGGGAGGCGCGCCGATCAACCGCGATACGGTGTGGCGTTCCATGTATTCCGACATGTCAAAACGGATCAGCTCGACCCCGAGCGACGCAGCCAATTGCTTGGCGACTTCCGTCTTGCCGACGCCGGTCGGACCCGAGAACAGGTAGGAGCCGATCGGCTTCTCCGGTTCGCGCAAACCGGCACGCGCCAGCTTGATCGCCGAGGTCAGCGCGGTGATGGCGGTGTCCTGGCCGTAGACGACGCGCTTCAGCTCGATGTCGAGCCCCTGCAGCACCTTCTCGTCGTCGGCCGAAACAGTCTTCGGCGGGATGCGCGCCATCGTTGCGATCGTCGCTTCGATCTCCTTGATGCCGATGGTCTTCTTGCGCTTGGCCTCCGGCACCAGCATCTGTGAGGCGCCGGTCTCGTCGATGACGTCGATCGCCTTGTCCGGCAGCTTGCGGTCGTTGATGTAGCGCGCCGACAGCTCAACCGAAGCCTTGATGGCTTCCGTCGTGTAGCGGACCTTGTGGAACTCCTCGAAATAGGGCTTCAGACCCTTCATGATCTCGATGGCGTCCTCGATGGTCGGCTCGTTGACGTCGATCTTCTGGAAGCGACGTACGAGCGCGCGGTCCTTCTCGAAGAACTGGCGGAACTCCTTGTAGGTGGTCGAACCAATGCAGCGGATCGCCCCCGAAGACAGTGCCGGCTTCAACAGGTTCGACGCATCCATGGCGCCGCCCGACGTCGCACCGGCGCCAATGACGGTGTGGATCTCGTCGATGAACAGCACAGCGCCCGGATAATCCTCGAGCTCCTTGACGACCTGCTTCAGCCGCTCCTCGAAATCGCCGCGATAGCGCGTGCCGGCCAAAAGCGTGCCCATGTCGAGCGCGAAGATGGTGGCGTTGTGCAAGACCTCCGGAACATCACCTTCGACGATGCGCTTGGCGAGGCCCTCGGCGATCGCCGTCTTGCCGACGCCGGGATCGCCGACATAGAGCGGATTGTTCTTGGAGCGGCGGCACAGCACCTGGATGGTTCGGTTGATCTCGGACTCGCGCCCGATCAGCGGATCGATCTTGCCGGCCTTGGCCTTGTTGTTGAGATTGACGCAATAAGCGGTCAGCGCGTCCTGCTGCTGCTTTTTCTTGCCACCTTCCTCTTGCGGCTCGGCGCCGTTCGCGCCGCCCTGCTCGTCATCGGCCCCGCGCGGCGAACGCGTCTCCGACGCGCCCGGACGCTTGGCGATGCCGTGCGAGATGTAGTTGACCGCGTCGTAACGGGTCATCTGCTGTTCCTGCAGGAAATAGGCGGCATGGCTCTCGCGTTCGGCGAAGATGGCGACGAGCACGTTGGCGCCCGACACTTCCTCGCGGCCAGACGATTGCACATGGATCACCGCCCGCTGAATGACGCGCTGGAAGCCGGCGGTCGGCTTGGAATCCTCGTCATAGCCGGTGACCAGATTGTCGAGCTCGGTGTCGATATAGGTCAGAACAGTGTGCTTCAACTCGTCGAGATCGACATTGCATGCACGCATGACGGCGGCGGCCTCGGTGTCGTCGATCAGGGCGAGCAGCAGATGCTCAAGGGTTGCATATTCATGGTGCCGCTCGTTGGCGAGCGTCAGCGCTTGGTGAAGCGCCTTTTCCAGGCCTTGGGAGAAAGCCGGCATGTTACCTCACTTCTTCTCCATCACGCATTGCAGCGGATGCTGATTTTGTCGGGCGAAATCCATGACCTGGGACACTTTGGTCTCGGCCACCTCGAATGTATAGACCCCGCACTCGCCCACTCCATGATTGTGAACATGAAGCATGATGCGTGTGGCGGCTTCGCGGTCCTTCTGGAAAAAACGTTCCAGCACGTGAACCACGAACTCCATCGGTGTGTAGTCGTCGTTCAGGATGAGGACCCGATAGAGGCTGGGTTTCTTGGTCTTGGTCTTTGTGCGCGTGATGACCGCCGTGCCGCGGCCAGCCTCATTGCCGTCGCCGCTGCCGTTCTGCATCCGTGCCCTGGTGGCAGTCAAACCGATCGTCACGTAATCCTGCCTCTTTCGAATCCTCATGTGAGTTCGACATGTAGGTGTTCGATGGACGATTTTAAGCCCTTCTGGTTAGCTGACAATATGGCTAGGTGCCCAACTTGGCGGATTTTCGCAATCGTGAAGGCGAGCCAGGCCCCTGATCGGAAATTGACACGAAAAAACCCGGCCGCGCTTGCGCGGCCGGGCTCTGTCTGGGCCCAATGGGCCAAATCTCGGTACTGCCGGACGAATTATTTCGCCTTGGCAACGATCGATTCGAACGGCTTATAGGCTTCCTTGGCGAGTTCGGCATAGAGGTCGCCGATCTTGGTGGCCTCGGCGACGAACGCCTCATAGGACTGCTTGGCATAGTCGGACTGGACCTCGATCGCCTTGTCGAGCGACTTGGCCGAGACAATCTTCTCGAAAGCGGCGCTGCCGGCCTCGAAGCTCTTCTTGGTATATTCGCCGGCCTCGGCCGCAATTGCCTGCGCGCCCTTGGACAAGGAGGCAAAGCTCTTCAATCCGGTGTCAGCGAACTCCTTGCCGTATTTGCTGAAGTCCTCGTAGGTCTGCGTCATTTCAATTCTCCCTGGACGGTTGATGCGCCCTGCCCCGAGCGCCTTGTGCAATGCACCCGAATATATTGTGCGGCGCACAAAAGTCAAGAAATCGCCTGCTTCTGTCCCAGCCGGCGGGGGCAATGGCTAAAATTCGAATAAAGAGAGGATCAAACCACCAGAAAATGGTGAACGCGGCGGTTACCATAAACGGATTGGTAACGCTGGCTCGATAGCTTGCCGGAAGCGAGGCAGGATCCCTTTGCCGCCTCCAGCGCAACAAGAAATTCAAAGGAACTATCAGTGCGTCAGGCGTTGTCGGGCATCGTTTCCAAATCCGTGTCCCCTTTCAAAACGATCATGATCATCGCCGCGGCGATGACCATCGTCGTTGCAGGTGCGGCCTCGTCGCTCGCCGCGAAGTCCGCGGCCATCGTGGTCGACGCCAAGACCGGCAAGGTGCTCTACTCCTCGGATGCCAACGCCCGGCGTTATCCAGCCTCGCTTACCAAGATGATGACGCTTTATTTGACTTTCGAGGCTCTGGCCAAGGGCAAGATCAGCCGGAACTCGCCGGTCGTCTTCTCGGCTCATGCCGCGGCAGAGCCGCCGACGAAGCTTGGCGTGAAGCCGGGCGGGTCGGTGGCGGTCGAGACCGCCATCCTGTCGATGGTGACCAAATCGGCCAATGATTCGGCCACCGCGCTCGGCGAAATGCTCGGCGGCAACGAGACCAACTTCGCCCGCATGATGACTGCCAAGGCGCGGCAGCTCGGTATGAACGGTACCGTGTTCCGCAACGCCAACGGCTTGCCCGATCCCGGCCAGTTCACCACTGCGCGCGACATGGCAACGCTCGGCATCGCGCTGCGCGAACATTTCCCGCAATATTACGGCTATTTCTCGCAGCGCTCCTTCCTCTATGGCCGCCAGCGCATCAACGGCCACAACCGCCTGCTTGGACGCATCAAGGGCGTCGACGGCATCAAGACCGGTTACACCCGCGCTTCGGGCTTCAACCTGGTTTCGTCGGTTTCCGACGGCAACCGTCGCATTGTCGGCGTGGTCATGGGCGGCACCTCGGGCAGCAGTCGCGACAATCAGATGGCGGCCCTGATCAACACTTATCTGCCGCGGGCATCGACCCGGGGCGGCGGCGATCTGGTCGCCAAGGCCGATAGCGGCAACCCGGTGACGGCATTGGCCAAGGTGCTGTTGCCCAAGCACGACGCACCGACTCCGGACGAGAAGCCGGTGGCGGTGGCAAGCGCCGATGACGCGGCCGAAGCCGTTGCCGACGACGCGACGGTTGCCCAGGGCGACAGCGATGACGCCGACGATACCGCAGCCGCAGAACCCAAACTGGTTGTTCCGGCAAAGAAAGTGAAGACGGTTATCGTCTCCGCCCCCAAGGTCGCCACGGCACAGGTGGTGTCCGCTTATGCCGAGCCCGCGCCGGCCGTCGACCCGGTCAACACCGCGTCGGTGCCGTCGGGTTGGGCCATTCAGGTCGCCTCGTCGCCGAAACAGTCCGAAGCCCAGGCCTTCCTCGACAAGACCACCAAGCAGGCGCCCAAGGTGCTGGCTGATGCCTCCGGCTTCACCGTCGCCTTCGACAAGGACGGCGTCACCTACTACCGCGCCCGCTTCGGCGGCTTCGGCTCCAAGACCGCTGCCTGGAAGGCCTGCACCGCCCTGAAGAAGAAGAAAATAGAGTGCTACGCCGTCCAGCAGTAGGGACGGCGTGGAAGATATCTCCCGGAAAATTTCTGCGTCGAAGGAGACTAATCGTGATTGGAGAGCAAGACGTCCTTGGCTTCGTTGATCCGCGCCGCCAGGAAAGACGTGCCGCCGATATCGGGGTGCAGGCGCTGCATCAGGCGGCGGTGCGCCTTGCGGACATCCGCCGCGGCGGCCCCCGCTTCAAGACCAAGGACCTTGTAGGCCTCCTCCTTAGTCATGGCGCCCGGACCTGGCGCAATACCCAGCCCTTCGCCACCGTGCGCCTCAGCGTTTTTGCGCCAGACGGGAAATCTGCCGTCAAGATACGTCTCTAGCAGTTGCCGGCTCTCCGGGTCGCCGGAGAGTTCGCGAAACAGCTGCAGCAATTCGGCTCTGCCCATCGCACCAAGCATCTTGCCTTCATGGCGGCCTGCCAGCACAAGGCCTTCAAGGCCGCCTGTATCGTGATCGAGGTCCATTTCCAGCGCCGCTGTGCGTACGGTCGAGCGTCTTCGCGCCGGCATCACGGCTCGCCGGTTCAGCCGCATCGAGCCGTACCAGGCAATCGCAGCGAGCAGGATGATACCGCCAAGACCGCCGCGCCCGACCAGCAGCACGGCGCCGCCGACCAATGCCAGCAAAACCGGCCCAACCTTCCTCATGTCGCCCGCAAGCCTGCTCGGGTCGGCCCGCACGAAAGCCGTAGCCAGGCCCATCAGCACCAGCAGCAATGCGACGACAGCGATGATCGCGCCCATCATGTTCGGCTGCCCCGCAAATGGCCGACGATCAGCGGTATTTCCAGACTATTCCTGAACCTGCGCAAGCCGCCACCGTGCGCAGTTCCTGCGCCGCAATCATGACCTTGCGCAACGCATGGTCCGCATCCCACGCCGCGGCGCGATGTGGTGGGCGCGGATGCGTCAGATATCGAAACCGGATGGTTCCTGTCGCTCATGGTTTTCAAGATGTGGCGTTGTCGCGACGCTTGCAAGTCCAACGGACAGCAACATTGAGGGCCAGCAACCGCAGTCCGCCTATGCGGGCCGACCATGCCGCCAGATTGCCCGGAAGCAAGCCCATGGGCTGCTCGGAACAAGCCGATGGTGATTCAAAGCAGGCCCAGATCGGCGAGCTCGCGCCGGAGTTTCGGCGGCATTTCGACCTGCCCCGGCTTGCCCTTGCCGAGATCGGCAGGTGCATCCGATGGCTTTAGATAGCGCCAGCCCTGAAAGGCGCGGCGCGGCTGCCAGTCGGTGCGCACCACTTGCGGATCCAGCATCAGATGGCAGCGGCCGATGCCCTCGTCATCGGTGAACGGCCGGATCTCGGTGATCAACTGGCGGCATTGGACGCTGCCCTTGATCACCCAGTAGAGCGAGCCGCCGTCGATAATCTCATCGCCACGCGTCGGCACCATGCGGGTGGTGTGCCAATGCTCGGTTGGTTCGCCGGCACGGCGCCGCTCGTCGAGGCGGAACGCGATCCATTCTTCGAGATCCTCGACGCTGTCGCAGCCGACGCAGAGCTTTAGGAGGTTGAGAGCCATTGCCCAAGATTTAATCCGTCGCACGGATGCGTCAACGGCCTGAGCAAGTTCTCCACAGTGCCAGCGGGCTCAACACTCCACCACATTGACCGCCAGCCCGCCGAGGCTGGTCTCCTTGTACTTCTCGTTCATGTCGAGGCCGGTCTGGCGCATCGTCTCGATCGCCGCATCCAGCGGCACGAAATGGGTGCCGTCGCCCTTGATGGCAAGCGAGGCGGCCGTCACCGCCTTGACAGCGCCCAGCGCGTTGCGCTCGATGCAGGGCACCTGCACCAGCCCGCCGACCGGATCGCAGGTCATGCCCAGATGATGCTCCAGCGCGATCTCGGCGGCGTTCTCGACCTGTTCGGGCGTGCCGCCCATGACGGCGCACAGGCCGGCCGCCGCCATAGCCGAAGCGGAGCCCACCTCGCCCTGGCAGCCGACTTCGGCGCCGGAGATGGACGCATTGGACTTGATGATGCCGCCCACGGCGGCTGCCGTGAGCAGGAAATCGCGAATGCTGGGTTGGTCGGCCTCGGGATGGAAATGCAGCCAGTAGCGCAGCACCGCCGGCAGCGTGCCGGCCGCGCCGTTGGTCGGCGCGGTGACGACGCGCCCGCCGGCCGCATTCTCCTCGTTGACCGCCATGGCATAGATCGACAGCCAGTCATTGGCGAGCAGCGGATTGGGCCGGTTCTGCTGCCACTGCTCCTGCAGCTTGTCGTGCAATTGCCTGGCCCGGCGGCGCACCTTCAGCCCGCCCGGCATGATGCCGTCCTGCGACAAGCCGCGGTCGATGCAGCCTTTCATGGCACCCCAGATGGCGTCGAGGCCGGCGTCGAGCTCCTCGCGCGACATTTGTGTTTCCTCGTTGACCCGCTTCATCTCGGCAATGGAAAGGCCGCTTTTGCCCGCCATCTTCAGCATTTCGAGGGCGTTCTTGAAGGGATAAGGGACTTTCCTGCCCTCGGTCGTCACCGAACCCTTGGCTTTCATGCGCTGCAGCTCTTCTTCCGAAACCACGAAGCCGCCGCCAATCGAATAATAGATGCGCTTGAGCAGCAGGCGGTCGCCGGCGTCATAGGCATAAAACGCCATGCCGTTGGCGTGGCCGGGGAGCGGCGTCTTGCGATCGAGCACCAGATCGCTGGCCGGATTGAAACGGTAGGAAGGATGACCGGGCGGTGAAACGAGCTTGTCGGCGGTGATGCGAGCGACAATGTCGTCCGCCTGATCAGGGTCGACCGTCTGCGGCGTCTGGCCGGCAAGGCCGAGAATGACGGCACGGTCGCTGCCATGGCCGATGCCCGTATAGGCGAGCGAGCCGTGCAGGCTGGCGCCGATGCGAGCAACCTTGGCGCCGGCCGGACGCGGCCAGTCGTCTCCGGCGATCTCGTCGAGGAAACGGCGGGCGGCCGTCATCGGTCCCATCGTGTGCGAACTCGATGGTCCGATGCCGATCTTGAACAGGTCGAAAACCGAAAGGAACACGCGCCGCAATCTCCCGAAGCCGCTCTGGGACTACATATAGGAACTCCTGCGATGTTTCCGCTGTTTTGAACGGCGCGGCGCAGCGCCTGCCGACCTTGTTTGCTCCGGCAGCGACATGTCCGTCGATGCCGGCGGACGATCGAAGCAATCGCACTGGATGTGATAGGTTCCGCCAATGGGCGATTCCCTCGATCTTTCGACAGCCGATCTCGCGGCGTTGGCGTTCTTCCTCATTGCGTGGGTTCTGCATACGCTCGCCTCGGACGGCGTGCTGGTCAGTCGCATGTCGCTGACAACGGCGATGAATGCGCAGCGGCAAGCCTGGATGCGCAGGATGGCCGAGCGTGAGATCCGCATCGTCGACACAGCCATCATGGGCGGCCTGCAGCAAGGCACCGCCTTCTTCGCCTCCAGCTCCCTGATCGCGCTTGGCGGCTGCTTTGCCTTGCTCGGTGCCTCGGACCGCGTCCTCGAGGTGTTGAGCACACTGCCTCTGGGCGGCGCCCCGTCGCGCCCGGCTTTTCAGATCAAGGTGCTGGGACTGGTGCTGATCCTGGCGTTTTCGTTCTTCAAGTTCGGCTGGGCCTACCGGCTGTTCAACTATTGCTCGATCCTGATCGGCGCCGTGCCGATCCCGCATGGCGAGGCCTCGCGCAATCCGGTCACCGAGACGGCGGTGTGGAGGGCGGCGCAGATGAACATGCTTGCGGGCAAGCATTTCAACTCCGGCCTGCGCGGCGTGTTCTTTTCGATCGGCTATCTCGGCTGGTTCGTCGATCCGGTGGTGTTCGTGCTGTCGACGCTTCTGCTCCTGGCCGTTCTGGTGCGACGCCAGTTCTTCTCGGCGGCGCGCCGCGCCGTGATCGGTCAGCCGCCGGGTGCGGGAAAAGGCTGATCGATGCGGCCGGACAGCCAATAGGCGAACAGCCCGATCCATTCGCGCATCGCCATGGTCGTGGCCTGCAGCGAATCGGCTGGATTGTCGCGGAACAGGCCGATGCCTTCACGCCCCGACGTCCGATAGTCGACCGGCCACGGAACCGTGGCGAAGCCGGCCTTGTCGAACAGCGCCTTGGCGCGTGGCATATGGTAGGCCGAGGTGACCAGCAGCCAGGTTTCGCCCGGCTTCGGCGCTATCAAAGCCTTGGTGAAGACGGCATTCTCGTAGGTGTTGCGCGATTTGCCCTCGAGGATGAGGCGTTCCGGCGCCACGCCAAGCGCGCCGAGCAGGCGCGGCGCGGTAGCGGCATCGCCCTCGGCGTCGAGGAACAATTCGCCATTGCCGCCCGAGACGACCACCTTGGCATCGGGAAAGCGCCGCGCCAATACGGCGGTCTCCACCATCCGGTCGCCGCCACTGTTCAATTCATAACCGCCGCGCGCCAGGTTGATCGCGCCTTCGAAGCCGCCGCCGAGCACGACGATGCCATCGACCTTTTGCGGCAGCGGCGGGCGTGGAAAGCGTTCCTCCAGCGGGTCGAGCATCATGGCGCCGAGCGACGTCCAGGCCGAAAGCGCCAGAATCAGAAACGCCAGCCCGCCGCCGACGGCTGCCAGCCGTCGGCGGCCGAAGAATGCCGCGACCAGCCCCGCCAGCAGCAGGAAGATCGTCAGGTTGAGCGGCTGGATAAAGAACCAGAAGATTTTCGAAAGATAAAAGAACATCCCTCACCCCTCAGATGAGAAACGATCCTACCACCACTTCTCCGGCTGGAACGTGCCGGCCGCCTGTTCGATGACGGCGGCGGTCTGGAACAGCGTCTCTTCCTCGAACGGCCTGCCGATCAGTTGCAGGCCAAGCGGCAATCCCTTGGGGTCGAGGCCGGCGGGCACGGCGATGCCCGGCAGGCCCGCCATGTTCACGGTGACGGTGAAAATGTCGTTCAGGTACATCTTCACCGGATCGGAAGCCATGTCCTCGTCGGCGATGCCGAAGGCGGCGGATGGCGTCGCGGGTGTCAGGATGACGTCGACGCCGGCGGCAAAGACGTTCTCGAAGTCGCGCTTGATCAGATTGCGCACCTTCTGCGCCTGCAGATAATAGGCGTCGTAATAGCCGGCCGACAGCACATAGGTGCCGATCATGATGCGGCGCTTGACCTCGCGGCCAAAACCGGCGGCGCGGGTCTTTTCATACATCTCGACGATGTCCTTGCCGGGCACACGCAGGCCGTAGCGGACGCCGTCATAGCGCGCCAGGTTGGACGAGGCTTCGGCGGGTGCCACGATGTAATAGGCCGGCAGCGCGTATTTGGTGTGCGGCAGGGAGATGTCGACGATCTCGGCGCCGGCCTCCCTGAGCCAGGCAATGCCCTTCTGCCACAGCGCTTCGATCTCCTCCGGCATGCCGTCGACGCGGTATTCCCGGGGAATGCCGACCTTCATGCCCTTGATCGGCTTGCCGATCGCCGCCTCGTAGTCCGGCACCGGCCGGTCGACCGAGGTCGTGTCCTTCGGATCGACGGAGGCCATCGATTTGAGCAGGATCGCGGCATCGCGCACGTCGCGCGCGATCGGCCCGGCCTGATCGAGCGACGAGGCGAACGCAACGATACCCCAGCGCGAGCAGCGGCCATAGGTCGGCTTGATGCCGACTGTGCCGGTGAAGGCGGCCGGCTGGCGGATCGAGCCGCCAGTGTCGGTGGCCGTAGCGCCCGCGCACAGGAAAGCCGAGACGGCGGAGGCCGAGCCGCCCGACGAGCCACCCGGCACCAGATGCGCATTGTCCAGGGTGCGCGCGGTCCTGGTGCCGCCGGCCGAAACGAAGCCGCCATCGCCCTGATGCGTGGTCGGCATCACCATCGTATCGACGCGCGAACGCCGCCACGGATTGACCACCGGCCCGTAGTAAGACGTCTCGTTGGACGAGCCCATGGCGAACTCGTCCATGTTGAGCTTGCCCAGCATGACCGCCCCGTCGGCCCACAAATTGGAGGTGACGGTCGATTCGTAATGCGGCTTGAAGCCGTCGAGCACATGGCTGCAGGCCTGGGTGTGCACGCCCTCGGTGCCGAACAGGTCCTTGATGCCGAGCGGAATGCCTTCCAGCGCACCGCCCTCGCCCTTGACCAGCCTGGCGTCGGAGGCCTTGGCCATGTCGCGCGCCTTGTCACCCGTTACCACGACATAGGCGTTGAGCGCCGGATTGGCGCGCTCGATCGCCGCGAGATAGGCGTCGGCGATCTCGGTCGCGGTGATTTCCTTGGCGCGCAGCTTGGCGCGAGCCTGCGAAATCGTCAGTCGGGTCAGGTCGCTCATCAGGCAAGGCTCTTTTCGTAAAATACCGACCACTCGGAATCGGGATAATCCAGCACCGGGCCGCAACGCGAGAAGCCGGCACGTTCATAGACAGTCCAGGCGGCAGGATGGCGATCGCCCGTTTCCAGCACCAGACGCTTCAATCCTTCCTCGCGCGCCAGCGCTTCGACACGCTCCACGATCCTGGCGCCGATTTTCTGGCCGCGATGAGTGGGCCGCGTGTACATGCGCTTGACCTCGCCTATGGCACCATCATGGCGCTTCAGCGCCCCGCAACCGACGGCAAGACCGTCGTCGCGGGCGACGAAGACCGTGGTGTCCCGGCCGGCCATCTGCTCGACGGTCAGATGATAGCAGTGTTCCGGCGGCGTCAGTTCGAGCAGCGTCTCGTTGAGTTCCGCGACCAGGCCGCGCGCATCGTCCTGCAGCGGCGTCTCGATGGCGATTTCGATGGCCATCGGCCTGTTACTCCACGACCTTCGGCACGAGGAAGAAGTTCTCTTCGGTGGCTGGCGCGTTGGCGACGATGTCGGCCGCCTTGTTGCCGTCGGTGACGACATCCTGGCGCTTCTTCATCTCCATCGGAGTAACCGAAGTCATCGGCTCGACACCGGAAACATCGACCTCGTTCAGCTGTTCGACGAAGCCCAGTATGGCGTTCAGCTCGCCGGTCATGCGTTCGGCATCTTCCTCGCTCACCGCAATGCGGGCGAGACGCGCGACGCGCTTCACTGTCTTGACGTCAACGGACATGTTTGTGCCTCGGGAAAACCAGCCCCGGCCTATAGCGGCGCCGCGCGCGGCGCGCAACATGTGCATGCCCACAATCGGGCAAATGACCTCACGGCAGGGCCATGCCCTCGCACAGATAGTAGCTGCCGCTGTTGCCGCTCGCCTCGCTCTCGTCTTCGATGGGCCGGACGGAGACGAGATCGATCTGCGTCGGGCTCATCTGCGTCACCGAGAGCACGTCGGGAAAGACGTAGCCCGGCTCCTGGCAAATGGCCGTCACCGCCCAGCTTGGCGAGCGTGTCGCCTTACTGATCTGCAAGAACTCGCAATTGTATTCGACCCCCTGCAGGCCATGGGCCGACAGCACGATGTTGCCGGCATCGATCAGCGTCTGCAGGGTGTCTTTCCTGGCTTGTGCGCAGAGCTCCTCGGACTTGAGGTAGACCCCTTCGATGAAATCGTCCGCGGCAAACGCCGGCGACGCCGCAAACAGCATCGAAACGCAAAGAGAGTTCCTCAAACCCATGGTCTAATTCCGTTTTCAATTTATAGAATTTCTAGCGTGTTATAGCGTGACCGCCTCGCCGATCCCAGGCACGACGACATTCACGCCCGACCCCTCCATTCCGGCGACGAATTTGTCGGGCGTCTGGTCGAGCAGGCCGAAAGTCGCATAGTGGCATGGCACGGCGACATCGAACTTGAAATAACGGCGGCAGGCGAGAGCCGCGACGGCGCCTCCCATGGTAAAGCGGTCGCCAACCGGCACCAGGCCGATCTTCGGCTCATGCAGTTCGTTGACCAGCGCCATGTCCGAGAAGATGTCGGTATCGCCCATGTGATAGAGCGTCTTGTCGTCGTGGAAATGCAGGACCAGCCCGCAAGGATTGCCCATATAGATGCCGTCGCCATAGGACGAGGAGTGCAATGCCTGGACAAAAGTCGTCGTGAACGGGCCGCAATCTACCGTACCACCGGTGTTGCCCTGGTTGATATTGTTCTGGTCGACGCCCTGGCCGCCGAGATAGCCGCAGACCTCGGGATTGGCGACCAGCATCGCTCCCGTCTTCTTGAGGATCTCCAGCGCATCGCCGACATGGTCTCCGTGACCATGCGTCAAAAGAACGTGGGTGACACCTTCGGCCGGGCCTTCCCAACTTTTCTTCCAAAGCGGATTGCCGCTCAGGAACGGGTCCATCAGGATGCTTGCGCCCGCCACCTCGATCTTGAAGGCGGATTGTCCGTACCAGGTGAGTTTCATCGGCGAGTTCCTCGATTTTTGCTCCGTCGGAGGATAGAACGGCGTCAGCTCAAGAGCAAAGTGTTACGGTGTCCTCGCGTATTGAAAACGCCGCGACGGCACTGTCGGGTCAAAGGAAAACCGTTGGCTATCATTACCATCGAGGAATTGCCGGCACGGCTGGCCAGCGGCAGGACGCTTGCCGGGCTCGATCTCGGCGACAAGACCATCGGCGTCGCCGTTTCGGACCGTGGCTTTTCCTTCGCGCATCCGCGTCCTGTCATCATGCGACGGAAATTCTCGCTCGACGCGGCCGTGCTGCTGGATCTGCTGCAAAAGGAGAATGCAGGCGCGGTGGTGATTGGACTGCCGGTCAACATGGACGGCTCGGAGGGTCCGCGCGCACAGAAATCGCGCGCCTTCGTACGCAACATGGCCGCCTTGAGCGACCTTCCCTTCCTGCTGTGGGACGAGAGGCTGTCGACGGTAGCCGCCGAACGGACGCTGATCGAGATGGATTTTTCGCGCGCCAAGCGCGCCGGCAAGATCGATTCGGCCGCCGCCGCCTTTATTCTGCAGGGAGTTTTGGACCGGCTTCGCTCGCTCGGTGCAGCCGCTCGAACGGCACCTGAACCGCCGCCCGCCTCTTGATCCAGCCGATGATTTCACGGCGGCGGCGAAACGCCCAGATCGCCAGCAGCAGCAGGCCGTCGAATATACAGGCTCTTCCCACCATGCCGGGAATGATTGCCGGGTCGATGCCGAGCATCTGGCCGTAGAGTTGGAAGACGAAATCGTGCAACTGCCGGCTCAGCATGACGTAGCCGAAATTCATGTCGTTGAGCGACAGGTAGAACCAGCCCCAGAAAAGCGCCATCGGAGCCGCCCACAATGCGAAGATGTAACGCATCAGCGGCCTCCCTTCCGGGTCGGCTCGGGTCGGCCCGATATCAGCGAAAGCAGCGAATTGTGGGCTGCGGCCCTGGCCATGCTGTGCGCCGTGGCGTGGATTTCGACCTCATCCGATGCGGCCAGGGTGCGGCGCTCGGCAAGCATGGCGACATAGGAGGCCAGAAGTGCGGCCAATTGCACGGCGACGACCAGGAATAGCCCGTTGATGCCTTGCGCCGCGCCTCCGACCAGGATGAGCGAAAGCACGCCGGAAGCGCTGATGAAGGCGACGCGGGCAACGCTGTCGGCGCCCGGATTGCTGGCATTGTTGATCAGCGCCTCGACAAAGGCCCAGAAGAACAGCACCGCCACGACAAGCAGGGCCGTGGCCAGAGGCGCAACCACGACGACATTTTCGAGGTCGACGAAGCGGGCGCTCTCGATTGTCACGCCCAGCACGCCAAGCGCCCCGGCCACGCCGCGGTTTCCATCGATGCAGATGATCGCCAGCAGGGCGAAAACGATCGTCCAGTGCAAGGCGAGAAAAGAGGTCAATACCTGTCGCATCGTGATTCCTGCTTCGACAGGAATGACAGTGGGCTTTGCCGGCAGCCCTCGCAACGGAAACCATTTGTTAAGGTTAACGGCGCAGGGGGACGACCAAGGCTTGGCCCATGGCTGCTGCTCAGTTGGTTGGCGGATAGAGCGTGTCGATGATCATGCGCGCATCATGGCGCGAATCGAGCATGCCGTAGGTGTTGCGCCACTGGCCCGCCAGCCGCGTCTCGACGAAGGCATCGGCGATCCGCCCTGCCCCCAACCGGCGCAATTCCGCCGCCGCCGCCGACAGCGCCAGTTGCTCCGTCAGCAGGCGGGCCGAGCCTTCGTCGGTCGCGGCCACCTGCATCGCTGCCTTCAGCACACCGATGGTGCCGCGTCCGCCCGCGCCCAGGTCGCGATCGATGCCGGCAAGCACCTCCTCGAACAGGCCCGGCGCGCGGCCAAGCACGCGCAGCACATCCAGTGCCATGACATTGCCCGACCCTTCCCAGATAGCGTTGACCGGTGCTTCGCGATAGTAGCGGGCGAGCGGCGCCTCCTCGACATAGCCGTTGCCGCCGAGGCATTCCATCGCCTCGTAGAGCAGCGGCGGCGCGATCTTGCAGACCCAATATTTGACGACCGGCGTCATGGCGCGGGCAAAGGCCGCCTCGCCGCGATCGCTCGCCGCTTCGTCGAAGGAACGCGCCAGACGGAACGACAGCGCCGTGGCAGCGGCGACGTCGAGCGCCATGTCGGCCAGCACGCGCTGCATCAGCGGCTGCTCGATCAAATTGGTGCCGAACACCTGGCGATGGCGGGCGTGATGAACGGCTTCGGCCAGACCCGCCCGCATGATCGCCGAAGACGCCACGGCGCAGTCGAGCCGGGTCAAGGTCACCATGTCCATGATCGTCTTCACGCCGGCGCCCGGCTCGCCGACCATCTCGCCGATCGCGTTGACGAACTCCACCTCGGAAGACGCATTCGACCGGTTACCGAGCTTGTCCTTCAGGCGCTGGAAACGGAAGCCGTTGCCCGAGCCGTCGCCAAGGACGCGCGGCACGAGGAAGCAAGACAATCCCTCGGGCGCCTGCGCCAGCACGAGGAAGGCATCCGACATCGGCGCCGACATGAACCATTTGTGGCCGGTCAGGCGATAGAAGCCGCTGCCTACGCGCTCGGCCTTCGTCACATTGGCGCGCACATCCGTGCCGCCCTGTTTCTCGGTCATGCCCATGCCGAGCGTCAGCCCGGTCTTCTCGACCGGCGGCTTTTGGCTCTGGTCATATTTGCGCGTCGTCACGCGCGGCGCCCACTCGCGAAACAGTTTCGGGCTCGCCATCAGCGCCGCCAGCGAAGCGCTGGTCATGGTGATGGGACACAGATGTCCGGTCTCGAGTTCGGCCGTCAGGTAGAACCGGGCCGCGCGCACCTGATGGCGGCGGCCGATCTCGGCATCGCCGTTCTCCCAGACCGAGGAGTGCAGCCCGTTGGCGACGGAACGGCGCATCAAGGCGTGATAGGCGGGGTGGAACTCGACCAGATCGATGCGCCGGCCCTGGCGATCATGCGTCCTGAGCCTCGGCGTTTCGACATTGGCGAGGCGGGCCAGTTCCTGGGCCTCCTGGGTCAGCACGAAGCGGCCGAGCCCGTCGAGATCCTTGCGCACCGGATCGGAAAAGCGCTCGGCAAGCTGGATCAGCAACGGATCGCCCCGCCAGGCGTTGCCGCCTGTCAGCGGCGGCGGCTGGTTCGTCACGTCGTCGGTCACGCTTCATCCTTACTGCCAGGCGGCTACGAATCCGGAGCCATCGGCTAGATATAGCCCAAGGCGCGCGACGAAAATACCGGGGAGAACAGCCGCAATCCAAAGCTGGCGCTTGCAGCCATGGAACGTCCACCCTATAGCAGCCCCTTGAGATGACCGACGCTTCGTCCCTGCCACTCTATCCCCACCGCCATCTTCTGGGCATCCGCGATCTTTCCCCCGCCGACCTCGAGCTTCTGCTCGACAGGGCGGACCGGGCGGTCGCGATCTCGCGGCAATCAGAGAAGAAAACCTCGACGCTGCGCGGCCGCACCCAGATCAATCTGTTCTACGAGGCTTCGACGCGGACGCAGTCGTCGTTCGAGCTGGCCGGAAAACGTCTCGGCGCCGACGTCATGAACATGTCGGTGGCGAGTTCCTCGGTGAAGAAGGGCGAGACGCTCATCGACACGGCCATGACGCTGAACGCCATGCGGCCCGACATATTGATCATCCGCCACCAGTCGGCGGGTGCGGCCGCCCTTCTGGCGCAGAAGGTCGGCTGCTCCGTGGTCAATGCGGGGGACGGCGCACATGAGCACCCGACACAGGCGCTGCTTGACGCGCTGACCATCCGTCGCGCCAAGGGTCCGCTGTCGAAACTGATCGTGGCGATCTGCGGCGACATCCTGCATTCGCGCGTCGCCCGCTCCAACATCATGCTGCTCAACGCGCTCGGCGCGCAGGTGCGCGTCGTCGCACCCTCGACGCTGCTGCCCGCGGGCATCGACAGGATGGGTGTGATCGTCTGCCGCTCGATGGCAGAAGGCCTCAGGGATGCCGACGTGGTGATGATGCTACGCCTGCAGCGCGAGCGGATGGAAGGCGCCTTCGTGCCTTCGGTGCGCGAATATTTCCGCTATTTCGGCCTCGATGCCGAGAAGCTGAAAGCCGCGAAAGACGACGCGCTGGTGATGCATCCGGGCCCGATGAACCGTGGCGTCGAAATCGCCTCGGAGATCGCGGACGGCCCGCAGAGCGTCATCCAGGAACAGGTAGAGATGGGCGTCGCCGTGCGCATGGCAGTTATGGAAGCGCTGCTCGACGCGCGGCGCAACCATGAGGGCCGCGGCGCATGAGCATCACGGTGTTCGAGCGCGCCCGCATCATCGATCCCTCGCGCGGCGTAGACGAGACCGGGACGGTTATCGTCGATGGAAAGAAGATCGCCGCCGCCGGCAAGGCTGCGCTGAACCAGGGGGCGCCCGCAGGGGCCACCATCGTCGACTGCTCCGGCAAGGCGGTCATTCCGGGCCTGATCGACGGCCGCGTCTTCATCGGCGAACCGGGCGGCGAACATCGCGAAACGATCGCGTCGGCAAGTGTCGCCGCGGCTGCCGGCGGCGTCACCTCGATCGTCATGATGCCCGATACCGATCCCGTTATCGACAATGTGGCCTTGGTCGAATTCGTGTTGCGCACCGCCAAGGACACGGCCATCGTCAATATTTTCCCGGCCGCAGCCATCACCAAAGGCCTCGACGGCCGCGAGATGACCGAATTCGGTCTGCTGCGCGAGGCCGGCGCCGTGGCCTTCACCGACGGCCGCCACACCATATCAAGCGCGTTGGTGATGCGCCGGGCGCTGACCTATGCCCGCGATTTCGGCGCAACCATCGTGCACGAAACCCAGGATGCCGACCTCGCGTCGTCGGGCGTGATGAACGAGGGACTCTACGCCAGCTGGCTAGGACTTTCCGGCATTCCGCGTGAGGCCGAAACCATCCCGCTGGAGCGCGACCTTGCCCTGGCGCGCCTGACGCGCGGTTCCTACCACGCGGCAAAGATATCGACGGCGATGGCGGCGGCGTCGGTGGCGCGCGCGAAGGCCGACGGCGCGACCGTCACATCGGGCGTGTCGATCCACAATCTGTCACTCAATGAAAACGATGTCGGGGAATACCGCACCTTCTTCCGCCTGACCCCGCCGCTGCGCGCCGAGGAAGACCGCCTGGCGATGATCGAAGCGATCAGGGACGGCACGATCGACATCATCGTCTCCTCGCACGATCCGCAGGACGTCGACACCAAGCGCCTGCCCTTCGCCGACGCGGCAGCCGGCGCCATCGGGCTGGAAACGTTGCTGGGCGCGGCCTTGCGGCTCTACCACAATGGCGACGTGCCGCTGCCACGGCTGATCGAGACCTTGTCCACGGCGCCGGCACGGCTGTTCGGCCTGCCTGGCGGCACGCTCAAGCCTGGCGCTCTCGCGGACCTTGCGCTTGTCGATCTGGATGAACCCTGGATCGTCAGCGAAAGCGGCATCCGCTCGCGCTCGAAAAACACCTGTTTCGAAGGCGCGCGCCTGCAGGGCAAGGTCTTGCAAACGCTGGTGGCGGGCCGCACAGTGTTCTCGGTCTGAGTTGGCGGCGGCGCATCGCGCCGAATCCAGCCCGTCAGGGGGGAAATGCGGGGGGAACAATGACTTACAACCTGATCCCGGCGCTGGTGCTCGGCTATTTCTTGGGCTCGATTCCGTTCGGGCTTCTACTGACCCGTGCGGCAGGGCTTGGCGACGTGCGCCAGATCGGCTCCGGCAATATCGGCGCCACAAATGTGCTACGCACCGGCAATAAGGGCCTTGCCGCGGCCACGCTGCTGCTCGACGCACTGAAGGGCACGGTCGCCGTGCTGATCGCGGGCCATTTCGCGACCGAACTCGGCGCTTGGGCCGGCCTTGGCGCCTTCCTCGGCCATCTCTTCCCGATCTGGCTCGGCTTCAAGGGAGGCAAGGGTGTCGCCACCTATCTCGGCGTGCTGATCGGCCTTGCCTGGCAGGTGGCGCTGATCTTCGCCGTCGTCTGGCTGGCCATGGCATTCCTGTTCCGCTACTCCTCCCTTGCAGCGCTGACGGCCGCGGTCGCCGTGCCGATCGCCCTCTATTTCCTGAGCACACCGCAGATTGCCGCATTGTTCGTCGTGATGAGCCTGATCGTCTTCATCAAGCACCGGGCCAACATTTCACGCCTGCTTGCCGGCACCGAGGGCAAAATCGGGGCGAAGGAGTGAGCAAGCCGGTCGCCGGGCCGCGCCTCAGCGACCGGCAGCGGTTGAGCTGGCTGCGGCTGATCCGCACCCAGAATGTAGGTCCCGCCTCCTTTCGCGACCTGATCAACCGCTTCGGTTCGGCCGAGGTCGCGCTGGAAATGCTGCCGGAACTGATGATTTCGGGCGGCGCCAGCAGGATCGCCCGCATTCCCTCGATCGCCGAGGCCGAAGTGGAACTGGAGGCCGCAAGGCGGTCAGGCGCCCGCTTTGTCGGTATCGGCGAGCCGGACTATCCCGCTTTGTTGAAAAACATGGACCATCCTCCGCCGCTGCTGGCGGTGAAAGGCGAAGACGCCGTGTTCCGGCTGCCCGCGGTGGCTATCGTCGGCGCCCGCAACGCCTCGCTCGCCGGCATCAAGATGGCGCGCATGCTGGCGACCGACCTTGGCCGCGACGGTTACGCCATCATCTCCGGCCTCGCGCGCGGCATCGACACTTCAGCGCATCAGGGCAGCCTCTCGACCGGCACGATCGGCGTACTGGCCGGAGGTCTCGATCTGCCCTACCCGCCTGAGAATGCGGGCTTATGCGATGAGATCGTCGAGCGCGGCGGCGCCATCATTTCGGAGATGCCGTTCGGCTGGCAGCCGCGCGCCCAGGATTTTCCGCGCCGCAACCGCCTTGTCGCGGGTGCGGCAGTCGGTCTGGTGGTGGTCGAGGCGGCGCAGCGTTCCGGGTCCCTGATCAGCGCCAGGCTTGCAGGCGAAATGGGCCGGCTGGTGTTTGCCGTACCCGGCTCGCCGCTTGATCCACGCGCCGCCGGCACCAATGGCTTGCTCAAGGACGGCGCCACCTTGGTCACCGAAGCAGCCGACATTCACAGAGCAATCGCGCCGCTGACCGGTTTGCGGGCCCCCGAACTGCCGCCCTTTGAAGATCCCCCCGATTTCTCGGCCACGCCGCCACCCGGCGAAAACGACCGCGCCAAGGTGATCGAAGCGCTCGGCCCGACCCCGGTGGCCATCGACGAGATCATCCGCCACACCGGCCTGCACCCGGCACAGGTGTTCATGGTGCTCCTGGAGCTCGACCTTGCCGGCCGGCTCGAACGTCATGCCGGCGGCAATGTCTCGCTGGTTTTCGCGGAAGGCTGACAGCCTCCGTCAGTGGCGGTCGCGCTTCTTCTGTTCGGCCTCGGTGTAGTCGGGCGTGTTTGCGCCGAACAGGTCCCTCTCGACGGCCTTTCGCCAGACGGCATCGGCGTCTTCAGGACGCGATGGATCGAAAGTTGTCTCGGTGTCCTGCATGCGCCGGTGCGAACGCCGCCGGAGCCACGCGGGCATGATCTCGTGAATGAGGCTGGTGAACTGGACCATTGATCAACTCCCTGAACCCGTTCTTCAACATGCAAGATGCCTCTGCGCGGCCTCAGCTCTGCCGGGCAGTGGGCTGGACCACCTCCTCAAACCGGCCCGTGCCGGATTGGTCGTGGCATAGGGATTCGAGCCAGTTAAGGGTCTCGCCGACATCGGCCAGCGCGTGGCGCGCCGCGGTTTTCCCTTGCGGTTTGATGCGGACCGAAATGCCGTCCATTTCATTGACGGCTTCGAAGCCGTTCTCATCCGACGTGTCGTCTCCGAGGAATACGGGAACCCGCCCGCTGAAAGCCGGCAACTCGCAGAAACGCCTGATTGCCGCTCCCTTGGCCGCTTCGAGCGGCATCAATTCCACCCCGGCATTGCCGGCTAGGACCCGATACCCCCGCGGAAGCCGCTCCAGCGCCTGTTCGACCAGTTGCGTCGCCCGTTGCAGCAACTGCGGCGCCGCGCGCGTATGGATGGCGAGGATCGGGCCCTTGCGCTCGATATAGACATCCACATTGTCCAGTTCCGCCTCGATTTCCTCGGCAAGCGCGGCAATGTCGGCGGGCTCGCCTGCGGCCTCGACCGGCCCATCGCGCACAAGCCGGTGTTCCAGGCCATATAGACCGGCGGCCGGCAGGCGCAGCGGCTGGAAGAGCCGGTCGACGGCGGAAACGGATCGGCCAGTTATGAAGGCCAATGCGCCGGCCAAGCGCCCGTCCAGCGTTGTCAGCATGCTCCGCAACGCCTCGCCCACGACCACCGCGTCGGGATGCGCGGCATGTTCGAGAAGCGTGCCGTCAATGTCGAGGAAGAGTGCCCACGGCTCTTTCGGGACGGTCGGTGCAGGCAGGCTTGTCGATCCCGACATCACAGCGCCGCGACCCGTTTGCGATCAAGCAGCGATATCACATTGGCCGCGGCAACCGAGCCCGGCCCGGCGGGATCGATCGCGGCCCGCTTGCGCAAGCGGGCGGCATCGAGAAGCATGCTGCCCGCCCAGCGATAGACATTGTTGTCGCGGACGATCTCGCGCATGCGTTGCATGCGCTGGCGCTGCTCGGCGGGCACCATGGTCAATGCCTGCAGCAACGCCTCGGCCATCATCGTCTCGTCATAAGGATTGACGATCAGCGCCTCGAGAAGCTCCTTGGAGGCGCCGGCAAACATGCTGAGCATCAGCACGCCTTGCTCGTCGTCGCGCGCGGCGACAAATTCCTTGGCGACCAGGTTCATTCCGTCGTGCAGGCTGGTCACCATGCAGACATCGGCGGCTCGGTAGATTTCGTAGACCTGCTCCTGGGAATGGTGTTCAGCCACCATCAAGACAGGCGTGTAGCCGTCCCGGCCATAACGCTCGTTGAGCTCCGCCGCGCAACGCAGGCATTCCTCGTGCAGTTGCTGGTAGGCCGGCAAGGTTCCACGGCTTGGCGCCGCGATCTGCAGGAAAGCCACCTTGCCGATCCACTCCGGGTGTTGCTTGAACAATTCGTCCAATGCGTGAAACCGGTCGAGAATGCCTTTCGTATAGTCGAGGCGCTCGACGCCGACACAGAGGCTGACATTGTCCGCCAGCCCGAATTTTTCGCGAATTCGCGCGCGGCACTGCGCGATGGCGGGCAATTTCCCGAGTTGAGCCGGCGGCCACTCTATCGAGATCGGATAGGCGTGGACCAGGCTGGTCTGGCCGCCATAGGAGATCGCCGAGTCCTCGCGCTCGATCCTGCTTTCCAGGAAGCGGTCGACGCTCTCGATGAAGTTGTTGCAGTGGAACTGCGTATGGAAGCCGATGATCGAGCTTCCCAGCAGGCCGTCCAGGATCTTCTCCCGCCAGGGGCAGATGCTGAAGACTTCCGAATTCGGCCAAGGAATGTGCCAGAAGGTGATGACGATCGCATCGGGCAGGCGTTCCCGGATCATTCGCGGCAGCAGCGCGAAATGATAGTCCTGGACGAGGACGATCGGGCGTTCGTTCCGGGCTTCGGCAACGACGGTATCGGCGAATTTCTGATTGACGGCTTCGTATGTCTCCCAGTCGGACGTGCGGAAGACGGGCCGTGTAAAGGCTATGTGGCACAAGGGCCAGAGACCTTCATTGGCAAAGCCCAGATAGTAGCCTTGCTGTTCCTCCTCGGTCAGCCAGACACGGCGCAACGTATAGGATGGGTTCTCAGGTGGGACCTCGATGCGGTCGTTCTGGTCCACGACGAGATGATCCGCCGAGCCGCCGCCATAGGCTATCCAGGTCCCCGCACAGGCACGGGTGATCGGCTCCAGCGCCGAGACAAGTCCACTGGCCGGCACAACCAGGTCGACATTGTTGTCCCTGAGATTGTGAATGTAAGGCTCGCGGTTGGAAACGACGATCACCTGCGCATCCGGCAGTTCCTTCGCCAGGATTTCGCGTAATGTCGAGGGCGACCAGTTGACGAGCGCCGCGTCGGCGGAATGGCCATTTTTTTCGAATTCACGCAACACGACGCGAGCCGGTGCCGGCTCGACATTGGCCAACTCCGGCGGGATCCGGCGGGATCGCAGCGCGGAAATCACCAAGGCAACGAGGGAAACGCAGAGGCTGGCAAGAATGACGAACCATAGAGCGGAGGCGGAATGGAGAAAGTCGAAACCGTTGTCTGCCATTGATGTGAATTGCTCCGGCCTAAATCGCGCCACTCGTGGGGTGATTGTGCAACGCACGTCGCCGGTGATGGTTCCGGTTTTTAGCTGCGCACGATCAAAGGCGCCAACCCCTCATGGCGGTCGGCCAGGAAGGCGCCCACACGATCCCCTACCCGCTGGAACGTCAGGTCGACTGCCGTGCCCGCCACCGCGAGATGGCGGATCACTAGGCTATCGATGCCGATTGGCAGGCGTGGCCTTGTGACATGGATTTCGCCGGCCCAGCCGTCGATATGGAGGCCTAGACAGGCCTGCATCAGCATGAAGGCGGAACCCGCCGACCAGGCCTGCGGCAGGCAAGCGACCGGATACGCGATCGGCGCCTCGCCCGGAGCGCGGGTGAAACCGCAGAAGAGTTCGGGCAGGCGCATGTTGAAATGGACGGCGGATTCGAACGTCCCGCTCATCAGCCGCACCACATTGTCGCGGATTCCGTATCGCGCAAGGCCTGCCGCGCAGATCGCGGTGTCGTGCGGCCAGATGGAGCCATTGTGATACGACATGGGATTGAAAAATATCGCGTCGTCGGCGAGCGTCCTCAGTCCCCAGCCGGAGTGGAAAGAAGCCGACAGCAACTGATCGGCGACGATCCGCGCCCGATCAGGATCCGGAAGTCCGACATAGAGCAGATGTCCGGCATTGGATGTGCGCACCTCGCATGGCTGGCCGTCGCCATCGAGCGCCAGCGCATAGTAACCCAGCTCTTCGATCCAGAAATGGCTTTCAACCCGCTGGCGGATCTCTTCGGCCCGCCTTTCCCAGCCCTCCGCCCTTTCGGTTTCGCCGCGCCGCCGGGCCAGTTTCGCCAGCCCCTGGAACGCCGCGAAGACGTAGCCCTGCACCTCGACCAGTGCGATCGGTCCCTTCGGAATACGACCGTCGGCATGAAAGACGGAATCGAAGCTGTCCTTCCATCCTTGGTTGGCGAGACCCGATTCCGCAGCGCGCCGGTAGGTGACGAATCCGGTCGGCCCGCTTGCCGCTTCGATCCATTCGGCGGCCGCACATAGCGACGGCCATAGACCGTCGATAAAGGTCATGTCTCCGGTGCGGTCCGCATAGGCGCAGGCGAGATGAATATAGAGCGGAGTGGTGTCGACGCCGCCATAGTAGCGGCCGAACGGCAACTCGCTCAGCGCCGTCATTTCGCCCTTGCGCGTTTCATGCATGATCTTGCCGGGCTGGGAGTCGCTGAAGGGCGAGGTTTCGGTTGCCTGATGCTGCGCAAGAAAGGCAAGCACGCCGCGCGCCAGGCCGGGATTAAGCCAGAGCATTTGCAACGCCGAGATGACGCCATCCCTGCCGAAGGCGGTCGAGAACCACGGAATGCCGGCATAGGGATAAGGACCGGTCGCGAGTTCGGTGGTGAGCAGCGCCACATCGGCACGGGCGCGCTCCATCCAGTCGTTGAACACCCTGCCCGAACTGTGCAGCGTCGCGCCATGGCGGCGCTTGGCGCGCATGCCGAAACGCGCGCGCGCCGCTGCGGCGCGAAACCGGTCACGGTCGGGAACATCCGCTATTTCGCTGCCGACTTCCACATACAGCGTCTTGCGGCTGCGCTTGGTGACGGCAATGTAGAAATCCGCCCGGTCGGAGGTCAACTCGTCGGGTTTCTGCGAAAACGTTATCGTCGAGGTCCGCACCACCTTGTCCAGGCCCTCGTAGCGAAGCAGCACCGAATTCTCGCCTATCTCGGCCGTATGGGCGGTGCCGCGTTTCGGGCGCGTCGAGCCACGAACTTCGAACATGTCGCGGAAATCGGCGGCGAAGCGCAACGAAAGCAGGATGGTCGAGTGTTCCTGGCTGTAGTTGGAAAGGGTCAGGCGCTCATACAGCCGGTCCTGCCACAGCAGCCTGACACGCTCGATGTGGATCGCTCCTTGCGGCATGGGCCGGCCGCCGGCGCTCTCGATCGGCAGATTTGTCAGATTGCTGGTGAACAGGACATTGTCCTGGCTCAGCGATGCTCCCAGCAGTGATGTCGAACGCCCGCCGACCGCCAGGCGGAATTCGGAAAGCACGCGCGTGTCGTCGCGGAAGAAGCCGTCGCCCACACCGCGTATGTCGCCATAGGAATCGGCGACGGCGAAGCAGTCGCCATGTTTGAGTGCGAAAAGCCGGTGCGGTTCCCTCGGCGCGGTTTCGTCCAGGGAGGCCAGTGCTATTGCGGGATCGAGCTTGCGCTCGTCAAGTTGGGTGATGGTCAAGAAGACTGTCCCGTGCTTGTTTCTGAACGGGGCGCTGTACTAGGAAGCCCGGATTTGTTGAGTGTCGATTGCCTGTGAATAGGTCGCGACATAGTCGCGCGCCATACGGTCGGCTGAGAACCGTCCTTCGAAAACGGCCCTTATCCGGCGCCTGTCGAGCTGGAGCAGAGCCGGCATGGTAGCGACGGCATCCTCGATGGTTTCGACGACGAAGCCGGTCACGCCGTGATCGATGATCTCCGGCATGGCGCCGCAGCTCCAAGCCATGACAGGGGTTCCGCAGGCCATCGCCTCGATTACCGCCAGACCAAAAGGCTCGGGCCAGTCGATGGGAAACAGCAAGGCAGCGGCGTTACCGAGAAACCTGCTCTTCTGGTCCTCGCTGATCTCGCCGACATATTCGACGCGATCGCCATCGATCAGCGGCTGAACGACTTCCTCGAAATAGGCCCGGTCGCCGTCACCCACCTTGGCCGCGAGCTTGAGCCTGAGGCCCGTGCGCCTGGCAATCTCGATCGCCCGGTCCGGCCGCTTGTCGCGCGACATCCGGCCGAGGAACGCCAGATACGTGCCGTCGGAGCCGGCCTCGAAATCCGGCCTATAGAGATCGAGCGGCAGCCCATGATGGATGGTCGCCAACCAGTTGGCGGACGCGAGCCTTGTCCTTTGGCTGCGTGAAATGGAAATCATTGGAAAGCGTGGGAACCGCTCATAGGCCTGTGCCAGATCCACATAGTCCAGCCTGCCATGCGGCGTCGTCACCGTTCGCTCCGGCATATGGCGGAAAAACGGGAAATGCACGAAGTGGCTGAGATGGAAGTGAAGAATGTCGAAATCGTCGGCCTGTCTCCGGACTTCCTCGAGCATCGACAGATGCGCCGCGATCTCCGACTTCAACGGCCTGGGATCGAGGCGCAGCGCCCGTTCCCGGCATGCAACCAGCCGGGCGGAGGTTCTCGTATCGCCGCTGGCAAACAACGTCACATCGTGGCCGAGCCCCACCAGAGCTTCGGTGAGATAGGAGATGATGCGCTCGGTGCCTCCATAGAGCCTGGGCGGCACGGATTCGTACAGCGGCGCGACATGGGCGATCTTCATTGGCCTGCGTTCCCTCAATGAGCTGGTCACAGGCGAAAATGCATCAGCGGCGGTATCGTTCCTCCGCCATCGGCAGATGCGTCACTCTCGTGTTTGATGTTCTCCCGGGCGGCCCTATTTCTTTAGATGCTGCTCCTGTGCGCGACGACCACCCCGAGGAGGTTCCGATGCAGCAACCGAAGGACATTGCGGCCCGGCGGCTGGACATGATCATCGAACAATATGTCGAAGCCAGAAAAAAACAGCGCTTCGGCTATGTTTCGACGGACCAGGCCGCCAGGGTCATTCACAGAATCCTGAAACCCACGCCTTCCGATCCCTCCTTTTCGGATCACGAGCTCGACGACATGGTCGCCGCCCTCGCCGTCAAGAACGGATTGGCCGTCGTCTTCGACCGCGGCGTCAGAGGGTCGGTCGGCGGTAGCGAGGCGGAGCTGGACAGAAAGGACCCGGCCATGAGAGCACCAGCGGAAGGCCCCGACGTTGCCGGCGCGGTGGACGCGATCCTGGTTCAGCAAAAAACCGCCCCGCCATCGATGAGGGCGATGATCTCACTGCTGCGCGAACGCACCGGCACCAGCCGATCGGACGCGGACCTGGAAGGACTGATCGCCAAAAAGGCCGCTGTCCTGAATGTGCATTTGCGGAGCGACTGAGTGGTGAGCGCGATGGGATTCGAACCCATGACCTACTGATTAAAAGTCAGTTGCTCTACCGGCTGAGCTACGCGCTCCCGTGGGCTGGAAACGGCGCCCTCGAAATTGCGCGGAACATAGGGAGAGTGCCTCGACCGGTCAACCGGAAAAAACGGGCCACCAAGCCATGCGTTCCCGCCGTGCCGGCTCTCCCGGCCGGCCGTTTCGGCAAGGACATGCCGGACCTTTGCCAGGCAGGCGAAAGACTCTGTTGCTGCCATCGACGCCAAACCGGAGAAACATTACAAATCAGCAACTTGCCTTTTTTTCCAGGAACAATTCGCGAGCGTGCCCGTTTCCTCCGCCACAAGGGACGTCAACCTTTCAAGGAGAAGATCATGAACAAGGTCCTGTCGGGTTTGCTGGCGACCACACTGTCAGCTTCGTTCGCAGTGGCGGCTGCCATGCCGGTCGAAGCCGCACCGGCCTATGTGCCGCAGCCTGCGTCGGTCTCGTCTGATGTCCAGACCGTGCAGTACAGGCCGTGGGAGCGGCGCCGTAACTTCCGCGGCGAGTTTCGCGGCAACCGCAACTTCTACCGCGACAACCGCGGAGCCTACTGGAACGGCCATCGCGGCTACCGTGAATACCGTCCAGGCTATCGCCGTCACGGCGATTTCTGGTTCCCGCTTGCTGCTTTCGCCACTGGCGCGCTGATAACCGGCGCGATCGCCAACAACCGGAACCGCGTCTATGAAGGCAATTCGCACGTGCAGTGGTGCTATGACCGTTACCGTTCGTACCGCGCCTCCGACAACACGTTCCAGCCGTATAACGGCCCGCGCCAGCAGTGCATTTCCCCCTACTGATGGGCGGCAGTGTTCGTCAGAGGGATAGAAAGTCAAAGCCCGTGCCGGATGTGGCGCGGGCTTTCTCTGGCTGGCGAAAGACCGACAGACAGGTTGTGATCAGTTGGCCCAGTTGATGGTCTTCAAGATCAAATACAGACCGCCTTGGACGCTCGGGGAGCGGTAGGCTCCCAGTGCATTGCAAATCCTGACCGTGGCGCCGGTCAGTCCCCAGCCGAGCGCTTCGAGGTGGTCGGTATCGGTCACGTAAGCCTGAGCCAGTTCATCGATGCCGTTCTCCTCACCGAAGGATCGAACCCGCTTCGCATCGTCAAGGACCTCCCCAGGCAAGTTTGAGTTTGCCCAGGCCCAGAGCCAGTTATTGGCTCTGACACTCGTGGTGCCCGCAACCTGGATCGGCGGCGACCTTGACGACGCGCCTTCCTCCGAAAAAAGAAGCGTGCCCGCCGTCAAGTCGTAATCATAGCGGGACCAGCTACCGAGGCGGAAATCGCGCAGGCGTGTATTCTTGGCCTTCAGTTCATCGAATGCCTCGTCGCGCCACGCTGGATACCAGTCTGGATGCTTCATCCTTCCCGCCCCGTCGCCGAGCCTTTCACAGCGCTCCTTGCTATGGCACGCTTAGCGTCCTGCGAACAGCATCGCGCCACCCCGCCAGCTTGGCCGAGCGTACCGATGGTTCCATGTCCGGTCTGAAGCGCCGGTCGAGCGCCCACGTCTTGGCGAATTCCCGCGCCTTCGGCCACACGCCCGCCTTCGAGCCGGCAAGCCAGGCGGCACCGAGCGCGGTCGTCTCCAGAATGGTCGGCCGGTCGACCGGGGCGTCGAGAATGTCGGCCAGCCGTTGCATGGTCCAGTCGGATGCCACCATGCCACCATCCACCCGCAGCACCGTCTTGGCCGCCGTACCCTTCCAATCCTTGCGCATGGCATCGAGCAGATCGCGCGTCTGATAGGCCACGGATTCGAGCGCGGCGCGGGCAAACTCCGGCGGCCCCGAATTGCGGGTCAGGCCGAAGATCGCACCCCGCGCCTCGGCATCCCAGTGCGGCGCGCCGAGCCCGACAAAGGCCGGCACCAGATACACGTCCTGGGTCGGATCTGCCTCGGCCGCCAGCTTGCCGCTCTGCTCAGCCTTGCCGATCACCTTGATGCCGTCGCGCAGCCACTGCACGGCGGCTCCGGCGATGAAGATCGATCCTTCCAGCGCATAGGTGGTCTTGCCGTTCAGCCGGTAGGCAATGGTGGTCAACAGCCGGTTCTTCGAGCGCACCAGATCGGCGCCGGTGTTGAGCAGCGCGAAACAGCCGGTGCCGTAGGTCGATTTCATCATGCCGGGCTCGAAACAGGCCTGGCCGATGGTCGCGGCATGCTGGTCGCCGGCAACGCCGAAGATTCTTATCTCGGCGCCAAAGAGATTTTTCTGCGTGATTCCAAAATCATCGGCGCAGTCCTTCACCTCAGGGAGCATCCTTGCCGGGATGTTCAATATGGCCAGCAGCTCGTCGTCCCAGGTGTTGTTCTCGATGTTGTAGATCAGCGTGCGGGAGGCATTTGTGGCGTCGGTGGCATGCACCTTGCCGCCCGTCAGACGCCAGATCAGGAAACTGTCGATGGTGCCGGCCAGCAATTCGCCCTTCTCGGCGCGTTTCCTGGCGCCTTTCACCTTGTCCAGCATCCAAGCGATCTTGGTGCCGGAGAAATAAGGATCGAGCAGCAGGCCGGTCTTCCTGGTGAAGGTCTTTTCCAACCCCTGCTTCTTCAGCTTCCGGCACAGCGGCGCGGTGCGCCGGTCCTGCCAGACGATGGCGTTGTGGATCGGCTTGCCGGTCGCCCTGTCCCAGATGACGACGGTCTCGCGCTGGTTGGTGATGCCGAGCGCGGCGACGTCCGATGCCTCCCGCCCGGCATTCTTCAATGCGCCCTTCACGGTCGCCACGACGCTGGCCCAGATATCTTCCGGATCATGCTCGACCCAGCCGGAAGCAGGATAGTGCTGGGTGAACTCTTGCTGGCTGCTGCCGACGACTTTCATGTCGCCGCCGAACAGAATCGACCGGGTCGATGTCGTGCCTTGGTCGATTGCCAGGACAAAGCCATTCATTCGCACTTCCTCCGCCATGATACAAAGAAGGGAGACGGCAACGTGCCGCCTCCCTGAATTTCACACGGGCGCGAGCGCCCGCATAGGACAGTCCTACTTCTGCCAGCTCTTGACCAGTTCGTCATAGTTGATGGTCTGCGGCTTCTCCTTCTCGTTTTCGATCTTGAGCTGAGGAGCGAGATTGCCGGCCTTGACCGCGTCGGCGTTCCAGTAGGCGAGATCATGTTCCTCGGCGAGCTTCGGCCCGATGTCGCCTTGGACGCCGGATCTCTCGATGCGGCCCATGACCTTCTCCTGCTCGGCGCAAAGCGAATCCATCGCCTCCTGGGCGCTCTTTGCGCCCGACGAGGCATCGCCGATCGCCTGCCACCACAGCTGTGCCAGCTTCGGATAGTCCGGCACGTTGGTGCCGGTCGGCGACCATTGCACGCGGGCCGGCGAGCGATAGAACTCGATCAGGCCGCCGAGCTTAGGTGCGCGCTCCGTGAAGCTCTTGTCGTGAATGGTGGAGTCGCGGATGAAGGTGAGGCCGACATGGCTCTTCTTCACGTCCACCGTCTTCGAGGTGACGAACTGGGCGTAGAGCCAGGCGGCCTTGGCACGGTCGGTCGGCGTCGACTTCATCAGCGTCCAGGAACCGACATCCTGGTAACCGAGCTTCATGCCGTCCTTCCAATAGACGCCGTGCGGCGACGGAGCCATGCGCCATTTCGGCGTGCCATCATCGTTCATGACGGGCAGGCCGGGCTTGACCATGTCGGCGGTGAAGGCCGTGTACCAGAAGATCTGCTGGGCGATGTTGCCCTGCGCGGGAACCGGGCCGGACTCCGAGAAGGTCATGCCCTGCGCTTCCTGCGGTGCGTAGGCCTTCAGCCAGTCGAGATACTTCTGGATGGAGTAGACGGCGGCCGGACCGTTGGTATCGCCGCCACGGGCCACGCAGGAGCCGACCGGACGCGAGTTCTGGTCGACCTTGATGCCCCATTCGTCGACCGGCAGGCCGTTCGGAATGCCCTTGTCGCCATTGCCGGCCATGGACAGCCAGGCATCGGTGAAGCGCCAGCCGAGCGACGGGTCCTTCTTGCCGTAGTCCATATGGCCGTAGACCTTCTTGCCGTCGACGTCGCGGCCGGTGAAGAACTCGGCAATGTCCTCATAGGCCGACCAGTTGACGGGAACGCCCAGATCGTAGCCATATTTGGCCTTGAAGTCGGCCTTGTTCTTCTCGTCGTTGAACCAGTCGTAGCGGAACCAGTAGAGGTTGGCGAACTGCTGGTCGGGAAGCTGATAGAGCTTCTTGTCTGGCGCGGTCGTGAAGGAGGTGCCGATGAAATCCTTCAGATCGAGATTCGGATTGGTGACGTCCTTGCCGTCGCCCGCCATCCAGTCGGTCAAATTGCGCACCTGCTGGTAGCGCCAGTGCGTGCCGATAAGGTCGGAATCGTTGACCCAGCCGTCATAGAGGTTCTGGCCGGTCTGCATCTGGGTCTGGATCTTCTCGACGACGTCGCCTTCCTGGATGACGTCATGCGTGACCTTGATGCCGGTGATGGCGGTGAAGGCCGGCGCCAGCACCTGCGATTCATACTGGTGGGTGGCGATGGTTTCCGACACGACCTTGATGTCCATGCCGGCGAACGGCTTGGCCGCATCGATGAACCACTGCATTTCCTTTTCCTGATCGGCGCGCGAAAGCGTCGACAGATCGCCTATTTCCTTGTCCAGGAAAGCTTTTGCCTCGTCCATGCCGGCGTAGGCGTTGCCCACGCCGAGCAGCAGGACAAGGGCGGTGGTCGATGTTAAAAATTGCCGTCGCATTGTGTTTCCTCCACGTTTTGAAAAGATTTCAAGTGCGATCTGGAGCGGTCGCCAGCAAGCGGCCGCTCCAACAGTTTCCCCCTCTATGCGTAGCGGAAGACGCCGATGGCGTAGACCACGGAGAGAGCGAGAGCCCACCACAGACTGGGTCCGACAAGACCCAGCCAAGCGAGATGGATGAAGGCGCTGCCAAGCAGCGAAACGAAGAGACGGTCGCCGCGCGTCGTCTTGAAACGCAGCACGCCGATGCGCGGATTGCCGCCCGGCGAGGCATATTCCCAGACACCCATGCCAACCAGCAGCAGCGCGATGACGGCGAAGAAGGCGGCCGTCGGCCAGGTCCACGCCATCCAGGAGAAGTCGAGGTTCATGGTCACACCCTCCCCAGGGCGAAGCCCTTGGCGATGTAGTTGCGGACGAACCAGATGACGAGCGCCCCGGGGATCAGCGTCAGCACGCCGGCTGCAGCGAGCAGGCCCCAGTCCATTCCCGACGCCGACACAGTGCGGGTCATGGTAGCGGCGATCGGCTTGGCATCGGTGGTGGTCAGCGTGCGGGCGATGAGCAGTTCCACCCATGAGAACATGAAGCAGAAGAAGCAGGCGACGCCGATGCCGCTGGCGATCAGCGGCATGAATATCTTCACGAAGAAACGCGGAAACGAATAGCCGTCTATGTAGGCCGTTTCGTCGGTCTCCTTCGGCACCCCGGACATGAAGCCCTCAAGGATCCACACCGCCAGTGGCACGTTGAACAGGCAATGCGCCAGCGCCACCGCGATATGCGTATCGATGAGGCCGAATGCCGAATAAAGCTGGAAGAATGGCAGCGCGAACACCGCCGGCGGGGCCATGCGGTTGGTCAAAAGCCAGAAGAACAGATGCTTGTCGCCGAGGAACCGGTAGCGCGAAAAGGCATAGGCCGCCGGCAGCGCCACGGCGACCGAGATCACCATGTTCATCACCACATAGGTGATCGAATTGATGTAGCCCGAATACCACGACGCATCGGTGAAGATGATGGTGTAGTTGCGCAGCGTCGGCGCATGCGGATAGAGCGTCAGCGAATTGACGATCTCCGCATTGGTCTTGAAGCTCATATTGATGAGCCAGTAGATCGGCAGCAGCAGGACGATGATGTAGAGCGTCGGCACGATCCACCACCAGCGCGATTCCTCGCCACGGCGGCGCATGCGCCTGTCCAGCTCACTTTGCGACAGCGAACTGGCGAGTCTTTCCGAAGCGGCGGTCCCGTTCACCAGGTTGCGCTCGGTGCGTTCGTTGGCGCCGGCCATATCAGCGCTCCGCGTCGTAGTTGGTCATGACGGTGTAGAACACCCACGACAACAACAGGATGATCAGGAAGTAGACCAGCGACATCGCCGCCGCCGGACCGAGGTCGAACTGTCCGAGCGCGGTCTTGACGAGGTCGATCGACAGGAAGGTCGTCGAATTGCCCGGACCGCCGCCGGTGACGACGAAGGGTTCGGTGTAAATCATGAAACTGTCCATGAAACGCAGCAGCACGGCGATCAGAAGCACGCGCTTCATCTTCGGCAATTGGATGTAGCGGAACACCGCCCAGCGCGAGGCGCCATCGATCTTGGCCGCCTGGTAGAAGGCGTCGGGGATCGAGACCAGGCCGGCATAGCAGAGCAGCACGACGAGGCTGGTCCAGTGCCAGACGTCCATGATGATGACGGTAACCCAGGCGTCGAACGGATCCTGCACGTAATTGAAGTCGATGCCGATCGCGTTGACGTAGTAGCCGAGCAGGCCGATATCGTTGCGGCCGAACACCTGCCAGATGGTGCCGACGACATTCCACGGGATCAAGAGCGGCAGCGCCATCAGCACCAGGCAGACCGGCACGCCCCAGCCCCTTTTGGGCATGTTGAGGGCAATGAAAATGCCGAGCGGCACTTCGATCGCCAGGATGATGAAGGAGAAGATCAGGTTGCGCACCATGGCTTCCCAGAAGCGATCGGAATGCAGCAACTCCTCGAACCATTCGGTCCCCGCCCAGAAGAAGACGTTGTTGCCGAACGTGTCCTGTACCGAGTAGTTGACGACGGTCATCAGGGGGATGACGGCCGAGAACGCCACCAGCACGAGCATCGGCAGCACGAGGAACCAGGCCTTGTTATTCCAGGGCTTTTCCATTTACGCCCCCATCTCGACACGCCAGGAATCGGCGTAGATGTTGATTCCGGCCGGATCGAACCGCACTTTTGGATCGGCGGGAACGGTTTCGTCCTCGCCGATGACGGCGGCGATCTCGCGGCCTTCCAGACTGGCCCGCACGACCTTGTGGCGGCCCACATCCTCGACCTTGCTGACGTGGACGGCCATGCCATCGCGGCCAAGCCTGACATATTCAGGACGGATGCCGAGTTCGACGACGCCGCTTCCGGCCTTCGGCGCGCCTGGCAATTGGATGCGCTGGGAGCCAAGCGTCGCCGTCTTGCCATCGATCGCTACCGGCATGACGTTCATGCCGGGCGAGCCGATGAAGTAGCCGACGAAGGTGTGGCGCGGCCGCTCGAACAGCTCGGCCGGCGTGCCGATCTGCACGATGCCGCCATCATACATGACCACCACCTGGTCGGCGAAGGTCAGCGCCTCTGTCTGGTCGTGCGTGACATAGACCATGGTGTAGCCGAAGCGGCGGTGAAGCTGCTTCAACTGCGAGCGCAGCACCCACTTCATGTGCGGGTCGATGACGGTCAGCGGCTCGTCGAACAGGATCGCATTGACATCCGAGCGCACCAGTCCGCGGCCGAGCGAGATCTTCTGCTTCTGGTCGGCGGTCAGGCCCCTCGCCTTCTTCCTGGCCCAGTCTGCCAGGTCGATCATGTCGAGCGTCTCGCGCACCTTGCGGTCGACGTCGGCCTCCGGAACGCCGCGGTTGCGCAGCGGGAAAGCCAGGTTGTCGTAGACGGTCATCGTGTCGTAGATGACCGGGAACTGGAACACCTGGGCGATGTTGCGCTCCTGCGTCGACAGTCGCGTGACATCCCTGCCGTTGAACAGCAATTGGCCGTGCGAGGGGTGGAGCAGGCCGGAAATGATGTTGAGCAGCGTGGTCTTGCCGCAGCCGGATGGGCCTAGCAGCGCATAGGCGCCACCGTCCTCGAAAGTGTGGTGCACCTCCCGCAGTGCGAAATCCGCATCGGTACGCGGGTTCGGCAGATATGAGTGCCTGACATGGTTGACGTCGATGCGCGCCATCGTTTTCTCCTCAGGCCGCCAGCTTTGCCGCGGCCACGGCGACGCCGTGCTGGTCGAAAACCATGATGTGACGCGGGTCGATGAACACTTCGACCACGTCGTCGGTCTCGAAATCGCGGATGCCATGGGTCAGCATCACCCAGCGCGCGTCGGCGAAATCAAGATGGATGAAGCTTTCCGAGCCGGTGATCTCGGTGATGGTGACCTTTGCCCGCACCGGCACGGCTCTCGCATTCGGCCGCTCGAGCGACAGTTGGTGCGGCTGGAAGCCGATCGTGTAATTGCCGTCGGCAATGCCGACAAGTTCCGGCGGCACCGGCAGCTTGACGCCGCCCTCCAGCAGGAAATCGGGCCCGTTCTTGGCCAGCACGATCGTGTTGAGCGGCGGATCGGCGAAGGTCCTGGCCGTCACCAGGTCGACCGGTTTGCGGAACACCTCGATGGTCGGGCCGAACTGGGTGATGCGGCCTTGCGACAGCGTCGCCGTGTTGCCACCGAGCAGCAGCGCCTCGTGCGGTTCGGTCGTGGCATAGACGAAGATGGTGCCGGCGGCGGCGAAGATCCTCGGCAGTTCTGCGCGCAATTCCTCGCGCAGCTTGTAGTCGAGATTGGCGAGCGGCTCGTCGAGCAGCACCAGGCTTGCGTTCTTGACGATGGCGCGCGCCAGCGCGGTGCGCTGCTGCTGGCCACCGGACAGGCTGAGCGGCGTGCGGTCCAAATAGGGCGTCAGCTTGAGCAGGGCAGCGGCTTCACGCACCTGACTGTCGATCTTGGCCTTCTCGACGCCCGCTACCCGCAGTGGCGAAGCGATGTTTTCGTAGACGCTCATCGCGGGGTAGTTGATGAACTGCTGGTAGACCATGGCGATCTTGCGCTTTTGAACAGGCTGTCCGGTGACGTCCTTGCCGTCGAACCAGACCGAGCCGGAAGTCGGCGCGTCGAGGCCGGCCATCAGCCGCATCAGGCTGGTCTTGCCGGACAGCGTCGGCCCGAGCAGCACGTTCAGCGAGCCATGCTGGAGCGTCAGCGACACGTCGCGGATATGCTCCACCGCGCCGACCGTCTTGGTGACGTTCCTCAGTTCCAGCATGATGCCTCCTCCCAGGCCTTGTGCATCAGCAGCCCTTCATTCCGCGGCCGCGACGTGGCGGCGGCTTATGCCGCGCATGAATTCATCCAACGCCGCCGTCTGCTCGCGGCTGAAATGCAGGCCGCGCTTGGTCCGGCGCCACAGCACATCTTGCGATGTGACGGCCCATTCGTTCTCGACGAGGTAGCGCACCTCGGCCTCGTAAAGGTCGGCGCCGAAATTGCGGCCGAGGTCGGCATTCGATTTGGCAAGGCCAAGCAGCATCTGCGCGCGCGTGCCGTAGAGCCGCGTGAGCCGGCGCGCCAAACGCTGGTCGAGAAAGGGATAGGCGCTCTTCAGCCTCGCCACTTGCGCATCAAAACCGGTCGCCGCGAAATCGCCGCCCGGCAGCGGCGCATTTGCCGTCCACGGCTTGCCGCGCCTGCCGAGAAAGCCTTCGATCTTCTCCAGCATCGATTCCGACAGCCGGCGATAGGTGGTGATCTTGCCGCCGAACGTGTTGACGATCGGGGCTGTGCCCTCGCCGCCATCGGCCTTCAGCACATAGTCGCGTGTCGCCTCCTGTGCCTTCGAAGCGCCATCGTCGTAGAGCGGACGCACGGCCGAATAGGTCCAGACGATATCCGAGCGCTTGACGGGTTGGGCGAAATACTCGCTTGCCGCCGCGCAGAGATAGTCGATCTCGGTGTCGCTGATCTTCACGTCGTGCGGATCGCCGGGATAGTCCTGGTCGGTGGTGCCGATCAGCGTGAACTCGTCCTCGTAAGGAATGGCGAAGATGATGCGGCCATCCTTGTTCTGGAAGAAATAGGCGCGCGGATCGTCGAATTTCTTCGCGATGACGATGTGACTGCCCTGCACGAGGCGGACATTGTGCACATCGTTGAGGCCGACGACGCCGGAAAGCACATGATCAACCCAGGGGCCGGCGGCATTGACCAGCAGCCGCGCCTTGACCTCTTCGGTCTCGCCAGTCCGCAGATTTTCGATCCTGATCGTCCACAGCCCGCCTTCGCGGCGCGCCCCGACCACCTTGGTGCGGGTGCGGATGGTCGCGCCCCGGTCGGCGGCGTCACGCGCGTTCAGCGTCACCAGCCGCGCATCGTTGACCCAGCCATCGGAATATTCGAAGGCCTTCTTGAACAATGGTTTCAATGGCTTGCCGGCAGGGTCGGTAGCCATGTCCAGGGTCCTGGTCGCCGGCAGCAATTTGCGCCCGCCAATGTGATCGTAAAGGAAGAGGCCGAGCCTGATCAGCCAAGCCGGACGCAGGCCCTTGGCATAGGGCAGCACGAAGCGCATCGGCCAGATGATGTGCGGCGCGTTCTTCCACAGCACCTCGCGTTCCATCAGCGCCTCGCGCACCAGGCGGAATTCGTAGAATTCGAGATAGCGCAGGCCACCATGGATCAGCTTGGTCGAGCCTGAGGAGGTTCCGCTGGCGAGATCATCCATCTCGGCCAGAAATACCGAAAACCCGCGGCCGGCGGCATCACGGGCAATGCCGCAGCCATTGATGCCACCGCCTATGACGAAAATGTCACGGATCGAAGATGCGTCCACCAATTCCTCCAGCAATTTCGCAATGCACCATTTGGCTCTTTTGCGAAACCGTGGCGGGATTATTTCGAACTCATAACGAATGTCAAACGAAATATCACAAGCCCGTGAAAGCGCTCCAACATCCTCAATCGAGCGAGGTTTCGATCAGTTGAACCTCGGCCTCCTGGCAGATCTTGCGCACCGAGGGGATATCGCAGCGGTCGGTGATGAAGGTGTTGACCTGCGACAGATGGCCGATGCGAACCGGCGCTGTGCGCTCGAATTTGGTCCGGTCGGATACCAGGATGACGTGCCTGGCATTGGCGATGATGGCTTGCGCGACCTTGACCTCGCGGAAATCGAAATCGAGCAAGGCGCCGTCATGGTCGATTGCCGAGGCGCCGATGACGGCGTAGTCGACTTTGAACTGCCTGATGAAATCCACCGCCGCCTCGCCGACAACGCCGCCATCCGAGCCGCGGACCACCCCGCCCGCGATCACCACCTCAATTGAAGGATAGATGCGCATCCTGTTGGCAACATTGATGTTATTGGTGATGACCATGAGGCCGCTGTGGTCCAGCAGCGCCTTGCTGACCGACTCCGTCGTGGTGCCGATGTTGATGAACAACGAGGCGTTGTCCGGGATCAGCCTGGCGGCGGCGCTACCGATCGCCTCCTTCTCCTCGGCGGCGATCTTGCGCCTGGCTTCGTACTCCATGTTCTCGATGCCGGAAGGAAACAGGGCGCCGCCATGGATGCGCGACAGCAACCGCTGGTCGCAAAGATCGTTGAGGTCCTTGCGGATGGTTTGCGGCGTGACGTTGAAGTGGGTGGCCAGATCGTCGACCAGAACGCGGCCATGATCCTTGGCCATTTGGACGATTTCGGCATGGCGCGGCGACAGATACATCTGAAGACCTTCTGCTTTCGTTTTTCTTGACCATAGACGAAAACGAAAGCAATGAAAAGGCGTGAGCCGGCTAATGGAAACTGCATGATAGCAAAGGCAAACTTCGTCGCAGTTCGACTCAGCCGGTTCAGGTTAGTCCGCGCGCGATTTCGGTGATGGAGGCAAAAGCCGAATCGACATCCGCCGCGGTCGCCTCGAACTGGCCGACCTGGAAGCGGATGGCGACGCGCCCGTTCACCCTGGTCTGTGTCAGGTAGATGCGTCCGTCATCATTGATCGCATTGACCAGCCGGAGATTGTGTTCGTCGGCATCGGCTCCCTCCGCCTTGTGCCGGAACGAAAACAGCGACAGCATCGGCTCGGTGACGATCTCGAAATCCGGCTCGCTGGCCAGGCGCGCTGCCAGGCCTTCGCTCCAGGCGACGTGGTTGCGGATCATCGTGCGCAGGCCTTCCAGCCCATGCGCGCGCAGCAGGAACCACAGTTTCAGCGCGCGGAAGCGGCGTCCGAGCGGCACCGACCATTCGGAATAGTTGATGATGCCGTCATGACCGTGCGTCTTCAGATAATCCGGCTTGATGGCGAGCGTCCTGACATGGCTTTCGGGGTTGCGCAGGAACTGAATCGAGCAATCGAACTGTGCGCCCAGCCATTTATGCGGGTTGAAGACGATGGAATCCGCCTGCTCCACACCAGCCCAGAAATGCCGGTATTCCGGGCAGATCATCGCCGATCCCGCCCAGGCGGCATCCACGTGAAGATAGACCCCGTGGCGTTTGGCGATCGCGGCGACGCCGGCGATATCGTCAGTGCCGCCAGTGCTGGTGCCGCCGACGCAGGCGATGATACCCGCGGGCAGCAGTCCTGCCTTCTTGTCGGCGACGATCGCCGCCTCGAGGGCCGCTATGTCCATGGCGCGAAAGCGGCCGGCGACTGGAATGCGCACGAGATTGTCCTCGCCAATGCCGGCCACCCAGATCGCCCGGTCGATCGAGGTATGCACCTGATCCGACGAATAGATGCGCAACCGCGCCTGCCCCGCCAGGCCCTTTTTGTTGCCTTGCCAGTCGAGCGCGCGTTCGCGCATCGTCAGCACCGCCGCCAGCGTCGCCGAAGAGGCAGAATCCTGGATGACGCCGGAAAAGCCTTCCGGCAGGCCGAGCGCCTGGCGCATCCAATCGACAGCCCGCGTTTCGAGCTCTGTCGCCGCCGGCGAGGTCTGCCACAGCATGCACTGCGCGGCCATCGCCGAGACCAGATACTCAGCCACCACAGAAACTGGTGCCGCGTTGGCCGGAAAATAGGCGAAGAAGCGGGGATGCTGCCAATGCGTCATGCCCGGCACGATCTTCTCCTCGAAATCGGCGAAGATCCTGTCCATCGGCTCCGCGTCTTCGGGCGGCGACGCTTCTATGCTCCTGAATATGTCGCCGGGCTCGATCCGCGGCCGCACCGGGCGCTGGCGCAGCGTTTCGCGGTAGTCGGCGCCCCAGTCAGCGGCCCGCCGCGACCATTGCCGGAAATCATCACTGTTCATCCTGTCCTCCCGACATGATCGCTTCACCAGCGCCCTTCGCCCCGGTTGTCAAAAACCACTGTTAAGCATTTGCAGCCACCGGAGAAATCCGGCGCGTCCTTATCCCGGAAAATCCGGCAGACTGGCAAACGCCGTCTTCAAGGCGCTCGACCAGCCCTCGGAGATCGTGCGGTAGTACGGGTCGTCATGGCCGATCCGCTTCTTCAACCCGACCTGGAAGGCGTCCTTTTCCAGGAAAAGCAGATCCAGCGGCAGCCCGACCGACAGGTTCGACTTCAGCGTGGAATCGAACGACACCAGAAGCAGCTTCACGGTCTCCGCCAGACTCATAGACCGTTCATAGGCACGGATGATGATCGGCTTGCCGTATTTGGTCTCGCCGATCTGGAAAAAGGGCGTGTCATCCGTCGATTCGATGAAATTGCCCTCGGGATAGATCATGAACAGGCGCGGTGCGCTGCCCTTTATCTGGCCGCCCAGGATGAAGGAGGCGTTGAAGTAGGAATCGGCCTTGTCGCCGGCGGGCGAGGAATGGGCGATGACGTCCTTGACGGTTTCGCCGACCAGCCGCACGGTCTGGTACATGGACGGCGTTTCGAGCACTGCCGCGTGGCGATCCGCCACTGCTTTCGGGCGCTCGTCGAGCATGCTGATCACGGCCTGCGTCGTCGCCAGATTGCCGGCCGACATCAGCACGATGACACGCTCGCCGGGCTCTTCCCAGACATGCATCTTCTTGAAGGTGGAGATCGAATCCATGCCGGCATTGGTGCGCGTGTCCGACATGAACACGAGCCCCCGATCGATCTTGAGGCCGACGCAATAGGTCATGATTACTCTTCCGGCGGTCAATCCTTGCGGGATTACTGCTCTACCGTGACCGTGACCGCAAGCTGTTCTTCCGCCTGCCCAAGCCGAATTCCCGAAACCGGCGAGGCGTCGCGATAGTCGCGGCCGATGGCTACCTTCACATAGCGTTCATCGGGAGAAATACCGTTGGAGGCGTCGAAAGCAACCCAGCCGAGGCCCTGGACATGCGCTTCGGCCCAGGCGTGGCTTGCGGCCTGCTCTACGGCGGCGTCCATCATCAGATAGCCGCTGACATAGCGGGCCGGAAAACCCATGGCGCGCGCGGTGGCTGCAAATATGTGGCTATGGTCCTGGCAAACTCCGGTTTTCAGCCCCAGTGCCTCCTCCGCCGGTGTCGACGCATTGGTGGCGCCCGGCGTGTAGGCGACCCGCTCGGAGATGATCGCCATCAGACTGTGCAGTCTTTCGATGTCGGTGCCCTTGCCGGCCGTCTCGGCGAGTGTGCGAATGCCGTCGCCGATCATGGTCAAAGGCGTCTCCTGTGCGAACAGCCAGAGCGGCGCAAAGCCCTGATGCGGCCCGCAAACGCCCGATGTATCGCGCGTCACGACTTCGCCCGATGCCTCGACCGTAATGAAATCATGGTCACCCTCGACGCTCAACAATCGGGTGTCATTGCCGTAATGGTCGGTAAATCGCACTTCCTCGCGCGCGCCGTCCACCTTCAGGTCCCAGGACAGCACCGTCTGCGTCCGCCCGCTCACCGGAAGCAGCCGTAGCCGCTGCAGCAGGTAATGCACCGGTGCATCGTAACGGTATTCGGTCCGATGGGTGATCTTGAGCCGCATGGCCTCCTCAATAGAACCTGTAGTCCTGCGCGATCTCGTCGCCGAGCCTGGTGTTGTCGCGAATGAAGCCGGCAAGGAATTCGTGCAAACCGGCGTCGAAAATATCTTTGATCGAGCCTGCCCGCAGCATGGCCTGGGTTTTTTCCGCCGTCGCATGGCAGGCATGGCGCTCGCCATAGTCGTCGCCGAGGAACTTCAGGTGCTCGGCCAGGAAGCGATAGCAGAAGGTCAGCGATCGCGGCATGCGCACGTTGAGGATCAGGTAGTCGGCGATGTTGGTCGGCTTGTAGTCGGCATCGTAGACCCAGCGGTAGGAGCGGTGCGCCGATACCGAGCGCAGGATCGATTCCCACTGGTAATTGTCGAGCGTCGAGCCGACCCAGGAGATCGACGGCAAAAGCACGTAGTACTTCACGTCGAGGATGCGCGCCGTGTTGTCGGCGCGCTCGACATAGGTGCCGAGCTGCGAGAAATCGAATATCTCGTTGCGCAGCATGGTGCCATAGAACGAGCCGCGGATCAGCGCCGTTTCGCGCTTGATCGCATCGAGCACGCTTGGCAGGTCACGCTCGTCGATCGGCCTTGCCAGCATGCGCTTCAGCGCCATCCAGGCCTCGTTGATGCTTTCCCAGGTCTCGCGCGTCAGCGCGGTGCGCACCATGCGGGCATTGTTGCGTGCCGTCTCGATCGACGACATCGTACTCGACGGGTTCGACGCATCGCGCAACAGGAAGTCGGCTACATCGGCCGCCGTATAGTCCTGGTATTTCTGCGTGTAGGCGACGTCGGAGCCGGCGCTGAGCAGCACCGAATTCCACTCTTCCGACGCGCTCTGGGTGCGCGTCAGCGCCATGCGCAAACCGGCATCCACCAGACGTGCCATGTTTTCCGCACGCTCGATATAGCGGTTCATCCAGTAGAGCCCGTTGGCGGTGCGGCCGAGAAGCATGTCAACGTGCCCCGATGAGCGAATAGCGAATAGCGAGTAGCGAATAGCGCAAAGAAATTTTCATGATTTCTGTTGCAGGCTCCTGATCATCGAACGCAGCATCTTCCCAATTTCGTCAGTCTGGCCAAGCAAGTTGGTGGCCTCCGCTTCGATCATCAATCCTACCTCCCCACACAGGATGATATGTGTCTCCAACTCCTTTAAGGAGCCTGTGCCACGCGAAGAAACTGAATGAAGGCTCCTGTACTTTCTCGTCCATGACCTTCAGCGACGTTCGTTGCGATGGAAGCCGCCGAGCGTCGTATCTGAGAGGTCATTCCGTATACTTCGCTGTTCGGAAAGCCTTTCGTGGCCGCGTAGCAATTCACTGCCAACGCTAGGGCCGCCTTCCAAACAATAAGGTCCCTGTAGGAATTAATCGTTGTCGTATCCCCTCTTTCCCCATTTCCTACTTCCTACTCCCTACTTCCCTATTCGCTACTCCCTATTCGCTACTCCCTACTCCCTACTCCCTACTCGCTACTCGCTATTCGCTCTTTCAATCATCCAGCACCCAGGTATCCTTCGTGCCGCCGCCTTGCGAGGAATTGACCACCAGCGAGCCCTCCTTGAGCGCGACGCGCGTCAGCCCCCCCGGCACGATTTGGATACGGTCGGAGACCAGCACATAGGGCCTTAGGTCGACATGGCGCGGGGACAGGCCCTTTTCGGTCAGGATCGGACAGGTCGAGAGCGCCAGCGTCGGTTGGGCGATGTAATTGGACGGCTTGGCCTGCAGCTTCTTGGCAAAATCCTGGCATTCCTTCTTGGTCGCCGCCGGTCCGACCAGCATGCCGTACCCGCCGGAGCCATGCACTTCCTTGATCACCAGCTCATCAATATGTTCGAGCACGTATTTCAGGCTGTCCGGCTCGGAACAGCGCCAGGTCGGGATATTGCCGAGGATCGCCTTGCGGCCGGTGTAGAATTCGACGATCTCGGGCATGTAGGAATAGATCGCCTTGTCGTCGGCGATGCCGGTCCCCGGCGCATTGGCGATCGTGATGTTGCCGGCGCGGTAGACATCCATTATGCCCGGCACGCCAAGCGCGGAATCCGGCCGGAAGGTCAGCGGATCGAGGAAGGCATCGTCCACCCGGCGATAGAGCACGTCGATCTGCTTGTAGCCTTCGGTCGTGCGCATCGCGACATGGCCATCGACCACGCGCAGATCCTGTCCCTCGACCAGTTGCACCCCCATCTGATCGGCCAGGAAGGCATGTTCGAAATAGGCGGAGTTGTAGCTGCCGGGCGTCAGCACGGCGATGGTCGGCGTGCCCTTGGCGTTCTGCGGCCGCACCGCCGCCAGCGACTGGCGCAAAAGCTGCGGATAGTTCTCCACCGGCCGCACCTTGATCTGTTGGAACAGCTCGGGGAAGAGCTGCATCATCGTCTCGCGGTTTTCCAGCATGTAGGAAACGCCCGACGGGGTGCGCGCATTGTCCTCCAGCACGTAGAACTCGTTTTCGCTGATGCGCACGATGTCGACGCCGATGATGTGGGTGTAGACGCCCGCGGGCGGCCTGACCCCGATCATCTCGGGCAGGAAGGCTTCGTTCCTGGCGATCAGGTCGCGGGGAACACGTCCGGCCCGCAGGATTTCCTGACGGTGATAGATATCGTCGAGAAAGGCGTTCAGCGCCTGCACGCGCTGCTCGATGCCTTGCGTGAGGCGGCGCCACTCATTGCCAGAAATGATGCGCGGAACGATGTCGAAGGGGATAAGTCGCTCGGAGGCTTCCTGCTCGCCATAGACGGCGAAGGTGATGCCGGTTTTGCGGAAGACGCGTTCGGCGTCCTGCATTTTCTCGGTAAGCCTGGCCGGGTCCTGCTCTTTCAGCCAGCGATCGTAAGCCGAATACGGTCTTCTAAGTCCGGAGACCTCCGGAAGCATTTCATCGAACGCTGCCAATCGCATACTCCCCTGTCACGCCATTTCACTGGCGCCGCTGGAGAAAATCAAGCGCAATCGGTGATTTGAGGAATGCGGGCGATCAGTATGTCGCCCCTGCCTAAAATTGAGGCAGCTGAAATACGGGCTTGGTCAGGCTTTGCCTCATGCTCGGGCAAATGCGCTCCGACGCTAGAAGGCGCGAAAGGTGACGACGGTGAACGTGTCCTTGATGCCGGGGAGAATCTGCACCTTCTCGTTGACGAAGTGGCCGACATCCTCCTCGTCGTCGACATAGAACTTGGCGAGCAGGTCGTAATTGCCGGCAGTGGAGTAGATTTCCGAGGCGATCTCGGCATCGGCGAGCGCGCTGGCAACCTCATACGACTTGCCAAGCTCGCATTTGATCTGCACGAAAAACGCCTTCATGGCTTCGCCCTGCTAAACGTCCAATCCAAGCGGCCCTTCTGGCAGACTGGAGGCGGGCTTTCAAGCACTGGAACGGTACTTAGCCAGTTCGGGGCGTTGGCCACGCTCCCGCAATTCCGCCAAGGCTGCCTGGACTTCGTCCCGCGACAACACTGAATATTCGCCGCCGGTGAAACCCTGAAGCGCCACCAAACGTATGTTAGGATGCCTGCACGGCAGGATTTTTCGAAGGCAAGTTCTCGAAAGACAACGGAAACAGCTATGCGCCGCACGTTTTTCGCATTCGCATTCGTTCCTCTCTTCCTGCCGTCGTCGGTGTTTGCCGGCGAGGCTGAGGTCAAGGCGGCGCAAGCGGCCATTGACGGCCAGCTGAAAGCGTTCCTCGCCGACGACGGCGCCACCGCCTACAGCTTCGCCGCACCAAACGTGAAGCGGATCTTCCCGACCGTCGACACCTTCATGAACATGGTGACCAACGGCTACGCGCCGGTGCGCAACCCACGGAGCTACTCGTTCGGCAAGGTCGAGGGGACGGGTCCGACCTCGATCATCCAGCAGGTGCTGATCGTCGGCCCTGACGGCAAGGACTACGAAGCTGTCTACACGTTGGAGCGACAGCCCGACGGCACGTTCCAAATCACCGGCTGCAGCCTGCGCGCGTCGAATTCGCTGAGCACCTGAACCGTCACAGCGCCGGGATATCGCCCCTCGCCCAGCCCTCGGTAATTTCGGCAGCGCGTGCCTCGAAAGTGCCGGTCTCGATCGCGGCGCGTATGTCCTGCATCAGCTTCTGATAATAGGACAGATTGTTCCAGGTCAGAAGCATCGCACCGAGCGCCTCTTGCGAGCGCACGAGATGGTGCAGGTAGGCGCGGGAATAATCGCGTGCCGCCGGGCAGTCGCTTTCCTCGTCGAGGGGGCGCGGATCGTCGGCATGGCGGGCGTTGCGTAGATTGACCTTGCCGCGCCTTGTATAGGCAAGCCCATGCCGGCCGGCCCGCGTCGGCATTACGCAGTCGAACATGTCGATGCCGCGCGCCACCGATTTCAAGATGTCGTCCGGCGTGCCGACGCCCATGAGATAGCGGGGTTTGTCATCAGGCAGTTCCGGGCAGGTGATGTCGAGCATGTCGAGCATGACCGCCTGCGGTTCACCGACGGCAAGGCCGCCAACCGCATAGCCTTTCAGATCCATCGCGCTCAGCGCTTGCGCAGAACGCACGCGCAAATCCGCATTGTCGCCGCCTTGCACGATGCCGAACATCGCCTTGCCGGGTTGGTCGCCGAACGCCGTCTTGCAGCGCTCGGCCCAGCGCAGCGACAATTCCATGGCGCGCTCGATTTCCTTGCCCTCCGCGGGTAAAGCGGTGCACTCGTCGAGCTGCATCTGGATGTCTGAATCGAGCAGGCCCTGGATCTCGATCGAACGTTCCGGCGACATTTCGTATGCAGCGCCATCGATATGGGAGCGGAAGGTGACGCCCTTCTCGGTCAATTTCCGAAGCTTCGACAGCGACATCACCTGGAAGCCGCCGCTGTCAGTCAGGATCGGATGCGGCCAGCGGGCGAATTCGTGCAGGCCGCCGAGCTTCGCCACACGTTCGGCGCCGGGCCGCAGCATCAGATGATAGGTATTGCCCAGGATGATATCGGCGCCGACGCCGCGCACCTGATCCATGTACATCGTCTTGACCGTGCCGCCGGTGCCGACCGGCATGAAGGCAGGCGTGCGGATTTCGCCGCGCGGCATGCTGATCAGGCCGCGCCGCGCCTTGCCTTCGGTCGCCAGCACCTTGAAGGTGAACGTCTCAGCCATTGAATTCCTTGTCGTGTGCCGGTGCGCCCGGAGCCTGTTCGTCCAGCGACTGGCGATAGTGGATGCAGCCGCGCATGAATTTTGGCCAGGGCGGCACGGCGATTGCCGGATCGATCTTCTCGGGCAGCAGCTCCCACAAATCGGGGTGATGCCAGCAAAGATCGTGCCCCGATGCATCGCGATGCTGGCGAATGCCGGCGCGCAATTTTTTGACTTCGGCGATCAAACTGTCGCGGTCCAGCCTGTCGAGGTCATCGTCCATCGCTCATCTCCGCTCGATAAAGCAGGCTTGCATCTCCGTAGGAGTAGAATCTGTAATCGTGCTCAATGGCATGCGCATAGGCGGCGCGCATCGTCTCGAGGCCGCTGAACGCCGAAACCAGCATGAACAGCGTCGAACGCGGCAGATGGAAATTGGTCATCAGCATGTCTGCGGTGCGAAAACGGTAGCCGGGCGTAATGAAGATATCGGTCGGCCCGGACCATGCAGCCAGCACGCCATCCTCTCGTGCGGCGCTTTCCAGCAGGCGCAGCGACGTCGTACCGACGGCAATGACGCGCCCGCCCCTCGCCTTCGCCGCATTCAACGCGTCGGCAGTTGCCTCGCTGACCGAGCCCACCTCCGCATGCATCTTATGGTCGGCGGTGTCGTCCGCCTTCACCGGCAGGAACGTGCCGGCGCCGACATGCAAGGTGACGAAGCGGCGCTCGATGCCCTTGGCGTCGAGCGCGGCAAACAGCTCGGGCGTGAAATGCAGGCCGGCCGTCGGCGCTGCGACGGCGCCTTCCTCCCGGGCATAGATGGTCTGGTAGTCGGCCCGGTCGCGCTCGTCGTCGTCGCGCTTCGAGGCGATATAGGGCGGCAGCGGGATGTGGCCGACCGCATGCAGCGCCTCGTCGAGGAAAGGGCCCGACAGGTCGAAACCGAGCAGCGCCTCGCCCGCCTCGCCCTTTTCGATCACCGTGGCGTCAAGCTGGCCGAGGAAACAGGAATTGCCGTCATGGCCGAAATGGATGCGGTCGCCGACGGCAACGCGCTTGCCCGGCCGCATGAAGGCCAGCCAGCGGTCCGGCGCCACCCGCATGTGCAATGTGGCTTCGACCTGCGCCGCCGCCTCGCCGCGCCGCCTGATGCCCTTGAGCTGCGCCGGAATGACCTTGGTGTCGTTGAAGACCAGCACGTCGCCGGCCTGGAGCAGGGAAGGCAGGTCGCTGACCGTCCGGTCCGAAACCCCCTCGCCCGGCCTGACCACCAGCATCCTGGCGCTGTCTCGCGGCTCTGCCGGGCGAAGCGCGATACGGTCTTCCGGCAGGTCGAAATCGAACAGATCGACACGCATCAGAAGAGCCTGATAAGCAGCGCCCCGGCCAGAAGCAGCACCGCGCCGGCCACGCGGCCGAGCGAGATTTCGCGAACCGCGACGCCGAGGAACCCGACGCGGTCGATCAGCATGCCCGCCAGCAACTGGCCTGCCACCAGGAACGCCATCAGGGCGGCGGCGCCGATGCGTGGCGTCAGGATGGTGGATAGCGTGACGTAGAAGCCGCCCAGCATGCCGCCGGCGATGAACAGCCAGGGCGCGGGCGCCTTCCAGTCGAGCGAGATGCCTTGCAGTCTCACCACCGCGACGGCAATGATGCCGAGCACGATGGCGCCCGACAGGAACGAAAACGCAGCCGCCGCGACCGGGAGCCCCAGGCCGCGCGCCAACTGCGAATTGATCGGCGCCTGAATGGCTATGAAGGCGCCGGACAGGATGCCGAGAAGCGACCAGACGACGCCCATCATTGTCCCGTCGCCTTACTTGACGTCGGCCGCGACCTTCAACGACACGATCTTGTCGGGATCCTGCACCGGCTCGCCGCGCTTGATCTTGTCGACGTTGTCCATGCCTTCGATGACCTGGCCCCAGACCGTGTACTGGCGATTGAGGAAGGCTGCATCGTCGAAGCAGATGAAGAACTGCGAATTGGCCGAGTTCGGATTCTGCGAGCGCGCCATCGAGCAGGTGCCGCGGCCGTGGTTGGCATTTGAGAATTCGGCCTTGAGATCCGGCTTGTCGGAACCGCCCATGCCCGCGCGAGAAGGCGCGAAAGAGGGCTTGCTCGAATTGCCGAACTTGACGTCGCCGGTCTGCGCCATGAAGCCCTCGATGACGCGGTGGAAAACCACTCCGTCATAGGCGCCTTCGCGTGCCAGTTCCTTGATACGGGCGACATGGCCGGGCGCCAGGTCGGGAAACAGTTCGATGACGACCTCGCCCTTGGTCGTTTCCATGATGAGCGCGTTTTCGCGATCCTTGATGTCGGCCATGTCTGATATCCTTTTCAAAAAACAGAACTATTTGTCGGCGGCGATGCGCACCTTGATCATCCGGTCGGGATCGGTGACGGTGCCGTTGTCGGCCTCGTCGCCCTTCTTGATGTGATCCACCAGTTCCATGCCGCTGACCACATTGCCGACGATGGTGTACTGGCCGTCGAGCGGCGGCGCCGGCGCGAACATGATGAAGAACTGCGAGTTTGCGGAGTTCGGATCCTGCGAGCGGGCCATGCCGACCACGCCGCGCTTGTAGTGCTCGGTCTGCGAGAATTCGGCCGGCAGGTCCGGCAGGTCGGAGCCGCCGGTGCCGACGGCCTGGGGGTTGAAGCCCTTGTTCATGTTGCCGAATTTGACGTCGCCGGTCTGCGCCATGAAGCCGTCGATAACCCGGTGGAAGGCGACGTTGTCATAGGCATGCTCACGCACCAGCTTCTTGATCTGCGCGACATGCTTGGGCGCGAGATCGGGACGCAGCGCGATGGTCACGTCGCCGTCCTTCAACGTTATGATCATGGTGTTTTCCGGGTCGGCGGCATAGGCCGAGACCGATGCGGTCACAAGACCGGCAAGCACGATGAGGAACGAGGCGAGCTTTTTCAGCTGCATGGTCTTCTCCGAGAAACCTATTTTGCGAATTTAGCGGTGAGCGCACCGGCAACGGCGGCCGGCACGAAGGGGCGGATGTCGCCGCCCATCGAGGCAATCTGGCGGACAAGTGTGGCCGTAATGGTGCGCACCGAGGGGCTGGCGGGCAGAAAAACCGTCTGCAGCTCAGGCGCCATGGTTTCGTTCATGCCGGCCATCTGCATCTCATAATCGAGATCGGTGCCGTCGCGCAGGCCGCGGATCATGATCGAGGCGCCCTGTTTCCTGGCCGCATCGATGACCAGCCCGTCGAAGGCGACCACCTTGATGCGCGTGCCGTCGCGGCCGAATTCGGCCTTGGTCGCGGCCTCGATCAGTTCGACCCGTTCCTCGAAGGAAAACAGCGGCTTCTTGCCGGGATGGATACCGATCGCCGCATAGACGATGTCGGCCACGGCCAGCGACGCCTTCAGCACGTCGAGATGGCCGTTGGTCAACGGGTCAAAGGAGCCGGCATAAAGGGCAATGCGCTCGGTCATGCCGGTGCTTCTAACGGGCGCGCGGACGGAAGGCAAATCTCATTGATGCGATCCCCGTGAACCTTTTGCCGGGATGAACGACAGATGAATGCGCCGATCACGAACGCTTCACGCAGCGTTCACTACCTTGCCCCTTTAAGAAGATGAAACCAAAGTCCCATTTAACCGTTGTAAGGCGCAGGAGAACACGCAAATGCTGATCTACATGCTCGCCACCGCAATGACCGTCGCCATGCTGATCGCCACCGTATTTGGGCTGCATCAGGAGGCCCAGCGCGTCCGCATCAAGACCAACGCCAAACGCTTCGAAGGGTTCGGCCCCCGCAAGCCGTACCGTCACTACTGAATTTGCCCGAATTTGTTGCGACGCGCCGGCCGATCGGCCGGCGTTGCCATGTCTGGGCCAAGCCAGACTTATTGCGCGTCTTCCGGGCCGGCATCCGCCGTCGGATCGATCTCGACACCAACCTCGACGATTTCTTCCTCGTCCGATTGCGGCTCGGAAATCCGCTCGACCGAAACCACCTTCTCGCCTTCCGCCGTGTTGAAGATGGTCACGCCCTTGGTGGCGCGGCTGGCGAAGCGGATGCCGTTGACCGGCACCCGGATGACGGTACCCCCATCCGACACCAGCATGATCTGGTCGTCATTGCCGACCGGGAAAGTCGCCACCAGCCTGCCGATCTCGGCCACCTTCGACACATCGGTGGCGCGGATGCCCTTGCCGCCGCGTCCTGTCAGACGGAAATCGTAGGACGACGAGCGCTTGCCATAACCGAATTCGGTGACCGTCAGCACGAACTGCTCATGCCCTTTCAACTCTTCATAGCGGAGATCTGGAAGTTCAGCTTCTTCGCCAACCTCTTCATTGGTCAGCGTGATCTCTTCCTCTTCGCCAGTTGCGATGCCCGCCGCGAGACGCCGTTCGGCGGCCGAACGCTTGAGATAGGATGCGCGCTCGCCGGGCGATGCCTCGACATGTTCGATCACCGCCATCGAGATCACCCGGTCGGTATCGGACATGGCGATGCCGCGCACGCCGACCGAATTGCGGCTCTGGAAGACGCGCACGTCACTGACCCGGAAGCGGATGCACTGGCCGGAGCTGGCAGTCAGGAGCACATCGTCATTGTCGGTGCAGGTCTCGACGCCGAGGATCTCGTCGCCCTCCTCCTCCAGCTTCATGGCGATCTTGCCGTTGCGGTTGACCTGGACGAAGTCGGAGAGCTTGTTGCGGCGCACCGTGCCGCGCGTGGTGGCGAACATCACGTCGAGCTCGCCCCAGCTCGTCTCGTCCTCCGGCAGCGGCATGATTGTGGTGATGCGCTCGCCCTGCTCCAGCGGCAGCATGTTGATCAGCGCCTTGCCGCGCGACTGCGGATTGCCGATCGGCAGGCGCCAGACCTTCTCCTTGTAGACGATGCCGCGCGAGGAGAAGAACAGCACCGGCGTGTGCGTGTTGGCCACGAACAGGCGGGTGACGAAATCCTCTTCCTTGGTCGACATGCCCGAGCGGCCTTTGCCGCCGCGGCGTTGCGCCCGGTAGAGCGACAGCGGCACGCGCTTGATGTAGCCGGAGTGGCTCACCGTCACGACCATGTCCTCGCGCTGGATCAGGTCCTCGTCTTCCATATCCGCGCCGCCTTCGCTGAGCTCGGTGCGGCGCGGCGTGCCGAATTCGTCGCGCACGGCCGCGAGCTCGTCCTTGACGATCTGCTGGACGCGGGCGCGGGACGACAGGATATCGAGATAATCGACGATCTCGGCGCCGATCGTGTTCAACTCGTCGGCGATTTCGTCGCGGCCGAGAGCGGTCAGGCGCTGCAAGCGCAATTCAAGAATCGCGCGCGCCTGTTCCTCGGACAGATTGTAGGTGCCGTCCTCGTTGATGCGGTGGCGCGGGTCGTCGATCAGCAGGATCAGCGATTCGACGTCGCCGGACGGCCAGCGCCGCTCCATCAACTGCTCGCGCGCCGTCTGCGGGTCCGGCGCGGTGCGGATCAGCTTTATCACTTCATCGATGTTGGCGACGGCGATTGCGAGGCCGACCAGCACATGGGCCCGGTCGCGCGCCTTGCGCAGCAGGAACTTCGTGCGCCGGGTGACCACCTCCTCGCGGAAGGACACGAATGCCCTCAGCATGTCGGTCAGCGTCAGCAGTTCGGGCTTGCCGCCATTCAGCGCCACCATGTTGGCGCCGAAAGAGGTTTGCAGCGGAGTGAAGCGATAGAGCTGGTTAAGGATGACGTCGGCCACGGCGTCGCGCTTCAGCTCGACGACGACCCGATAGCCTTGGCGGTCGCTCTCGTCGCGAATGTCGGAAATGCCCTCGATACGCTTGTCGCGCACCAGTTCGGCCATCTTCTCGATCATCGACGACTTGTTCACCTGGTAGGGAACTTCGGTGATGATGATCGATTCGCGGTCATTGCCGCGCGCCTCGATGTTGACCTTGCCGCGCATGACGATGGAGCCGCGGCCGGTCGAATAGGCGCTGTAGATGCCGGAGCGGCCGAGCACGATGCCGCCGGTCGGGAAATCCGGCCCCGGAATGATTTCCATCAGCACCGGAAGGTCGATGGCCGGATTGTCGATGATGGCGATCGCGGCGTTGCAGACTTCCCCCAGATTGTGCGGCGGGATGTTGGTGGCCATGCCGACGGCGATGCCGCCCGAGCCATTGACCAGCAGATTGGGAAAGCGCGCCGGCAGAACCTTCGGCTCGCTGCCGGAAGCATCGTAAGTATCCTGGAAATCGACCGTATCCTTGTCGATATCCTCCAGCAGTTCATGCGCGACCTTGGTCAGCCGCGACTCGGTGTAGCGCATGGCCGCCGGCGGATCGCCGTCGATCGAGCCGAAATTGCCTTGCCCGTCGATGAGCGGCACGCGCAGTGACCAGTCCTGCGCCATGCGCACCAAGGCGTCATAGATCGAGGCGTCGCCATGCGGATGGTATTTACCCATCACATCGGCGACCGGGCGCGCCGACTTCACATATTTGCGGTTCCAGTGATAGCCGCTCTCATGCGCGGCGAAGAGAATGCGGCGATGCACCGGCTTCAGGCCGTCGCGCACGTCGGGCAGCGCGCGGCTGACGATCACGCTCATGGCGTAATCGAGATAGGAGCGCTGCATCTCCTCGATAATCGATATCGGCTCGATGCCGGTGGGGCCGCCGTCGGCGCCGCGCGGTGTTTTTTGGTCGGTCAAATCGGATCACAATCTAAACAGGAATCACTTGCCGTATATATAGGAAGCGCGGCCGAAACTCCAATGTCGCCGGCACTTTTCCAGTGTCGGTTTTGGCGGTGATTTCAAAAGGATACCGGTGATTGCGACGATATGGCCGAGATGCTTTTCGGAGCCGTCGACGCAGAGGCCCGCCATCTCGTGTCAGCGCCGGCCCGCGCGGCGGGCGCGATAGCCACCGGGTGTCTCCCCCATTTCGCGCCGGAAGCGGCGATTGAAGGTCGACAGGTCCCCGAAGCCGGCCTCGAAGGCGACGGTCGAGATCGCCGCGTCCGAAGCGCAAAGCCGCACCGCCGCCCGGTGCAGCCTGGTCCTCAGCAGAAACCGGTAAGGCGTCATGCCGGCAACCTGCCGGAATGTGCGTAGGAAATGATACGGACTGGTCGCCGTCTCCCGGGCCAGCACGGCCAGCGAAAGTGGCCGGTCGGCATCGATCTCGATACGCCGAACCGCCTTTGCGACCCGTTTCTGGTCGCGGCGGCTGGGTGTCCGCGCCACCTTGGTGGGCCCTGAGCTCGCGGCGACCACCGCCCCGGCAATGCGCAAGCCAAGTTCCTCGAAGGCGGCGGTTTCGCCCACATCGCGCGCGGCCTCCGCTTCGGCCAGCAGCGGCATCAGCGCCGGCAAGGGCGGCAGGCGCGGCGTCTCGAAGGCCAGCGCCCTGGCGCCCGGCACGCCTTCAACGATCCGTTCCATATAGGCTGGACTGAAATGGAAGGAGAGGCAGCGGTCGCCGGCGCCGTGCTCGTGGCCGCATTCGTAGCATGTGCCGGGATTGCCCAGCAGCACCGCGCCTGGCGCGAGCATCGCGGTGCCCTGGCTGGCCCGGTAGCGGAAGGTGCCGCTGGTCACCGCGGCGATGCAGAACGTCCGGTGCTCTTCCTCGAACGGCCGGTCGCCGGCGCCTGCCGTGCACACCACGTCCGACACCTGCCAGCCTGGTCCCGAGGCAATGACCCTGTCGCTCGTCGTCATGGCCCGAAAGATAGCAATTTTTCCCAAGCGCAGAACCCCGCCCCGGCCTATCGCTCGCAGTCTCCTGACAGCATGAAGGCACCAGCCATGACCAACCAGCCCACTTTTACCGAAGTCCTTCATTGCGACGGGCCCGCCCCCGGCCTTGCCGAGAACCTGGATCTCTACGGCCGCTTTGTCGGCGCCTGGACTTTCGATGCCAGCCGTCATCTCGAGGACGGGACGGTGTTGACAGGGCGCGGCGAGGTGCATTTCGGCTGGGTACTGGAAGGCCGCGCGATCCAGGACGTCTGGATCCTGCCCGCACGCGATGCCGGCCCTTCGCCTTCCCTCGGCAAATGGACGTTTTATGGCACGACCTTGCGCGTCTACGATCCCGGCGCAAACGCCTGGCATATTTTCTGGAGCGATCCGCGCAATCAGTATTACAGCCGTCAGCTCGGCCGCGCCGAAGGCGACACGATTGTCCAAGTGGGCGCCGACGGCACCGGCTCCTCGGTACGCTGGAGCTTTTCGCGGATCACGGAAAATTCCTTCCGCTGGCTCGGCGAGCGCTCGCACGATAATGGCGCGACATGGCGGCTCGAAGTGGAGTTTCTGGCGCGGCGCATGGGTGGAAATTGATCATCTTGAACGCCGTAGCGATACGAAATGAGAGCCGTAGCGATCCTTCGCGCCCCCTCTGGCCTGCCGGCCATCTCCCCCACGGGGGGAGATTGGCAGCTTAAGCGACGGCACCCTTCCTGCAACGTTTGAGATAGGCGAAAGCGGCGATTACAGCCGATCTCCCCCTTGTGGGGGAGATGGCCGGCAGGCCAGAGGGGGCGCTGCCCGCCAGCACTAAAAGGTTGAACTTCCAGTCATTCGCTGTCCCTGCAGTTCCCACCGACTGGGCTTTGCTCTACCAATGCAACTGGTGCGGGCTCGGCCCGGCGGGAGGGGTGAGAAATGCCGAGTTTCGACAGCCTGTTCAACGCCTTCGTCACCATTCTGGTGACCATCGACCCGCCGGGGCTGGCGCCGCTGTTTCTGGCGATAACACGCGGCATGAACCGCGAGGAGCGCCAGCAGGTCTCGGTCCGTGCCTCGGTCATCGGCTTCCTGGTGATGGCGCTGTTCGCGGTTGCCGGCGCTTCGATCCTGTCGGTGTTCGGCATCACGCTGCCGGCCTTCCGCGTCGCCGGCGGCTTCCTCTTGTTCTTCATTGCTTTCGAAATGGTGTTCGAGCGCCGGCAGGACCGCAAGGAGAAGATCGGCGACGTCGCCATCACCAAGGACATGATCCACAACATCGCCGCCTTCCCGTTAGCGATCCCGCTGATCGCCGGCCCCGGCGCGATTTCGGCGACTGTGCTGCTCTCAGGCTCGTTTCAGGGTTTTGGCGCCCAGGCGGCACTGGTCGGCATCATCTTCGTCTGCCTCGCCATCACCTATCTGGTGTTCGTGCTGTCGGAGCGCATAGACCGCATCCTCGGCCAGACCGGCCGTTCGATCCTGACCCGCCTGCTCGGCGTCATCCTGGCCGCCCTTGCCGTGCAGTTCGTGGCCGATGGCATCAAGGCACTGATGGCCTCGTAGGCCGCTTATTTTGCGGTCGTATCGATGACTTCAAAGTCGTGGGTAATCGTCGCCGTCTTGGCCATCATGGCCGAGGCCGAACAGTATTTTTCGATCGAGAGATCGATCGCCCGCTTCACCTTGTCGTGCGACAACGCCCTGCCTTTGACGATGAAATGCATGTGGATGCGGGTGAACACCTTCGGGTCGGTTTCGGCCCGGTCGGAATCGAGCTCGACCACGCAATCCTCGACCGCCTCGCGCCCCTTTTCGAGAATATGGACGACATCATAGGCCGAGCAGCCGCCGGTGCCGATCAGCACCAGTTCCATCGGGCTCGGCCCCGGCGTTCTCCCTTCAGGGCCGAACGCGGTCCCCAGCACGACCTTGTGACCCGTGCCGGATTCGCCGACGAAGGTGCGCTCCTCGACCCACTTTACCCGTGCTTTCATTGAATGTGTCTCTCGCTGGAATCCATCGGCCGGCGCGCTCGCCGCGTGCCGGTCATGCTATGATTTATCTGTCTCTCAGAACGGGATTTCGTCGTCCAGCTCGCGCGAAGAACCGCCGCCGCCACCGCCCTTGGGACCACCGCCGCCGCGGCTAAAACCTTCGTTCGGACCGGACTGGCCGAAGTCGGAACCGCGGCTGCTGCCGCCGCCGGAATAACCGCCGACCTGGCCGCCCTCGCCCTGGCCGCGCGCGTCGAGCATCTGCAGCTCGCCGCGGAATCTCTGCAGCACGACTTCCGTCGTGTATTTGTCGGCACCGGTCTGGTCCTGCCATTTGCGGGTCTGCAACTGGCCCTCGACATACACCTTCATGCCCTTTTTCAGGTACTGCTCGGCAACCTTGGCGATGCCTTCATTGAAGATGACGACATTGTGCCACTCGGTTTTTTCCTTGCGCTCGCCGGAATTCTTGTCGCGCCAGCTTTCCGACGTTGCGATGCGGATGTTGACGACCGGCTCGCCCGAATTCAGGCGGCGGATCTCCGGGTCCGCTCCGAGATTGCCGACCAGAATGACCTTATTGACGCTACCCGCCATGATACTTCTCCGCGCTCGTCCGAAACAAATTTTTGTCGCAGCACCTTACAGCTTGCGCACACCCCTTGCCTGCTGTGGCTGCCTTTTCCCACAAGGTTTTTGTTCTCTTTTCGTTCCTATATGCATCGCCGCTCATTGTCAAGGATTGGCAGCAATGCCGCAGCAGCCCGCTCCCTCTCATATGGGCCGCAAAAGACCGCTTGCCAAACCGATAAGTATCGACTTATGCTTTTGCCATGATCGAAGCGGAAATTTTCCGGGCGCTGGCTGACCCCACCCGACGCGCCGTCTATGAACGCCTCGCCACCAGCGAGATGACGGTGTCGCAACTGCGCACCGGCATGACGGTGTCGCAGCCAGCTGTGTCGCAGCACCTGGCCGTGCTGCGCGGCGCAGGGCTGGTGGTCGAGCGGCGGGCGGGCCGCAACGCCTATTACCGCGCCGATCCGCAAGGGCTCGATCCGCTGCTCGGCTGGATCGAACGCTACCGGACGTTCTGGCCCGAACGCATCGAAAGACTGAAGACGGTTCTCAAGGACATGGACCAATGACGCACGCACCAGTGACCGACGAAAGCCATGCGCGGACCGCCCCCGACGCGATCGAGTTCGAGTGCGATCTTCCCGAGCCGCCGGAAAAGGTATGGCGGGCGCTGACCGTGCCCGAATTGCTTGCGGCCTGGATGATGCCCAACGACATCAATCCTGAGATCGGCAGCAATTTCGCCTTTGCCGGCCCCGAAGCGCCGATCGAATGCGAGATCCTCGATGCCGAGCCCGGAAAAAGGCTTCGCTATACCTGGCGGGAACAGCCGCGGCCGGACGAGAAACGGAACCCGCTCGACAGCATCGTCACCTTCACGCTCGCCCGCACCGTTTCGGGCGGCACGCATCTGCATATTATCCATGAAGGCTTTGCCCGTGCGGCGACATCCGCCGCCGGGCCCATGGTGACCATGGCAGGCGCCGGCTGCCGGCTTTCATTCGCTGCGCGTGGCTCCGGCCGCCGCCCCGCAGCCAATTCATTTTGCCTTCTGCAGCGCGCCGCTTGACTGGCCGACACAATGAAAAACGGAGAGAGACGATGACCGGTTTTGCCAATCTGGTGCCGATGGTGATCGAGCAATCGAGCCGCGGCGAGCGCGCCTTCGACATTTTCTCGCGGCTGCTGCGCGAGCGCATCGTCTTCATCAACGGCGAGATCAACGACGGCATGTCGGCGCTGGTCTGCGCCCAGCTTCTGTCGCTGGAATCCGATAATCCCGACAAGGAGATCTCGCTCTACATCAACTCGCCTGGGGGCGTGGTGACCAGCGGCTTCGCCATCTACGACACCATGCAATATGTCAGCTGTCCGGTGTCGACGGTGTGCATGGGCTTTGCCGCCTCGATGGCTTCGTTCCTGCTGATGGCTGGCACGCCCGGACGGCGCATCGCGCTGCCCAACGCCAGCCTCGTCCTGCACCAGCCACTGGGCGGCTTCCAGGGTCAGGCATCGGACATCCAGCGTCACGCCGAAGGCATTCTGCGTACCAAGCGGCAGATGACCGAGCTCTATGCGCGCCATTGCGGCCGCACCTATGAAGAGGTCGAGCGGACGCTCGACCGGGACTATTTCATGACCGCCGAGGAAGCGAAGGCATGGGGTCTCGTCGATCATGTCTACGACACCCGCAAAAAGGCGGCGTGACCGGCACGAGCACGATGAATTGAGCCGCGACGGCCCCGCCATCCGGCGATTTGGTGACCGCCGGTCTGGCCCCTACGGCGTGGCGGCGCTATAACGGGCCGATGATCGACAGCCGCTCGTTCCGACCTCGGCGTCTTGCCGTCGCCATTTTCGCCGGAGCGCTCATGCTGGCCGGCGGCGCCTTTGCCGGCGACAGCCAGCAAGGCAGCCTGCCCGGTGTGGCCGGCGATTACCGCATCGCCAAGCCGGCCCCGCAGCCCGAGCCCGATGACGCCTTCCCAGCCAACGGCAACGGCCAGTTCAAGATCGGCGATACCGATGTCAGGATTTCCGGCAGCATCACGGTCGATATCGGCGCCGGCGGGATCAAACCACCGCGGTAGCTGACATGTCGCGGGCCGTCAGTACCTGCGCGTTCGCTCAAAAGAGCAGCCCCGCCGTGCTTTTAGCAAACGGACGGGGCTTTTCTGGATCTATAATCCAATCTTTCGCCGGGAATGTTTTACCGGCTTTCGATTTCGGATGCTACGCGGCGTTCAGCCGACGATCCGACCAGTAGTCTCTGATTTTGGTGCATCCGGCAGGGTCACGTCGGAAGGCGCTCGCGCCTCCCCGGCATTTATGCCTGCCGCGGCTCCAATCACTGCTGGAGCCTCAAGGGACTGTCCGGTGGCGTCATGCTCCACTCCTGTGTCCGTTGCGACAATCGTCGTCAGAAGCACTGATCGCAAAAGCCCGCGGCGTCTCGCAGGCCGCCTTTGGGCGGCGAGGCCATCGAAAGACAGCCGGCTTCATTGACGTATGGAGTCTGCTCCCCTCGGCCGGGGACGTCAACCGCCCGATGGCCGAACGGGAAAAATGTGATCGACCGACACATCCATCAATCGACAAGGCCCGCCTGGTCCATTGCTTTTGTCAGGAGCGTGTTCGGTCTTTGTTCTTTCCGCTTGCCCGTTCGCGCGAAAGACGGTTAAACGACTTGGTCGAGAATTGTGGCGTCTCTCGACGCGGCGGCAAAAATACCTACATAGGGGATGGCCGGGGAAAACCCGCCGATCCCACAAATTCCAGATCTGAGGCGGCGACCGGCGATGGCCGACCATAAATATCTTTCCATTCGCGGGGCGCGCGAACACAATCTGAAGAATGTCGATCTCGACCTGCCGCGTGACAGCCTGATCGTCATGACCGGCCTGTCGGGCTCGGGCAAATCGTCGCTCGCCTTCGACACCATCTACGCCGAGGGCCAGCGCCGCTATGTCGAGAGCCTGTCGGCCTATGCGCGGCAATTCCTCGAAATGATGCAGAAGCCGGACGTCGACCAGATCGACGGCCTTTCGCCGGCCATCTCGATCGAGCAGAAGACCACCTCGAAAAACCCGCGCTCGACGGTCGGCACCGTCACCGAGATATACGACTACATGCGGCTTCTGTTCGCGCGTGTCGGCGTACCCTATTCGCCGGCCACCGGGCTGCCGATCGAGAGCCAGACGGTGTCGCAGATGGTCGATCGCGTGCTGGCGGTCGAGGAAGGCACGCGCCTGTTCATCCTTGCGCCGATCGTGCGCGGCCGCAAAGGCGAGTACCGCAAGGAATTGCTCGAGCTGCAGAAAAAAGGATTTCAGCGCGTCAAGGTCGACGGCGTCTTCTACGAGATCGCGGACGTGCCGCCACTCGACAAGAAATACAAGCACGACATCGACGTGGTCGTGGACCGCATCGTCGTGCGCGGCGACCTCGCAACGCGCCTTGCCGATTCCATGGAGACCGCGCTGAAGCTCGCCGAGGGGCTGGCGGTGGCGGAGTTCGCCGACAAGCCGCTCGATGCCAGCCAGACCGGCGAGGATTCGGTCAACAAGTCGAAGAACGAGACGCATGAGCGCATCCTGTTCTCGGAAAAATTCGCCTGCCCGGTCTCCGGTTTCACCATTCCCGAGATCGAGCCCAGGCTGTTCTCCTTCAACAACCCGTTCGGCGCCTGCCCGACCTGCGACGGGCTGGGCAGCCAGCGCGCCATCGATCCCAATCTGGTCGTCCCCGACGAGAACGTCTCGCTGCGCGACGGCGCCGTCAGCCCATGGGCGAAATCGACTTCGCCCTACTACGTGCAGACGCTGGAGGCGCTCGGCAAGGCTTACGGCTTCAAGCTCGGCGACAAGTTCAAGGATTTGAGCAGGGAGGCCCAGGAAGCCATCCTGCGCGGCACAGGCGAGCGCGAGATCACCTTCCAGTATGATGACGGCCTGCGCTCCTACAAAACGACCAAGACCTTCGAGGGCGTCATCCCCAACCTCGAGCGGCGCTGGAAAGAGACCGAATCCGCCTGGATGCGCGAGGAGATCGAGCGCTTCATGTCGGCCACCCCCTGCCCGGCCTGTCGTGGCTACAGGCTGAAGCCGGAAGCGCTGGCGGTGAAGATCGCCGGCAAGCACATCGGCGAAGTGACCGAACAGTCGATCCGCAAGGCCGACCAGTGGTTCACCGATCTGCCGGCGCAGCTCAACGACAAGCAGAACGAGATCGCCGTGCGCGTGCTCAAGGAGATCCGCGAGCGGCTGCGCTTCCTCAACGACGTCGGCCTCGATTATCTCACCCTGTCGCGCAATTCCGGCACGCTGTCGGGCGGCGAGAGCCAGCGCATCCGGCTGGCATCGCAGATCGGCTCCGGCCTCACCGGCGTGCTCTACGTGCTGGACGAACCGTCGATCGGCCTGCACCAGCGCGACAATGCGCGCCTGCTCGACACGCTGAAGCACCTGCGCGACATCGGCAACACGGTCATCGTGGTCGAGCATGACGAGGACGCCATCCTGCATGCCGACTACGTCGTCGACATCGGCCCGGCCGCCGGCATCCATGGCGGTGAAATCATTGCCCAGGGCACGCCGCAGCAGGTGATGGCCAACCCGAATTCGATCACCGGCAAATACCTTTCGGGCGAACTCGAAGTGGCGACACCGGCGGTTCGCCGCGAGGCGAAGAAGAACCGCCGCCTGAAAGTCGTCGGCGCGCGCGGCAACAATCTGAAGAACGTCACCGCCGAGATTCCGCTCGGCACCTTCACCGCCGTCACCGGCGTATCGGGCGGCGGCAAGTCGACCTTCCTGATCGAGACGTTGTTCAAGGCGGCCTCGCGCCGCATCATGGGCTCGCGCGAGCATCCGGCCGAGCACGACCGCATCGAGGGCCTGGAATTCCTCGACAAGGTCATCGACATCGACCAGTCGCCGATCGGACGGACCCCGCGCTCCAACCCCGCCACCTATACCGGCGCCTTCACGCCGATCCGCGACTGGTTCGCGGGCCTGCCCGAGGCCAAGGCGCGCGGTTACCAGCCGGGCCGCTTCTCCTTCAACGTCAAGGGCGGCCGCTGCGAGGCCTGCCAGGGCGACGGCGTCATCAAGATCGAGATGCACTTCCTGCCCGACGTCTACGTCACCTGCGACGTCTGCCACGGCAAGCGCTACAACCGCGAAACGCTCGACGTGCTGTTCAAGGGCAAGTCGATCGCCGACGTGCTCGACATGACCGTCGAGGAAGGCGTCGACTTCTTCGCCGCCGTGCCCGGTGTGCGCGACAAGCTCGACACGCTGAAGCAGGTCGGCCTCGGCTACATCCATATCGGCCAGCAGGCGACCACGTTGTCGGGCGGCGAGGCGCAGCGGATAAAACTTGCAAAGGAACTGTCGCGCAAGGCGACCGGCAAGACGCTCTATATCCTCGACGAGCCGACTACGGGCCTGCACTTCCACGATGTCGCCAAGCTCTTGGAAGTGCTGCACGAACTGGTCGACCAGGGCAACACGGTGGTGGTGATCGAGCACAATCTCGAAGTGATCAAGACCGCCGACTGGGTGCTCGATCTCGGCCCCGAGGGCGGCGACGGCGGCGGCGAACTGGTCGCCTCCGGTACGCCGGAAGCGATCGTGCGCGAAAAACGCAGCTACACCGGCCAGTTCCTCAAGGAATTGCTGGAGCGACGCCCCGGAGGCAAGCGCGAAGCCGCGGAGTGATGGCGGGCTGGCATTGGGAATCTCCGGAATGAAGATCAGGAAAGCCCTCGCCCCGGATGTCACCGCCGTCATGACTCTGACCACGGATGCCTACGCGCCCTACACCTCGCTGTTGGGCGCGCCACCGATCCCGGTCAGCGAGGACTATGCACCGCGCATCGCGCGCGGCGAGGTCTGGCTGCTGGAGAGCGGCGGCGAACTGGCCGGGCTGATCGTCCTGGAGCGGCACGAAGACCACGCGATGATCTTCTCCGTCGCCGTGGCGCCAGGATTTCAGGGCAAGGGCTTCGGCACCGCGCTGCTGAAACATGCGGATCAGCAGGCGCGCCTGTGGGGCGTGCCGGAGGTGCGGCTCTACACCAATGCGAAAATGGAGCGCAACATCGCGCTCTATCTGGCCTACGGCTATCGCGAAACGGGTCGCCGGCCCAATCCCTACCGGCCGGGATGGGTGCTCGTCGACATGGCCAAGCCGGTCGACGAGGTCACGACGGCGTCATTTTTCTGAACGCGGCCAGACTTCTGAAACGGGAGGACGACAATGAGCAAATCAGGAACAATCCGCGCCGGCATGGGCGGCTGGACCTTCGAGCCGTGGGATACGTCCTTCTACCCGGAAAAACTCTCCAAGGCCAAGCAGTTGCAATACGCCAGCCGGCAGGTGCCGAGCATCGAGGTCAACGGCACCTATTATTCCAGCTTCAAGGAGCCGACCTTCGTCAAATGGGCCAATGAGGCCCCCGACGGTTTCGTCTACTCGCTGAAGGGCAACCGCTTCGTCACCAACCGCCGCGTGCTGGGCGAAGCAGGTGAATCGATGATGCGTTTCCTCGGCTCCGGCGTCGCCGCGCTCGGCGACAAGCTTGGGCCGATCCTTTGGCAGTTCGCGCCGACCAAGAAATTCGATCCCGACGATTTCGAAGCGTTTCTGAAATTGTTGCCGGAAAAGCAGGATGGCGTTGCACTGCGCCATGCGCTTGAAGTCCGCAACGACAGTTTCATCGTGCCGGAATTCCCGGCCCTCGCGCGCAAATACAAGGCGGCCATCGTCTATGCCGATCATGCAAAATATCCTGACATCGCCGATGTCACCGGCGATTTCATCTATGCGCGGCTGCAGACCGGCTCGGATGACAATCCCGATTGCTACACCCCAAAAGGCCTCGATGAGTGGGCGGCGCGGGCCAAGGTCTGGGCGGAAGGCAAGCAGCCGACCGATTTGCGGCGCGCCGACCCTGCCACCGACGCACCGGTGCAACCGCGCGACGTGTTCGTTTACTTCATCACCGAGGGCAAGGTGCGCGCGCCGTTCGGCGCCATGGCGCTTATGAAGCGGGTCGCCTGAGAAAACGCTGCGCAGACGGCCCACTGGCGGCGGCGCCGGGCCTGAACCGTCGCATCTTCGTCGCTATCGTAACCTTATCGACACTTCCTTGCGTCATGACTCCAGCAACGTCAGGCTGCAGGGTCGTCGCGGGCAAGGAACGAGGGGCATGTCGCTCGACTACAACTCACTTCTGCTGGCGGTCGGTTTCTCCGCTGCCTGCCTGAGCCTGACGTTGTTCGGCACATGGCTCACCGCCCGCACCGACAAGTTCCTGCTCACCTGGGCGCTCAGCGCCATGCTGGTGGTGGGCGAGGTCTTCACCTATGACGCCTATATCGACGCGCCCAGGCGCGGCCTCGGCATCGCCACCTTCACCTTGCTGCTGGTCGGCTTCTCGATGATGCTGGGCGCCGCCTACCAATTCAGAAGCGGCGGCTCGCCGATCCCCAGAGTTTTGATCGGGGGCGGCATTTCGCTGGCAGTGGCGCTGCCGCCCATGGCTCTCGGCTATGACGGGCTCGGCTTCATGTTCGAGAACCTGTTCGCGGCCCTGCTCCTGTTCGCAACCGCCGCCGAATACTGGAAGGGCCGTGCCGAGGCCCCAGCGCTTACCATCGGCGCCGTCGCACTCTATTCGGCGACCGCCATGTCCTTCCTGCTCTGTGCGACGGTTTTGGCTCGGGATGGCAAGCTGATCCTGAGCCATGCGCCGAGGAACTGGGCCGAGGATCTCAGCCTCATCGTCGTCATCGCCAGCATGACCGGCATCGGCGCCTTGTCGCTGGCCCTCAACCAAGGGCGTCTGGCGGGGCATCACCGCCGCAACGCGCTGACGGATCAGCTGACCGGCCTGCTCAACCGCCGCGCGCTGTTCGACCTCTTTGGCGATTCTCCCGTCGGCGCCTTTACCGCCGTGGTCGTGTTCGACCTCGACAGCTTCAAGGCCATCAATGACGAGTTCGGCCACGCGACGGGCGATGAGGTGCTGAAAGTGTTCGCCAAGGAGCTTGCCAGCAACCTTCGCCCGACCGATGTCGCCGCGCGGATGGGCGGCGAGGAGTTCGCGGTGGTACTGAAGCGGACTTTACCCGAAACAGTGGAAAACACGGCCGAAGCGATACGAACCTCATTCGCCGCGCGCCGCATCGACACCGAGAACGGTCCCCTGACGTGCACCGTCAGCGCCGGCTTTGCTTTCGGCACCAAAGAGGGCCTGAGCTTCGACAAGGTGCTCAGCGCCGCCGACAAGGCGCTCTATGCCGCCAAGCGCGGCGGCCGTAATCGCGTCACCGCCTCTCCATTCCGGCGGGCTAGCTGACCCAGCGCATCAATGCCGTGCCCATCACTGTTGAATGGGCGAATGCGGCTTTTACGCCGCCATGACAATTTCATTGAAGGCATCGAGGTCGACATAGAAGACCTTGGTGATCTCCTCGATCAGCTCGTCGTGGTCATAGCCTTGGGATTTCAGGATGTTGATGGCTGTGATGATGTCGACGCGCTCGGTAAGCCGCCGTTTCTGGTAGTCCTCGACGTAACGTTCCATGGCTGCCCCTTAGCCTGTGTGCCCAAACGCGTTGAACGACAGAAATCGCAGGGAGGATGCTAGGAACGCATGCTTGCGCGGAACTTGCCCGGCGCCCACCTCGATCTGCGACAAACCAGACTGATACGGAAGCGGCCGACTCACAAAGCCATCAGAAGACTAGCATCTAGTATTGGGCGTGCCAGCGGGTGTTGAAGAAAGATTGAAAAATCTTTCATCAGGAGATGGATCTAGACCGTCAGGAACTTCCTGACATCCGCCCGGTCGAGATCTTCGGCAGGACCAGTATGCACGATCTGGCCGCGGTCCATGATGTTGACCTCGTCGGCGAGTTCGCGGCAGAAGTCGAGATATTGCTCGACCAGAAGCACCGCAATGCCGGCCTGGTCGCGTAGATAGCGGATGGCACGGCCGATATCCTTGATAACAGACGGCTGGATGCCTTCCGTCGGCTCGTCGAGCACCAAGAGCTTCGGCCGCATCACCAGCGCCCTGCCGATGGCGAGTTGCTGCTGCTGGCCGCCGGAGAGATCGCCGCCGCGGCGGCCAAGCATCTGCTTGAGCACCGGAAACAATTCGAAGACATGCGCCGGCACGTTGCGGTCGGCCCGTTTCAGGGGCGCGAATCCCGATTCGAGGTTTTCCCGCACGCTGAGCAGCGGAAAGATCTCCCTGCCCTGCGGCACGAATGCGATGCCCGACCGGGCGCGGTCATACGCCGCGCTCCGGTCGAGCGCCTTCCCCTCGAAGGCAACGCTTCCGCTCGTCAGCCTGTGATGGCCGACGATCGATCTCATCAAACTGGTCTTGCCGACGCCGTTGCGGCCAAGCACGCAGGTGATCTTGCCGGCGCCCGCCTTCAGCGACACGCCGCGCAGCGCCTGGGCGGCGCCGTAATGGAGCGTGGCATCGGAAACTTCGAGCATGTCAGCGCCTTCTCCAGAACCGGAGGAAGGCAAGATCGAAGCGATGGAATTGCACCCGCCAAACCATGATCATCTCCCCAGATAGACTTCGACGACACGCTCGTCGGCCGATACGAAATCGAGCGTGCCTTCGGAAAGCACCGAGCCCTCATGCAGGCAGGTGACCTTGACGCCGAGCTCGCGCACGAAATGCATGTCGTGCTCGACGACGATCACCGAATGGTCGCGGGCGATCTCCTTGAGCAGACGCGCGGTCTCCTCGGTTTCGGCGTCGGTCATGCCGGCGACCGGCTCGTCGACCAGAAGCAGCTTCGGGTCCTGCGCCAGGAGCATGCCGATCTCCAGCCACTGCTTCTGGCCGTGGCTGAGATTGGCGGCGAGCTCGTCGCGCTTGTCGCCGAGCCGGATGGTACCGAGGATGTCATCGATCCGTCCCGCCTCGGCGGGTGAGCGTCGATGGAACAGCGCCGGGAAGATCGAGCGCGGCCCCTTCAGCGCCAGCATCAAATTTTCCTCGATCGTGTGGCTTTCGAAGACGGTCGGCTTCTGGAATTTGCGGCCGATGCCCATCATGGCGATCTCGGCCTCGTCATGGCGGGTGAGATCGACCTGGCCGTCGAAGAACACCTCGCCCTCGTCGGGCCGTGTCTTGCCGGTGACGATGTCCATCATCGTCGTCTTGCCGGCGCCGTTGGGGCCGATGATGGCGCGCATCTCGCCCTTGTCGAGCACCAGCGACAGATTGTTGATGGCGCGAAATCCGTCGAAGGAAACCGAAACGCCGTCGAGGTAGAGAATGGTGTTCGACTTCGACATCGCCCGTCACTCCGCCGGCTGAGGTTCGAGGCTGGATGAGGACCATTCGCCGGGTGTTCTGGCCGCCGACTGCACGACTTTGGACGGCGCGATTTCACCATCGGCGCCGGCCTCCTCGGCCAGCGATGCCGCGCGCAGCGCCTTGGCGTTGCCGCGCCAGCTATCCCACATGCCGATGATGCCTTTCGGCAAGAGCAGCGTCACGGCGACGAACAGGCCTCCGAGTGCGAACAGCCACAGTTCAGGCAGCACGCCGGTGAACCAGGATTTTCCGGCGTTGACCAGCAGCGCACCGATGATCGGCCCGATGATGGTGCCGCGCCCGCCGACCGCGGCCCAGATCACCACCTCGATCGAATTGGACGGCTCGAATTCGCCTGGATTGATGATGCCGACCTGCGGCACGTAAAGCGCGCCCGCGATGCCGGCCATGACAGCTGAAACCGTGAAGGCGAACAACTTCACATTCTCAGCCCGCCAGCCGAGGAAGCGGGTGCGGCTTTCGGCATCACGCACCGCCATCAACAGCTTGCCGTATTTGGAGCCGACGATCGCCCAGGTGACGAAGACGCCGAGCGCCAGCGTCACCGCGCTGGCCGCGAACAGCGCCGAGCGGGTCGCGTCGGCCTGCACGTTGAAGCCCAGAATATCCTTGAAGTCGGTCAGGCCATTGTTTCCGCCGAAGCCCATGTCGTTGCGGAAGAAGGCGAGCAGCAGCGCATAGGTCATCGCCTGTGTGATGATCGAGAGATAGACGCCGGTGACGCGGCTGCGGAAGGCGAACCAGCCGAAGACAAAGGCGAGCAGGCCGGGCACGGCGAGCACCATGATCGCGGCGAACCAGAAATGGTCGAAGCCGGTCCAGAACCAGGGCAGTTCCTTGTAGTTCAGGAACACCATGAAATCAGGCAGGACCGGGTTGCCATAAACACCGCGCGAGCCGATCTGGCGCATCAGATACATGCCCATCGCGTAGCCGCCGAGCGCGAAGAAGGCGCCGTGGCCGAGCGAGAGGATGCCGCAATAGCCCCAGACCAGATCGAGCGCGAGCGCGAGCAGCGCATAGCAGAGATATTTGCCGGTCAGCGCCACGATATAGGGCGGGACGTAGAATGCGCTTGTAGGCGAAACAACCAGGTTGAGCAGCGGCACGATAATGGCCGCCGCCAGCAGGATGAGGATGGTGATGGCGATGCGGCGGTTCGCGCCCGCGGCGAAGAAGCGTCCCGACATCATGCTTCCACCGCCCTGCCCTTGAGCGCGAACAGGCCGCGCGGGCGCTTCTGGATGAACAGGATGATCAGCACCAGCACGACGATCTTGCCGAGCACCGCTCCGGCATAGGGTTCGAGGAACTTGTTGACGATGCCCAGCGAAAAGGCGCCGACCAGCGTGCCCCACAGATTGCCGACGCCGCCGAAAACGACGACCATGAAACTGTCGATGATGTAGCCGCGGCCGAGATTGGGCGAGACATTGTCGATCTGGCTGAGCGCCACGCCGGCAATGCCGGCAATACCGGAGCCGAGCGCGAAGGTCAGCGCATCGACCCATGGCGTCCTGATGCCCATCGAGGCGGCCATGCGGCGGTTGGCGGTGACGGCGCGCATCTGCAGCCCCCAGGGGGTGCGCTTCATCACATAGAGCAGCATCGCGAAGACGGTGAGCGCGAAGACCAGGATCCAGAGCCGGTTCCAGGTGATGGCAAGCTGGCCGACATCGAACGAACCCGACATCCAGGAGGGATTGCCGACCTCCTGGTTGGTTGGCCCGAAGATCGAGCGCACTGCCTGCTGCAGGATCAGCGAAACGCCCCATGTCGCCAGCAGCGTCTCCAGCGGCCGGCCGTAGAGGAAGCGGATAACGCCGCGCTCGATGGCGAGGCCGACAAGCCCCGCGACCAGGAAGGCAAGCGGCAGCGCGATCACCAGCGACCAGTCGAACAGGTCGGGAAAGGACGTGCGGATCACCTGCTGGACGACGAAGGTCGTGTAGGCGCCGAGCATCACCATCTCGCCATGCGCCATATTGATGACGCCCATGACGCCGAAGGTGATGGCAAGCCCGATCGCCGCCAGCAGCAGCACCGAGCCCCCCGAAATGCCGTACCAGATGTTCTGTCCGGCGTCCCACAGGGCCAGTGTCGAATTGATGTTGGCGATTGCCGCTGCCGCGGCTTCCTTCGCTGCGCCCGAGGCATTGGCCTCTACCGAGGTGAGCAGCGATACCGCGTCGCGGTCGCCGCGCGCGCCGATCAGGGCGATTGCCGCGAGCTTGTCGGCATCCGGCCGATCCGAGCTCAGAATCGACGCGGCACGAGCCTGTTCCAGCAAGGTCTTGACGCTGGCCACCGTCTCATTGGCGATCGCCTTGTCGAGCGGCTCGATGTTCGCGGCATCGGGCGTCTTGAACATGGTGTCGGCGGCGGCGATCCGCACGGCCGGATCCTTGGCGCCGAGCGTCAGCGTGCCCAGTGCATCGCGGATGGTGCGACGCAGCGTGTTGTTGACCTTGATCTTGGTGATGTCGTCCTTGGCCGCTTCACCGGATGATTCACCGCTCAGCGGGTCGAAAAGCTGGACGCGTTCGCCGGCTTCCTTGCCGACGAACACCAGGGAATCGATCTTGCGGATGTAAAGATTCCCATCGGCCAGCGCCGCAAGCGGCCGCTCCACTGCCGGATCGCCGGTGGCCGCCAGGTCGTGAACGACAGCTCCCGTCTCCGAAAAACCCTTGGCGGCGGCGAACTTGGCGATGATGCCACGCAGATCGGCTTCGCCAGCGCCCGACGACGACAGCGTCGCCAGCAAGAACAGCAGTGTCAGGCCAAGTGCGCGGAAAAGGTTCATCGGCGTCAGGCGACTCTTCAGGGTTGAGTTGGACGTCCGGACGGCGGAGGAACCGTCCGGACGCTCGCGGTCATGGACATGGACTTAACAGTCCAGACCGGGTCATGGACTTAAAACTCCAGACCGGGTCATGGACCTGAAGGTCCAGCCCGGGCGGATCAGTTTGTGCCCTTGCCGCCGCATTTGCCGGTGGCGACATTGAAGTTGCCGCAGGACAGAGGCGCCCGCCAATCGGAGATCAAGTCCTTGGAATCGGGCAGGTAATCCGACCACTCGTCGCCCATCACCAGCCCCGGCGTGCGCGAGACCGTCTCGAACTGGCCGTCTGCCTGGATTTCACCGATCAGCACCGGCTTGGTGATGTGATGGTTCGGCATCATCGTCGAATAGCCGCCGGTCAGGTTCGGCACCGAGACTCCGACCATGGCGTCGATCACCTTGTCTGGATCGGTGGTGCCGGCCTTCTCGACCGCCTTCACCCACATGTTGAAGCCGATATAGTGGGCCTCCATCGGGTCGTTGGTGGTGCGCTTGTCGTTCTTGATGAACTTGTGCCAGTCGGCGATGAACTTCTTGTTCTCGGGCGTGTCGACGCTCTCGAAATAGTTCCAGGCGGCGAGATGGCCGACCAGCGGCGCCGTGTCGAGACCGGCAAGCTCCTCCTCGCCGACAGAGAAGGCCATGACCGGGATGTCCTCGGCCTTGATGCCCTGGTTGCCCAGTTCCTTGTAGAACGGCACGTTGGCGTCGCCGTTGACGGTGGAGACGACGGCGGTCTTCTTGCCGGCCGAGCCGAACTTCTTGATCGCCGAGACTTCGGTCTGCCAGTCGGAGAAACCGAACGGCGTGTAGTTGACCATGATGTCTTCCGCCGCGACGCCCTTGGCCTTCAGATAGGCCTCGAGGATCTTGTTGGTGGTGCGGGGATAGACATAGTCGGTGCCTTCCAGCACCCAGCGCTTCACCGAGCCGCCGTCCTCGCTCATCAGATAGTCGACGGCCGGAATGGCCTGCTGGTTCGGCGCCGCGCCCGTATAGAACACGTTGCGCTCGCTCTCCTCGCCCTCATACTGGACGGGATAGAACAGGATGTTGTCGAGTTCCGAAAACACCGGCAGCACCGATTTGCGCGACACCGAGGTCCAGCAGCCGAACACCGCCGCGACCTTGTCCTTGGAGATCAGCTCGCGCGCCTTCTCGGCGAAGAGCGGCCAGTTGGACGCCGGATCGACGACGACCGCTTCGAGCTTCTTGCCGAGCAGGCCGCCCTTGGCGTTCTGCTCGTCGATGAGCATCAGCATGGCATCCTTCAGCGTCGTCTCCGAAATCGCCATCGTGCCGGACAGCGAATGGAGGATGCCGACCTTGATCGTGTCGTCGGCCGCCTTCGCGGGCGCCGACATCGACAGGCCGGCAGCGAACACCCCCGCCGAAAACATTTTTGTTATTGTCGAGAAATTACCCCTCATGCCTGACACTCCCTAGCTGATTGATTGCAACGCAACACTACGAAGCAACCCCCATGCCAATCGCCGGGGCGGTCTCGCGGAAGAAGTTAATGCTCAATTTTTTCAGTGGGTTGACATATCGTACTTAGAGAAATCGTGAGGGCCGGTTAAAAATTGGTTGAGAGAAATTTGCGCAGCGCACACGACTTTTGCCTAATTTTCGTCCAATTTTGTCAAATGCCTAGATTTTGATCTCCGGAAGCCGGCCGCACGCGACAATATTGCGGCACGGCACACAAATGGGGCAAGTTCGATCCTCAACCGAGCGACGTCATGGCATCCGGAATTTCACGCATCTCTACCGGCCTATTGTTTCTGGCGGCGGCGACCGGGGCGGCGCGAGCCGACTTCAGCGACGGCAAGATGCCCGACGGCATTTATCATTGCGAGGTCTACCTGCTCGGCATGTTCCTCAACCTCGGCGACATCACCATCAAGGGAAATGTCTATACCGGCCCAGTCACCTTCGGGACCGCCCAGCAGGGCTACAATTACCAGATGGACGCAAACGGGGTCATCTCCTGGCTGGGACCGCTCGGCGGCTACACCGCCGGCGGCAACTCGTTGTCGCTCACTCAGGCGACTCTGGATGGTCAGGGCCCGCCCTCATTCGACATCATCATGAGACAGCCCGACGGCGCCTTCACCGCCTCGACCTGCACGAAGGACTGAAATGTCCGTTCGGAATTGCACCAGGAATTGGAACGGCTCGGCGGGCCTGTCACGCACCGGGCCGCTCGGCGGCGGCGATTTCCAGCGCCAGCCGCGTCATGTCGGCAAAAAGATCCTGGCGCTCTGCATATTGGGTCTGTTCGCCGCTGTCGATATTGTCGACCACCGTGCAGATCGATAGCGCACGGGCGCCGAAATGCCTGGAGATCCGATAAAGCGCACTGGTCTCCATGTCCACGGCGAGCGCGCCGGCTGCCTGCGCATCGGCAAAACGGGCGCGTCCCTCCGGATGGTGGAAGACGTCGCTGCATGCCGTCAGCCCGGCACGATGGTCAATGCCGAGTTCGGCCGCCTTCGCCAATGCGCGAGCAAACAGCGTCGGGTCCGGCCCGGCAGCAGCGTCATAGAGGCCGAAAACCTGACCGCTTCGGGCGCTTTCGGGCCGCACCGATTGCGAGATGACGAGGCTGCGCAGTTTTACGTCAGCGGTCAGCCCGCCGCAGGTGCCGGTACGGATCAAAGTCCGCACGCCGTAGCCGTCAAGCAGCTCATGCGCATAGATCAGAAAGGAAGACCCGCCGATGCCTGTCGCCTGGATGCTGATCGGCTGACCACGAAACAGGCCAGTAAAGCCAAGGGCACCGCGCCGGCGGTTGATGCAGCGTGGGGCCTCCAGGAATGTCATGGCCATCCATTCGGCGCGCTGGGGGTCGCCCGGCAACAGCACAATGTCGGCGTAGTCACCCTTGCTGGCTTCGATGTGTGGCGTCAACAGCTCGTCCCTGCCGTTTCATCCACAATCATGGCCCTGTCGCAGTATTGCGCAAGAGGCATTCGGGAACGCTAATACACGGAAACTTCGTTTAAGGACGACAACATCACGAAAACAAAGAGTTAAAGCGGTCGGCGACTCCATCAAAGCTGAACTGTTCTAGGACTCATAAGCGCGGAGCCACAGCCGCATCGAGGCGATGCTGGACCATGGCGAGGAAGTTGGCGGCGAGTTTGTCGTAGCGGGTGGCGACACGCCGGAAGCGCTTCAGCTCAGAGAAGAACCGCTCGATCAGGTTGCGCTCGCGATAGAGCCGCTTGCTGAAGCAACGCTTCACTTGGTTGCTCTTCGGCGGGATGTTCGCCCGCCGGTCAGGCCGAGCCGCCCCAATGCAGGCTGATGAAGACGCGCGGCGCGTCTTCATCAGCCGACGCATTCGAAGCGCTCATGATACGAAGCCGGTTGAGCGCGAAAGCTCCTCCCACGCGCTGATTTCGTCCCGCATCGCGTCGAGCTTCTGGTCGACCAGCCCCAGCGCGTCGTCGCCCAGGAACAGCCGTACCGGGGGGTTCGCAGCATCGACCAGCACGAGCAACGCCTGCGCGGCCTTGGCCGGATTGCCCGGTTGGTTGCCGCTCTTGGCCTGTCGCGCGGCGCGCACCGGGTCCATGACCGGGTCATAGTCGGCAATGCAGCGCGGCGTGCGATCCATCGAGCGTCCTGCCCAATCCGTGCGGAATTGGCCCGGAGCGAGCGCCGTCACCCGAATTCCAAAGCCTGCCACTTCCTTGCCGAGCGCTTCGGAAATGCCTTCGAGCGCGAATTTGCTTCCGCAATAGAAGGTGATCCCGGGCATGGTGATGAAGCCGCCCATGGACGTGACGTTGATGATATGGCCGCAACGCCGCTCGCGCATGCCCGGCAGCACCGCCTTGATCATCGCGACCGGCCCGAAGACGTTGGCGGCGAACTGACGCTGGAGATCGTCCATGGAGGACTCCTCCAACACGCCCTCATGGCCGTAACCGGCGTTATTCACCAGCACGTCGATTGGACCCGCCTGCCGTTCGGCCGCGGCGACAGCCGTCGGGACCGTCTCGAAATCGGTCACGTCCAGCAAGAGCGGGTGGGCGCGATCGCGCGCGAGCCCGGCGAAGATCTCGGCGTCGGCCTCCCGCCGCACGGTGCCGATCACCCGATGGCCCGCTTCAAGCGCGCCTCTTGCAAATGCTCGCCCCAGCCCGGAACTTACACCGGTGATAAGGAATGTCTTAGGGGTGGAAGTCATGATTCAACTCCAGGCTATGATTGAAACTATATCATGATATAGATAGCAGCATGACACCGAACAAGACCAAGGTCGCTCCGACCGCCACGCGGGGTGAGCCGCTTCGCCAGCGTGTGATCGATGCGGCGGAGCGACTGCTCCGACAGGGTAAGGCCGATTTCTCGATGCGCGACCTCGCTACCGAAGCCGGAGTCAGTTTCGCGACGCCGTTCAATCAGTTCGGGAGCAAGGCCGCGATCATGCACGCCCTTTCGCGGCGGCGGATCGATACGATGGCCCAGCGCTTTGCCGGGATGTCACCGCCTGCCGATGCCGCCGGCCGCGTGCTGTTGGCCATCGATACGGCGGTCGAGGTGATGCTGGAGGAGCCGGAGATAAACCGGGCCGTGATGGGGTGGATCGGCACGGCCGGCCCGTCCCCCGGAAAGGTCCTGGCGCACTCCGCAACCTTGTGGTCGCTGGCCCTTGGAGCGGGCGAAGGCTTGGTCGCGGCCAGCAGGCAGGAGGCGCTGCGCAGCTTGCCGGAGCAGCTCGCATTTGCCTTTCGTGGGGTTCTATCGTTCTGGACCGCCGGCGAACTGCCGGATGAGGCGCTTGCCTCGAAGGCGCGAGAGATCGCAAAAACCTTGCTGCTCGGATTTGCTGAACGGCCGCTATTCGGCGATTCCGCCTCCTAAGCTGCCCTCAGGGGAACCACCAATCTCGGCTATTCCCAACTTATGGGTTCACGGCCTAAGACTCCAGCATGTCCTTGACGATCGTCGCCAACTGCTTGAGCGAAAACGGTTTCGGCAGGAATCCGAAATGCGCGTCCGCCGGCAGGTTCCTGGCGAAAGCATCCTCGGCATAGCCGGACACGAAGACGAATTTGATGTCCGGCTGGCGCTTGCGCAGCTCGCCGAGCAGCGTCGGCCCGTCCATCTCCGGCATGACCACATCCGAAACCACGATGTCGACCTTGCCGCCGAGCGCTTCGAACACTTCCAGCGCCTCGACCCCGGAGGACGCCTCGTGCACGGTATAGCCGCGCGAGGTCAGTGCCCGCATGCCGCCCATGCGCACCGCATCCTCGTCCTCGACCAGCAGCACAGTGGCCGACCCCGACAAATCCTTGCCTGTCTCGGCCGACTTGGCAGGCGCCGCTGCCGGTGCCTCCCCGGATTCGTCTGCCTTCTTCGCCTCGGCGATGTGGCGCGGCAGGAAAATGCGGAAGACCGAACCCTTGCCGACCTCGGAATCGCAGAAGATAAAGCCGCCGGTCTGCTTGATGATGCCGTAGACCATGGACAGGCCAAGGCCGGTGCCCTTGCCGACCTCCTTGGTGGTGAAGAACGGTTCGAATATCTTCTTCAGCACGTCGGGCGCGATGCCGCTGCCGGTGTCCTCGACCTCGGCCACCACATAGTCTGCCGGAGTGAGTTCGCGGTAGGGGAAGGTCTTGCACTCCTCGGCGGTCACATTGCGGGTGCGCACCGTGAGGTCGCCGCCCGCCGGCATTGCATCGCGCGCGTTGACCGCCAGGTTGACCACCACCTGCTCGAACTGGCCGATATCGACCTTGACCGGCCAAAGATCGCGACCGTGGTCGATCTTCAGCTTGATGTCGTTGCCGACCAGACGGGCGAGCAACATCCTGAGATCGGCGAGCACGTCGGTGAGGTTCAGCACTTCCGGCCGCAGCGTCTGCTTGCGCGAAAACGCCAGCAACTGCCGCACCAGCGAGGCTGCCCGGTTGGCATTCTGCTTGATGTTCATGATGTCGGGGAAGGATGGGTCCGACGGCCGATGGTTGGTCAGAAGCAGGTCGGACGCCATGATGATGGCGGTCAGCACATTGTTGAAGTCGTGCGCGATGCCGCCGGCAAGCTGGCCGACCGCCTGCATCTTCTGGCTTTGCGCCATCTGCCCTTCGAGCGCCTTCTGCTCCGTCGTCTCGACGGCGTAGACGATGGCCGACTCCTCGGCCCCCTCGCCGCCTGTGCCGTCGGCGACCGCATTGACGTAAAAACGGATGTGGCGCTCCTCGTTGCCGGGCAGGAGCGTGTCGATCGGCTCGATATCGGCCTGCCGCTGCCTTGCCTTTTCGAAGGCCCCGGCAAAGGCCGGGCGGTCACGTTCGTGGATGACCGTGTCGAGCCGCATGCGGCGGTCGACGGCGTCCCGGTCGACGACCGATGAAAACAGCGAAAGGAACGGCGCATTGGTGCGCAGGATGCGCCCGCTGGCGTCGACGCCGGCGATTGCCATCGGCGTCGAATTGAAGAAGCGGGTAAAGCGCACTTCCGAGGCGCGCAGGTCCGCCGAGGCGTCCTCGCCTTGCGTGCGGTTGAGCACGATAGTGCGCGTCGGACCGTTGAGGCCTTCGCGGCTGGCTGAAACGCGATGCATGAAGCGCACCGGCAGCGCCTCGCCCGTCATCGTCGTGAGGTCGAGATCGATGACCGCGTTGCGCGTCGTACCGGGGTCGGCCTTGACCGAGCGCACCAGCGCCATGCCGTCGCCGGCGACGATCTCCGGCAGCGAGACGGCGCCGGGCGTGAAGCTGGCAAGGTCGATACCCAGCCATTCGGCGAGCGTGGCGTTGATGTAGGTGACGCGGCCTTCCTGGTCGGCGGAAAAGAAGCCGGCGGGCGCGTGGTCGAGATGATCGATCGCCTTCTGCAGGTCCAGGAAGAAACGCTCCTGCTCGGCGCGTTCCTGCGAAATATCGGCAAGTTGCCAGGCGAGCATCGGCAGCCGCTGGCCCGGCACGCTGAAGGTGCGGGCGCGGGCGCGATACCAGCGCGCGCCGGGCTCAGCGCCGGGCTTGATCGACTGCGCGAGCCGGAACTCGCCGTCGCCCGGCTGGCCGTCACGCAGGCCGGAGGCCAGTCGGTAGATGGTGACCGAAGCTTCCGGAACATCCGAAAGCAGCCCTTCGACCGTCTTCAGGTCGGCCGCGGAAGAGGCTCCGGTCATATCGGCATAGGCGCGGTTGGCATAGACCACGCGGCCCTTGGTGTCCGTGACCAGAAGGCCCTGCGACATCGAATCGACGAATGCCTTCGACAGTTCGTCGCCCGTCGAGCGCGGCGTGATCTGCACGAAGCCGATTGCCGTGGCGAACAGGAAGCCGACGCCGATCATCGCCAGCACGCCGAGCATCCCCAGCAGGAAAGGGTCGCCGAGCCGCTCGCGGAACAGGCCGAAAACGATCGCGGCACCCGTCAGGACGGCAATGAAGATGACGAGCCGGGTGACGGCGCCGGGCCGCGTGTTCTGATCGACGATCGGTACCGGATAGAAATCGCCGCGCGCTTCCTTGGCCATGTGCCCCCTGCTCTTGAAGTCCGGTGTTCCGATACTCGCCGCAAATATGTGCCGACGCCCGCCCCTGTCGGGTTGAATCATATTCTCCTGGTCGCGAAAAGGCCCGCGCCGCAAATGTCAGATAAAAATGATGTCGGCCGGCCCTCCTGTGTTTCAAGCTGTTCATGAAGCGTGAAAGGCAACTTGCGGTAGCCTGCCGCAACGGTCTAGTGTCGCGTCACTTCCAAACCGATCAGGGGGAACCAATGCTGCAATGGCTGGATAGCGTAGCGGGCCCCGGCTATGTAGCGGCACTGCTGTGGACCTTCGCGGCGCTGGTCCTGCTGGTCATCGTCCTCATCATCGTCAAACTCGTTCGCAACCTGACCTTCGGCACCTTTGTCGCGGGCGGACGGAACCGCAAGACGCGGCTTGCGGTCATGGACGCCACCGCCGTCGACAGCCATCGCCGCCTGGTGCTGGTGCGCCGCGACGACATCGAGCATCTGCTTTTGATCGGCGGCCCGACCGATGTCGTCGTCGAGCGTGACATCCGCCTTTCTGCGCCACGCCGTCCCGCGCTGACCGGAGATGGCGGCTCGCAGCAGCCTGTCGCGGTGGCAAAGCCGCGTCCGCCTCAGCCCACCCCGGCGCCGGCGAGACAGGCACCTGCTCCGCAGCCGGTGAACGCAACGCCGCCCGCCCGTCAGCGCGCTCCGGAGCCGCCGAAGCCGGCTGCTGCGCAGGGCTATCAGCCGACCAATGTCATGCCGCTGCCTTCCTACGGCTCCGCAAACGTCAATGCCGTCCGGCATGCCCCGCCTCCGGCTTCACCACCGCCGGGGCAGGAAAGCATCGACGAAACGCTGATGAAGGAACTCGAGGTTTCGCTCGACCAGCCCCGCTCGAGCAGCCCGGCGAATAAGCCGGTGGCAAAAACACCACCGTCGCTCGACGATGAGATGACCAGGCTTCTGGGCGAACTCTCCAGCCAGAAAAGATGAGCAGCACTTGCGCCCGGTCCGAAAAACCGATCGGGGTTTGAGCGCATCACCCGGGTCTGAAAAAGAAATGGCCGGAAAACCGGCCATTTCGACAGCGATATCGCTGAAATCTTCTTGAATGCAGACCGCAGGCTAGTCGTCGCGATAGACCTTCTCGCGGCGCTCGTGCCGCTCCTGCGCTTCGATCGACAAGGTTGCGATCGGGCGAGCATCCAGCCGCTTCAGCGCGATCGGCTCGCCGGTCTCCTCGCAATAGCCGTAAGTGCCTTCCTCGATGCGCTGTAAGGCCGAATCGATCTTTGCGATGAGTTTCCGCTGGCGGTCGCGCGCCCGGAGTTCGATGGCGCGGTCGGTTTCCGAAGAGGCACGGTCGGCTAGATCGGGATGGTTGGCGTTTTCCTGCTGCAGGATTTCGAGAGTTTCGCGCGCTTCGCGCAATATGTCATTCTTCCAGGTGACGAGCTTTGAGCGGAAGTAGGATTTCTGCCGCTCGTTCATGAACGGCTCGTCTTCGGAGGGTACGTAATCGGCGGTAACGGCATCGTTCATTCGACTCACCCAAACAGCCCCAAATTTGGCGCCTATATATTCGCGGTCAAACGCCTGCACAAGCGCAATCGATTACCGATTCACGCAATTGTTAATCTGCCTCGATGAGCGCGATTGGGGTGATTCGGGCTGGTCTTATGCACTGAATCCTTCGAACTCGCGGCCGCCGGCTGATGATTCGTCATGTCCGAAAAACGACTGCCATTGTGCGCCGCGCCGTTCTTGTGGCTAATCACGGCACGGTTCGGGCTGTTGGCACGGTGGAGGTTGGGTGAGCAGGCTTTATCTGTTGAGGCACGCCAAGGCCGGATGGGCGCTGCCCGGCATGCGTGATTTCGATCGCCCGCTCGACGCGTCCGGCCGCGCCGATGCCGAGGCGATGGGCATCGCCATGCGGTCGCGCGCCTATGTACCCGATCTGACGCTTTGCTCCACAGCCCGGCGCGCGAAGGAGACGCTGGACGGTGTGGCCGGTCGGGCCGACACCGGCCGGGTTCTGTTCGTCGACGCGCTCTATGGCGAGGACGCAGCCGCATACCTCAGCCTCATCCGGGACAATGGTGGGGTGGGTTCGATGCTGCTCGTGGGCCACAATCCGATGATGGAGGATCTCGCCATGGCGGTGTCCGGCGATGGCGAGGAAAGCGCCCGCGCCATGCTCAATCATGGTTTCCCGACCTCGGGCTTGGCGGTCGTGCGCTTCAGCGGCGACCTTGCCGCGGCCGCCCAAGGTGCCGGCTATCTCGAGGCATTCCTGACGCCGGCCGACCTCTGACGCCATTCCAAACCACCACGGCAACGCCTATATCGGACCTGTCGCAGCCTCGAGAGACCATTTTGGCATCATCGCTGACCACTTTCACCGACGAGGCGAGAATTGCCCTCGACACGCTTTCGGGCCGCGCCAGCGGGCTTTTTTCGCCGTCGCTGCGGCTGGGCGTCACGGGCCTTTCCAGGGCGGGCAAGACGGTTTTCATCTCGGCCCTGGTTCACAACCTTATTCACGGCGGGCGCCTGCCGCTGTTCGAGGCGCAGAAATCCGGGCGCATCGCCCGCGCTTTCCTCGAAGAGCAGCCCGACGACGCGGTGCCGCGATTTCAGTACGAGGACCATATCGCCGCCTTGGTGAACGACCGCGTCTGGCCCGATTCGACACGCGCCATCTCCGAATTGCGGCTGACCATCGAATATGAATCGGCTTCCGGCTGGAACAGGATGTTTTCCTCCGGAAAACTGTCGGTCGACATCGTCGACTATCCCGGCGAATGGCTGCTCGACCTGCCGCTGCTCGGCAAATCCTTCGCCGATTTTTCGCGCGAAGCCTTTGAAATGGCTGCGTTGCCGGTACGCGAGGACCTGTCCCGGGCCTGGCGGGCGCTATCGGCCGAGATCGACCCGAACGCCGATGCCGAAGAGATGACGGCGCGCCGCCTGGCCGAGGATTTCGCCGCCTATCTCAAAGCCTGCAAGCTCGACGAGCGGGCGCTTTCGACCTTGCCGCCGGGCCGTTTCCTGATGCCTGGCGATCTCGAAGGCTCGCCCGCATTGACCTTCGCGCCTCTGGCCGGCCTGGGCGACAAGCGCCCGCGCAGCGGCTCGCTGCACGCCATGATGGAAAGGCGCTACGAGGCCTACAAGACCCATGTCGTCAAACCCTTCTTCCGCGAACACATCACCCGGCTCGACCGCCAGATCGTGCTGATCGACGCCATGCAGGCGCTGAACGCCGGCCCCGGAGCCATGGCCGACCTGGAGCGCGCGGTGACCGAGATCCTGGCCTGTTTCCGTCCTGGACGCGGCAGCTTCCTCACCGATCTTTTCTCGCGGCGCATCGATCGTATCCTGATCGCCGCCACCAAGGCCGATCACCTGCATCACGACAGCCATGACCGCTTGCAGGCGATCGTGCGGCGGCTGGCGGACCGCGCCGTGGCGCGGGCGAATTTCACCGGCGCCGGCGTCGACGTCGTCGCCATGGCGGCGGTGCGCGCAACACGGGAAGGCACCGTCAAACAGGGCCGCGAGACATTGCCGGTCATCATCGGCACACCGCTCGCGGGCGAGACGATCAATGGCGACACCTTTGACGGGAAAGCTGAAACAGCCATATTTCCCGGTGACTTACCGGAGAAAATTGATGCCGTCTTCGAAGCTCCCGAGGGAGCTCACAGGCAGGACAATACCGACCCGGCGATCCGCTTCGTGCGTTTTCGCCCGCCAAAACTCGAGCGCACGTCCGAGGGCGTCACGCTGTCACTGCCGCATATCCGGCTCGACCGTGCCTTGCAGTTCCTGATCGGAGACCATCTGGCATGACCGCGCCCCGCAAGCCGGCGGCATTCCGCATCGAACCGGAGGCCACATCGCAGCAGGACGCGGCGCAGACACGCCGTGCCCAGGCCGGGGCGCCGGAGGCGCGCCGTGTCCAGACCGACACACAGCGCAAGCTCCGCGCGGTGAAGAGCGATGTCGCGCTGGTCATCCCGTCGGAGATCGACGTGTTCGACGAGCCGGACATCGTTGCCGCCGAACCGCCGCCGGCAGTCGCTCGCAGGAAACGTTCATTGCTTGGCTCCATCTTCTTCGGCGCGTTCGGGGTGCTGGTTTCGCTGGCCGTCGGCCTGTGGACCGATCGGCTCATTCGCGATCTGTTCGCGCGCGCCGAGTGGCTGGGTTGGCTGGCCGCCGGGATGGCGGCCATCGCCCTGCTGGCGCTGGTGGTGATCCTGATTCGCGAGTTCCTGGCGATCGCCCGGCTTGCCGAGGTCGAAAAGCTGCAGAAGCGTGCGCTCGATGCGATTGCGCGCGACGATCCCAAGGCGGCGCGATTGGTGGTCGACGAACTGTCGGCGTTCGTCGCAGCCAAACCCGAAACGGCTGCCGGCAGGCGCGCGCTGGCCGATCTGCGCGACGAGATCATTGATGGCGCCAATCTGGTGCGTCTCGCTGAAGCGGAGATCCTGGGTCCTCTCGACGCCAGGGCCAAGATCATGATCCTGGAAGCCGCCAAACGCGTGTCGCTGGTGACGGCCGTCAGTCCCCGTGCCCTCGTGGACGTGGCCTATGTCGTGTTCGAGGCCGGGCGCCTCATCCGGCGCCTTTCGGAACTCTATGGCGGGCGGCCCGGAACGCTGGGTTTCTTTCGCTTGGCGCGCAGCGTGCTGGCGCATCTGGCGGTCACCGGTTCGATCGCCGTCGGCGACAGTTTCGTCCAGCAGATCGTCGGCCACGGCCTGGCCGCGCGCCTCTCGGCCAAGCTCGGCGAAGGCGTCGTCAACGGCATGATGACGGCACGCATCGGCATCGCCGCGATGGAGACGGCGCGCCCCCTGCCCTTCAGTGCGGCAAAACGGCCGGGACTGGGCGATTTCCTCTCCGCGCTGACATCGTTCGCAAGCAGGAAGGAAAGCGAGAACACCCCTCCTGGCAAGTGAACGACGACCCTGGCAGTGACGAAGCATTAACCAATCTTGTTCATGGTCGCACTGGTTCCAAAACAGCCTCTTTGTTGCCGGGTGTCGTCGATGAAAAGCGTAATTCTGTCCAGCCTGTTGCCCCTGGCGGTCGCGATCACCACTGTCGCCGGCATTGCCGCACAGGCGTCAGCGGCGGAGCCGGACAAGCAGTTCTTCCGGTCCGCCGAAGGCAAATGGGTGGGCCCGGGCGAGATCGTCGCCGGCAAATACAAGGGCACGAAGTTCAATTGCAGCTTCACCGGCTCGACGCCCGACGGCAAGATGGGCATGACGCTCGACGGCGGCTGCCGGGTGGGCATGTTCACCCAGCCAATGTCGGCAAAGATCGAACGCAAGGGGCGCGATTATAAGGGCTCCTTCATGGGCGGCGCGGCCGGTGCCGGCCTCGATATCATCGGCGGCAATGTGGTCGACGCCCGCAAGGTGGTGTTCACCATCAACCGCAACCAGCTGCGCGGCGTCATGCAGGCCCGCATCCCCGACGACAATTCGATGACGGTGACAGTTGCCGTCCGCGTCGCGGACCAGCTGGTGCCGGTGATCGGCATGAGCCTGAAGCGGGTCGACGCGATCGAAGTCGGCTCCATCGCGCCGAACTGAGCGGGTATCAACCGCCTGTAACCAACCACGAAAAAGAGGCGGCGGCCCATCGCCACCGCCTCCTTTGAAGACGTCGAGGACGATCAGCCTTTGATCGCCGCCGTCACCTCGTCATAGGCCTTGCAGGCGTCGGCCAGGGTCGTGGTGCCCTGATATTTGGTCGTCACCTCTTGCACCCTGGCCGTCAGATCGGCCGCCTTGGACGGATCTTTGGTAACCGCCTCCTGCAGCGCGGCGGCCATGTCCTGCGCCTTCTTGGTCGCGACCTCGGCAGTGCACTCAGGCGCCTTGGAGCAAGCCGAACCGGCAAGCACCGCCAGGCCGACGGCAACAAGCAAAAACTTCTTCATGTCAGTCATCTCCTCAAAAAGGGCGCGACTTGATCGTCACACCCTCCACTGGCCGAAGCCGAGCGTGCTTAACCTCCGATTGCAGCCGGATGCAACGCGGTCTCGCGCTCAACTTGCGTAACGTGCCTGCAACATTGCCCGCCGGCGGGATTCGGGCTGTTACATGCTCACCGAAGCCCCTATCCTTGGGACACTGGCGCCCGATCCGAGGCGCATTGACCCGACCGCACAGGCTGCGGTCCTCAAACGAGCGGAATGGCGGGAATGGCGGCAGAGGCAGCGGGCAGCGAGCTTGTTCAGGTGGTGGCGCTGCTCGCCGCGGGCGTTGTAGCCGTTCCTATCTTCAAGCGTATGGGCCTGGGCTCGATTCTCGGCTATCTGGCCGCGGGCGTGGTGATCGGCCCGTTCGGCATCGGTGTGTTTTCCGAATCGGGAGCCATCCTCCACGTCGCCGAGCTCGGCGTCGTCATGTTCCTGTTCATTATCGGGCTGGAGATGCAGCCGTCGCGGCTCTGGGGCTTGCGCCGCGAGATCTTCGGCCTGGGCGCGCTTCAGGTCGGGGTCTGCGCGGTCTTGCTGACCGGTGTGGGAATAGCCGGAGGCTTTTCCATCGCGCAATCCTTCGTCGCCGGCGCCGGTTTCGTGCTGACCTCGACGGCGATCGTCATGCAGCTTCTGGAAGAGCGCGGCGAAATCGCCTCGCCCAAGGGCCAGCGCATCGTCTCCATCCTGCTGCTGGAGGATTTGGCGATCGTGCCGCTGCTGGCCCTGATCGCGTTCCTGGCGCCAGGCGGCACCGACACCAGCCTGTCGGAGCGGCTGGCCGAGGTCGGCATCGGCCTTGCCGCGATCATCGGCCTGGTGCTGGCCGGACGCTTTCTGCTCAACCCTTTCTTCCGCATCCTGGCGGATGCCCGCGCCCGCGAGGTGATGACGGCGGCCGCCCTTCTGGTCGTTCTCGGATCCGCGCTTGCCATGCAGCTCAGCGGCCTGTCGATGGCGATGGGCGCGTTCCTGGCCGGCGTGCTGCTGTCCGAATCGACCTTCCGCCACCAGCTCGAAGCCGACATCGAACCGTTTCGCGGCATCCTGCTCGGCCTGTTCTTTCTCGCCGTGGGCATGTCGCTCGACCTGCATGTGGTGGTTCAGAACTGGCGGCTGATCGCCGTCTATGTCGTTGCCTACATGGTCATGAAGGCGCTCGGCATCTACATCGTCGCCCGTATCCTGAAGTCGGGCCATCGCGAGGCGCTGGAACGCGCGGTCTTCATGGCGCAAGGCGGCGAATTCGCCTTCGTCCTCTATTCGGCTGCCGCTTCCGTCGGCATCATCGACGGCCAGGCCAACGCGACGCTGACGGCCATCGTCATCATCTCCATGGTGCTCACGCCGCTGGCGATCGTCGCGTTGCGGTATCTGACGCCACGTGACGAGCTGTCGCTGGATGGCGTCGACGTCGCCGAAGGGCTGACCGGCAGCGTGCTGATCATCGGATTCGGCCGCTTCGGCCAGATCGCCAGCCAGCCATTGCTGCTGCGCGGCATCGACGTGTCGATCATCGACAACGATGTCGAGATGATCCAGGCGGCGGCTGATTTCGGCTTCAAGGTTTATTACGGCGACGGAACTAGGCTGGACATCCTGCACGCCGCCGGTGCCGGGCGTGCACGCGCCGTGCTCATCTGCGTCGACAAACCCGATGCAGCCGTGCGCATCGCCGAGCTCGTCAAAGCCGAGTTTCCCTTGCTCACCGTGCTGGCGCGCGCCTTTGACCGAGGCACCGCGCTACAGCTCATCCGTACCGGCGTCGACTACCAGCTGCGTGAAACATTCGAATCGGCGCTGGTTTTTGGCGGTTCGACGCTGGAGGCCCTTGGCGTCGACCCGGAAGATGTCGCCGAGGTGGTAGAGGACGTCCGCCGCCGCGACACCGCCCGCTTCGAGACGCAACTCGCCGAAGGCATCCGCTCTGGACAGCGCTTCCTGAAGGGCAATATCGGCACGCCGATCCCGACGCCGCTCTCCACGCCGCGCCGTCCCGGCCAGGCGCTCAACGAGGAAACGGCCGGCGTTCTGCACAAGTCCGAGCCGGCGGATCGATAGGAGAAAAGCATGGATTTGGACAGCAGAGCCCTGTCGGTAACCAGATTCTGGCGTGATGCCGGAGCGGACGCATGGTTCGAAAAAAGCGATGTTTTCGATGGCGATTTCCGCAACCGCTTTCTTGAGCTGCACTACGCGGCTGCACGGCGCGAATGCGACGACTGGTCGGAGCATGCCGAAGGCTCGCTGGCGTTGATGATCCTGCTCGATCAGTTTCCGCGCAACTGCTTTCGCGGCACCGGCCACATGTACGCCACCGACCCGCTGGCGAAGCATTTCGCCCGAAAAGCGGTGGCGGCCGGCCAGGACCTGGCGCTCGAACCGGAATTGCGGGTGTTCCTGTATCTGCCGTTCGAACATTCGGAATTGCTCGCCGACCAGGAACGGTCGGTCGAACTCACCGCGGCCAATGCGCCGGACTACCTCAAATACGCCGAGGAACACCTCGACATCATCCGGCGCTTCGGCCGTTTTCCGCACCGCAACAAGATGCTCGGCCGCGAAACCACGCCGGAGGAAAAAGCCTTTCTGGACGATGGCGGGTTCTCAGGCTGACCCTGCTCTAGCCAGCCACCAGTCGCGGCCCGACGGCAGGCGTTCGATGCCGGCCGCATCGACGGCGGCCAGCCGCTCCGAGACGCTTCGCCCGCTTACGGCAAGATCGGGCGCGATCTCGGCCAGCGGCGCCAGCACGAAGGCACGTTCAAGCATGCGCGGATGCGGCACTTCCAGGCCGGTTTCGTGGATGACGCGGTCGCCGAAAACCAGGATGTCGATATCGATCAGGCGCGGCCCCCAGCGCTCCTCGCGCACGCGTTTCAGCTTGCGCTCGGCATCGAGGCACAGGTCGAGCAATGCTCGCGGCGAGAGCCGGGTCGAGAGTTCCGCGGCGGCATTCAGGAAGTCGGGCTGGTCGAGCTTGCCCCAGGGCGGCGTGCGGTAGAGCGAGGAGACCGAGGCCACGCGAGTGGCGGGATCGGCGTCGAGCAGGCGCAGCGCCGCCGCCATCGAACTCGCCGGATCGCCGAGATTGCCGCCAAGGCTGAGATAGACGGTGTTACTGCGGCCAGACAACGGTCACCTCGACGTAATCGAGCACGCCGGGCACCGGCGCATTCGGCTTGCGGACCGTGATTTCGGCTTTCCTGATCTGCGGGAAGCGTTCTGTCAGGGCTTTTGCGACTTCCAGGGCCAGCGCCTCGATCAGGAAGCGCCTGTGTCCGGTGATGATCTCCTCGATCACCGTGAAGGCAACGCCGTAGTTGACGGTTTCCCCGATGGCATCATCGACCAGCGCGCGCCCGGGCTCCACGGTGAGCGAGGCGTCGACATAGAAGCGCTGGCCGAGTGCCTCCTCCTCGTCCAGCACGCCGTGCCGGGCAAAGAAGGCGCAGTTCTTCAGGCGGATGACATACATGGTTCAGCGTTCCGAAGCGGCGGTTTCGCGCGCCAGCATAGCATCCGCCACGGCCAGCGCGTCCACGTTGATTGCGACATCGTGGACGCGAAACAGGTCGGCGCCCTTCAATCTCAGTATGACGCTCGTTGCCGCAGTCCCAGCCCCTCTTTCGGCGGCATCGCGGCCCGTGACGGTGCCGATGAAGCGTTTTCGCGAGGTTCCGGCCATCAGCGGAAATCCAAGGGCGTTGAGCTCGGAAAACCGCGCCATCAGGTCGAGGTTATCCTCGGCCGTCTCCTTGGCGAAGCCGAATCCGGCATCGAGAACGATATGATCGTCGGCAATGCCGTGCCGGCGGGCGATTTCCAGTGATTTTTCGAGGAATGCGAACTGGTCGGCGATGACGTCGGGCAGTTTCCGGCGATCCCGCCCGGTATGCATGATGATGAGCCCCGCGCCGGTTTCGGCTGCGACACGCGCAATGTCCGGCTCGCGCTGCAAGCCCCAGACGTCGTTGACGATATGCGCCCCGGCCGCCACGGCCAGCCGCGCGGTCTCGGCGCGATAGGTGTCGACCGAAATCAGCACCTCGCCGGAACCCGCCAGCGCCTCGATCACCGGCAGGATGCGCGCCTGCTCCTCGCCTGCCGTGATCGCGGACGCGCCCGGCCTGGTCGATTCACCGCCGACATCGACGACCAGAGCGCCTTCGCCCAGCATGCGGTGCGCCTGGACCAGCGCGGTTTCGGCGGCATCGAACAGACCGCCGTCGGAAAAACTGTCGGGCGTGACATTGAGAATGCCGACCACCACGGCCTTGTCGCCAAGGTCGAGATGACGTCCGTGCGCCAACTGCCATCGCCTCGCCGTCATTGCTCATCAACCATGGGGCTCATCAACCGTGTGGCTCATCAACCATGTGTGATCCGCACCATATCAATTCCGTTGCGCCGGCAATGGCCGTAAAGCAAGGTAGGTCGAGAGGCAACCTGATGAAACGAACCCTGCTTTGCGCATTGCTGCTTGCCGCCACCGCCATTCCGGCGGGCGCGGCCAATCTCGTCAAGACATATAGCTACTTCGCCGTTGGCGGCAGGACGCTGGAAGACATCGAGGCGCAGCTTTCCAAACACGGTCCGCAGGTGAAGAGCACGGGTTCGCGGCATCCCGGCGCCACGCAGATGGCCTTCACCACGCGCATCAGCTATGCCGGGCAGTCCGGCTCGTGCCGGATCGCCGACGCCGCCGTGACCGTCAAGGTCAAGGTCATCCTTCCCGAATGGCGCCGTCCGCGCAAGGCCGACGCGGATGTGCGGCTGTTCTGGGACACGCTGTCGGCCGATATCAAGCGCCATGAGGAACGCCATGTCGAGATCGCCAAGAATCACGCCCGCGAACTGGAAGACGCGCTGAAAGCCGCATACCCGCAGAAGGACTGCGATGCGGCGAAGGCCAAGGCCGCCCAGATCACCGCCGCCATTCTGGCCAGACACGACCGTGCCCAGGTGCAGTTCGATCGTGTCGAAAGCGTCAATTTCGAAAGCCGCATCTTGCGGCTCCTGCGTTATCGCGTCGAGCGCATCGGGAACGGCCGGTTGCCGCCGACCTGAATGTCCCGATGCATGTCGCCTAAAGGGCGGCGGTGCGAGCCAACCGGGCCGAAGCGTAGTGCCAGCTTCGAAAAATTTTCGGGCAACGGTCGAAATCGGCCTATACGGGACGACATATCAGGGGTTGGCAAGGGCACGACCTTTCAATCACGAGCATCACGACCGATCGCGCCGCGCATGCAACCCGGCAAGCCCAGCCGGTGCACCGGACGGCGCGCAAGCATATGGACGAAAGACTATGGACCAGGCTGTCGACAAGCAGGCCGTGGCGGCCGCGAGCGCGCCGCTGACGGAAAGCGAAAAGAACGCCATTATCGGCGGCGTTCTCCTGTCGATGCTGCTGGCAGCACTTGACCAGACCATTGTGGCGCCGGCCATGCCGACCATCGCGCGAGCGCTCGGCCACGCCGAGTACCTGCCCTGGATCGTGACCGGATATCTCCTGACCGCAACCGCCATGGCGCCGCTCTACGGCAAGATCTCCGACGTCTACGGCCGCCGGCCGACCGTCTATGGCGCGATCCTCATCTTCCTCGCCGGCTCGCTGGTCAGCGCAATGGCGCCCAACATGTTCGTGCTGGTGATCGGCCGCGCGATCCAGGGCGCCGGCGGCGGCGGGCTTTTCGCCCTGGCGCAGACCGTCATCGGCGACCTCGTGCCGCCACGCGAACGGGCACGTTACGCGGCCTGGATCTCGGGCACCTGGGCGGTCGCCAGCATCGCCGGGCCGTTGCTCGGCGGCACGTTCGCCGAACATCTCCATTGGTCGCTGATCTTCTGGATCAACATTCCGCTCGGCATCGTGGCCATGGCCATCATCAACAAGCCGCTGCGCAAGCTGCCGGTCGCGGCAAGGCGGCACCGCATAGACGGGCTCGGCGCGCTGCTTCTCGTCGCCGCCACGGCCCTGCTGCTTCTGGCGCTGAACTGGGGTGGCAGCGAATATCCCTGGCTCTCGACGGCGATCCTCGGGCTGGTCGCCAGTTCCTTGGTCTTGTGGAGCGCCTTTGCGCTGCGGCTGCTGCGCACAACCGAGCCGCTGATTTCGCTCGAGGTACTGAGCAACCCGATCGTCCTTGCCGGCACGCTCTCCATGTTCCTTCTGCAGGCGGCCAATATCGGCCTGTCTGTCTACCTGCCGGTCTATCTCCAGTCGGTCATCGGCCTGTCGGCGAGCGAATCCGGCACCGCCCTCCTGGGGCTGATGCTTGGCACGGTGGCGGGCGCGACATTCAGCGGGCGCACCATTCCGCGTTTCGTCCATTACAAGCGGATCGCCATGGTCGGATTGGGCTTCGCCGTTCTATGCCTCGGCGTCCTCAGCCTGGTGGCGGGGCACGCCTCGCTGCTGGTTGTCGAGATCCTGACGACGTGCGTCGGGCTGGGCAGCGGAACCACCTTTCCGGTGGCCACGGTGTCTGTTCAGAACGCCGTCGACCCCAGGCACCTCGGCGTCGCCACCGGCGTGCTGACGTTCCTGCGCTCGCTGGGCAGCGCGCTCGGCGTTGCTATCCTCGGTGCGGTCGCCCTGGGCAACGGGCTGCCGCTGGCGGGCGAAGGCGCGCAGGCGACCGGCGTCGGTGCTGAAGCTGCCGCCTTCGGGTTGATCTTCGTCGCCGCCGTGGTGATGTTGATCATGGCGCTGCTGACGCTAAGCCTGATGCCGGAAAAACCGCTGCGCGGCCATCCTGAGGCCCCCGTGCTGGCGGAGTGAAGCGATACGCGTCAGGAGGCCTCCACCACGCCGAGCTTCTTCTGCAGGCTGGAGGAGGAGGTCGTGTACTGGAAAACGATGCGTTCGCCCGGGCTGACGATACGCTTGGCGGCCTGGGCCATCAGCGCGACCTCGTGAAAGCCCGACAGGATGAGCTTCAGCTTGCCTGGATACCAATTGATGTCGCCGACCGCGAAGATGCCCGGGACCGACGTCTGGAACTTCTCGGTGTCGACCGGAATCAGGTTCTCGTGAAGATTGATCCCCCAATCCGCGATCGGTCCGAGCTTCATGGTCAGGCCGAAGAAGGGCAGCATCCGCGTGCAAGGAACTTCGATGTCGCCGTCCGGCCCCTTGATCAGGGCGGACGACAATTGGCCGTCGGCGCCGGTCAAGCCGGTCACTTGCCCGACCTGGAAATCCAGTTGCTTCATCTCCTGCATGGCGTACATCTTGTTGACGCTGTCGGGCGCGGCGCGGAACTCCGGGCGCCGGTGGACCAGCGTCACGCTTTTTGCCACAGGCTGTAAATTGAGCGTCCAGTCCAGCGCCGAATCGCCGCCGCCAACGATAACGAGGTCGTGGCCGCGAAAATCTTCCATCCGGCGCACCGAATAGAAGACGCTCTTGCCCTGATAGGGCTCGATGCCCGGGATGGGCGGGCGTTTTGGCTGGAAGGAGCCGCCGCCGGCGGCGATCACCACCACCTTGGCCTCGAACACCTCATTCTCGTCGGTGGTCACGCGAAAGCCGCCGTCCTCCAGTCTCTCCAGGCTGGAGACCATGCGATTGTAGGTGAAATCGGGCTTGAACGGCGCGATCTGCTCGAGCAGCTTGTCGACCAGGCCTTGCGCCGAGATCGAAGGCCAGCCGGGAATGTCATAGATCGGCTTTTCCGGATAGAGTTCCGCGCATTGGCCGCCCGGCCGGTCGAGAATGTCGATCAGGTGGCACTTCATGTCGAACAGGCCGAGCTCGAACACGGCGAACAGGCCGACCGGCCCTGCCCCGACAATGAGTACGTCTGTCCTGGTGATGCCGGTCATGATGCGCGCCTCGCTGCTGGATTGGCGTGAGACTGCATGACCACCGGCTTGCTGCCAAGCGGTAGCGGCAAAAATCAGGGCTCCGAACTCGGGTTACAAGGCTTGACGACCGCAAGTCCGGCAGCCCCGCCAGCTTTTCACGGCAGGCAGCTTCTCACGATAGGAATTTTTTCTTGACTGGGTGAAGGCAGCTATGGTAGATATTCGGTTATGGTGTTGAGTTGCGCCAGAGCCCGCCGCACAGGCGGGTTTTCCATTCAAGGCGCCATCAACAGCCGGCGAAGGCCCCTAAGGAGCCCCCTACCGGATTCATTGCCTTGGGCAAAATCGGCTTTTAGCCTTGGCGCTCGGGCACCCGAACCACCAGTCCGTCGAGCGCGTCGCGCACCTTGATCTGGCACGACAGCCGCGAATTCGGCTGGACGTCGTAGGCGAAGTCTAGCATGTCCTCTTCCATCGCTTCCGGCTCGCCGACTTCCGCCGTCCAGGCCTCGTCGACATAGACATGGCAGGTTGCACAGGCGCAGGCGCCGCCGCACTCCGCTTCGATACCCGGCACGGCATTGCGGATGGCGTTTTCCATGACCGTCGAGCCGTTCTCGGCATCCACGTCGAAATGTGTGCCGTCATGGGCAATGAAGGTCAGTTTGGTCATTTGTCACCTGAGGGAGTTTCCGCCGAGATAATCACTCGGGCACACAAGTCAACTGCGGCGAGAAAGCGCCGCACGGTGACGTTTTTCTGCAAACCGGTCTAGCGGTTGATGGCGGCGATGAAATCGCGCACTTCGTCGATCAGCTTGCCCAGTCGCGTAAGCGTCTGGCTGTCTTCCGGCTGCCGTTCTATCTCGGTGGCGCAATCGGCAATGGCGAAGGCTCCGACGCCGCGCGCCGAGCCCTTCAGGCCGTGCGCCAGGAGCAGCCGGTCCTTGATGTCTGCATCGACTATCCTGTCGCGCACCGACAGCGCCTGTTGTACAAAGAGCGCCAGCACCTCCTGTTCGAGGCTGCGGTCGCCCATCGTCTGCCGCGCAAGGTGTGCCAAATCGACCGGTCGGGACCGCCTCGTTCCCGATACATCGCCCCCGGGCATTGAGAAGGCAATGCCGCTTTCGCCACGCATGAACTCGTACTCCGCTTCTTCGGCCGCCTGAAAAACTAGGCGAATCCAATGGACAACGGGTTAATGAATGGCCGGGAAAAATGTTGCGAAAGCGGCGTCGGAATCACGCTTCCGTTAACCTTATATTTAAAGTTTTACGTATCCCGCGGAATGCATGTTTTCTTTACCCCCCTGTGTCATTACGATACGAGGGGTCCATTTTCAGCCTCCTGCGCGTGGGTGCGACAACCAGAATCATAAGCCCGCGGCAGCTAGTACAGGGTAGCGAAGGCATGGCGAAGAAAACAACGACGACCAGATCTCTGGACAACGATGTGGCCAGGGAACTCGAGAAGGCACTCGATCTCGACCTCGGCGGCGACACCGGCAGCGGCGACCTCGATATCGCGGCCTCGATGGAAGATCTGGAAGCGCAGATATCCCAGGCCGCCGACGAATTGGCGCGCGAGGGACGCAATCAGACGCAGGCACCCGTCGTGAACCAAGCCCAGGCCGCGAATCCCGCGCCAAAGACCAGATCCGCCGAACTGCGCCCCGTCGAAACACGCAATGGCGGTCAGCCCGCCGGCTTCTCGCCGGCCAATGACGATCGCCAGAAGGACTATAAGACGCTTCTGCACAGCCTCAACCGGCGCGCCTCGAACACGATCTACTGGGTCATCGCCTTCGTTTCGCTGGCCTGGATCGCCGGCGCGGGCGGATTGGCCAACCTCCTCTTCGGGCCGAGCATCTGGAGGATCCGCACGCTCGACCAGTTCTTTGCCCGTCCCGAGCTGATCGGCCTTGCTGTCGCGGCCATCGTGCCGGTCATCCTGTTCTGGGCCTTCGCCGCCATGATTCGCCGCGCCCAGGACATGCGCATCGCCGCCCAGTCGATGACGGAAGTGGCCTTCCGCCTCACCGAGCCGGAAAACATGGCCCAGGATCGCGTCATGATGATCGGCCAGGCCGTCCGCCGCGAGGTGGCCGCCATGGGCGAAGGCATCGAACGCACGCTGGCCCGCGCCGTCGAACTGGAAACGCTGGTCCACAGCGAGGTCAACCAGATCGAGCGCTCCTATTCGGAAAACGAAACCCGCATCCGCTCGCTCGTCGACGGGCTCGGCAGCGAGCGCGAGGCGGTCGTCAGCCATGCGGAGCGGGTTCGCGCCTCGATCGCCGGCGCGCACGACACCCTCAAGGACGAAATCGGCGCTGCCAGCGACCTCATCCGCGACAGCATTCTCAATGCATCGACCAAACTGTCGATGACCATCACCAATTCCGGCGACACGCTTATCGACCGCATCAACGAAAGCTCGCTGTCGATCTTCGATTCGGTGGAAGGCCGGCTCGACACCATAACCGACAAGCTTTCGACTTCCGGCGAGGCTTTCGCCAGCCTGCTCGACACGCGCATCGCCAAGCTGACGGACACGACAGACGGCCTGACCCGGTCGCTGACCGACCTGCTCGACGATCGAACCAACGGCATGGTGTCGTTGCTTGGGGGCGCCGCGCGCACACTCAATTCGGAATTCGAGGCCAGCCTCAACGGCATCGAGCGCACACTCGCCGAGCGCGGCCAAGCGCTGATCAGCGAGTTCCAGACCCGTGCCGAGGCCCTCGACACCGGCACGCAGAAGCTCAACGCAGCGCTCGAAGCTCGCGCCCGGCAGATCAACGAAACGCTAGTCGAACGCGCGCGCGAGATCGCCCACACCTTCGCCGAGAGCAAGGACACGCTGACGGCGATGATCGACCAGGGCAAGACCCAGATCGGCGCCGACATGGCCGATATCGTCACGTCGACCTCGTCCATGCTCGAAGCGCGCGCCAGCGATTTCGCCGGACGCATGGAAGCGGCGCGCCACGTCGTCTCGCGCTCGTTCGATGCCGATATCCAGCGGCTTGCCGATGCCCGCGTGGGCATAGAGGAAGCGGTCGAAAATCACAGCCGCAGCCTTTCCGAGAGCCGCGAGCGCATGGCGGCCGCGATGCAGGCCGACCTGGCCAAGTTCGCCGAGAGCCGTGCTGGTATCGATGCCGCGGTGACCGACCAGGTGCAGAAGCTGGCCGAGGGCCGCAGCCTGATCGCGCGCGCTCTCGAAGAAGATCTGCGCAAGGTCAACGAATCGCGCGCTGCCATCGACGCTTCGCTCGGCAGCCACCTCGAAAGGCTGGAAGAAGGTCGCAACCGGCTCTCCCAAGCTCTCAACGAAGACTCCGGAAAGTTGGTGCAAGCCCGTACAATCATTGACGAAATGGTTGCTGGACATGTTGGCAAACTGGCCGAGGGCCGCAGCATTCTCTCGCGAGCGCTCGAAGCCGACCTCGGCAAGCTCGTGGACACGCGCGCCGACATCGATGGCCTTGTCGCCGGTCAGGTCGAGAAGATCGCCGAGGGCCGCGCGGTACTCGCCAAGGCGCTGGAGAACGACATCGCCGGCATCAAGGACCTCATCGAGGCGCATTCGGCGAAACTGGTGGAAGACCGTTCGCAGCTTGGCCGTTCGCTGGAGGACGATCTATCCAGCATACGCGGGCTGATCGAAGATCATTCGGGCCGCCTGGCCGAAGATCGCAGCCTGCTGTCGCAGACCCTTGAAGCCGACCTTGCCAAGCTCGCCGAGAGCCGCTCGAGCATCGACGGTCTGGTCGCCGGTCAGGTCGAGAAACTGGCCGAAGGCCGCGATATTCTCAGGCGGGCGCTGGAATCCGACCTCAACGCGATCAAGGGTGTCATATCGAGCCAGTCCGAAAGGCTGGCCGAGGACCGTGGGCAGTTGTCGCGGGTTCTCGAGGCCGACTTGCAGAATGTGAACAGCGTCATTGCCGACCACATGAACAAGCTGGTCCAGGACCGTTCGACCTTGTCGAAAGCGCTTGAGGAGGACCTCGCCAAGCTGGCCGAAAGCCGCTCAAGCATCGACGGGCTGGTGGCCGGCCAGGTCGAGAAGCTGGCCGAAGGCCGCGACATCCTGCGCCGTGCGCTGGAAGCCGATCTCAATACGATCAAGAGCACCGTCGCCGACCAGTCCCAGAAACTGATCGAAGATCGGGGACAATTCGCCCGGGCGCTCGAAGCCGACCTCGAAAGCGTCAACAGCCTCGTCAACAGCCACTCGGAAAGGCTTGTCCAGGACCGTTCGGCGCTGTCGAAGGCACTCGAAGACGATCTCGAAAACGTCAACGGACTGGTCAACAGCCACTCCGAGCGACTTGTCCAGGAGCGTTCGGTGCTGTCCAAGGCGCTCGAGGACGATCTCGCCAAGCTGGCCGAAAGCCGCTCGAGCATCGACGGCCTTGTCGCCGGCCAGGTCGAGAAGCTGGCCGAAGGCCGCGACATCCTCAAGCGCGCGCTGGAGGCTGATTTGCAGAAGCTGTCGGAGAGCCGTGGCGATCTCGACGGCATCATCGCCGGACATGTCGGCAAGCTGGCCGAAGGCCGCGACGTGCTGAGCCGCGCGCTGGAAGACGATCTCGGCAGGCTCGCCGAGACCCGCAAGGATATCGATCGTTCGCTGTCGGGTCACATCGACCAGATCGCGGCGAGGAGCACCGACATCTCCGCTGCGATCGCCGCCGACGTGGACAAGATCGAGCAGGCGTTCAGTCGCCAGACCGGCATCATCGAGGAGCGTGCGGGCACCATGGAGCGTGCGCTGTCGACAGGCGTCGACAATGTGCGCAACGTGCTCGAGAAGAGCGCCGTCTTCGTGGCCGGCGCCTTGCGCGAGAAAGTCCTGGAAGTCACCAGCGTCCTGCACGAGCAGGCGGGCCTCGCCTTCTCCGATGCGGATCGCAAGATCGCCGAGCGCGCCGAGCAGACCTCGGCCGCCCTGCTGGCTCGGGCCGAAGACATCGCCCGCACCTTCGAGGAGGCGGATCGCCGTCTCCACGCCCGTGCGGAAGACACGTCGAGCGCCTTGCTTGCCCGCGCGGACGATGCGTCCAGTTCCTTGCTGGCGCGAGCCCATGAAACCGCCGATCAGCTTGCCGCCCGTGCAAGCGAAATCGCCGGCACGTTCGACGCGGCCGACCAGAAGCTGGCCGCCCGCGCCCAGGAAACCGCCGATCAGTTGGCGGCTCGGGTGAGCGAAATTGCCGGCACCTTCGACGCGGCTGACCAGAAGCTGGTTGCCCGGGCCGTCGAAACGGCACAGTCGCTGGCCGCGCGCGCCGGCGATATCCTGCGCAATTTCGAAGGCGCCGATCAGCGGCTCGGCATGCGCATCGGCGAATCGGCCGAAGCTCTTGCCGCGCGTGCAGCGGATCTCGGCCGCATCTTCGATGCCGCCGACCAGCACTTGGTCTCGCGCATCGCCGAAGGTTCGGAAGCGCTGTCAGGCCGCGCCTCCGAAATCGCCCGCATCTTCGACGATGCCGATCAACGTCTCGTGTCACGCATCGCCACCAGCACCTCGACCATCGGCGAACATGCGCAGAGCATCGTCGGCGCCTTCACCAGCACAGAGCAGAGGGTCGCCGACCGTGCGCGCCAGACCGGCCAGGAACTGGCCGCGCATGCCCGTGAAATCGAGCAGGCGCTCGCCGGCGCCGACGAGCGGCTCGCATCCACCGCCGCAACGGCTGCTGCCCGCGTCGAAGAGCAGATCGCCAGCGTCGAGAACCGGCTGGCCCATACCGCCGAGACGATGGGCCAGAAGCTCAACGAGCAGGTGTCGAGCGCCGAGGCGCAACTCGTGTCGCGCGCCAATGTCATCGCGGAGACCTTCACCGCGGTCGGCCAGCATATCGGCCAGAGCACCAACGACGCCGCCAAGACGATCGGCGCCAACACCCGCGAGCTCAACACCATGCTCGCGGCACGGTCGGCGGAGATGTCGAAGATCCTCGACGAGACCGCGCGGCCTCTGGTCGAGCGTTTCGCCCAGGGCGGCTCGGAACTGCAAAAGAGCATGGAAGAGGTCACCGAACGTGCCGCCGAGAAGCTGCGCAGCGAAAACGCAGCCCTCGTCAACGCGCTCGCCAGCCGCACCGCCGAGACCCTTTCGGCGGTCGAAGGTGCCCGCTCGTCGCTGTCCGACAGCGTCGCCGACCTCATTGGCCGCATGACCACGTCGAGCGCGCAGCTCGGTCAGTTGATCGAACAGGCCGCGCTCAATCTCGGCCAGGTCGACGAACGCCTGACCGGCAGCACGCAAAGCTTCGCGGCAACCACCGAGAAAGCGGCGCAGACCTTCGCCAGCTCGGCAAGGCTGGTCGATTCGAACACGACAAGGCTGACGGAACTGTCGTCGTCGACCTTGCGCGAGGTCGCGTCGATCGCCACCAAGTTCGATGAACACAGCCGCCTGCTCGCCGGTGCTTCGGACCTCCTGAGCTCGGCCCAGAGCAATCTCGAACACACGCTCGAAAGGCAGTCTTCGCTCGAGGATCTCGCCGTCGGCCTGGTCAAGAAGTCGGAAGATCTCGAAAAGGTCATGCGTTCGTTCGAGAATCTGGTCGGTCAGACGCTGCAGAACGCCGAAGGCAAGACACTGGAATCGGCCGACAAGATCCGCAACGCCATCACCGACGTCGTCGATTCGGCCACCAAGCGCTTCGCCGACGCCACCGAGGAGATGCGGCGCACCGCGAGCTCGATCAAGAGCGAGCTCGACCTCACCCGCGCCGAGCTCAAGAAAGGCGTCATCGAGATGCCGGAAGAGGCCAAGGAATCGACCTCGGCCATCCGCCGCGCGGTTTCCGAGCAGATCAACGCCCTGAAGGAGCTTTCGGACATCGTTGCGAAGTCCGGCCGCAGTGGTGGAGAGCCCTCGGAATCGCGCAATTTGCGCCCGGCTCCGCAAGCCCCGGCCGCGCCGCGCGCGGCAGAGCCGCCGCGCCGCGCTCCCGCGCCACAGCCGGAACTTCGCGCGCCGCAGGCGCCGTCGGGCGGCACGGCGCTACGCGGCACGCTTGACCTGGAGCGCCCTGCCGACACGGCGCCGCGCCCGCGTTCCGACGCCGGCGCCCGCACGCAACAAGGCGGCTGGGTGCGCGATCTCCTGAGCGGGGCATCACGCGAGGACGAAGCCAAGCCGGCAGCACCCGCCGACGCACCGCGCGCCGCCCCTGCCCAGCGCTCACCGCTTCACGTCGTGGAATCGCTGAACTCGTTGTCCGTCGATATCGCACGGGCCATCGACCACGATGCGTCGATCGAACTATGGAACCGGTACCGGCGCGGCGAGCGTGACGTGTTCACGCGGCGGCTCTATACGCTGAAGGGCCAGCAGACGTTCGACGAGATCCGTCGCAAGTACCAGACGGAGGCAGAGTTCCGCGCCGCCGTCGACCGCTATTGCGATGATTTCGAGAAGCTGCTGAAGGATGTGTCGCGCAACGACCGGGACAACATCATGGCGCAGACCTACCTGACATCGGATACCGGCAAGGTCTACACCATGCTGGCTCACGCCAGCGGCCGCCTGCACTAGGCAGCGGCAGACAGCCAATGAAAAAAGGCGGGGGACTTGTCTCCCGCCTTTTGGCTTGGAAGGGTGGTAGTCGCATCCGGAACTGGATCCTGACCTGTGAAGACGGCAATCATATTCGACTGCGAGTTTCTTTGCGTTGAGGGCTCGCAACGTCGATTCTGGTGCGCGGCCCACGATCCCGATCCGGTCATCGCGCAGATCGGCGCGGTCAGGCTTGGGCTCGAAGAGAATTTTCCCATCCTGGGCACGCACAAGGCCTATGTCAGACCGATCAACCGGTTTGGCAGGAGATACGCGCTCGACCCTTTCTTCACCGAACTGACCGGCATCACAGAAGAAAAGCTGGAGATCGAGGGGGCAGCGCTAGGACAAGCCCTGGTTGACGTCGATCGTTTCTCGGGTAGGGCCCGATTCTGGTCCTGGGGCAAGGACGAACTGAACATGATGGCCATCAGCTGCTATATCGCAGGCATCCCCGCTTCCATCCCGGCCGCCCGTTTTGACAATGCCGTAAAGCTGCTCATCGCGGCCGGCATGCCGATCGAGGACCTGGCAAGGACGCCGAGCAACAAGCTTGCCGACTATTATGGCGTTCAACACCCGCCATTGCAGGGACACGATGCGCTCGATGACGCGCTGTCCGTAACCTACACCCTGCAGCACCTGATGAGGACTGGAAAGCTGCGGCCGGACGTCTTTGACCGCTTGTAGCCTGGTGGCTGGCGCCCGCCCGGCATCGCCGCTCAGATCGCCGAATCGGTCCAGCGCACGATCTGTTTGGCCGCATCGCCGAACGCAGCATCGAGCGCGCCGACATAGCCTTGGTTGCCGCTGCCCGAGACGGGCGCTGACGCCGTAAAGCTCTTGGACGCACGCACCTCGCCATTGCGATCGTTAAGGATGCGCACGAACAGGTCGACCTCGGCATGATCGCCGCCGTCGACGCGGACTTCGAACGAACGGATCTCGACGATGACCTGGTAGTCGATCGCCAGCCCCTCGCCCGGTTTGCCCACGCCGGCGAAGCTGCCGGAGCGCTGGAACGTCTCCGCCAGCCGTGCCTGCACGATCAGCGGCAACCGGTCCGCCCATTGCGCGCCCTTGAGGTACTGGATCGAGCGTGGGGACGGTTTTATGACGATGTTCTGGCTGTCCAGCGCCTTGAGCGCGGACGGCTGCGCGATCAGGATCTGGCGGCGGCTGTGGCCATGCGCCTCGACCGACGGCGCCGACAGTTCGAAAGTGTCAAGCGGCGCAGGCCCGCCGCCCGGCAGCGCGGCACAACCGGCAAGGGTCAAGGCAAGCAAGGCCACGCCCGATCTGAACACAATCGTCGACTTCACGCGCGATCCCTGCTGTCCCCGGCCTCGCTATCCCTGGATTGTAAAAACAACCCGCGGATGCAGACACTGTTTCTGGGGCGAGCCGAGACCGAAGTCAACGCCGCGCCCTGCCATCATACTGCCGAACCTCGCCCTCGCCGCCCGACAGGATGCGTTGCGGATTGCGGCTGAGGTCGGTAACCGCCTCTTCGATGCGGCTGATCGAACGGCGGCTGTCCTGAACCAGCGCCTCGACATTCGAAAGGCCCTGGCCGGAGAACCGGGCTATATTGTCGGTGATGACGCCAAGCCGCGAATTCAGCGTATCGGCGACCTGCTTGAACGATCGCAACGTGTCCCTGGCATCCGCCATCACGCCGTCCGCCTGGCCCGAGCCGAGCAGCTTGTCGACTTTGGCCAGGATGCCGTCGACGCGCACCGAGGCGTCGTTGAGCCGCTGCGCGAGTTGCCTCGCATCCTTGATCGTCTCGTCTATGTCGTCCGCCCGGTTCGCGAATTTGCCGGTCACCTTGGCGATGTCCGACGCGGCCTTGTCGGCGCTTTCGCTTGCCTTCTGGATGTTGGCCAGAGCCGTGCGCACCTGTGCCGGATCGATGCCGTCGAGCACGCCGTCGACCTTGGCCAGCGTACCTTGCGTCTGCTTGGCGAAATCGTTGACCGACCCGACCGCCGTATCGACGTTCCTGATCACGCCATCGAGCTGTTTGGAGGTTTCCTTGAGATTGCCGGTCACCGTGTCGACATTGGCGACGATGCTCTTGATCTTGTCCTTGTCGACGGCATTGAGCAGCCCTTCGGCCGCCTTCAGCGTGCCGTCGAGCTTGCCCGAGACGCCCTTCAGCTCATCGGACAGCGCGCTGACTGCGGACAGGAACTTGTCGACGCCGTCGGAATTCCTGGCCAGCGCGTCGGAGAACGTCTGCACGTTCTGCACGGTCTGCGTCAGCGGCCCGCGCACATCCTTGGTGAACCCTTCCAGCTGCGTCAGCACCGTGTCGGCGCGCGTGAAGATGTTCTGCGCCGTCTGCAAAAGATTGGTCACCGCCGACGGGTTGGCCACGATCTCGGCGACCTTGCCTTCCTTTTCGGCCTGGTCGAGAAGTTTTACTTCCTTGGGGTCGGCGCCTTTGAGTTCGATATTGGCCTGTCCGGTCAGGCCCGCCAGGCCGATATCGGCCTGCGTCGATTTGGTGATCGGCGTCATGCGGTCGATCTCGGTGTCGGCGATGGCGACCGTCGGATTGTCGACATCGATATAGACGCGCCTGACGTCGCCGACCTTGACGCCGTTGAACAGCACGAAGCTGCCGCGGCCAAGCCCGGAAGCCGAACCCGGGATACGCACGCGCAACAATGTGGTCTCGCCCTTGTCGCCGATCGCCGCCGTCCAATAGACGAAGCCGAACGCCGCCAGGATCGCCACCAGCGTGAAGATGCCGACAATAACGTAGTTGGCTCTGGTTTCCATTGCTTCACTTATGGCTATGCGCGCGCGGCAAGATCAAGTTGTCGGGCTCGTTTTCCGCGGAAATACGACTTTACCCACGGTTCTTCACTTTTCAGCATGTCGTCGATGGTGCCTTCGACCAGCACCTTCTTCTTCCCGAGCACGGCGACGCGGTCGCAGGCGGTGAAAAGCGTGTCGAGATCGTGGGTCACCATGTAGACGGTCAGGTCCATCGTATCGCGCAGCTTGACCACCAGCTCGTCGAATTCCGCCGCGCTGATCGGATCGAGGCCCGACGTCGGCTCGTCGAGGAAGACGATATCGGGATCGAGCGCCAACGCGCGAGCCAGTGCCGCGCGCTTGATCATGCCGCCCGACAGCTCGGACGGGAATTTCTGCGCCGCGTCCGGCGGCAGCCCGACCAGTTCGACCTTGAGCATCGCCAGTTCGTCCATCAGCTTGCGCGGCAGGTCGAGATATTCGCGCATCGGCACCTGGACGTTTTCCAGCACCGTCAGCGCCGAGAACAGCGCGCCGTGCTGGAACAGCACTCCAAGGCGCATGTCGATGCGCAGCCGTTCCGCATCGTCGGCCTTTTCGATATCGACGCCGAACAGCTTGATCGTGCCGGACTGCTTGCGCGTCAAACCAAGGATGGTGCGTAGCAGAACTGATTTGCCGGCGCCCGAGGCGCCGACGAAACCGAGGATTTCGCCGCGCCAGATATCGAGCGACAGTTTGTCGAGGATCAGATTGTCGCCGAACGAAACGGTGATGTCACGCGCCGAAAGCACGATCTCGCTGTCATCGGCGCCCTCCTTGGCCCTGGTCTCGATGCCGTTTCCCACCGCCATTTCAGAACTCGATCGCTGCATAGAACATGGCGAAAAGCCCGTCGAGGATGATGACGACGAAGATCGATTTCACCACCGAGGCGGTCACGTGCTGGCCGAGCGATTCGGCGCTGCCGCCGACCTTCATGCCCTCGACCGAGGCGATGGTGCCGATGATCATGGCCATGAACGGAGCCTTGATCAGGCCGGCGAAAATGGTGCTGAGGTCGATAGCAACGCGCAGCCGGTCGATGAAGGCGGCGGGCGCGATGTCGGAATAGAGCCAAGCCGCCAGGATACCGCCGCCGAGCGCGGCAAAATTGGCGATGATGGTCAGGCAAGGCAGGGCGATCACCAGCGCCACCAGGCGCGGAAACACCAGCACGCCGATGGGGTTGAGCCCGATGACCTTCAGCGCATCCACTTCCTCGCGCATCTTCATCGAGCCGATTTCGGCGGTGATGGCACTGCCCGACCGGCCGGCGATCATGATTGCCGTCATCAGCACGCCGAGTTCGCGCAGGATCAGCACGCCGACGAGGTCGACGACGAAGATGTCGGCACCGAAATAGCTGAGCTGGTAGGCGCCCTGCTGGGCAACGATGGCGCCGACGATCGCCGACATCAGCACCACCACCGGAATGGCTCCGACGCCCATCCGGTCGATCTGGTTGAAGATCGCCGCCGGATTGACGGCATGGCCGCGGCCGAGCTTCATCTGCGCGCCACGGATCGTGGCGCCCAGTATGTTCATCGAGGCGAGAAAATCGTCGCGCATTTCGTAGACGCGGCGGCCGACCGCCTCCAGCGCGCGAATGACGATGTTCGGCGGCCCGACCGGCCCCGATTCGGGCTCGCGCCGCACCGCATCGCCGACCGCGCCGAGCAGGATCGAGGCGACGTCGCTCTGGCCCTGCAGCCTGACCTCGACACCTTTCTTCTCGAAAGCGCTGACCAGGCGGTCGATCAGCCACGCGCCGGCGGTGTCGATCTTCTCGATGTGCGAGAGATCGAGCGCCAAGGTCTTGAAACCGCTCCGTTTCTCGATTTTGCGCATCTCTGCGTCGATCACGGCCACGGTGCGCGTCGTCCAGATTCCCGAGAAGGCGCACCCGAGAACGCCTGCTTCCTCACCGACCGACACGCGCGGGTCGTGGTCAGCCTCCGAGGCGGTCTTGCCGCTTGCGTCGCGCTTGCCGATGGTCAACATGGCGTCCTGTTTAGCCTGACGGGTCCGGCCTTGTCGATTTGCCGACGACCCTTCTCGCACAGCCGGAGCAGAAAATTATGGCGCGTGTCATTTCGGTCGAGGCCGAGCGTTTTCCGATCGCCGGCACCTTCACCATTTCGCGTGGTTCGAAGACCGAAGCCGAAGTGATCACCTGTACGATCAGCGAAGGCGATTACACCGGCCGTGGCGAATGCGTGCCGTACAAACGCTATGGCGAGACCATGGATCGGGTTCGCGCCGCGATAGAGGCCATGCGCGGGCAAATCTCCGCTGGCATCGACCGGACCGCCCTGCTCGGGGCCATGCCGGCGGGCGCGGCGCGCAACGCCATCGATTGCGCCTTGTGGGACCTGGAAGCCAAGATCGGCGGCAAGGCGGTGGCGGACGCAGTTTGGCCGGCTCCTTTACATCAGCTCGAGACGGCCTACACGCTGTCGCTGGACGAACCCGAGGCGATGGCGGCCCAGGCCCGCGCCAATGCGGCGCGCCCCTTGCTCAAGGTGAAGATCGGGGGCGACAACGACATTGCGCGCATCCGCGCCGTCCGGCAGGCCGCGCCCGACAGCCGCATCATCCTCGACGCCAACGAAGGCTGGAACGACGACACCATCGCCGCGAACCTCGCCTTTGCCGCCGAGCAAGGCATCGCGCTTATCGAACAGCCGCTGCCGGCGGGCCATGACGGCATCCTGCGCCACATTGCCCATCCGGTGCCGATCTGCGCGGACGAGAGCGTGCATGAGGCGGGAGATCTGGCCGCTCTCGCCGGTCTCTATGATGCCGTCAACATCAAGCTCGACAAGTCGGGCGGGCTGACGGCGGCGCTCGTGCTGCGCGACCGCGCCCGTGAACTGGGTTTCGGTGTCATGGTCGGCTGCATGGTCGGCACGTCGCTGGCGATGGCGCCGGCGGTGCTGCTCGCCCAGGATGCCGATTTCGTCGACCTCGACGGACCGCTGCTGCTTGCGCGGGATCGTGTGCCCGGCCTCGCCTATGAGGGATCGCTGGTTTCACCGCCCGATCCGGCGCTTTGGGGCTGAGTGCGCCGCGAGGCCGATCAGCACGAGGCCGATGATCGCGATCGGGATCATGGCCAGGAAGCCGTCGACCCCGAAACGATCGTAGAGCGGGCCGGAGGCGAGCGTCACGGCGGCCATGAAGAAGCCGTTGAAGAAATAGGCGATGCCTTGCGCGGCACCCGTACGCTCTTCCGAGACCGTTTCGCCGATCATCTTCTGCAGGCCGATCAGCACCATGGCCACCGACACCGAATGCAGGGTCTGGACGCCGAAAAACCCGGCGACGCCGAGGCCGAGCGGCCAGATCAGCGGAAAAGCGATCCAGCGCACGACCGCGCCGATGCCGGCAATCACCATCACCCTGACGACCGACATGGAGGCGAACATGCGGTTGAAAAACACGAACATGCAGACTTCGGCCACCACGCCCCAGGCCCAGAGAAGCCCGACGACGGTGTCGCCTATGCCGATCGACTTCCAATAGATCGATACGAAGCCATAAAGGAAGGCGTGGCTGGCGGTGAGGATGCCGACACCGAGCGTGAAATAGACGAAATAGGCATTGAAGAGACTTGGTGCCGAGTGCTGGATCTCCGCGGCCGAAAGAGGTGAGGCAAGGCGGGGCCGGCCAAGGCGCGGCGCCAGCAGCCCGGCAACGAGCGCGGCACCCAGTGCCGCGAAAATGATTGCCGGGACGGCTTGCGCCCCTGCCGCGGTCAGGATGAAACCACCCGCCACGTTGGCGCAGAGATAGGAGATCGAACCCCACTTGCGCATGCTGGTGTAGTTGGAACCGAAGCGGCGCACGCCCGAAAGCGCGAGCGAATCGGCCATCGGCGAATGCGGCGTCCATACGATCGTCAACGCCAGCGATACCGCAAGCACGACGGCGTAGGAGGCCGGCAGAAAATAGCCGGCGGAAATGATCATCGATGCCGCGACGAGCGCGATATAGACATCGGCGCGGTCCCTCGCCCGGTCCGCGAGCGCGGTGAGCAGCGGCGTCGTCACGACGCGCAGGAACATCGGAGCCGCCAGGATGACGGCGATCTGCTCGGCGTGAAAACCTTTCGCCTGCAGCCATAGCGGGAAGTAGGGCAGATGCGTGCCCTGCGACACGAACAATGTCGCGAAGATCAGGCTCATGCGCAGTTCGAAATGGCGAGGCTTGACGAGCTGTTCGGGTGAAAGCGGCGGCAGCGGCATGAATCGATCCAATAACGCTGCCGTCCACGAACGGCGAGCAGTGTGGATTGACCCTTAACATGAGGAAAAACCGAACGAAACCGATTGGCCTAATCGATTAACACCGGAATCCGTGCCTGGCACCGGCAGTCAGGCGGCCTGCACCACCCGGTCCTCGATCAGCATCGGGATGAAGGGTTCGTCCGGCGCCTCGGGCAAGACATGCGCCCAGGTCAGGATTTCCATCCGGCCGTCGAAATATTCGACCACCGCCGTGCAGCTTTCCACCCAGTCGCCGGTGTTGATGTACTGGACGTCGCCATAGCTCTCGATCGCGGCATGATGGATATGGCCGCAGATGACGCCGTCGACATGCGAGCGCCGCGCCTCTTCGCTGAGCACCGCCTGGAACGAGCCGATGAAGTTCACCGCCTTCTTGACCTTGACCTTTGCCCAGGACGAAAACGACCAGTAAGGCAGGCCGAGCAACTGGCGCAGGCGCGTGATCACCCGGTTGACCTGCATGGCGGCGTCGTAGGCATGGTCGCCAAGATAGGCGAGCCAGCGCTGATTGTGCACGACCGTGTCGAACTGGTCGCCATGGATGACGAGCAGCCGCCTGCCGTCGGCGGTTTCGTGAATGGCGCGGTCGGCGACGACGATGCCGCCGAAATGCACGCCCTGGAACTGGCGCGCGAATTCGTCGTGGTTGCCGGCGATGTAGGTGATGGTGGCGCCCTTGCGCGCCTTGCGCAGCAATTTCTGCACGACGTCATTGTGGCTCTGCGGCCAGTGCCAGCTGCGCCTCAGACGCCATCCATCGACGATATCGCCGACGAGATAAATGATGTCGGCATCGTGATGTCTAAGGAAATCGATCAGGAAATCGGCCTTTGCCGCCTTCGACCCGAGATGGACGTCGGAGATGAACATGCTGCGGAACGTGCGGGGCTCTTGGCCGGACATCGCGAATTCACCGTTGCTTTCGCGAGCCTATGCCCCGATTCATGCAACAACCGTATGACGGTTGCGATTGGTCCAGCCCTAAAGCTAGCCTGCCGGGCGAATCACAGGAGAAATCATCATGGATCTCGGTATCCGCGGAAAGAAGGCCATCGTCTGCGCTTCGAGCAAGGGGCTCGGAAAAGGCTGCGCCATGGCGCTGGCCGAGGCTGGTTGCGACGTCGTCGTCAACGGGCGCAACGCCGAACTGGTGGCCAAAACCGCTGCGGAGCTGCGTGAGCGTTATGGCGTCGTGGTCGAGGAAGTGGTCGGTGACGTCTCGAAACCCGAGGTGCAGAAGGCGCTGCTCGCCGCTTGCCCCGCCCCCGACATCCTGGTCAACAACAATGGCGGCCCGCCATTCCGCGATTTCCGCGAGCTCGACCGCGGAAAAATGCTCGAAGGCGTCACCCAGAACATGGTCACGCCGATCGAACTGGTGCAGGCCGTGATCGACGGCATGGCCGCGCGCGGTTTCGGCCGCATCGTCAACATCACGTCGCTCTCGGTCTATGTCCCCATTCCCGGCCTTGATCTGTCGTCCGGCGCGCGCGCCGGCCTGACCTCCTTTCTTGCCGGCGTGGCGCGCACGGTGGTCGACCGCAACGTGACCATCAACAGCCTGCTGCCCGGCAAGCTGGATACCGACCGGCTGCGCGGTCCGCACGAGGCCGGCAGCGTTGAAGACCCGGCCGCGGCAGCCGCCCGCAAGGCGCGCATCAGTGCCGACGTGCCGGCCAAGCGGCTCGGCACGCCGGAAGAATTCGGCCAGATATGCGCCTTCCTGTGCTCGGTCCATGCCGGCTATCTGACCGGCCAGAACATACCGGTGGACGGCGGCCTGTATGTCAGCGCCTTCTGAGACCCGGTAGCGCGGGCGCCGAAGAAGTTCCACTCAAGCTGTTGAAATAGATCGCTTATCCCTGCTTCGTCGATGTGAATGGCGATTGCGTCATTTGGCGTCGCGAAAAACCTTGGCCGCATGCTAAGAAGGCGGCACGCAGGATCGCAGGGAGGCCCGGAATGAACGGCGAGAGCAAGAAAACGGCACGTTCGGACCTCGATGAAGCCGCGCTCTACTTCCACAAGCACCCGACGCCGGGCAAGCTCGAAATCCAGGCCACCAAGCCGCTCGGCAACCAGCGCGACCTGGCGCTCGCCTATTCACCCGGCGTGGCGGCCCCTTGCCTCGAAATCCGCGACGATCCTGCGACCGCGGCCGACTACACGGCGCGCGCCAATCTGGTCGGCGTCGTCTCCAACGGCTCGGCCGTGCTCGGCCTCGGCAATATCGGGCCGCTGGCCTCCAAGCCGGTCATGGAAGGCAAGGCGGTCCTGTTCAAGAAATTCGCCGGCATCGACGTCTTCGACATCGAGATCGACGCGCCGGAGATCGAGCGCATGGTCGAAACAGTGGCGGCGCTGGAGCCGACCTTCGGCGGCATCAACCTCGAGGACATCAAGGCGCCGGAATGCTTCGAGGTCGAAGAGCGGCTGAAGGCACGCATGGGCATACCGGTTTTCCATGACGACCAGCACGGCACCGCCATCATCGTCGCCGCCGCGGTGCTCAACGGGCTGGAATTCGCCGGCAAGACCATTGCGGACATCAAGATCGTCACTTCGGGCGCCGGCGCGGCGGCATTGGCCTGCCTCAACCTGCTGGTCTCGCTTGGCGCCAAGGTCGAGAACATCTGGGTCACCGACCGTTTCGGCGTCGCCTACAAGGGGCGCACGGATGAGATGGACCGCTGGAAAGATCCTTATGTGAAGGACACCGAGGCGCGCACGCTGGCCGACGTCATATCGGGCGCCGACGTGTTCCTCGGACTTTCGGCGGCCGGCGTGCTGAAGCCGGAACTGCTGCAGCACATGGCGCCGAAGCCATTGATCCTGGCGCTGGCCAATCCCAATCCGGAAATCATGCCGGAAGTGGCGCGAGCGGCGCGCCCGGACGCGATGATCTGCACGGGCCGGTCCGATTTTCCCAATCAGGTCAACAACGTACTGTGTTTCCCTTACATCTTTCGCGGCGCGCTGGACTGTGGCGCCAGCGCCATCAATGAGGAGATGAAGATGGCCGCGGTGCGGGCCATCGCCGCCCTAGCCCGCGAAGAACCTTCCGATGTCGCCGCGCGCGCCTATTCCGGCGAGACGCCGGTGTTCGGACCCGAGTTCCTGATCCCCTCGCCCTTCGATCCGCGCCTCATCCTGCGCATCGCCCCTGCCGTCGCCAGGGCGGCCTGCGACACGGGTGTCGCGACAAGGCCCATCAGCGACTTCACCGCCTATATCGACAAGCTCAACCGCTTCGTCTTCCGCTCCGGCCTGGTGATGAAGCCGGTGTTCTCCTCGGCCAAGGCGTCGAGCGCCAAGCGCGTCATCTACGCCGATGGCGAGGACGAGCGCGTGCTGCGCGCCGCGCAGGTGGTTCTGGAGGAAGGCATCGCCGAGCCGATCCTGATCGGCCGCCCGCACGTCATCGAGGTGCGCTTGAAGCGCTACGGACTGCGCATCAAGCCGGGCGTCGACTTCGGCCTGATCAACCCGGAGGACGATCCGCGCTACCGCCACTATGTCGACCTGCTGATCGAGCTCGCCGGCCGGCGCGGCGTGACGACGGAGGCGGCGCGCACCATGGTGCGCACCGACAACACGGTGATCGCGGCCCTCGCATTGAAGCGCGGCGACGCCGACGCCATGGTCTGCGGCCTCGAAGGGCGTTTCGAACGGCACCTGCGCAACGTCACGCTGATCATCGGACCACGAACCGGCATCAAGGACCGGGATCTGTCGACGCTGTCCATGCTGATCTCGCAACGCGGCATCATCTTCCTGACCGACACACACGTTTCCGTCGACCCGACGGCCGACGAGATCGCCGAGATGACGGTGCTGGCGGCGGAAGAAATTCAGCGCTTCGGCATCGAGCCGAAGGCCGCACTCCTGTCGCATTCGGATTTCGGCTCGCGCGATTCGCCGAGCGCGCTCAAGATGCGGCAGGCGGCGGCGATCCTGGCGCGCATCGCGCCCGAGCTGCAATGCGACGGCGAGATGCATGCCGATTCCGCGCTGTCGGAACATCTGCGCCAGCGCGTCTATCCGCATTCGCGTCTGAAGGGCGAAGCCAATCTCCTGGTTTTCCCCAACCTCGATTCCGCCAACATCACGCTGACCGCGCTCAGGACCATGATGGATGCACTGCATGTCGGCCCGATCCTGCTTGGCACCGACAAGCCTGCGCATATCCTGACGCCCTCCGTGACCTCGCGCGGCGTCGTCAACATGACAGCGCTGGCGGTGGTCGAGGCCGCCCACAAGGCGCAGGCCGTCGTCGATCTGGGCTGAACGCCGATTCGGGGGTAAACTGCGGCTTAACCACGAGCACGTAGCGTGCGGCGGAACAACCAAGCAGGGTTTCGGGCGGATGATGGGCGAAGGGTGGAAGCAGGCGCATCTTGCCGTGCTGCTTGGCCTGCTGCTTTCGGGCGCCGCCGTCTCCGAGCCGCAGGCCGCCTCGCGCGTCTGCCGCCAACTCGAGGCCGATCTTGCCGCGACCTCGCGCGGCGGCGGTGGACCGGCCTTGATCCGCAAATATGACGCCGCGATCGACCGGCAACGCGAGCAGATTTCAAAGGTCCGCGGCCAGTCCAGCGGCGCCGGCTGCGGCTTCTCGCTGTTCAGCCGCAATGTCAGCCAATGCGCCGGGTTCAACGCCACCATCGAGCGCATGAACGCCAATCTCGATAGCTTGCAGGCCAAACGCGCCCGCCTCGCCGGCGGCGGTTCGCGCCGCGATCGCGGACGAATCCTGGCCGCGCTCGACGCCAATGGCTGCCGCGAGGACGCGGTGGCGCCGCGCCGCGAACCGCCGCGCGAAGCGGAACGGGAACAAGGCAACGGCAATCTGTTCGACCAGCTGTTCGGTGGCGACACACGCCGGCTCGACACGCTCGACCAGTCTGACGACCCCGGCGAGGAGCGCAATGTCCGCCGCGTGCCGGGCCGGTCCGGCATACCGGACTTTCCCGGCGTCGGCGGCGAGTTCCGTACCACCTGCGTGCGCACCTGCGACGGCTACTTCTTCCCGATGTCGAATGCCGCTTCGGTCGGCGATTTCGAGCGCGACCAGAAGAACTGCGAATCGAGCTGTCCCGGCACCGAAATCCAGGTCTTCTATTCGCGCGGCATGGGCGACGATTCAGCCGACATGACTTCGTCGGTCACCGGCCGACCTTACAGCGAACTGCCGACGGCCTATCTTTACAAGCAGCCCAACCTGTCGCGGCCGCCGGCCTGCGGCTGCAACGCCGCGCAGAACTTCCAGATTATCGGCGGCAATCCGCCAAGCCAGCAACAGTCGCAGCCGCAAACGGAGGGTGCCCCGTTCATTCCGGTGCCTGCCTCCAAACCCGATCCAGGTGCCGATCCTGAGACGCTGGCAAACGCCGCTGGCGGGCTGGACCGCGACGCCATCAAGCGGCTTGCGGTCAAACCGGTCACGTCGCCGGTCCCGGTGTTGCCGCCGGAACAGCGAAAGGTCAGGGTCGTCGGGCCAACGTTCCTTCCCGACCCATCAGCGGCAATAGATCTGCAAGCTCCGGTCCCGAAGTCAGTCCGGTAAGGGCGAGCCTCAGCGGCATGAACAGCGCCTTGCCCTTGCGGCCGGTCGCTTCCCTGATCTTGGCCGTCCAGTCCTTCCAGACGGTCCCGCTCCAAGGCTCCTCGGGCAGGAGATCGATGGCCTGGTGAAGAAAATCTCGATCAGCGTCGGAAAATTCCGGCTTTTCCTGCGGTCCTTCGCGCAGGATGCGCCACCAGCCGACAGCATCGGCCAGCCGGTCGAGATTGCCGCGCACAGCCAGCCAGAACGGTTCCGCCTGCTCACCCGATATGCCGAGCACCACCAGCCGATTCTGCGCTTCGGAGAAGGGCATTTGGTGCAGCAGCGTCCGGTTGAGCACGAAAAGCTCGTCCGGATCGAACTTTGCCGCCGACTTCGAGGTCGCAGCCGGGTCGAAACGGCTGGCGAGTTCGGCCAGGTCGTGCGCGGCGGCGACATTCTCCGACGTGCCGACCAGCACGGCCAGCGAAGCGACCGCCATCGGCTCGATGCCGTCCTCGCGCAGGCTTTCGATGGAAAGTGCCCCAGTGCGCTTCGACAGCCCCTCGCCCGAAACCGTGGTCAGCAGATTATGGTGACCGAATTCCGGCGGCTCGGCGCTCAGCGCCCGGAACAGCGCGATCTGCACGCCGGTGTTGGTGACGTGGTCGTCGCCGCGGATGACATGGCTGACGCCCATCTCGATATCGTCGACGACGGATGGCAGCGTATAGAGATAGGTGCCGTCCTCGCGCACCAGCACCGGGTCCGACAGCGAGGCGAGATCGACGGTTTCCTGCCCGCGCACCAGGTCGTTCCAATGGATTTCAGTGCGCTCCGGCTGCTGCGGATCGCCGGTGAAATTGGGCAGCAGGAAGCGCCAGTGCGGCCGGCGGCCATCGGCCTGATATTCGGCGATCTGTTCCGACGTCAGCGTCAGCGCTTCGCGGCCATAGACTGGCGGCAGGCCGCGCGTGCGGCGCACCTTGCGCCTGAGGTCGAGCTCCTCCGGTGTTTCATAGCAGGCATAGAGAACGCCCGCCGCCTTCAGCCGCTCGACCGCCGCGTCATAGATCTCGAAGCGACGCGACTGGTATTCGGTGGTGTCGGGAAAGATGCCAAGCCAATGCAGGTCGTAAAGGATGGCGTCGGAAAATTCCTGCTTCGAGCGCGCGACATCGGTGTCGTCGAAGCGCTGGATGAAGCGCCCCTTATGGTTCATGGCGAACAGCCAGTTGAACAGGGCGGTGCGCGCATTGCCAATATGGATGCGGCCTGTCGGTGAAGGGGCGAAACGAACGGTAACTGTCATGAGCGGGGCGTACCGGATGCTTTTGTGATTGACAAGACGCGCCCCCGTGCCGTGCCGCAGACATAGAACATGGCGCAAGCAATGAAAAGACTTGGCAGACGCGGCTCCGCCAGCAATCCGACGTCCCGCACCGCCCGCCCGTCAGACCGACAGCGCCTGATGGGATGGCCTCCGGGCCAGAGCCGGAGGCCGTCCCCGATCAGGTGACAAGTCCCTTGGTCAATTCGAGCGCCTGGCGCTCGAACAGGCGGCGGTAGATGCCGCCCTGCAGCCGGATCAGCGCGTCATGCGAGCCTTCCTCGGCGATCTTGCCGCGATCGAAGACCAACAGCCTGTCGAGCGCCCGCACCGTCGAAAGCCGGTGCGCGATGACCAGCGTGGTGCGGCCGACCATCAGCCGCTCCATCGCCTGCTGGATCAGCACCTCCGATTCCGAATCGAGGCTCGACGTCGCCTCGTCCAGGATCAGGATGCGCGCATCGGCGAGGAACGCGCGTGCGATCGCCACGCGCTGGCGCTCGCCGCCCGACAGCTTCACGCCCCGCTCGCCGACGAGCGTGCCGTAGCCCTTCGGCAGGTTGACGATGAAGTCGTGCGCGCTCGCCAGCTTCGCGGCGTGCTCGACCTCGGCCTGCGTGGCGCCGGGCCGGGCATAGGCGATGTTTTCGGCCAGCGAGCGGTGGAACAGGATCGGCTCCTGTTGCACGATGGCGATCTGCGCACGCAGCGACGCCTGCGCCACCTCCGAAATGTCCTGGCCGTCGATCAGGATCCGGCCGGCGTTCACGTCATAGAGCCTCTGGATCAGCTTGACGAAAGTCGTCTTGCCCGACCCGGAATGGCCGACCAGCCCGACCCGCTCGCCCGGCGCGATATCGACCGAGAAATCGCGATAGAGCGGCGAACGGTGACTGCCGTAATGGAAGGTAACGTCGTCGAAGGCGATGCCCCCTTGCGTGATACGGATCGGCCCGGCGCCGGGCCGGTCCTCGATGCCAAGCGGTTCGGACTGGAAGTCGACCAGTTCCTCCATGTCGTTGATCGAGCGCTGCAGGTTGCGGATATGCGTTCCGATATCCCTGAGATAGCCTTGCAGGACGAAGAAAGACGTCAGCACGAAGGCGACATCGCCGGCGGTTGCCTGTCCCCACGACCACAGCATCAGCGCCAGCCCGATGACCGCCGCTCTCATCACCAGCAGCAGCGCCCCTTGCGTGGTGCCGTTGATGGTTCCGCGCACCCAGGTCCGCCGCGTGCGGGCGCGCCATTTGGCGACGACTTTGGCAAGCCGGTTCTCCTCGCGCTCCTCGGCGCCAAACCCCTTGACCACGGCGTTGCAGCTCACCGCGTCGGCCAGCGAGCCGCCAAGGCGCGTGTCCCAGGTGTTGGCGAGCCTGGCCGCCGGCGCGACATAGCCAAGCGACAGCATCGCCGTGACGACGATGAACAGCACCGAGCCGGCGGCGACAACCGCTCCCATCAGCGGCCAGAACCAGCCCAGCAGCAGCGTCGAGCCGACCAGCATGACGACGGACGGCAGCAGCGCGATCAGGATCGTGTCGTTGAGCAGGTCCAACGCCCACATGCCGCGCGTCACCTTGCGCACGGTCGAACCGGCGAAGCTGTTGGCATGCCAGTCGGTGGAAAAGCGCTGGACACGATGGAAGGCGTCGGCGGCGATATCGGCCATCATCTTCAGCGTCAGTTCGACGATTCCCATGAAGGCCAGATTACGCAGGACGACACCGGCCAGCGCCAACGTCATCAGCATGGAAAACGCGGTCATCGCGGCATTCCAGGCAATCTCGTCGGCGCCGGCGCTGCTGGCGACGGCATCGACCAGCCGGCCGGAATAGAGCGGCGTCAGCACATCGGCCAGCGTCGACAGCAGGAAACCAACCATGATCAGCGAAAGCCGCCAGGGCTGGCGCCGCCAATGGGTGAAAGTGAAGCCAAGAACGCTGCGAAAGGCGCTCGCGCGCAAATCGATTCGAAAACGAGCCATGATGTCATTCGGGCGCAAAAAGCCCGATCCCGGTAAGGTCGAAAATGAAAAAACCGCGCAAGGGGCTCAATGCCCGGGAATGCGGAGGTTCGGTTATGAATGGCCGCTTGCCCGAAGGCGGCGACCGGCATCGGCAAAGGCCTGTTCTCGATCCGGCTTCGTTCCGAGGGTGAAAACCCTGCGGCGCGCCGGTCGGGACCTAGGCTTCGCGGCCTCGCATAACGATGTCAAATCCTGGCATTCGGTCCTCCCTAAAGGGAATCGCGGAGAGGCCCTTATAGAGATGCCTCATCGTATCGCCAAGGCTGGCCGTCACCAAAACGGCATCTGGCCCAGCCGATGAGGCGATTTTGCAACAGTCGCGGGTTGAGCCTACCGTCGCGCACGCCGCTCATCCGGCAGGCGGTGCGCGTTCGAGGCGCATGTACCGCCCATCGGTCGACGGCTTGAAGCCCAATTTCTCATAAACCCCATGCGCGTCACTGGTCGACAGGCTCCAGTGCGAAACGGTGCCGAGTTCGGGATGATCGATGAGCGCCCGCACCAGTCGCAGGCCTATACCCTGGCCGCGATATTGCGGCCAGACGATGATATCGGCGAGATAGGCAAACACCGTGCGGTCGGTGATCGCCCGGCCGAAGCCGACCTGTTTGCCTTCGACATAAGCGCCGACGCAGAGCGAATTGGCGAAGGCGCGGCGGTGGGTCTCGTCACTGCGTCCGCCGCCCCAATAGCTGGCCATCAACAGGTCCGAGGTCGCCCGGAAGTCGATCCGCGACAGGTCGAAGCTGATTTCACACTCAGGCATCGCTACCCTCGCCTGCGGCATGACGCGAATTTTCGGCCGGAACGGTGTCTAGCCGCGATCCCGGAACCGATTGGTGATGGGATAGCGGCGGTCGCGGCCGAAATTCTTCCTGGTGATCTTCACGCCGGGCGCCGCCTGCCGGCGCTTGTATTCGGCGACGTAGAGCAGGTGCTCGATGCGCGTCACCGTCGCCCGGTCATGGCCGCGCGCGACGATGTCGTCGACGCCCATCTCGTTCTCGACGAGGCATTCGAGGATGTCGTCCAGCGCCGGATAGGGCGGCAGCGAATCCTGGTCGGTCTGGTTCTCGCGCAGTTCCGCCGACGGCGCCTTGTCGATGATGTTCTTTGGGATCACCTCGCCCGACGGTCCGAGCGCGCCCGGCGGCACATGGCTGTTGCGCCAGCGCGACAGCGCATAGACCTGCATCTTGTAGAGGTCCTTGATCGGATTGAAGCCGCCATTCATGTCGCCGTAGAGCGTGGCATAGCCGACCGACATCTCGCTCTTGTTGCCTGTCGTAACCACCATCGAGCCGAATTTGTTGGAAATCGCCATCAGGATGGTGCCGCGGGCGCGGCTCTGCAAATTCTCCTCGGTGATGCCTTCCTTGGTGCCCTCGAAAAGCTGCGTCAGCGCATGCAGAAACCCTTCGACAGGCTCGAAGATCGGCACGATGTCATAGCGGCAGCCGAGTGCGCGGGCACAGTCCTCAGCGTCCTTGAGCGAATCCTTCGACGTGTAGCGGTAAGGCATCATCACCGCGCGCAGCCGCTCCTCGCCGAGCGCGTCGACCGCAAGGGCCGCGCAGATGGCCGAATCGATGCCGCCCGACAGGCCAAGCACGACGTTCTTGAACCCGTTCTTGTTGACGTAGTCGCGCAAACCCAGCATGCAGGCGCGGTAGTCGGCCTCCTCCCGTTCGGGGATCTTCGACATCGGTCCTTCCGAACAGACCCAGTTTTCGCCCTGTCGCCTCCAGGTGGTGATGTCGACCGCCTCCTCGAACTGGCTCATCTGGAAGGCAAGCCGCTTGTCGGCACCTATGGCAAACGACGCGCCGTCGAAGATCAACTCGTCCTGGCCGCCGAGCTGGTTTGCATAGATCATCGGCAGCCCGCATTCGATAACCTGGCGGATGACGACCTGGTGGCGCACATCGATCTTGGCGCGGTAGTAGGGCGAGCCGTTCGGCACCAACAGGATTTCCGCGCCGCTCTCGGCCAGCGTCTCGCAGACGCCGACCTCGCCCCAGATGTCCTCGCAGATCGGGATTCCCAGACGCACGCCGCGGAAATTGACGGGCCCCTGTATCTCCGGTCCGGCCTGGAAGACGCGCTTCTCGTCGAACTCGCCATAATTCGGCAGATCGAGCTTATAGCGCTCGCCGATGATCTTGCCGCCATCGGCGAAGACGATGGAGTTGTGGGTGCCCGTCTTGCGCTTCAGCGGCGTGCCGATGATGACGCCGGGACCGCCATCGGCGGTGTCGGCGGCGATCTCCTGTGCCGCCCGCTCGCAGGCCTTGAGGAAGGCCGGTTTCAGCACCAGATCCTCCGGCGGATAGCCGGCGAGGAAAAGCTCGGTGTAGAGCACGAGATCGGCGCCTTGACGCGCGGCATCCGCCCTCGCCTCCCGCGCCTTGGCGAGATTGCCGGCGACGTCGCCCACTGTCGGGTTGAGCTGGGCAACGGCGATGCGCAGTATGTCGGGCTTCTTGGTCATGCTGCTGACTTAGCGCGGCAAAATTCGCCCGGCAATGGCGTTTGCTTGGGCCAATTTCGGCATCAGTCGTCGCCCATATAGTCGCGCAGCGCTTGAGGCGAATGGTTCTCGCCGACCGACATCGCCAGGATGCGCGAAATGTGCCGGCGCGGCAGACCGGTATCCGCAACCCATCGGTTGACCTGGGCCTGGATCTTGTCGAGATCCTTCTTCGACGTCGGGCTTTCGGCGATATCGAGCCCGGCGTCGCGAAGGGCGGCCGCCATGTCGGCCGAAATGACGAAGGCGTCCCAACCCAGCCAGCGCAGGAAATACTGGCCGGTGTTGCCGCCGAGCCGGCTGCCATGCTTGCCGAGATAGGCCATCAGCCCGACCTGGTCGTCGGCGGGCCACTCGGCGAGGAATGTGCCAAAGCCGCCATGCTCTTTCGACACGCGCTCGACGAAGGCAGCGTTGTCGCGAACGGATTTGATCTTCTGTGGATTGCGCACGATGCGCTGGTCGGACGCCAGTTCGTGCCAGAAATCGTCAGGCTGGAACAGCAACCGCTTCGGCTCGAAGCGCAGAAACGCCTCTTCGAATCCAGGCCATTTCTGCTCGATGACGCGCCAGACGAAACCGGCGGCGAAGACGCGCTCGGCCATCGTCGACAGAATACGGTCGTCCCCGATATCGGCTACGGCGGCGTTGTCGGGAATCGGCCCGAGCAGCGAGACCAGTTCCTCCTCGCCGCCCTTGCGCTTTGCGGCGCGAGCGCGAATTTTCTTGAAGTCGGCCATAAGTCCCTCCGGTTCCCCTCAATCTAGCACTTCCCGCGCGGGCCGGCAGCCTCTACCTCTATCGCCAGCCAAGCCCTTGGAGACGGCCATGAACAAGACGATCGACGATCTGGCGAACCGCTGGCTGAGACGAAAGCCGGATGGTCTCAGTGCCCTGGAGAATCGGGTGCTGCAGTCGACCCTCGAGCGCACCACGATCTCGAGGGACACCAACAAGGCCGTCGCCTTCCACCAGACCTTTGGCGACCGCCTTGCCGATACCATCGCCCGCATCGGCGGCTCCTGGACCTTCATCCTCGGTTTCATTGCCTTCCTGATCGTCTGGACATCAGGCAATGCCTGGCTTCTGACGCGCGACGCCTTCGATCCCTACCCCTTCATCTTCCTCAATCTCGTCCTGTCCATGGTCGCGGCGCTGCAGGCGCCGGTGATCATGATGGCGCAGAACCGTCAGACCGAGCGCGACCGCATCGATGCCGCCCACGACTACGAGGTCAATCTGAAGGCCGAGATCGAGATCATGGCGCTGCACGAAAAGCTGGACGAAATGCGCCACGGCCAGATTATCGGCATGCGCGACGAGATCGTGCGGTTGGCCGAACTGGTCAAGCGGATCGACGACAGGCTGTCGCAGCAATCGCCGTCATGAGCGACGCGATCCATCATTTCATAGAACAATACGGGCTGATCGCCGTTTTTCTGGGCTGTGTCGCCGAGGGCGAAAGTGCCGCCATACTCGGCGGCTTCTTCGCCCATCAGCATATCTTCGTCCTCTGGCAGACTGTCGTCGTGGCAGCGCTTGGCGCCTTCGCCGGCGACACCTGCTTCTTCATCCTGGGGAGAAGTTTCGCGGACCATCGCTATGTCGTCGGGTTGCGCAAGCGGCCCGGCTTCCGCCGCGCCTATCGTCTGCTCAACACCCATCCCAACATCTTCGTGCTGTCGAACCGCTACGTCTATGGCATGCGCCTGGTCGGTGGCATCGCGGCCGGTCTGTCTAACATCGCAGCACCCCGCTTCATCGTCTTGAACGCCATTTCCTCGGCGGTCTGGGCGGTGCTGTTCAGCACCATCGGCTATGTCTTCGGGTTGGGCGCCGAGCATTTCGTCGGCCAGGCGCTGCTTCGCCATGAGCGGATATTGGTGGGCCTGGCTATCGGCCTGGCCGTGGCCGTATTCGCCTGGCTCATCGCCCGCCATTTCGCCCGAAAGGAACGCGCCAGGGAGAACTGATGGTCGGCCAGCGGTCGAAAGCTCAGATCGGCAGCCCGACGATACGCTCGATGATCGCGATGCCCCAGACGCCGGCGACGATCGCCACAGAGATCAGCACCGCCAGCGAACCGCAGTCCTTGGCCAGTTGGATGTCGACATTGAATTCGCGGCTGAAGGCATCGCAGGCCGCTTCGATGCCCGTGTTCAGCACCTCGACCATGATCAAGAGCAGCACCGCGCCGATCAGCAGCGCGTAGCCGCGCCACGACACCGAAACGAACCAGCCGAGCGGAAAGGCAAGGGCGAGCAGCGCCAGCTCCTGCTGGAAAGCTTTTTCAGTTGCAGCCAGCTTGCGGAACGCCCGCAGCGAGTTGAAATAAGCGTCGATCAGCCGCTGCATGCCAAACCCCTTTGCGAATCACCGGCACGGGATAAAGCAATGGCCCGATCAATGGAATAAGCTGTCTCACCCAAAATTCATTCGTCGGCGACCTTCACCGATGGGGTCGACTTCTCGAATTGAGGCAGCGCGTCGTCGATCGAATAATAATCGCCCTTGTCACCCACGAATATGTGGCATTGGCCTTCGAGGCCTGTCGGTTCATCGAACGATCCCGCCAGAACCGAAACATAGGCGTCGTCCCGCGGTTTCCAGAAAAGCAGCGATCCGCATGTCTTGCAAAAACCGCGCCCGGCGAAGGCGGATGCCTCATACCAGGTGATGTTGTCGGCGCCGTCGATATCGATATTGGCGTCCGGGACATTGGTTGCGGCATAGAAATGTCCACTCTGCTTGCGACATTGCGAGCAATGGCAATAGATGACGCCGCGCAACGGCCCTCGCGTCCTGAAGCGAACCGCCCCGCAGAGACACGATCCCGTATGATTTTCACTCATCGCACCATCCCAAAAGAAATCGCTGCTGACAGGATCCCAGCTTTTCGGTGGCTTTGCGCAAGAAAATGCGACATGCATTTGGCCCGCTCGGGAATTGTTTGTTCACAAATGAAGGCCTGTATAGCCGGAATCAGCGGAAAACAGGCCGGATTCAGCGGATTAAGGAAACTTTAGCGCTGCTGCATTTATGATCCTCACAAGCGAAAGTCGTGAGTGGGGACGCGCCTTTTTTCGCAAGATGGACTGGAATGGCCAGCGTTCCCCAGGTCGGCGACATTGGATGCCTGCGACTGTCGCAGCGTGTTCCCCGGGGAAGAGTGAACAGAACATGCAGCCGGCAGCCGTCCAGAGCGAACGAAGCACCGATATTGCGAGCACCGTCCTCGCCACAATGCGCCAGCTCGGCGTGCTCGGTCTGCCACGCAATTACGAGATCTTCTACGAAGCCCTGAGCGGATCCAATCGCGAGCTCAGCCTTGCCGTCGTGTCGCTGAGCGGCCGACCGACACAGGACGACCTCGACCGGATCGGACGCACCTTCTTTGCCCAGAACCATGGCTCCGGCATCGTCGAGCATGCCAGGGAAGTCATCGCCAACGAACTCGAGGACATCGCTTCGCTGCTGAGGAGCGAGCGCAGCCACATCGAGAAATACGGCAGGATCCTCAATGAAACGTCGAGCGGACTCGGCAGAAACAGCCTGCTGTCGCCGGATGTTCTGCAGAAGATCGTCAATGCCATGGCGGTCGCCACCAATTCGACGATCGATCATGGCCGGCAAGTTGCCTCGACGCTCAGCGACAAGACCGCGGAACTGGAAAGCGTCAAGTCGAAACTCGAGGAATACAAGCGCCTGGCCGACACCGATCCCCTGACGCAAATCTGGAACCGCCGCGCCTTCGACAAGGAAATCACCAGGATCTACAACAGCAACAAAGGCATCCTGTTCAACGCATTGATCCTCGCCGACATCGATCGGTTCAAGGACATCAACGACAGGTACGGCCATCCCGTCGGCGACAAGATCCTCCAGATCATCGCCGATATATTCCAGTCCAGCATTCGCGCCGACATGTTCGTCGCCCGCACCGGCGGCGAGGAATTCGCGCTCATCGTCGAGGGCGCAAGCGAGGACGCCACCTACGAAATCGCCGAACGCCTTCGCGCGCTGATCGAACAGTCGCCTTTCACCAGCAGCCAGACCGGCATGAATTATGGCACCGTCACCGTCTCGATGGGCATCTGCATGGCCTCCGAAGCCGAGGGTCCTGAAGACCTCTACAGCAAGGCGGACCGGGCGCTTTACCGCTCAAAGGTCAGCGGACGTAACCGCGTGACCAGGCATTCGACAATGGCGGGCCGCGCCGGCAAGAGCTGGCTGCTCTACAAGCAAGACTGATTTATCGGCAGGAACCGCTTTTCCTGTGAACTGCTTTGGATGAGGGCAGAATTCAGCCGTTGGCGACCTGCTTGTGTTGCACAGGGTGGCTCTTCTTGAGCAGGTCCGACACCAGGAACGCCAGTTCGATGGCCTGGTCGGCATTGAGACGCGGGTCGCAATGGGTGTGATAGCGGTCCTGCAATTCCTCGGCGGTGATGGCGCGGGCGCCCCCGGTGCATTCGGTCACGTTCTTGCCGGTCATCTCGACATGGATGCCGCCCGGATGCGTGCCTTCGGCGCGGTGCACCTCGAAGAAGATCTGCACCTCCTTCAGGATGCGGTCGAACGGCCGCGTCTTGTACCCGGCCGCCTCGATCGTGTTGCCATGCATGGGGTCTGACGACCAGACGACGCTGCGGCCTTCCTTCTGCACGGCGCGCACCAGCTTCGGCAGATGGTCGGCGACCTTGTCAGAGCCGAAGCGGGCGATCAGCGTCAGCCTGCCCGGCTCGTTCTCGGGGTTGAGCAGATCGATCAGTTCCAGCAAGCCGTCCGGCGTCAGCGATGGGCCGCATTTCAGGCCGAGCGGGTTCTTGATGCCGCGGCAATATTCGACATGCGCATGGTCCGGCTGGCGGGTGCGGTCGCCGATCCAGATCATGTGGCCAGACGTCGCGTACCAGTCGCCGGAGGTGGAATCGACACGCGTCAGCGCCTCCTCGTAGCCGAGCAGCAGCGCCTCATGGCTGGTATAGAAATCGGTCTCGCGCAGCGCGAAATTGGTCTCGGAGGTGATGCCGACCGCGCGCATGAAATCCATCGTCTCGGTGATGCGATTGGCGAGCGACTCGTATTTCTCGCCTTGTGGGCTGTCGGAGACGAAGCCGAGCATCCAGCGATGCACGTTCTCCAGGCTGGCGTAGCCGCCCTGCGCGAAGGCGCGCAGAAGGTTGAGCGTCGCCGCCGACTGGCGGTACGCCATCTCCTGGCGGGCAGGATCGGGAATGCGCGACTTGGCGTCGAATTCAATGCCGTTGATGATATCGCCGCGATAGCTCGGCAGCGTCACCTCGCCCTTGGTCTCGTTGTCGGACGAGCGCGGCTTGGCGAACTGGCCCGCAACGCGGCCGATCTTCACCACCGGCTGCGCACCGGCGAAGGTCAGCACCACCGACATTTGCAGGAAGACGCGGAAGAAGTCGCGGATATTGTCCGCGCCATGTTCGGCGAAACTCTCGGCGCAGTCGCCGCCCTGGAGCAGGAATGCCTCGCCGGCAGCGACGCTGGCCAGCTGCTTCTTCAGCTTGCGCGCTTCACCGGCAAAAACCAGCGGCGGAAAGGTGGCGAGCTGGGCCTCCGTGTTCTTCAGCGCGGCAAGGTCCGGATAAGCCGGGACCTGCTTGATCGGCTTTGCCCTCCACGAATTCGGCGACCATTTCGTCATCGCTGCACCCAACGCTCTTTCCGGCAAGCACCCTCGCCCGCCATTTCCAGCCCCCATGTGGGGTGGCGGCTCCATACACGAAGCCGATTTCCTATTCTAGACCGGAATTTCGGCGCTGGCGAATGGTGCGGACCGGCTACGCCGCCTTCTCCACCAGCCGCGCCAGTTGCGTCATGACGACAGCCGAGCCTGCCAAACGCTTTTCCGCCGTTGGCCAGTCGCGGGTGAAGACGACACTTTGGTCCGGCCGGATCTTGGCCAGCGAACCTTGCTCGCCGATGAATTTGACCAGCCCGACCGGGTTGAAAAATTCGCGCTTGCGGAAATGGATGACGACGCCCTTCGGTCCGGCATCGAGCTTCTCGACATTGGCCTTGCGGCAGAGCGCCTTGATGAAGACGATCTTGAGGAGATGCTTCACCTCCTCCGGCAGCGGGCCGAAACGGTCGATCAGCTCGGCGCCGAAAGCATCGATTTCCTCGGTGGTCTCGAGGTCGCCGAGGCGCCGATAGAGCGCCAGCCTGAGCTGCAGGTCCGGCACATAGCTCTCCGGGATCATCACCGCCGTGCCCACGGCGATCTGCGGCGACCAGCCGCCATCCAGCACCTCGCCGGAATCCTTCACCTCCGCGACCGCCTCCTCCAGCATCTGCTGGTAGAGTTCGAAGCCGACCTCCTTGATGTGGCCGGACTGCTCTTCGCCGAGCAGATTGCCTGCGCCTCTGATGTCGAGATCATGGCTGGCGAGCTGGAATCCGGCGCCCAGCGTGTCCAGCGACTGCAGCACTTTCAGCCGGCGTTCGGCGGTGTCGGTCAGCTTGCGCTTGGCCGGCAGCGTGAACAGCGCATAGGCGCGCACCTTGGAGCGTCCGACACGGCCGCGCAACTGGTAGAGCTGCGACAGGCCGAACATGTCGGCGCGATGGACGATCAGCGTGTTGGCGGTCGGGATGTCGAGGCCGGATTCGACGATGGTGGTCGACAAGAGAACGTCGTATTGGCCGTCGTAGAAGGCGTTCATGATGTCGTCGAGCTCGCCCGGCGGCATCTGGCCATGGGCCACTGCCACCTTCAGTTCCGGCACGGATTGGTTCAGGAAATCATGGATTTCCGCCAGATCGCTGATGCGCGGCACGACATAGAAGGAATGGCCGCCGCGATAACGCTCGCGCAACAACGTCTCGCGAATGACCAGCGGATCGAAGGGCGAGATGAAGGTGCGCACCGCCATGCGGTCAACCGGCGGCGTGGCGATCAGCGACAGTTCGCGCACGCCGGTCAGCGCCAGTTGCAGCGTGCGCGGGATAGGCGTCGCCGACAGCGTCAGCACGTGGACGTCAGTCTTCAGGTCCTTCAGCCGTTCCTTGTGCTTGACGCCAAAATGCTGCTCTTCATCGATGATCAGCAGGCCGAGATTCTTGAACGAGATCGCGCTGCCGAGCAGCGCGTGGGTGCCGACCACGACATCGACCGTCCCTTCGGCGATGCCCTTCTTGGTCTCGGCCAGGTCTTTTGCGCCCACCAGCCGCGATGCCTGGGCGACGCGGATCGGCAGGCCGGAAAAGCGCTGCGAGAAGGTCTTGAAGTGCTGGCGCGACAACAGGGTCGTCGGCACGACGACCGCCACCTGGAAACCTTCCATCGCCGCGATGAAGGCGGCGCGCAGCGCCACTTCCGTCTTGCCGAAGCCGACGTCGCCGCAGATCAGCCGGTCCATCGGCTTGCCGGCCGCCAGATCGTCCCTGACGGAATCGATCGCCGTCTGCTGGTCATCGGTCTCCTCATAGGGGAAGCGCGCGGCGAACTCGCCGTAGAGGCCTTCCGCCGGCACCAGCGGGGGTGCCGCGCGCATCTGCCGTTCGGCGGCGATGCGGATCAACTGCCCTGCCATGTCGAGCAGGCGTTTCTTCAGCCGCGCCTTGCGCGATTGCCAGGCGCCACCGCCGAGCTTGTCGAGCGTCGCCTCGGCTGTATCGGAGCCGTAGCGCGACAGGAGCTCGATGTTTTCCACCGGCAGGAACAGCCGGTCGTCGCCGGCATAGTGGATTTCCAGGCAATCATGCGGCGCCCCGACGGCTTCGATGGTGCGCAGGCCGATGAAGCGGCCAATGCCGTGGTCGGCATGGACGACGATGTCGCCAGCCGACAGGGCCGAGGCTTCGGCAATGAAGTCGGACGCGCGCTTCTTGCGCTTGGAGCGCCGGATCAGCCGGTCGCCCAAAATGTCCTGTTCGGCGACGACGACCAATCTTTCGGTCTCGAAACCGGATTCCAGCGGCAGCACGGCCAACGCCGCCTGCCCTGGCTCGAGTTTCTCCGCCTCCGCCAAGGTCGCCACCGGCGCAAGATTGCCCAGATGGTGTTCGGCGAGAATTTGGCCGAGCCGGTCGAGCGAACCCTCCGTCCAGCCGGCGACAATGACGCGGCGGCGTGCCGCACGTTCGTCGGCAATGTGCTTCACCACGACGTCGAAGACATTGACGTTCGGGTCGGCGCGCTCTTCCGCGAAGCTGCGACCATGGCGCGAGCCGGCATGGAAGACCTTTTTGGCGCCCGCATCGGGGGCGTCGAAGGCCGTGAAGTCGATCGCTTCGCGCGGTCCGAGTGAAGCGACGAGATTTTCCAGCGAAAGGTACAGCAGGTCCGGCGCCACCGGCTTGTAGGGCACCGCGTCCTTCAGCGCACCTTCGGCCTGCTTCTTGCGCGCCTCGTAATGATCGAGGATCAGAGTGTGGCGTTCGGCAAGCGCTTCATGTGCCAGATGGTCGAAAACGACAGGCGTGTCCGGCAGGTAGTCGAACACGGTCTCCAACCGCTCGTAGAAGAACGGCAGCCAGTGTTCCATGCCCGCGAAGCGCCGGCCTTCGCTGACCGCGGCGTAAAGCCCATCGTCACGCGACGGCGCCCCGAACGCTTCGATGTAGGCGCGGCGGAAGCGGCTGATCGTCTCCGGCGTCAGCGCCACCTCGCTCATCGCCTGCAGCGCCATGGACTTGCGCTGCCCGGTGGTGCGCTGGGTAGCCACATCGAAGACGCGGATCGATTCCAGCGTATCGCCGAAGAAATCGAGCCTCAGCGCCTCGGTCCAGCCGGGTGCGAAAAGGTCAAGGATGCCGCCGCGCACGGCGAACTCGCCGATGCCGCGTACCGTCGGCACCCGCTCGAAGCCCGATGCCTCCAGCCGCGACACCAGCGCGTTCATATCGATCTGGTTGCCAGGTTTGGCGTGAAAGGTCTGTGCCTCGACAAGGTCCGCGGGCGGGATGCGCTGGAGCAGCGCATTGGCGGTGGTGAGAATGACGGCGCGATGCGGCTTCCTCGCCAGCGCGATCATGGCGGCGAGCGCGTCGAGCCGCCGGGCGGCCGCGTCCGAACCGGGCGAGACGCGGTCATAGGGCAGGCAGTCCCAGGCGGGCAGTTCCAGCACCGGCAGGCCGGGAGCGGCAAAGGCCAGCGCCTCTGTGATTGCCGGCAGGCGCTGCCCGTCGCGCGCCACGAACAGCACGGGCTTGTCGGGCGCGATTTCGTGCGCCGCCTGCACCAGCGCGAAGGCTTCATAGCCGTCGGCGACGCCGTCGACGATGAACTGGCCGGCGCGGCCTTTCGGCAAGCCGATGGTGGGAATGAGGCTCATGGAAACGTTCTTCAAAAGGTCATTGTCCGGCGTGAAGCCACGATTTTTTGCAGGACCGCACAATCGATGTCGGCGGGAACAGGACGTTCGCCGGTGATCAAGGGCAGGAATTCGGTGTCGGGAATATCGAGGAGCTTTTCATATTGGTCGATTTCGTCGCCGGTCAAGGCGCCGATTTCGGCATCGGCGAAAGTGCCGAGGATAAGGTCCATCTCGCGCATGCCACGGTGCCAGGAGCGGAACAAGAGCTTGCGGCGGCGGGCGTCGAGCCCCTCGCTTGATCGTTTCGTTCCCGTCATTGTGCCGCATCCTCACTTGCTGCGGCGCATATAGCGTGGATAGAGATCGGTGTCAGCCTTGCAAGGCAAAGTAAGACACCCGACAATCAACTTGAAATGACTGCATTCCTTCGCGCCCCCCTCTGTCCTGCCGGACATCTCCCCCACTTGGGGGGAGATCGGACGGCGGTTCCGCTTTCGCCAATCTTCAACGTTGCAGAACGGGCACCACGCCGAAGCTGCCAATCTCCCCCCTCGTGGGGGAGATGTCCGGCAGGACAGAGGGGGGCGCGAAGGAACTCGGCCTATCCAGCTTCCAAACCGGCGCAGCACTGATGCGTCCTTCCATCCTCGACCCCCTTTTCGTCCCGATCACGTCGCTCGCGGGTGTTGGGCCGAAGGTCGGCGCGCTGATCGAAAAAGTCGTCGCGGCCGATCTCGGCGACCGCGCGGCGCGCGCCGGCGATCTCCTGTTCGTGCTGCCGCATACCGTCATCGACCGTCGCAACCGGCCGGGCATTGCCGGCTCGGCCGAAGGCGCCATCGTAACGCTAGACCTGCGCATCGACCGCCACCAGCCGCCGCCGCGCGGCAACAGGTCGGTGCCTTACCGGGTCTACGCCCATGACGATACCGGCGAAGTGGCGCTGACCTTCTTCCACGCCCACGCTGCCTATCTGGAAAAATCGATGCCGGTTGGCGAGCATGTTGTGGTTTCCGGCCGCATGGAATGGTTCAACGGGCGCCCGACCATGGTCCATCCGGATCATATTGCCTTGGCCGGCGACGCCGAAAACCTGCCGCTGGTCGAGCCGGTCTATCCTCTCACGGCAGGACTGTCCGGCAAGGTGCTGCGCCGCGCCATCGGCCAGGCGCTCGGCCGTCTGCCGGAGCTGCCGGAGTGGCAGGATGGCGCTTTCATGCGCCGCCAGAGTTTCCCGTCTTTCGGTGACGCGCTGGCCCGCATCCATCATCCCGCGGACCCGATCGATGTCGCCATCGAAGGCGCCGCATGGCGGCGTCTTGCCTATGACGAGTTGCTGGCGGGCCAGGTGTCGCTGGCCCTGGTCCGGTCGAGGGTCCGCAGGCTGTCCGGCCGGCCACTCACCGGCGACGGCCGGATCGTCGAGAAGCTGCGCGCGGTCCTGCCTTATTCGTTGACCGCGTCCCAGGAATTCGCGCTCGCCGAAATCAATGCCGACCTCGCCGACCCCGAACGCATGCTGCGCCTCCTGCAGGGCGATGTCGGCTCCGGCAAGACGGTCGTCGCGCTGCTGGCCATGGCGCGTGCCGTCGAGGCTGGCGGCCAGGCTGCCCTGATGGCGCCGACAGAGATCCTGGCGCGCCAGCATTTGGCGACGATCGCCCCTTTGGCGGAACAAGCAGGCATGCGCACGGCGATCCTCACCGGTCGCGAAAAGGGCCGCGAGCGCACCGAAACGCTGGCGGGGCTGGCCGGCGGCGAGATCGACATCGTCATCGGCACCCACGCGCTGTTTCAGGAAACGGTGGCATTCCACGATCTGGTCCTTGCCGTCGTTGACGAGCAGCACCGCTTCGGCGTCCACCAGCGGCTTGCCATCACCGCCAAGGGCGACGCGCCGGACATGCTGGTGATGACGGCAACCCCAATCCCGCGCACGCTGGTGCTGACCGCCTTCGGCGACATGGACGTCTCCAAGCTGACGGAAAAGCCCGCCGGCCGGCAGCCGATCCGCACCGTCACGCTGCCGCTTGAGCGGCTCGACGAGCTCGTCGATCGCATGGTGGAAGCGGTGGCCGGCGGCCAGAAAATCTACTGGATATGCCCGCTTGTGGAAGAATCCGAAGAGGTAAAGCTGATGTCGGCCGAAGACCGCTTTGCTTCCTTGAAGCCCCTGTTCGGCGACCAGATCGGCCTTGTCCACGGCCGCATGAAGGGCGCCGAGAAGGACGAAGCGATGCGCGCCTTCAAGCAAGGCGAGACGCGCATCCTGATTGCCACAACCGTCATCGAGGTCGGCGTCGACGTGCCGGACGCCACCATCATGGTCATCGAACATGCCGAACGTTTCGGCCTCGCCCAGCTGCACCAGTTGCGCGGCCGCGTCGGGCGCGGCGACAAGCCTTCGTCCTGTGTGCTGCTCTACAAGGATCCGCTCGGCGAAACGGCCAAGCGGCGCCTGTCGGTGATGCGCGAGACCGAGGATGGGTTCGTGATCGCCGAGGAGGACCTGAAGCTGCGCGGCGAAGGCGAATTGCTTGGCACCCGTCAGTCCGGCACGCCGGGCTTCCAGGTCGCGCGCATCGAGGCGCATGCGGACCTGCTTGAAGCGGCCCGCGATGACGCAAGGCTGATCCTGTCACGCGATCCGGACCTGCAGACCGAGCGCGGCGAAGCGCTGCGCCTGCTGCTCTACTTGTTCGGCCGCGACGAGGCGGTGCGGCTCCTGCGGGCGGGATAAGGCCCGAGCGGCGGATTGGCCAGGGTGCCCGTGATCGGTTCGCCATTCAGCGTCACCAGCTTCGTTTTCACCTCCGGCGCCACCAGCCCGGCCGAGACGATCAGCTTGGCGCCATCCTCGATCGTCATGTCGAGCAGCACGATGTCCGACTTCGGCACATACATCAGGAAGCCCGTCGTCGGATTAGGCGTGCAGGGCATGAAGACAGCGATCAGCGGATCGCCTTCCTGGTCAAGCTTCTGGTTGATCTCGGTTTCCTTTTCGCTGGCCACGAACACCAGCGACCAGACCCCCTTGCGCGGATACTCGACCAAGCCGACCTGGCGAAACATGTCGCCTTTGTTCGACAGCACGGTCTCGAAAATCTGCTTCAGCGAGCGATAGATGCCCCGCACCAGCGGCATGCGGCCAAGCAGGCGCTCGCCGAAATTGACGATGGCACGGCCGACGATATTGGCGGTCATGAACCCGATCAGCGTGATCAGGACGAGCGCCACGATCAGTCCGAACCCCGGAACCGGGAACGGCAGGTAGGTATCGGGACTATAGCGGGCCGGAATATAGGGTTTGACCCAGGAATCCACCCAACCGATGAAGGACCACGCGATATAAGCGGTGATCGCAAGCGGCGCGCAGACGACGAAGCCCGTGAGGAAATAGTTCCTCAGCCGGGTCATGCCGAAGGTCTTGAGAGCATCTGACATGGTTCACCGGGAGCGCTGCCTACAGCGCGACATTAATGAACCGCTAAGCGCTTTGGAACTGCGAAGTTTTTAAAGAGCTCGCTTATGACGTGGCTTTCAGTGTTCCAAATGGAAGCTGCGTCCATTCGCGATTAGCCGAAGCATCCGTCGCTTCGTCATCCACGGGCGAGCAAGGAGCGAAGCGACGCGGCGCAGACCCGAGGATGACGAAAGAAGAGGCCATCGCCAGCTGGACTTCGATTACTGGGCGCGAAGCGAACAGGGACAGTGCTACTCCACCGTCACCGATTTCGCCAGATTGCGCGGCTGGTCGACATCGGTGCCCATGAACACGGCGGCGAAATAGGCCAGCATCTGGATCGGCAGCGCATAGATGATCGGCGAGATGATTTCCGGCACGTCCGGTAGGATGATCGTGTCCATCGTCTTCACGCTCGCCTGCGCGGCGCCCTTGGCGTCGGTGATCAGGATGATCTTGCCGCCGCGCGCCGCCACTTCCTGCATGTTGGACACGGTCTTCTCGAAAATGCGGTCATGCGGCGCAATGACGATGACCGGCATGTTCTCGTCGATGAGGGCGATCGGCCCGTGCTTCAACTCGCCCGCGGCATAGCCTTCGGCATGGATGTAAGAGATCTCCTTGAGCTTCAGCGCGCCTTCCATGGCGAGCGGGAAATTGGTGTCGCGTCCGAGATAGAGCACGTCCTTGTAGCGCGACAGTTCCCGCGCGATCCGTTCGATCTGCTCTTCGAGTTTGAGCACCTGGTTGGCATAGCGAGGCGCCTCGGAAAGCGCCCGGACCAGCGACTTTTCCTCGTCCCGCGAGATCGTGCCGCGCGCCACGCCTGCCCGGACGGCGAGCGAGGCCAGCACCGACAACTGGCAGGTGAAGGCCTTGGTCGAGGCGACACCGATCTCCGGCCCGGCCAGCGTCGGCAGGATGACGTCGGATTCGCGCGCCATGGTCGATTCCCGCACGTTGACAACGGCGCCGATCTTCATGCCGGCCTTGCGGCAATAACGCAGTGAGGCCAGCGTGTCGGCGGTCTCGCCCGACTGCGAGATGAAGAAGGCGGCGTCGTTCTTCGACAGCGGCATTTCGCGGTAGCGAAATTCGGAGGCGACATCGATGTCGACCGGCAGCCGCGCGTAGCGCTCGAACCAGTATTTGCTGATGAGTCCGGCCAGATAAGCAGTGCCGCAGGCCGAAATCGCCAGCCGGTCGATGGTGGCGAAGTCGAATGGCAGGTCGAGCGGCTTGGAGGCGCCGGAAACAAAATCGACATAATGCGCCAGCGTGTGCGAGATCACTTCCGGCTGCTCATGGATTTCCTTCTCCATGAAGTGACGGCGATTGCCCTTGTCGACCATGAAGCTGGTCGAGAGCGACTGCTGGCGCTTGCGGTCGACCTTTTTGCCGTCGATGTCGAAGATGGCGACGCCGCTGCGGCGCACCACCGCCCAGTCGCCGTCCTCCAGATAGGTGATCGAATTGGTGAACGGGGCCAACGCGATGGCGTCGGAGCCCAGGAACATCTCGCCATCTCCATGGCCGACCGCCAGCGGCGGGCCGTTGCGGGCGCCGACGATGAGGTCCTCGTCGCCCGTGAACATGATAGCCAGCGCAAAGGCGCCTTCCAGCCGCTTGAGCGCCTTGTGCGCGGCATCGACCGGTTTCAAGCCTTTGGCGACTTCCCGCGCCATCAGATGCGCGACAACCTCGGTATCGGTCTGCGACGAGAAGGAATAGCCGTCGCGGATCAATTCGTCGCGCAGCTCGGCGAAATTCTCGATGATGCCATTGTGGACGATGGCGACGCCATTGGAGAAATGCGGATGCGCGTTGGTCTCGTTCGGCACGCCATGCGTGGCCCAGCGGGTGTGACCGATGCCGATCGTGCCGTCGAGAGGCTCGTCCTTCAGCCGGCGTTCGAGATTGACCAGCTTGCCTTCAGCGCGGCGGCGGCCAAGCGCCCCCTTCTCTATGGTGGCAACGCCGGCCGAATCGTAGCCGCGATATTCAAGCCGCTTCAGCGCATCGACGATGAGCGGCGCAACCTGCGAATGGCCGACAATTCCAACGATACCGCACATGCAGACGTCCCCAATTTCCCGCAGAAGCCGGCGCTATCTACGGATTGCCGGGCTGCCGCGAAAGTCACTTTGCGTTTCGTTCCGTGTAATGGGAACAGTCTCGTACGCATGCATCATGACACAGGGCACTTGCAATCCAGTTACTGCAATCGTTCAGTTTTTGAAGACTGGGTTTACCTCTTTTTGGCAGCGGCGGCCGACGCGAAGCGTTCGCGCAATTCCTTGCCTTTGCCGGGGATCGTCTTCTGGCGGGCGCGGCCGAAGGCCAGCGCATCGTCGGGCACGCTTTCGGTGATGACGCTGCCTGAGGCGATATAGCCGCCATTGCCGATGGTGACCGGAGCCACAAGTGAGGAATTCGAGCCGACGAAGGCGCCCTCGCCGATATCGGTGAAGTGCTTCAGATAGCCATCATAATTGCAGGTGATCGTGCCGGCCCCGATATTGGCGCCTGCTCCCACCCGTGCGTCGCCGATATAGGTCAGATGGTTGACCTTGGCGCCCTCCTCGATCACGGCCTGCTTGACCTCGCAGAAATTGCCGACCTTGGCCTTCTGCTTGAGGTCCGCGCCCGGCCGCAGCCGCGCGAAGGGGCCGACATCGCAATGAGCGGCGACGATGGCGCCCTCGATATGGCTGAAGGCGTGGATCCTGGCGCCGCCGGCAATCTTCACGCCCGGGCCGAACCAGACGTTCGGCTCGACAATGGTGTCGGCGCCGATCTGGGTGTCGTGCGAGAAGAAAACGGTCTCCGGCGCGATCAGCGTCACGCCCGAAAGCATCGCCTCCTGCCGGCGGCGTGCCTGCCAGATGCCTTCGGCTTGCGCCAGCTCGGCGCGGTTGTTGATGCCAAGTGCATTCTCGAAGCTGGCTTCGGTGGCGACGAGATCGAGGCCCTGCGCGCCGGCGATCTCGACGATATCGGTCAGATAATACTCGCCCTTGGCGTTCTTGTTGCCGACGGCATCGAGCAGTTTCAGCGCCTGGCCGCCGGCAATCGCCATCAGCCCGCCATTGCAGAAGGTGATCTTCTTCTCCTCGTCGGAGCAGTCCTTTTCCTCGCGGATGGCGACGAGCTTGCCACCTTTTTCGATCAGGCGGCCATAGCCGGTAGGGTTCGCCGTGCGAAAGCCGATGACAACGACGGCAGCACCTTGCGCCAACTTCAGGCGCGCCGCCGTCAGCGCGTCCGGATCGATCAGCGGCGTATCGCCGAACATGACGAGGACATCGTCGTAACCTTTTGATATCGCAGCGCGCGCGGCAAGCACCGCATGCGCGGTGCCGAGTCGCTTTTCCTGCACGAAAGCCTCTGCCTTCGGCGCGAATTTCTGCGCCGCCTTGCGCATCTCCTCGGCGCCGTGGCCGATCACCAGCGCAAGGTCGCCGGCACCCGCCGCCTCGGCCGCCTTGACGACATGCGCGACCATCGGCAGGCCGGCAATCTGGTGCAGCACCTTGGGCAGCGCGCTCTTCATGCGCGTGCCTTCACCGGCGGCGAGGATGATGGACAGGCATGTTCTCTGGCTCATGGAAGACAACCATAGGAAAAGCGTTGGGAATCAAATCATGCTAGCAGCGGCGCCATGCTGCACCAATGCGGTTAAATTCCGGTGAGATGGTTGAGCAACTGACTTTTAATCAGTAGGCGCACCGTCTGTTGCTTTACTTACCCCAGGCGACCCAGCACCGGAAAATTCTCCAGCAGCCAATAGGATACGGTCTGCACGCCGCCGGTGAGGAAAAACACGCCGGCGACGACCAGCAATGCGCCGATCGCCTTCTCCACGCGGCCGAGATGGACGCGGAATTTGCCGAGGAAACGCATGAAGGCGCCGGAAAACAGCGCCGCGATCAGGAACGGAATGCCCAGCCCGAGCGAATAGGCGGCGAGCAGCAATGCGCCCTCGCCCACCGTCTCGCGGCCGCCGGCCAGCGTCAGGATCGGCCCCAGCACCGGGCCGATGCACGGCGTCCAGCCGAAAGCGAAGGCCAGTCCCATGACATAGGCTGCGACAGTGCTCGCGGGCTTGCCCTGCGACTGGAAGCGCGCCTCGCGCGACAAAAGCGGAATGCGCAGGATGCCGAGGAAATTCAGGCCCATCAGGATGATCAGCACGCCGGCGCCCATCGCCAGCGGCTCCTGCCACACGCGCAGGAGGCGGCCGATGGTCGAGGCGCCGGCGCCCAGCGCGACGAACACGGTCGAGAAGCCGAGCACGAAAGCAATCGAGGAATAAAGCAGCGCGGTGCGGGCGCCGGCTTTGGCTGCCGCTCCGGCATTGCCGCGAAAATCGTCGACCGACACGCCAGCCATGTAGCAGAGATAGGGCGGCACCAGCGGCAGCACGCAAGGTGACAGGAACGAGATCGCCCCTGCCCCGACCGCGCTGACATAGCCGATATCCAACGCCATTCCAAAGGCTCCAATTGTTCTGGGGACGATATAGCGGCACGCGGGTTCGTCCGCCAATCACCATCGTGTGGCAAGTCATCGCGGGCGGGAAGCGGGCGGGAAGAAAGCAACCGCGCATTGCGTTGATACAACGAGACCGCGACTTTCCGCGCGTCTCCAGATATCAGCCAGGGAGATTTCCATGAAAATTATAACCGCAGGGCTGGCCGGGCTCCTGCTCAGCACCGCCGCCTCCTTTGCCGCCGAGGCGTGGAAGGAAGCTGAGGTCAACGGCACCAAGATCTATACCGATGCCAATGGCATGACGCTCTACACCTATGACAAGGATGAGAAGGGCAAGACCAACTGCTACGACAAATGCGCCACAAACTGGCCGCCGCTGAAGGCCGAGGCCGGCGCCAAGGCGGACGATGAATGGACCGTCGTCGACCGCACCGACGGCACCAAGATGTGGGCCTATGACGGCAAGCCCGTCTACACCTTCATCAAGGACAAGAAGGCCGGCGATGTGTCCGGTGACGGCGTCGGCGGCGTCTGGCACATCGTCAAGGCCGACTGAGGCGGCCGGCTTAACTTCGACGTGCTGCCGGGCGTGCCTCCACGCCTGGCAGCATGCATCAGTAGCGCTGGCGCGGCATTTGGCTCAGTCTGCCGGGTCACCGACGACTCATCGGCGCCAATATGAGCCGCCCCTCACCGCTCCAGCCATTTGTCTTGGTTACCCCTCAACAATGTGATCTTCTCCATACACTCTTAGAGTGTATTGCTGTCGGCACTCTTGCAATTTGGCCGCTTCCCCTTGACCGGATGCAAAAGCGCGGCCATGTGAGCGACGAACAGAACCGAGATTTCGTCGCGCGCAGCGGAATTCTTCTGCCGCATCACAGCTGATATGAGCCCTCATGGACGTCGTCGTCGTCGAATCGCCGGCCAAGGCGAAGACAATCAACAAATACCTCGGCAGGAACTACAAGGTCCTGGCCTCGTTCGGCCATGTCCGTGATTTGCCGGCCAAGGACGGCTCGGTGCGACCCGACGAGGATTTCGCCATGTCCTGGGCGGTCGACACGGCCTCCGGCAAGCGCCTCGCCGACATCGCCAAGGCGGTCAAGGACGCCGACGGCCTGATCCTCGCCACCGACCCGGACCGCGAGGGCGAAGCCATTTCCTGGCACGTGCTGGAAGTCTTGCGGCAGAAGCGCGCGCTGAAGGACAAGCCGGTCAGCCGCGTCGTCTTCAACGCCATCACCAAAAGCTCGGTGCTCGAGGCGATGGCCAATCCGCGCCAGATCGATGCGCCGCTGGTGGACGCCTATCTCGCCCGCCGGGCGCTCGACTATCTCGTAGGCTTCACGCTCTCGCCGGTACTGTGGCGCAAGCTCCCCGGAGCCCGTTCCGCCGGCCGCGTGCAGTCGGTCGCCTTGCGGCTGGTCTGCGACCGCGAATCCGAGATCGAACGCTTCATCCGCGAGGAGTATTGGCAGATCGCTGCCATCCTCGGCACGCCGCGCAACGAGAACTTCGAGGCGCGCCTGACCGCTTTCGAGCGCAAGAAATTGCAAAAGCTCGACATCGCCAACAAGGCGCAGGCCGACGACATCAAGGCGATGCTTGAGGGCGCCGCCTTCAAGGCGCTGTCCGTCGAGGCAAAACCCACTAAGCGCAATCCAGGCCCGCCCTTCACCACCTCGACATTGCAGCAGGCCGCCTCGTCTGGCCTCGGCTTTTCGGCCAACCGCACGATGCAGGTGGCGCAGCGCCTCTATGAAGGAATGGAGATCGGCGGCGAGACCACCGGCCTGATCACCTATATGCGAACCGACGGCGTGCAGATGGCGCCCGAGGCGATCACGGCCGCACGCGATGCCATCGCCAAGGAATTCGGCCCGAAATACCTGCCGGAAAAGCCGCGGCTGTACACGACCAAGGCCAAGAACGCCCAGGAAGCGCACGAAGCGATCCGCCCGACAGATTTCATGCGCACGCCGGCATCGGTCAGGCAATATCTCGATGCCGACCAGATGCGGCTCTACGAATTGATCTGGAAGCGCGCCATCGCCAGCCAGATGCAGCCCGCCGAGATCGAGCGCACCACGGTCGAGATCGAGGCGGTCAACGGCGCACGCACAGCCGAGTTGCGCGCCGTCGGTTCAGTCGTGCGCTTCGATGGTTTCATCGCCGCCTATACCGACCAGAAGGACGATGATTCCGAGGACGAGGAAAACCGCCGCCTGCCCGAAATCCGTGCCGGCGAGCAGCTTTCCCGCCAGGCGATCAACGCCACCCAGCATACGACCGAGCCGCCGCCGCGCTATTCCGAAGCTTCGCTGATCAAGAAGCTGGAGGAGCTCGGCATCGGCCGTCCCTCGACTTACACGGCGATCCTGAAGACGCTCGAGGACCGCGACTATGTCACCATCGACAAGCGCCGGCTGGTGCCGCAGGCAAAGGGCCGGCTGCTGTCGGCCTTCCTGGAAAGCTTCTTCGAGCGTTATGTCGAATACGACTTCACCGCATCGCTCGAAGAAAAGCTCGACGAGATCTCCGACGGCAAGCTCGCCTGGAAGGACGTTCTGCGCGATTTCTGGAAGGATTTTTCCGGCGCCGTCGCCGACATCAAGGAGCTGCGGGTCACCGACGTGCTCGATGCGCTGAACGAGGAACTGGCGCCGCTGGTCTTCCCTGCCCGGGAGGACGGCTCCAATCCGCGCATCTGCCCCAAATGCGGCACCGGCAATTTGTCGCTGAAGCTCGGCAAGTTCGGCGCCTTCGTCGGCTGCTCGAACTATCCCGAATGCTCCTTCACCCGCCAGCTTGGCGACGCTGCCAACCCCAATGGCGAGAATGGCGGCGGCGAGGACGGCACCAAAGTGCTCGGCAAGGATCCCTACACGGCCGAGGAGATCACGCTGCGCAGCGGCCGCTTCGGTCCCTATATCCAGCGTGGCGACGGCAAGGAAGCCAAGCGTTCCAGCTTGCCCAAGGGCTGGACGCCCGATTCGATCGACCATGAGAAGGCGCTTGCCCTGCTTTCCCTGCCGCGGGATGTCGGCAAGCATCCGGAAACCGGCAAGATGATCTCGGCCGGGCTCGGCCGCTACGGGCCTTTCGTGCTGCATGACGGCACCTACGCCAATCTCGACAGCATCGAGGATGTGTTCTCGATCGGCCTCAACCGCGCCGTTTCGGTGATCGCCGAAAAGCAGTTGAAGGGCAAGGGTGGCCGCAATGGCGGCACTGCGGCAGCCCTCAAGGAGCTTGGCGATCATCCCGACGGTGGCGGCAAGATCGTCGTGCGCGACGGCAAATACGGGCCTTACGTCAATTTCGGCAAGGTCAATGCCACGCTGCCCAAGGGCAAGGATCCGCAATCGGTGACGATGGAGGATGCGCTGGCGCTGATCGCCGAGAAGGAAGCCAAGGGCGGCGGCGGCAAGAAGCCTTTCCGCAAGGCCGCGGCGGCCAAGGCGCCCGCTACCAAGAAGACGGCGGCCAAGAAGCCTGCCGCCAAGAAAAAGGGATAGAACGGCGTGGCGCGCAGGATCTCCGCAAGAAACCACGGCGACCCGCGCACCGCCGACACAACGGCCAAGGTCCAGAGCGATTACCGGCCCTCGCGTGACGAAATCCTGCGCTACATCGCCGAAAATCCGGATCGCGCTGGAAAACGCGACATCGCCAAGGCGTTTGCGCTGCGCGGCCCGGACCGCATCTGGCTGAAGGATCTCCTGCGCGACCTGCAGGACGAAGGCGTCCTGACCAAGGAACGTAAGCGCCTGGCTCGCGTTGGCGCCCTGCCCCATGTCACGGTGCTCGACATTTTCGACCGCGACGCCGACGGCGTGCTGCTGGCGCGTCCCACCGAACACACCGCCAATGGACCGCCCCCCATCGTTTCCATCCGCTTGTCGCGCAGCGGCGGCGGACCGGCGCCGGGCATCGGCGACCGCGTGCTGGCCAAGACCTTTCCCGCTGACGACACAAACGTCACCTTGGGCGGCCCGGCCTACACAGGGCGGGTGATGAAGATATTCGAGAAGGGCACGGATGCCGTTCTCGGCGTCTTTCGGGTGCTTCAGGACGGGAGCTTCCGCATCGAGCCGGTGGAGCGCCGGCAACCCGAACTGATCGTCGACAAGGAATTCCAGAACGGCGCCAGGAACGGCGATCTTGTCGAGGTCGAGCCCGCGCGGGCTTCGCGCTATGGCTTGCCGAGAGCAAAAGTACTCAACGTGCTGGGCTCGCTGACCAGCGAAAAGGCGGTCTCGATGATCGCCATCCACGCGCATGACATTCCGCATGTCTTCCCGGCCGACGTCATCGCCGAAGCCGAAGCCGTCAAGCCTGCGACGATGGCCAACCGCGAGGACTGGCGCGACCTGCCGCTGGTCACCATCGACCCGGCCGATGCCAAGGACCACGACGACGCGGTGTTTGCCACGCCCGATGTCGATGAGAAGAACCCCGGCGGCGTGGTCATCACGGTCGCCATCGCCGACGTGGCTGCTTACGTCCGCTACGGCACGGCACTCGACCGCGAAGCGCTGAAACGCGGCAACTCGGTCTATTTCCCCGACCGCGTCGTGCCGATGCTGCCCGAGCGCATCTCCAACGATCTCTGCTCGCTGCGCGAAGGCCAGGATCGCCCGGCGCTAGCCGTGCGCATGACCTTCTCGGCGGACGGGCGCAAGATCAGGCATTCCTTCCATCGCGTGATGATGAAATCGGCGGCCAAGCTCGCCTACCCACAGGCGCAAGCCGCGATAGACGGCGCGCCTGACGACAAGACCGGCCCGATCCTCGACACGGTGCTGAAGCCGCTATGGGATGCCTATGCGATTCTCAAGCGCGGACGCGATGACCGCCAGCCGCTGGAGCTCGACCTGCCGGAGCGCAAGATCCTGCTGAAAGACGACGGCACCGTCGATCGCGTCGTCGTGCCGGAACGGCTCGATGCCCACAAGCTCATCGAAGAATTCATGATCCAGGCCAATGTCGCCGCCGCCGAGACGCTCGAGGCGAAGAAGCAGGCGCTGGTCTACCGCACCCACGACGCCCCCTCTCTGGCCAAGCAGGAATCGCTGCGCGAATTTCTGCAGACGCTGGGCCTGTCGCTGGCGCGCGGCGCGCAGATGCGGCCCGCCCAGTTCAACGGCATTCTCGAGCGCGTGCGTGGCGCCGACAATGAAGGCCTGGTCAACGAGGTGGTGCTGCGCTCGCAAAGCCAGGCCGAATATTCGCCCAAGAACATCGGCCATTTCGGCCTCAACCTCAGGCGCTACGCGCATTTCACCTCGCCGATCCGCCGCTACGCCGACCTCATCGTGCACCGCGGGCTTATCGCCGCACTCGGCCTTGGCCCGGGCGGCCTGACGCAGGAGGAGGAAGCGCGGCTCGAGGATGTTTCGGTGCTGATTTCCGGCACAGAACGCCGTGCAATGGCGGCCGAACGCGACACGGTCGACCGGCTGATATCAGCCCATCTCGCCGAGCGCATCGACGACCGTTTCGACGCCCGCATTTCGGGCGTCACCAAATCGGGACTATTTGTCCAATTGCCGCAGTATGGCGCGGATGGTTTCATCCCTGTGTCAACTCTGGGCGGCGATTACTATATATACGACGAAACGGCCCGCTCGCTCTACGGAGAACGCTCGGGCAAGGGTTATCAGTTGGCGGACCGTGTCGAGGTCCGTCTCGTCGAGGTGGCGCCGATGGCCGGCGCGATGCGCTTTGAGATGTTGACCGACCCGAAGCCCCTGCCTGGCTCCGTCAGGTCGTTTCACAAGGCAAAAGGCCGCGCCCGTGCGTCACAATCGCGCCCAGGCTCGCGCGGCAGGAGACGATGATGGCAAGAGGCACGGAAGAACAGGTTTTCGGCGGCGAACATCACTCGGGCCGGATCGCGCGACCGCTTTGGACGGCGATGAAGCGCGGCATGCTCGGCCGCTGCCCGCATTGCGGCGAAGGCAAGCTGTTTCGCGGTTTCACCAAGACCGTCGAGACATGCAGCGTGTGCGGCGAGGAGATGCACCACCACCGGGCCGACGACCTGCCCGCCTATCTGGTCATCGTCATCGTCGGCCACATCGTGCTCGGCGCCTTCATGGGCGTGGAGGCGACGTCGACCCTTTCCACCTGGCAGCACATCGCCATCTGGGTTCCGCTGACGATCCTGCTGTCGGTTGCACTGCTGCAACCGGTGAAAGGAGCCGTCATCGGATTGCAATGGGCGTTCTATATGCACGGTTTTGCTGGCGAACACGACGTGGCTGAACCCCACCCCGGTGCCTGAGGTGCTGGCTGGCGCAACATGCCAACCGTCAAGGCTACTTTCGCATGCAAGACGTTTCCGCTAGGTCCTGCACATGGAAGGAATGACCAAGGCGGACGTCGACAGGCTCGACAAGGGTCTGGCCACGCATGGCGGCCGGGCGATTCGTCCACGTGATGCCGCGACCCTGATCCTGCTCGACGGCAAGGCCAACGACTTGCGGGTCTTGATGGGTCGCCGTCATGCCGGTCACGCCTTTATGCCGGGCAAGTTCGTGTTTCCCGGCGGCCGTACCGACCCGGCGGACAGCCGCATCCCCACCGCCACCGCGCTGCATCCCGAGCAGGAAGCAAAGCTGATTGCCGGTCCAGGCCGCACCAGCGAGGCGCGTGCCCGCGCCATCGCCTTGTCGGCCATCCGCGAGACCTATGAGGAAGCCGGGCTGCTGATCGGTCGCAAAGGCGCCTTCGCCACCGCAAGGGCCGATTGGCAAGGCTTTGTCGAACACAGCGTGCAACCCTCCCTGGACATGCTGCGCTTCATTGCGCGCGCCATCACCCCGCCTAACCGGGTGCGCCGCTTCGACACCCGCTTCTTCTGCGCCTGGCGCGGCGACGTCGCCGTCGAACTACCGGGTGGCGGCCCAACCGACGAACTCGAGGAACTGGTCTGGCTGCCGCTTGCCAAGGCCAGGGAAGCCGACATTCCCGACATCACCCGGATGATCCTGGACGAGCTGGAAAGCCGCCTCGCCCATGATCCGCTGTTGCGTCCGGGCGGTCCCGTGCCCTTCTACCGGCTTGTCCGCAACCGCTTCACCCGCGAAATTCTGTAGATCATCGAGTATTCAGACATAACATGACGGTCGATACCCAACCAAAGGGCGACGAGCGCGTACACTGGCTGCCGATGGTGGCGGCGATCTCGTCTATCAGCGTCGTCGGCATCGCCATCGGCCTCGGCATGCCGCTGCTCAGCGTCATTCTGGAAACGCGCGGTCATTCGGCCTCGATGATCGGCCTTAATACGGCCGTCGCCGGCCTGGCCTCGATCGCCGGCGCCCCGCTGGCCACGCCGCTCGCCATGCGGTTCGGTGTTGCCTGGACGATGATCGCCATGATTGCCGCCGGTGCGCTGGCTTTCGTCGGCTTCCACTTCGCACCCGATTTCTGGATGTGGTTCCCGCTGCGCATAGTGCTGCACATCGCGCTGACGGTACTGTTCATCCTGTCGGAATTCTGGATCAGCACCTCGGCGCCGCCGCACCGGCGAGGCCTTGTGCTCGGCATCTATGCCACCGTTCTGTCGCTCGGCTTTGCCGCGGGACCGTGGCTGTTCGCCCATCTCGGCAGTTCCGGCTTCAGGCCGTTCGGCGTCATCATCGCCTTGGTGACGCTGGCGGCGATACCGGTGCTGGCCGCGCGCAACGAAAGCCCCGCCATCGTGGCGGAGAGTGAAACCAGCCACTTCCTGCGCTACATCTGGCTGGTGCCGACCGCCACCTTCGCCGTGCTGGTGTTCGGCGCCGTCGAGACCGGCGGTTTCGCCCTGTTCCCGGTCTATGGCAGCCGGATCGGCTACTCCGAGGCCGATGCAGCGTTGCTGCTGACCATGATCGGGCTCGGCAACGTGCTGTTACAGATCCCCATCGGCATGATCAGCGACCGCGTTTCGGACCGGCGCCATCTGCTGCTCGCCTGTGCCATCGTCGGCCTCGCCGGCACGGTGTTCATGCCTTTCTTTGCCACGAACTGGCATTTGATGGCGGCCCTTCTCTTCGTCTGGGGCGGTGTCGTCGCGGCCATGTACACGATCGGCCTCGCCCATCTCGGTTCGCAATTGTCCGGCCATGAACTGGCGTCGGCAAACGCCGCCTTCGTGCTGTGTTACGGCGTCGGCATGGTGCTGGGCCCGCAGGCGATCGGCATCGGCATGGACAGTTTCGGGCCTTCCGGATTCGGCTGGTCGCTCGGCCTGTTCTTCGGCGCCTATATCGCCCTGGTCTGCTTCAGGCTCGTCCGCAAGATCCTGCTGTAGCACCCCACAGTCGAGTGCCCTTATCCGCCGCGCCGCGGCAGATGCTGACAGAACCGTGTCAGGAGTGTCCGGTTAAAAGAGTGTCCCCTGATACCCGAAGTTGAGGACACTGCCATGATCGACAGCGGCTTTGAGACCACATCACTGCGAATGACGCTTCTGCTGCTTGTAACCTTCCAGGCTCCGGCCTCGGACGTGGACCGCATCATGGATGCGGTGGTAGCGATCGCCCCGCTGGTCATGGGCAAATATGATCGAAACGCCTACCAGTCGGCGCATGGCATCGAGCGCTACCGGCCACTTGACGGCGCGGCCGCCGGCGCCGAGACCGAATTGCGGCGGCGCCCCGGGACGGTCGAGGTTTCGTTCGAACTGCCCGATGACCAGGAATTGGCGGCGCGCGTCGTCGAAGCGATCTTCCAGGCTCACAGCTACCAGGAGCCGGTGATCCGCATTCAGCCGGTCCTTGCCAGCCGTTCCAAGGGGCTGGACGACCGCGCCAACCCGAATCGCTGGTGGAACACCACGGGAGATTGGAAGAAAACCATCGTTCTGAAAGCGGAACACGTTTGAATGCCGACAGGCATTGGCTTTCGTGACGGCCGCAAGGACGCGCCGCGGCTCTCGGTAGCTAATCAACTTGTCCGGTTTGGTTGCAAGCTGTCCGCTTCATCCCCAGCCTCTGTTGGCTGGCGATAAAACCGGACAACTCACGTGCTTACCTAATCCGGACAACTCATCTGCTTACGACACAGGCGGATAAGCCGGGCTTGACTTTCCGGGCGCGTTCTTTATGTGTCGCGGCAAGTTTCCCGCGTCCGGGTGTTTTCCCGTGCTCCAGCGGCCAAAACCCCACGAACAAACGGACTGATACCATGGCCAAAGCCGCAAACATCAAGATCAAGCTTCTGTCCACCGCCGACACCGGTTTCTTCTACGTGACCAGCAAGAACAGCCGCACCAAGACGGACAAGCTGTCGTTCCGCAAATACGACCCGGTCGCCAAGAAGCACGTCGAGTTCAAGGAAACCAAGATCAAGTAATCTGGTTTTCCAGGAGAATGCAAAAACGCCGCCCATCGGGCGGCGTTTTTGCATGCAATATGGTCTTGGCCGCTCGGCAGGCGGGACCCCTACCCTATCCGGTCGCCGCTTTTCGGGTCGAAAACATGCAGCGCCGCCGGATCGGCCGATAACCGCACCGTCTCGCCAGGCTTCACGCCGGCGCGGCCCATGGCGAACACGCAAAGCTGCTGGCCGGCCAGCTTGACGTAGAACTGCGTCGAAAGGCCGAGCGGCTCGACCACCACGACTTCGCCTTGCAGCGTGCCGTCATCCGCCAGCCTTATATGCTCCGGCCGCAAGCCGACGGTAACCGCATCGCCGTCCCTGAGCGGCAGGCTATCCGGCAACCGCAGTTTCTGGCCATCGGACAGCACGGCATCCGCCACGCCACCCTTCTCAACACTTGCTGGCAGGAAATTCATGCCGGGCGAGCCGATGAATCCGGCGACGAACACATTGGCCGGGCGATCGTAGAGGTCGAGCGGCGCGCCGACCTGCTGGACGACGCCGTCATGCATGACGACGATGCGATCGGCCATGGTCATGGCTTCGATCTGGTCATGCGTGACATAGACGGACGTGGTCTTCAGTTGCTGGTGAAGCGCCTTGATCTCGGCGCGCATGTGCACGCGCAGCTTGGCGTCGAGGTTCGAAAGCGGCTCGTCGAAAAGAAAGACTTTTGGATCGCGCACGATCGCCCGCCCCATGGCGACGCGCTGGCGCTGGCCGCCGGAAAGCTGGCGCGGCAGGCGTTGCAGGAAACTGTCCAGCCCGAGGCGCCTTGCGGCGCCATCGACACGCGCGTCGATCGCCTGCTTCTCCGCCTTCCTCAGCATCAGGCTGAAGCCCATGTTCTTCGACACGTCCATATGCGGATAGAGCGCGTAGGACTGGAACACCATGGCGATGTCGCGGTCCTTCGGCGCGACGTCGTTGACCAGCCGCTCGCCGATACGGATTTCGCCATCGGAAACCTCCTCCAGGCCGGCGATCATGCGCAGAAGCGTCGATTTCCCGCAGCCGGACGGACCGACGAGGACGACGAACTCGCCGTCGGCGATGTCGAGGTCGACCGCGTGCAGCACACGCACGGCGCCATAATCTTTGCGGACCTTTTCCAGCGTAACGGAAGCCATCGATTATCCCTTCACGGCGCCGGCGGTGAGGCCGGTGACGAGATAGCGTTGCAGGAAGCCGAAGAAGATGCAGACCGGGATCAGCGCCAGGATCGACGCCGCCATCATCTGCCCCCAGTCGACGGCGAACTTGCCGATGAAGGTGAGCAGGCCGACGGCGAAGGTCTTCTTGTCATCGCTTGAGATCAGCATCAGCGCGAACAGGAGTTCGCTCCAGGCGGCGGTGAAGACAAAGCCGAGCGTGGCGCCCATGCCGGGCAGCGTCAGCGGCACGATCACCCGGCGCATCGCCTGCGCGCGTGTGCAGCCGTCGATCATCGCCGCCTCCTCCAGGTCCTTCGGAATGCCGTCGAAGAAGGACTGCATCAGGAAGGTTGCAAACGCGGTGTTGAAGGCGGTGTAGATGATGATCAGTCCGGTCAGGCTGTTGATCAGGCCGATCTGGCCCATCACGCGATAGATCGGTGGAATGACCATGACTAGCGGGAAAGTCTGGGTCAAAAGCAACATCAGCGCCAGTGCCGCCTTGCCGCGAAAGGTGAAGCGCGACATGGCGTAGCCGGCTAGCGTGGCGATGACAGTCACCAGTGCCGCCGTCGAAACCGAGACGATGACGCTGTTGAGGAAATAACGCGGAAAGTCGGTGGCCTCGAGCACGGTGACGAAGTTCTGCAACGTCATCTGCGACGGCCAGAAGCTGATGCCTTCGGAATAGAGAAGCCGTTCCGGTGTAACCGATATCTTCAGGGTCCAGAAGATCGGGAACAGGGCGAAGATCACATAGGCCGCGATGGCCGCATAGAGCCCGACGCCGCCGAAGAAGCGCTGCGAAGATGAGCGTCCCGCGATCATCAGACGTGCCTCACCAGAGAGCGACGGATGGCGATCAGCGCAATCGCATAGGCTATGAGCAGGACGAGCAGCAGCACGGCAACCGCCGATGCGTAGCCCTTGTCCAGCGACTTGAAGGCGCTGACATAGATGTAGACCGGCACCGTATTGGTCGACCCGGCCGGCCCGCCCTCGGTCATGACGAAGATCAGGTCGGCGAAAGTGGCGATCCAGATGGTGCGCAGCATCACCGTGATGGCGATGGTCGGCGCCAGGAACGGCAGTGTCACCTTGGTGAAACGTTGCCAGGGCGAGGCGCCGTCGATCGCCGCAGCCTCATGCAGTTCCGCGGGAATGGATTTCAGTGCCGCCAGCAACGTGATGGCAAAGAACGGGATGCCGAACCAGACATTGGCGACGATCGGCCCCCACATGGCCGTCGCGGGATCGGAGAGAATGTTGGTCGGCTCGGCCTTCAGCCCCAGCGCGAACAGCCAGTGCGGCAGCGGCCCGATGATCGGATTGAACAGCCAGGCCCAGGTCAGGCCCGACAGGAAGGACGGCACCGCCCAGGGCAGGAACACCAGCGCTTGCACGAGTTTACGGCCGTGAAACGGCTTGTCGAGCAGCAGCGCCAGGCCAAGGCCGAGGAAAAACTGGAAGAACAGGCTGGAGACCGTCCACCACAGCGTGTTGACCAGCGCCTGGCCGAGCACGGCATCCGACAGCATAGCCTGATACTGCCCGAGCCCGACATATTCCGACTTGAAAGCCGAAAACTTACGGAACGAATAGCTGATGCCGATGACCAGCGGCACCAAAAGCACCACGACCAGCAGGATGATCGCCGGGCTTAGATAGAGCCAGGGTTCGGTTGCAGCGTGCGTCAGCCGCTTCTTTCGAGGCTTGCCGGCGGGTCGTATTTCGGAAACGGCATAGGTCATTGGCGCTCGCGGTGAAGGGTGGATGCCGGCGTGGCAACAGCACCCTTCTCCCCGTTCAACGGGGAGAAGATGCCGGCAGGCAGATGAGGGCAGCGCTGAGTTGACGGAACCTGGCGCAGCCTCTCATCCGGCCCTATCGGGCCGCCTTCTCCCCGGGAACGGGAAGAAGGGAAGAAAAGCTATTTCTTGTTCTTCGCCATCCAGTCCTGCTGTTCCTTGGTCAGGAAGGCAGCCCATTGGTCGGCAACCTCCTTGGCCGTCTTTTGGCCAAGCAGCACTTCCTGGAAATTCTTGATCGCCACCTGGTCGACGAAATTGCCGAGGTTCTCCAGATGCGTCGGCGGCGTCACCATTTCATATTTGGCGCTGTCGCTAAGCTCGGTGAACCAGCCCTTGAACTGCTCGGTCTTGAAATGCGGATCCTGGTCGGCGCCGTTGTGGATCGGAACGACGCCGACTTCCTTGGCCCATTCGAGATTGTCCTTGGGCGACAAAAGCGTCGCCATCAGCTTCCAGGCGTCGTCCTTGTGCTGGGAATTGGCGAACATCGCCCAACCGGCATAGCCGAGCGTCGGATAGGACTTGCCGCTCGGACCAACGGGGAGCGGCGCCACGGCGAAGTCGTCGGCGCTCATCTTGTCGGCGATACCCAGCAGCGCGTCCGGATCCTGGTTGAGCATGGCGCAGGTGCCGGAATAGAAGCCGGTGACGGTTTCGTTGAAACCCCAGCTCACCGCGTCCTTGGGCGCCAGGCCCTGCTTGTACATGTCGGCCAGCATCTGCAGGCCCCTGACCGAGCCCTCCTCGTTGATGGTCGAGGTGCCGTCCTCGTTGAAGTATCCACCCTTGCCCTGAGCGATGTTCATGAACATGTGCATGCCGTTGAAGGCGCCGGGTCCGCCGCGCAGGCAGTAGCCGTATTTGCCGGGAATGGCGGAGATCTTCTTGGAATCGGCGACGAACTCGTCGAGCGTGGCCGGCGGGCCGTCGAGGCCGGCTTCCTTGAACAGCTTCTTGTTCCAGAACAGCGCGTTCACATAGTAGCCGTACGGGATCATGAACTGGGTGTTGTTGACGGTCGAGCCGAACTGCTTGGCGCGCTCGCCGAGCGTCTTGGCATCGTTCCATTTGGCCATATACGGACCGAGATCCTCCAGCTGGGCATTGTTGGCGTAGAGGCCCATCCAGCGTTCCGGCATCTCAACCACGTCGGGCGTATCGCCTGCCTGCACCATGGTCAGGAACTTTTCGAAAGCCTGGCCCCAGGGCAGCGAGATCAATTCGACCTTGATGCCGGGATTGGCCTTTTCGAATTCGGCGATCTGCTTCTTCAGGAACTCCGTGCGCGGCGGGCTGGTGATGACTTCGACCATTTTCAGGGTCGAATCGGCCAGCGCGTCTCCGGCGGAAATCGCCAACCCCGCAACGGTGGCAAGCATGACGGTCAGTTTTTTCATCTTCAAGACTCCCATTTTGAAGCGGCTTGTTATTTTCTGGCTTTTTCGAAGGCCTGCGCCACGTCGGCCCACAGGTCCTCGACATTCTCCAATCCGACATTGAAGCGGATGGTTCGGGGGCTGACGCCGAAGCGCGCCATCGAATTCAGTCCCGGCGTCTGCTCCAGCGACGCCTTGGCCGGCACGACCAGGCTTTCATGGCCGCCCCAGCTCACGCCGATGCGGAAGTATTTCAACGCATCGACGAAGACGGGGATGTCGATATCCTCGGTGACCTCGAAGGAAAACAACCCGGCGTAACCAGCAAGCGTCGCCTTGCCCGGATGGTTCGAATAGGCGGGGTGGTTGACGCGCTCGACATTGCCGTGCGCCTTCAGCCGCTCGGCGATGGCGAGCCCGCTCTTCATGTGGTACGGCAGGCGCAGCGGCAGCGTGCGCAGCCCGCGCAGCAAGAGCCAGGCCTCGAAAGGCGAAAGCTTGCCGCCGAGATAGGAATAGGTCTGCTCGTTGATGTGCTTGATGTGGGCGGCCGAGCCTGCCACCACGCCGGCGACCGTATCGCTGTGGCCGCCGAGATATTTCGATGCCGAATGCAACACCAGATCGACGCCATGCGCGATCGGCTTCTGGAACACAGGCGTTGCCCAGGAATTGTCGATCGTGGTGACTATGCCCTGCTCCTTCGCCAGTCGGGTCAGGTGAGCCAGGTCCTGCAGCTCGAACATCATCGAGGTCGGGCTCTCCAGATAAAGCAGCCTGGCGCCCGGAAGTGCCGCCGCGACGGCGTCCGGGTCAGAGCCGTCGACATAATCGACCTTGATGTTGAGCCGCGGCAAAAGCCGCTCGAACAGCCGATAGGCATCACCATAGCAATTGCGCACCGCAACGATGCGCTCGCCGGCGCCGACGAAAGCGAGCACCGTGGCGCTGATCGCCGCCATGCCGCTGGAAAAACCACGCGCAGCCTCTGCCCCTTCGAGGGCCGCAACGCGCGCTTCGAATTCCATCACCGTCGGATTGTCGCCCCGCGAATAGATCGGCTGCTTTCGTTTGCCGGCAAAGGTGTCGGCCATCTCGGCATAGTTGGCGAAGGTGAACAGCGAGGTCTGGTAGATCGGCGGCACCACGGCGCCGCCCGGGAAAGGCTCGTCATGCGCCAGAAGCGTCGCCGCCTCGGCAAGATAGTCGTGATCGAAACCTGAGGGATGTTCGTTCATGTCTGGCTCGAAAGTTTGAGTTTGGCCGCGCCGCGCTTGAGGTCGTCCTCGACGGTGGCGATCAGCTTGAGCGCCTCGGCGCGGGCGCCGTGCGGGTCGCGCGCGGCGATGCGCTCGTAAATGGTCCGATGATAGGGAAAGCTGGCGTGGCCGAAGTCGCGCACGCCGAGGGGATGCTCCCAGAAGCGGTGAAACAATTCGTGCATGGCGGCGATGATCTGCTCGAACAGCGGGTTGCCGGACACCCTGTAGATCGCCTGGTGGAACTCCCAGTCCTCTTCCGAAGACATGCCTTCGCGCGTGCGGAACGCCTGCTCCATGATGTCGAGCTTGTGCTCGATTTCGGCGATGTCGGTCTGGCTAGCGCGTTCGGCGCAAAGGGCGGCGGCTTCCGCCTCCAGCGCGCGGCGGACTTCAAGCGTCCGCATCAGGCTGGTGAAGTCGTTGCCGCCCGCAAGCGTCAGCGGCAGATGCAACATGTCGGGCGAAACGGCTGCCTTGAGATAGGTACCGCTGCCTTGCCGGCGCTCGACCAACCCGAGCCCTTCCCAGCGCGTCAGCGCCTCGCGCACCGTGTTGCGGCTGACCTTCAGCCGCTCGGCCAGAATGCGTTCCGTTGGCAGCCGCTCGCCCGGCTGGAGGGCTTCGGCACGAACAAAGCCTACCAACGCCTTCAGCACGGCGTCGTCACGCGCCGTCGTCTGAATAGGTGGCAGGCTGTTTTGATCCACGCGCGTTCCAAGTGGTCCAATGGTCCAACCAATTTCTGCACAGATGGTACCTCCTGTCAACGGGATGTCAGGAGACCTTACGCCCTAAAAGCTCGCAATGCGTGCCAAGCACACGTTTGCGGCGGGTCTCGCCAGGCCAGCCTCGACCCTGCTACGCCACAGCAGCGGGCGGCCCGAACCAGGTGGTCAGCGCATCGGCCAGTCCCTGTTGGCTTCCGGAACCAACCCATGCCACGTACCCGTCGGGGCGGATCAGCACCGCGTCGGGCCCGGCGACGGCCCCGAGAACTGGCAGCTCCCAGTCGCCGTCGTACACGGCGTCGACCTGCTGGACCCGATCCGCCCACGGCTTGATGTCCAGCCTGCCGGGCGTGCCGAGGTTGATCAGCACCGACCGGGCATGGTGCAGCAAGGTAAACAGCCGCGCCGGCCCGCTGGCGGTGAGCAGATCGAGATCGGGCATTCGCCGCCCAAGCAACGGATGCCGCTCGCCGAAGTCGAAACGAATGTCCAAGCCGGACATTTCGGCCGCGATGCGTTTGCGAGGCTCGTCCATGCCGAGCAGTTCGGCAATGGTGTCGCCCAGAGCCTTGGTGCGGTCATCCATGCGCCGAAGCGCGACCTGTGCCATCGTGTTGCGCAACACGCGGGCGGCGACCGGATGACGCTCGGCTTGATAGCTGTCGAGTAGGTTGTCGGGTGATGTCCGCTTGACGACCTGGGCCAGTTTCCATCCCAGGTTGACCGCGTCTTGCACACCGATATTGAGCCCCTGCCCGCCCATCGGAGGATGGACATGCGCCGCGTCGCCGGCCAGCAGGACACGCCCGACGCGGTAAGCGGCAGCCTGACGCGTCATATCGGTGAACCGCGACATCCAGGTCGGATTGTGGACGCCGAAATCGGTGCCATAGATAACGGTGAGCGCCTCGCGGAGATCGTCCAATGTCGGTTCACCACCGATGATCAGTTGTCTCTCGGTCAGCACGACACCGACCCTATCGCCTTCCTCGATCTTGCCTATCGCATGGGTTCCTTGGGCGTCGCTGCGAAAGCCCAATGGCGGTTCTTCCGACATCTCGACCTCGGCGATCATCCAGCTCATCGTCGGATCCCATCCGGCGAACTCGATGCCCGCCGCCTTGCGGATCGTGCTGCGTCCTCCGTCGCATCCGACGAGGTACTGCGCCTTCATGCGTTGGCCATCGGCAAGCCCCACATCCACGCCACTGTCGTCCTGCATGAAATCCGTGACTTCCTGTCCGCGATGGATCGGCACCCCCAACTCGCCGATCCAGTCGGCCAATATCCGCTCGATATGGTTTTGCCGCAGCGCCAGCAGATAGTTGTGCCGGCTGGGAAAATCGCTGATGTCCAAACGGATCATGTGGAAGCCAACGGTCGGGAAGCATCGCCCCTGGGAGAGAAACCGGTCCGCGATCCCGCGCTGGTCGAGCATCTCGATTGTGCGTGCGTGCAGGCCACCCGCGCGCAAGCCAATCAGCTGCTGGGTCGGGCGCCGCTCGACGATGCCGACATCGATGCCCGCCAATGCGAGTTCGCCTGCCAGCATCAATCCTGTCGGGCCGCCCCCGGCGACAATCACCGCATGATTTCGCGATCCATCTTTCGGTGCACGCATTCCCGTCACTCCGCTCCCATTGGCCAGGGCCGCGGTTTTACGGGAGGAACCCAGGCTTGAAGCAAGCCCCCTGGGCGCCATATGTATGAAGTGAGGAGCGATGCTCCCTGCCGAATGGCAAGAGAGCGTGGGGCGCAGCTCTTCTCATCGTCGCTCGCCTCTACAGTCCAAAAGCGCTGTCGATATCTCGTGCGCAAAAAGCCCGTGATTTCCGGAGCTTGGCGCAGAGTCCTGATGCTATTTTGAAAGGGGGCCGGTCGGCGTTTGGCAGCGGTACGAGGAGGCCACTATGTGCCAGCGCCGGCCGGCCGACCCCACGGACCCAGGAGATGCGGCGGACCTGAGCATCATGGGGTATTTTTTGATCGACCCGGCTGTCTGTCCTCGTGCCGGCGTCGCTCTGTCTGTGGCCGCACATTTGCGCAAGAGCTTATGAAAATCAACAGTTTCTTAACCAAGCCTCGCGAATCGCTTGGATTAAGGTAAATGGGTAACCTTGCCGGATTGACGGATACTCTTATCCGGTCCGTCAGGCAGCCTTGGCCACGACGCGGTTACGGCCACCGCTCTTGGCCTCATAGAGCGCCAGATCGGCGCGTTTCATCAACGCCGCCACCGTATCCACCCCCTTCAGCACCGACGAGACGCCGACGCTGACGGTGACCTCGATGGCCCTGCCGTCGGGCCCGATGGCGAACGGCATCTGGGCAATTTCGGCGCGGATGCGTTCGGCCACCTTTTCGGCGATCGCCCCATCGGTATCAGGCATGACCACGACGAACTCCTCGCCGCCGAACCGGCAGGCCAGATCGATGCCGCGCACGTTCTTGCGCAGCCGCCGCGCGAATTCCCGCAGCACCTCGTCGCCGCCGTCATGGCCATGCGTATCGTTGATCGACTTGAAGCGGTCGAGGTCGGTGATCATCACCGACAGCGGCCGTCGGCGCGCCACGGCGCGGTCGAACAGCGTCTGGAGATGGCTGTCGAGATAGCGGCGGTTGTGCAGCCCGGTCAGCCCGTCGGTCACCGCCATTTCGATCGTCTGCGTCACGCTGGCGCGCAATTGGTCGTTGTAGCGCTTGCGGCGCACCTGGGTGCGCAACCGCGCCGTCAGTTCCTGCTGGTCGATCGGCCGCATCAGATAGTCGTTGATGCCGAGCTCGAGGCCACGGATGATGCGCTCCTCCTCGCCCTCCTCCGCCAGCAGGATGATCGGCAGGAAGCGGGTGCGATCGAGCGAGCGCAGTTGCGAGCAGAGCCGAAGCGGATCGAAATTGGCGAAGCTCGTCGAGATCATCACGCATTCATAGGGGGTCTCCGCCGCCTGGAAGAAGCCGGCATGCGGATCGCTGGCGACATCCAGGTCAGCACAGTCGCGCAGCATCTTCTGGACGCGCTCGATCGACGATTTGCGCTCATCGATCAGAAGCACTTTCGGCGTCGTGTCCTCGGAGGCGAAATTACGGCTGAGCAACTCTTCGATGCCGATGTTGCGCGTGGTCGAGGCGCGCAGCCGCAACTCGTCGGTCAGCGATTTCAGCCTGACGAGGCTTTTGACGCGCGTCATCAGTTGCAGGTCGTTGACGGGTTTGGTCAGGAAATCGTCGGCGCCGGCCTCAAGCCCGCGCACCCTGTCGGAAACCTGGTCGAGTGCGGTGATCATTACCACTGGAATATGCGACGTCGCCGGATCGCTCTTCAGGCGGCGGCAGACCTCGAAGCCGTCCATGTCCGGCATCATGACGTCGAGCAGCACGACATCGACCTTGCCGTTCTCGCAGGTCTCGATTGCATCCGGGCCGTTGGTAGCGGTCAACACCTCGAAATATTCGGCCAGCAGCCGAACCTCCAGCAACCTCACATTGGCAGGGATGTCGTCGACGACGAGGATCCGAGCGGTCATTTCACAAGGCTCCGGCTTTGGCGGCAAGGCGCATCAGGAATCACCTAGGTAGGACTTGATGGTTTCGATGAAGCGCGGCACCGAGATCGGCTTGGAGATGTAAGCTTCGCAGCCGCCCTGGCGAATGCGCTCCTCGTCGCCCTTCATCGCGAAGGCGGTGACGGCGATGACCGGGATGACGTGCAGGTCGTCATCTTCCTTCAGCCATTTCGTCACCTCCAGCCCCGACACTTCAGGCAACTGGATATCCATCAAAATGAGATCCGGCCGGTGCTGACGCGCCAGATCGAGCGCTTCCAGACCGTTGCGGGTGCGAACTGTCTCGTAACCGCTTGCTTCGATGAGGTCCCGAAAGAGCTTCATGTTGAGCTCATTGTCCTCGACGATCATGACCTTCTTAGGCATCGATATCCCGTCCCGGCCGCTGTTCCGATCGAAGGCAGCCGTTATGCGCCCTTCCGGAACGCACCAAACCCTGGTCGACTCTACGGCAATATGATTGACGAAACGGAAACCTGCGGCGAGAAAAGCTGCTCCGCTTCCACCTCGGGCCCCGCACTGAAGAGGTAGTGACTTGCCGCAAGCGACGCTTGCCATTACTGCGGAAGAGACTCACATTCCGCATACCCTGAAAGGTAATGATGGCAAACGCAGCGTCAATGCGCGAAGAGGCCGAAACCATTGCCGTGAAGGCTCTGGCCTTCCTCGCCTCGGATCCCGAACTGCTGCCTCGCTTCCTGGCGATCACCGGCATCGAGGCGCATTCGATCCGCAAAGCCGCCGGCGAGCCGGGATTTCTGGCCGGTGTGCTGCAGTTCGTTCTCGCCCACGAACCCACATTGCTGCGTTTTGCCGAGGAAACCGGCACGCCACCGGCTTCCGTCGGCAAGGCATTGCGCGCGCTGCCGCTGGGCGACGACAGTCACGAGCATTCGATATGAGCGAGATCCCGAGACCTCACCCCTGATCGCCAGGTCGCTCGAAGTTTGACGCTTGTCGCCCGAACGGATGAACGACATGTATAAAACGAAGGCTTGAACGCGACGCGTCACTTCATCCGAACGCGACGCGCTTTGGTGAGCCGAGCGGTTACGGTGTCGGATCCGCCTGGTCCATGTCGTCGCCGCTGTCGCCGTCGTCGATGCTGTCGTCTTCAACAGGATCGGCCGGCTTCAGCATAACGCCATTGACCAGGACCGAACCGTCCGGCTTGGCGTTGATGGCCCATTCCATGCGGCCGTCCGTCAAGGTCTTGCCGAACCCTTTCACCATCAGGGCCACAGGCACGTACTGCGCCACCTCCGGTTCCGATTTCGCCGCCTCCTGCAGGCCCTCGACGATCCTGTCGAAGCCGGCCACGTCCACCGTCACATTGGCTTCCGGCTTCTCGCCAGGAAACGTCATTTCGCCTTCCAGGGCGATTTCGGTATCCTTGTTCTTGATGGTGCTATGGCCAATGACGACCTTCGGCGTCTTGGCCATGAAGTCGGCTTTGAGCTGCTCCCCGAATTCGGCCGAAAGAGGCGGATTCTTATTGAGATCAAAGGCCCCGATTGCCTTCTTCGCCATGCTGTCGAGATCGATATTGGCGCCGCCGAAGTTCAGGTCGATATCGGTCGGCAGCAGCGCCATGCTCCAGTTCGGCAGAAGCTGCTGCGGCACGGTCAACCCAGACGCCCTGATCCCGTAGCCGAGCGTACCGCTCTGGGCGACGCCATCCATTCCGAAGGCGGTGCTGAGCTGCGCCGCGCCGAACGTGCCGACCGGGCTCTCGACCGCGAAATCCTTGAACCCGTATGTCCCGTCGATGCGCTCCCACACGGGTAGTGCGGCGAGCAGAAGCGATTTGAGCTGCGCCTGGTTGGCTTTCAGCGTGGCTTCGTTCTCATTGGCGACGGCAAATGCCAGGAGATCAAGCAGCGGCTTCGTCTGCACGCCCTTGCCTTTGGCCTCCACAGACAGTTCCGGTGATTTGACGGTGACCGGGAATTTCAGTCCGCTTTCAGGATCGTCGAACTTGATCGCCTCGACAAAGTTCGAGACTTTTTGCGACATCGTGAAATCGACGCCGCCATTGGCGGCCTTGGTGGCGGCCATGGTCGCGGTGCCGGCGTCGGCGCTGATTTCCATGTGCTGCTTGGCATCTTGCGAGGCCATCGTCATGCCCGCCATCGAACTGGTGCCACTGGTAAAGGCCGCCAGATTGGGATCGTAGACACCGGAACCCTTGCCGTCCTTGATCGAAAATTGCGTGCTTTGCAGCCCCTGCGGCCCGTTGAACGCGAAGGACGCGCTTTGCGAAAGATCCATCGAGACGTCCCAGGTCCCGTCGCTGCGCGGCTTGACCAGCAGGGCGTAGGGCGCAAAGTCGAATTTCAACAGCTTCTGGTCGGGCAAGGTGCCGGCGAGCGCCTTGAAATCGAACACGATCTTGTAGGCGCCGCCTTCGACCGAAACCTTCAGAATGCCCTTGTCGAGTGCCTGTTTGCCGACATAGCGGGACAGGTCCTCGGATAGTTGCTTCGCACCCTGGCTGTCGACGCTCTGGCCGAAAGCGGGCGCGCTGAGCAGAAGCGCGGTAAAGGCGATTGGCAACATCCGGTTCACGTAGGATTCTCCGTTTGGTCGAAAAGGCAAAATCGTATCCTGCCTCTGGTAGGGAAAGACCGTCGCAACTGCAAGACGGCGAAGTTCAGGCGCTCGGCTCCAGCACCAGCCGCATCAACGGTCGGCCCGCCTTGCGTTCCAGGAGCCGCTCAAACCCCGCCTTCTCGAACACGCGCGACGAGCCCACGAACAGCCCGATGGAGCGTGAATCCTTCGACAGGTCTATCGGGCAGGCTTCGACCATTCGCGCGCCGTTCCTGCGGGCGAAATCGATTCCGCCTTCGACCAGGCGATGGCTGATGCCCCGGCCCCGCGCCTTGGCGCGGATGAAGAAACAGGAAATCGCCCAGACGCCTGGATCCGATGCATCCGCGGGATCGACCGGAGCCGAGCCCCGGCCCCGGTTGTTCCATTCGGGCACATCGGCGCGCGGCCCTATCTGCATCCAGCCGATTGCCTTGCCGTCCTCGAACGCCAGCATGCCCGGTGGCGGGCCTGCTTCGATGCGCGCCCGGATGTGGTCCTTGTTGCGTTCGCGGCTGCTTTCGCGACGGACCGACGGCGCCAGCCGGAAATGCGTGCACCAGCAGCCGTAGCAGGCGCCCTGCTTGCCGAAGAGATCTTCGAATTCAGGCCAGAGCTCAGGCGTCAGCGGCACTATGGTCGTGCTCATGCGTTCTCCCCAGGCCAAGCTTGTCCCTGGCCTTGCACTGTCGTACCATTGCGTTTGTTCTCTTTATGTTCGCAGCGATGGCGGCTCCTGTCAATAATCCTGATCACGGTTTCTGCCGCGACTGCCTGGCCTTTCAGCGCAGCGATGCCAGGCGCTGCGAGCGATGCGGCAGCCCCAGGCTTGCCCGTCATCCCGAACTGTACCGGCTGCATCTGGCCCATATCGACTGCGACGCTTTCTATGCGGCGATCGAAAAACGCGACAACCCGGCACTGAAGGACAAGCCGCTGATCATCGGCGGCGGCAAGCGCGGCGTCGTCTCCACCGCCTGCTACATCGCCCGGATAAGGGGCGTGCGTTCCGCCATGCCCATGTTCAAGGCGCTCGAGGCTTGCCCCGAAGCGGTGGTTATCCCGCCCAACATGGAAAAATACGTGGCCGTCGGGCGCGAGGTGCGCGCCATGATGCAGGCGCTGACGCCCCTGGTCGAGCCGCTCTCGATCGACGAGGCGTTTCTCGACCTTGCCGGAACCGAACGGCTGCACGGCCTGCCGCCGGCGGTGGTGCTGGCCCGTTTCGCGCTGGCCGTCGAGAAGGAGATCGGCATCACCGTTTCGTCAGGCCTGTCCTACTGCAAGTTCCTGGCCAAGGTGGCGTCGGATTTCCGCAAACCGCGCGGCTTCTCCGTCATCGGCGAAGCGGAAGCCGTGGGCTTCCTGGCCACGCAGCCGGTGAACATGATCTGGGGTGTCGGCAAGGCATTCAGCGCCACGCTCGAACAGGATGGCATCCGCACCATCGGCCAGCTCCAGAAGATGGACCGCGGCGACCTCATGCGCCGCTATGGCGTGATGGGCGACCGGCTCTATCGGCTCTCGCGCGGCGAGGATGTCCGCCGCGTCGATCCCGACCAGGACGCCAAGAGCGTATCAGCCGAAACCACTTTCGACACAGATATCGCTTCGCTGGACGAGCTGGTCTCGGTGCTGCGGGGCCTTTCGGAAAAGGTCTCGGCGCGGCTGAAAAAGTCAGGCATCGCCGGGCGCACGGTGGTGCTCAAGCTGAAGACCCAGGATTTCAAGATCCGCACTCGCAACCGCCAGCTCGGCGACCCGACCCGGCTCGCCGACCGCATCTTTTCGACCGGCGTCGAGCTGCTGCGCAAGGAAACCGACGGCACCAAATACCGGCTGCTCGGCATCGGCGTCAGCGATCTTTCCGCCGATGACAAGGCCGATCCGCCCGATCTGGTCGATGTCCAGTCGCGCAAGCGGGCCATGGCCGAAGGCGCCATCGACACGCTGCGCGACAAGTTCGGCCGCAAGGCGGTGGAAACCGGCTATACGTTCGGCAAGCGCCGCGACACCCACCCGCCAGAGCCGCTGGAAGACTAAGCTTTAACGGGCTGCTGAAGAAGGCCGCAGTGTGGCAAAGCGCGTCACAACGCTACCGCCGCCCGCTAAGTTCGGGTTAGGTCTATCCTGCTCGTCACCATGCTCTTGCCGGTTTTCGGATCAGTGTCGATGACCGTCAGCCGCATGCCGTTCTCGCCTCGTTTCTCGACTTTCATCTGCGCCTTTCGGTCACCATTGACCTCCTTGGCCCAACGGATGCCGAGATTGATCGCGTTGCCCGAACGGGTGCCGTTCAATTGCGCAGGCCCGGTACGAGACCCGATATAAGTGCCGCTATATTTCGCTCCGGCAGTCCTCAGGTCCGCGCTGATGGCGCGCGTCACCACGATAAGCCCTCGGCAATTGCCATCGAGCGACAAGGAGGTCGATGTCGCGTTTGACCTGAAGGTGCAGGACACATTCACCGTCGGAGCGTCGGTGGTCACCTTGACGATGCCCTTGCCGGTGAAATTGCCCTTGAACGACTGGAGAAATCTGGACTCGTCGGCATGTGCCGCGCCTGCCGTGACTAACAGACAGCCAGCAAGCGCAAATTGCGCAAATGATCTCATCGAAGTTCTCCTATCGACTTTGAAAGGCACCTGCAAAGCACTTCCGATATTCGGAACTCAACGCTACCTGCCGTGCCAGGTTCCGCCTTCAACATGACTGTTTTGCACCATCCGGCTGGCCCAGAAGAATGCGGCTGCTAGCGGTTGCGGCAAAAGCCACGGCCTGCGACATAGCGGAGATGGCACCCACCCCTTCCATCCCCAAGGCCGCGTTCTGGATGGCGCTATCGATCGCCTCGTTCCTGGCGATGTCGGTCGCGGGCCGCGCCACCACGGCCGAGCTCAACGTTTTCCAGGTGCTGGAGCTGCGCTCGGTGATCGGCTTTTTCATCCTGCTGCCGCTGGTCATGCAAAATGGCGGCTTTGCCGCCATGCGCACGGGGCGCCCCCTCGCCCATGTGACGCGCAACGTGGTTCACTATACCGGCCAGGCGGCGTGGCTCTACGCTCTGACGCTAATCCCTTTGGCGGTACTGATCGCGATCGAATTCACGACGCCGATCTGGACGGCGATCCTTGCGGTCACCTTTCTCGGCGAAAGGCTCACCCGGCCGAAGCTCGGGGCCGTGGCGCTCGGGCTGATCGGTGTCGTGATCATCGTGCGCCCAGGCGTCGGCTCGGTCGATCCGGGACATCTGGTCGTGCTGGGCGCGGCAATGTGCTTCGGCATCTCGCTGGTGCTGGTCAAATCGCTGACGCGGACCGACAGCGTCGTGCGAATCATCTTCTGGATGTTGATCATCCAGTCGGTGCTCGGGCTGGTCCCGGCGCTCTACGAATGGCGCAACCCATCGCTCGAGCTGTGGCCGTGGATTCTGCTGATTGCCTTCACCGGCATGTCGTCGCATTTCTGCATGGCCTGGGCGCTGAGCTACGCCGATGCCACGGTCATTTCGCCGATGGATTTCCTGCGCGTGCCGCTGTCGGCATTGATCGGCTGGCTGCTCTACCAGGAGCAGATCGACGCCTTCACCGCAGGCGGGGCATTGCTGATCCTGATGGGCAATATGCTCAACCTGCAGCGCAGGCAGCCAAAGCCGGCGCAAGCGGCGGCATCGTAGCCCGCCCAAAAGTCCCCTCAAGCCATCCCTCAGTCACCACTGTCGGGTATGTTGAGGACATGCCCGCATGCCTTGCAGTGAACGGCGTCCGGCTCGTGCCGTTGCAGGCCGCATTGCGGACAGGGAAAGAACACCTTTGCCGGTCGAAAGATCGCCTGCGCCAGCCTGACGAACAGCGATATGCCGATGATCATGGTCACGATCGCCGTCAGTTTCCCCGCTATTCCCGGCAGCACGATGTCGCCGAACCCGGTCGTGGTCACCGTCGCGACGGTGAAGTAAAGCGCGTCGATGTAGCTTTCCAGCCCCGCTCCGCTGCGGAAGAAGAAAGTGTAGACGAAACCGGTGATGACGAAGAGAAAGGTCAAAAGATTGATGACCGCGTGGCTCGCCTCGCGCCAGGGCCTCAGACCACGCATCTCGAAATGCCGCCAGATCGAACCGCTGCGCGACAGCGACCACAGCCGCAGGATGCGCAGAAAGCCGAGATTGGCGAGCGCCGTCGGCATCAGCAGCGTCAAAAGGATGAAAATATCCACCCAGGACGTCGGCTGTTTCATCAGTCGCAGCATGTCGTTCGAAGCAAGCAGCCTGGCTACCAGGTCGGCCGCCACAAGCGCCGCCACCGCATAGTCGAGCCACAGGAACGAGGCCGATTCCTGGACGAGGGGCGTGGCGATGAAGAAGCCGATGATGGCGAGGTCGATAATGACCGCCACCAGTTGGAAGCGGAACGCCGCCGGCGTGCGGCCGTGGTAGAGCTTGCGCAACGTGTCGCGCAGCCGCACCATTGTGGAACGGTCCGGCGATCCGCCGCTGTCTTTCGTCCTCATGGCAATTGCGGTGACTTGAGCGGCGGATGCCGCCCGGCGGATTGCCACCAGTCCCCGGAAGTGGCGATCACACCAGCTCCACTTCGACCACGCCTGGCACGGCGCGCATCGCCGAGGCGATTTGCGGCGAGACGCGGTACCCCCCCTGCAGGGCAATCTCCACCTCGCCCTGCGCTTCTTCCTTGATGACGATGATGCTCACCTGACTTTCACCACGCTGGGTAAGCTGTGACTGAATGATGGAGGCTGGCGCGTCGTTTCTGACGAAGATGCGCAGTGCCTTCTGGATGCGGCTGGCCTCGTCCTCGAGCGACTGCACGGTCTGGATGCGCAGGTTGACGCCCTCCGGCCTGTCCTCCGCCGCCACGGTGATGACCACGGAGCGGCCCGGCTCCAGCATGTCGCGATACTGCGCCAATCCTTCGGAAAACAGCACCGCCTCATACTGGCCGGACGTGTCCGAGAACTGCACCACGCCCATCTTGTTGCCGGTCCGCGTCTTGCGCTCTTGCTTGGTGGTCACGGTGCCGGCGAGGCGCCCTGCGGTGGCACCGCGCTTGACCGCGGCCGAAAACTCCGCCCAGTTCTGCACCCGCATCTTCTGCAGCGCCGCCTTGTACTCGTCCAGCGGATGGGCGGAGAGATAGAAACCGACAACCTGGAATTCGCGGTGCAGGCGGTCGGCGGCGAGCCACGGTTCGGTCACCGGCAGGTTGAGCGCCTGCGACTGCGCCCCCAGGGATGCGCCGAAGATATCGGCCTGACCGGAGACGGCGTTCTGCTGCGCCAGCGACGCCAGCCCCATCATCCGCTCGACGCCAGCCATCATCGCAGCGCGGTCATGGCCGAAACAGTCCAGCGCTCCAGCCATGATCAGGCTTTCGAAAACGCGCTTGCCGACGATTTTCGGGTCGACCCTTTCGCAGAAATCGGCCAGGCTCTTGAACGGCTTTTCGCCGCGCATGGCGACGATATGCTCGACCGCCGCGTCGCCGACGCCCTTGAGCGCGGCCATCGAATAGTAGATGCGGTTCTCCCCGACCTCGAAGGGACGAAAGCTTGATATCACCGACGGCGCCACCACCTCGATGCCGAGGCGCAGCGCATCCTGGCGGAAATCCGCCAGCTTGTCGGTGTTTCCCATGTCGAGCGTCATCGACGCCGCCAGGAATTCGACCGGATAATGCGCCTTGAGATAGGCGGTCTGGTAGGAGACGACGGCGTAGGCGGCCGCGTGCGATTTGTTGAAACCGTAGTCGGCGAACTTTGCCAGCAGGTCGAAGATGAAGTCGGCCTGCGGCTTGGCGACGCCGCGTTCGACCGCGCCCGAGACGAAGCGCTCACGCTGCTTGTCCATCTCGGCACGGATCTTCTTGCCCATGGCGCGGCGCAGAAGGTCGGCTTCGCCCAGCGAATAGCCAGACAGCTCCTGCGCGATCTGCATGACCTGTTCCTGGTAGACGATGACGCCTTGCGTTTCCTTCACCAGATGGTCGATCTTGGGATGGATCGAGGCCATCTCCTCCTCGCCATGCTTCCTGGCGTTGTAGGTCGGGATGTTCTCCATCGGCCCCGGCCGGTAGAGCGCGACCAGCGCGATGATGTCCTCGATGCAGTCGGGCCGCATGCCGATCAGCGCCTTGCGCATGCCGGCACTTTCCACTTGGAACACGCCGACCACTTCGCCGCGCGACAGCATGGCATAGGTTTCGGGATCGTCGAGCGGGATCGTCGCCAGGTCGATGTCGATGCCGCGGCGGCGAATCAGCTTCACCGCCGTCTCCAGCACGGTCAGCGTCTTCAGGCCGAGAAAGTCGAACTTCACCAGCCCGGCCTGTTCGACATATTTCATGTTGAACTGGGTGACCGGCATGTCCGAACGAGGATCGCGGTACATCGGCACCAGCTCCGACAGCGGCCGGTCCCCGATGACGATGCCGGCGGCGTGCGTCGACGCGTGGCGATAAAGGCCTTCCAGCTTCTGTGCCATGTCGAGCAGCGTCTGGACGATCGGCTCCTTTTCGGCCTCCTCGGCAAAACGCGGCTCGTTGGCGATGGCGTCCGCCAGTTTCACCGGATTGGCCGGGTTCTGCGGCACCATCTTGGACAGCTTGTCGACCTGGCCGTAAGGCATCTGCAGCACGCGGCCGACATCGCGCAGCACCGCGCGGGCTTGCAGCGTTCCAAAGGTGATGATCTGGCCGACCTGGTCGCGTCCATATTTCTGCTGGACGTAGCGGATCACCTCTTCGCGGCGGTCCTGGCAGAAGTCGATGTCGAAATCGGGCATCGACACGCGATCCGGATTGAGGAAGCGCTCGAACAGCAGCGAGAAACGCAGCGGATCGATGTCGGTGATGGTGGTGGAATAGGCGACCAGCGAGCCCGCACCCGAGCCGCGCCCCGGCCCGACCGGGATGCCTTGCGACTTGGCCCATTTGATGAAGTCGGCAACGATCAGGAAGTAGCCCGGGAATTTCATCTTCTCGATGATGCCGAGCTCGAACTCGAGCCTCTCGCGGTATTGCTCGACCGTATAGCCCGGCGTCGCTCCGTGCGCGGCAAGCCGGGCCTCCAGCCCTTCACGCGCCTGGCGGGCGAGTTCGGCGGCCTCGGCCTTCTCGGCTGCGTCCTTGTCGGACGCGTCGCCGCCGGTGAAGCGCGGCAGGATCGGGCTGCGGGTTTTCGGATAATAGGAGCAGCGCAACGCGATCTCGACCGTGTTGTCGATCGCTTCAGGCAGGTCGGCGAACAACGCCGCCATCTCAGCCTGGCTACGCAGGAAATTGTCCGGCGAAAGCCGGCGGCGATTGTCCACGGCGACGACCGAGCCCTCCGCTATGGCGATCAGCGCATCATGCGCCTCATAATCGTCGCGCGACGAGAAGAACGCCTCGTTGGTGGCGACGAGCGGCAATTCGTGGGCATAGGCGAGATCGATCGTGGAATGTTCTATCAGCCGGTCGTAGCCGGAAACGCGTTCCAGTTCGACATAGAGCCGGTCGCCGAACAGGGCTTTCAGGGTCGACAGCCGGGTCTCCGCGAGATCGCGTCGATCCTCCTTCAGAGCCGCGCCGATAGGACCGCGGGGACCGCCGCTGAGGCAGATCAGCCCGTCGGCGTGGCCCTCCAGCATCTCGCTGGTCAGATGCACCGCCTCGCCGGGTGGCGTTTCCAGATAGACGCGGCTCACCAGCCTGACCAGATTGGAATAGCCGGCTTCGGTCGCCGCAATCAGCACGACTGGCCGCATCTCGGGCCCTTGCCGGCGGCGGTCGCGCTGGCCGTCGACGTTCTCGCCGGAAAAGGCGAGCGCGATCTGGCAGCCGATGATCGGCTGGATGCCGTCCTTCACCGCCTTCTGCGCGAATTCTAGCGCGCCGAACAGATTGTTGGTGTCGGTGACCGCGATAGCCGGACACTCGTCCTTGACCGCATGGCCGACGATCTTGCCAAGTTGGAGCGCGCCTTCCAGCAGCGAATAGGCCGAGTGAACGCGAAGATGCACGAAAGGACGCGCCGGCGCTTCGGGCGCCGCCGCCTTCACTGCCGCTTCGCGCAGCAAGGGGTCGCGTGGAAGTCTGTCATCCGCCATGGTTTTTCGCGTTTCCCGAAGGACTTGAGTCGATCAAGATGTATTGTCCGGCACCGGGCAATGCCAGTCCAGCACAAACGACCATCGGCCACAGGCTTCCGCCCGCGCCCGCTTCAGGCAAATTCCATGATCACCGCATCGACGGCCAGGCTGTCGCCCGGCTTGACGTTGAGTTTCGCCACCACGAGATCGCGCTCGGCGCGCAGCACGTTCTCCATCTTCATCGCCTCGACGACGGCCAGAGTCTCGCCGGCCTTGACCTCCTGGCCTTCGGCGACGGAGATCGACACGACGAGGCCGGGCATGGGACATAGCAGTAGGTTGGACGTGTCGGGCGCCAGCTTCTCCGGCATCAGCTTTTCCAGCGCGGCAATGCGCGGCAGCATGGCGCGCGCCGTCACGGAAAGCCCTTTCCAGGCGATGCGAAGGCCGTTTGGCGCCGGGCGCAGTTGCGCCACCATTTCGCGGCCACCGACGCTGCCGCGCCAAACAAGGTCGCCCGGCCGCCAGGCCGACGAAACCGTCAGCGGCTTGCCGCCCTCGATGGACAAGTCGACCTCCATCGGAATGGAGATCATGCCCTCCAGGATGGACGCGGACAGATAGTCCTTGCCGATCTTCACCACCCAGTCGCGCTTGAGTGCTCCCGAATGCGGCGCCAAGCGCCCGCCCAGCCGGTCGAGCCGGTCGCGGCGCAGCAATTCGACCACGGTGGCGACCGCCGCCAACACGGCCTTGTCGTCCTGATCGGGCAGGATCGGCGCGAAGCCGTCGGGATATTCCTCCGCGATGAATCCGGTCGAAATCCGCCCTTCCCGCCAGCGCGGATGCTGCATGAGCGCCGCCAGGAACGGGATGTTGTGCTCGATGCCATCGACGACAAAACTGTCCAGCGCTTCGGACATCGCGTCGATTGCCTCCAGCCGGGTCGGCGCCCAGGTGCACAGCTTGGCGATCATCGGATCGTAGAACATCGAAATCTCCGATCCCTCGGTGACGCCGGTGTCGTTGCGGATGACGACGTCGCCGACTTGCCCTTCCTGTGGCGGTCGATAGCGCGTCAGCCGGCCGATCGACGGCAGGAAGTTGCGATAGGGATCCTCGGCATAGAGCCGGCTCTCCACCGCCCAGCCATTCAGCTTCACGTCGCTTTGCTTCAAGGCGAGCTTCTCGCCGGCGGCCACACGGATCATCTGCTCGACCAGATCGACACCGGTGACAAGCTCCGTCACCGGATGCTCGACCTGCAATCGTGTATTCATTTCAAGGAAATAGAAGTTTTTCTCAGCGTCGACTATGAATTCCACCGTGCCGGCGCTCTGGTAGTCGACGGCCCTGGCCAGCGCTATCGACTGCTCGCCCATGGCCTTGCGCGTCCTGGCATCGAGAAAAGGCGATGGCGCCTCCTCGGCTACCTTCTGGTTGCGGCGCTGGATCGAGCATTCGCGCTCGCCGAGATAGAGCGCGTTGCCATGCGCGTCGGCCAGCACCTGGATCTCTATATGGCGTGGATCGACGATGAACTTCTCGATGAACACGCGGTCGTCCCCGAACGAGCTCTTGGCCTCCGAGCGCGCCCGGTCGAAGCCGTCGCGCACTTCCGATCGGTTCCAGGCGATGCGCATGCCCTTACCGCCGCCGCCGGCCGAGGCCTTGATCATCACGGGATAGCCGATCTCTCCGGCGATCTTCTCCGCGTGGTCGGCGTTCTCGATGACGCCGAGCCAGCCGGGAACCGTCGAAACATTGGCGGCGTTGGCGAATTTCTTCGATTCGATTTTGTCGCCCATGGCCTTGATGGCCTTCGGCTTCGGCCCGATGAAGACGATGCCCTCCTTCTCCAGCGCCTCGCAGAAGGATGCGCGCTCGGACAGGAAGCCATAGCCGGGATGCACGGCCTGAGCGCCGGTCGCCTTGCACGCCGCGATGATTTTCTCAGGCACGAGATAGCTCTGCGCGGCTGGCGACGGTCCGATATGCACCGCCTCGTCGGCCATCTCGACATGCACGGCATCGCGATCGGCGTCGGAATAGACAGCGACCGTGGCGATGCCCATCCTGCGCGCGGTCTTCATGACGCGGCAGGCGATCTCGCCACGGTTGGCGATCAGGATTTTGGTGAACATGCGGGCAAATTCCCCTCCGGCGGACGGTCCAGTTCTATGGATTATGTCGCTATGTCTCAAGTACCGTGTGCGTGGCGAACGCCTGCAGTCAACGGTGTGCTACCTGCGTCAAGAAAGCCGATATTTCGTCTCATCTGGCGGTTGATGAGCAGGCCAAAACCTGAAAGCCTGAGCGCAAAATCGCGTTGGAGGAATTGCCAGATGAAAACCCGCGCCGCCGTGGCCGTTGCTGCCGGAAAGCCGCTTGAGATCATGGAGGTCGACCTCGACGGTCCGCG